>CAWAUW010000007.1:0-50380 GCA_963785335.1 uncultured Chlamydiales bacterium | reverse complement strand
GCTGTATGCCGTGATAAAGAGACCCTTCATTATTATAAAAGCAATTTTCGCATAAAAGAAGACTACTGGATATTTTGGCGCTGCTGGGCCTGGTTTGGCTGCGCTTTTGTAGATAGAGATACGGTAAATCAAGGCGCGCAGTATGCCCGCAATGCTTGGGCTGTGCAAGTCAGCGGTTTTGAAAAAGAGCGCTTAAGTAAAACCAAAGGCAAAATTGAGCGTGCCTTTCAAGCAAATCTTCAGGCACTTGAAAATATGTCAGATAATCCTGAAGGCCAGCAAAAAATTGCAAAAGCTGCGCGCCAGCTCAAAAAGGTCTATGAGGCACTTTTTCATGAAAACCTTGCGCTACC
Source organism: uncultured Chlamydiales bacterium (assembly GCA_963785335.1). Taxonomy (GTDB): domain Bacteria; phylum Chlamydiota; class Chlamydiia; order Chlamydiales; family FEN-1388; genus SZAS-7. The sequence goes on along the minus strand of CAWAUW010000007.1, from coordinate 50,027 downwards.
CCAAAATTCAAATATCCAACAACTATTACAAATCCAAGATTGAGAAATTTATATGGTTTTTTCAGGAATACAAGCGATCATTTCACGCTGTGCAGAAGTAGTTGAAGAACTTGTGCATGTGCCTCAAGAGGTTGTATCCAAGGTGAGCAAAACCTTTCAAAAAACTACCATGAACGATGAACCTATTTTAGATTGCGCAGCAGCAAAAAAAAATATCGCCTCTTATCAAGACAAAATCACCACCTTCGATGCCTTCATTACCTCTCGCAGTGACCTAAAAACATGCACGGCAAAACATCTCAAAAAATTTTCCCGCCTTTTTAAAGATGCAAAAATAGGCTCTTATGAGCCCGTCAGCTCAAATGAGCAGCTAGAGGAATGGGCCAAGCTTAAGCGCACTGAAATTGATCTAGAATTTCTATGGAAGCAGCGAAAAATGTTTGTGGGCATGTACCCAGATGTGCGCGCCTTGATGATCAAGCACGTTGAAAATATGCTAAAAGCCGAAAACATTTCTGAAATCGACAAAAAAGCACTCTTACTAATTCCTGAATTTGAATAGAAATTTAGATGCCAGAGAATGCATTTAGTAAAACATCAGCTATTTTAAGATTTTCTGTAAGAGTTAACTCAATAAATTGATGAAGATAGTGAATAGGGCTTCTCTCAGTCATCTTAGCTATCAGGCCATAAACCTCGGGTTTTACACTTGTTATCTTGTTGGCCTGCAAAGATGCCTGAATATTTGGAAATAGAGTTTGAAGATCTATTTCTGTTGAAACTGCGATTAATGCCAAAGCCACAAGAAACTTAGGAAGATCATTGTCGTAAATAGAAAACAGACGCGTACAATTGTAATTAGGCATTTTCGTTTGATCTGGAAAATCAGGAGGAGCTAGCTGAAGCAGTTTATGCAATTCAGTCTTTTGCTTTTCCCAAGTATCTGCAACGGGAATTTTCAGCTGAGACATAAGACTTGTCGTTGCTGAAAACATGACATCATCTAATTGCTTGACACTTCCTGGTAGATTGTTTTGATATGACTGCTCTGTAGGCCATGAGAGGGTCTTTATTTTATCAACATCAACTCCCACCCCAAGTTTCTCTGCTATTACGAGTGCATCTTTTCCAAGCTTAAAGTGCTTTACCATATCCATATGTGCCTGGCTATGAATAGCTACTCGCCTTCCGGATGGAAGTTCTATTGATTTTTCTGCAGTGCGTAATTCCCTATCATAAAGAGCCTCTTGAGGATCCATTGTAGATTGGGCAAGCATGGCCTCTAAATCACGTAGCGCCATTTCTTGCTGATCCCGAGTAGTGGGAAGTCCAAGGTCTTTTGCCTCTAAGTATTCTTGGAGAAAAATGTCTCTTCGTGCACCGGCGGGTCCTACCATAACTGCCTCTGTTTAATCGTTTGTTATGAATATAGTGAAGGTGAATATTTAATGCAAATTACGAGAAAAAGCAGGTTAAATGCCCTCCGGCCTGGGGTCAAAGGGGCTGGCCCTAGGATGTTGATTTAACTTCTTTTTTATCAAATGATTTTCGATCAGTATTTGTATTTTAATTTTGGCGCCTTCGCGCCGGTCATTTTGTAGCCCATAGAAAGCGCTTAGCTTGCTATGGGTTAATGACCATGTATTATTGTTCCCCAGAGGGGGATATCATTTTTAATTGCCAACTGCGATATTTCATAAAAAGGATAATCCCCTCTGGGGAAAATTATTTTTCTATTATCCGCCCCATAGCAAGCTAGCGCTTCCTATGGGCTACAAAATGACCGGCGCGAGGCGCCAAAAAATTAAGGACATAAATTACCACAAAGTCATTTCGTGAAAAAGTGGTTAAATCAACAGCCTAGGCCGGCCCCTTTTACTGAAATAGCTTATATATAGCCCAGGTTGCAGCGAAGCGAGGCCTGGGTAAAAACGACAAATAAATAATTGAACTGTAGAGAGGCTGTGCAAAATGAAGGATTTTGGTGAATTTATTGAGATTTTTCGACAGATTTTAAAAATTACCCCGGCCCGAACAGTCCTGCGTGCCGGTTTGAGCGGGGATAATTTTTAAGAGATGAAAGAGTCCCGGCCCCTTTTAATTGACTAAAATCATTTAAATAATTATAATTTTGTTTTTATTATCATTATTAGGAGATTTTAAGATGCAAGCAACAGAATATTCACCAGTAGCCGGACCCTATTTTGGAATACAAAGTGGGAGTTATTACAGCGGGGTTGGTTTGGGCTATAATACCTATGAAATTGGGAGCAAAGACATAAAAGACTTTATTTCAATTATCAAATCTACTCCGAATGCATTTCATAAGATATCTTTACTGCCGCGCATAAAAGGAATGCATGAAAATAATTACATCGATTTCGATTATACTCCCGGAAAGTCTATGTTGAGCTATACCTGGGATATGACAGTTTGTGTGACAATTGGGGCAAGTGCCAAGGCTCAATCGACTGTTAACAAATTAAATGAACTTAGATCACAATTACTATCGCCAAAAGAAAATGCTACTATACCATATGGTCGTTTTCCTATAGAAAAAGTCACCCCTAACCAGATGGAAGAACTATTAAACTGTTGTTTGCAAGACGGTTTTGATCACCTTGCTTCTTATATCTAGACGGCTGCTCAAGAAAAAAGGGGCTGGCCCCCTTTTCCCTTTTACGGATGCCAGGGGTCAGCCCTTTTTACGAAGATGAAATTTCCCTCGGGCTTACAATTTTTTTTCTCTGTTTAGACTACCTGACCCGATTCTTGTATATTTAGCATGCGTCTCAGTTGTTGCACTTTAGGATCTAATCGTAATGCCTGAATTTTGAGAATATCTTCATGAGAGATACCTCCTTCATTGAATAAATGTTGTAATATCGGGTTTTGAGTTTCACGAATTGCAAAAGCAACTCTTGTTTGTAAATTATCCTTGGCTAACTCTTTATGCCGGAACTCATCTTCCTGATGATCTGCTCTATTCGTGGCTTGTACTTCTGCATATAATTCTTCAGTTATAATGTCAGCTTTTATTAGGCTCAAAATTGCAAAACTAAAATCGTAGGATGTCCAGCTGAAAGATGGCATTGCATTCATTGAAACTATTTTTTGATATTGATTTCTTGCCTCGTTAAGATCGCCACGCTTTATTAATTCTGAAATAAATCTGCACTGAAGCACGATTCGACAGGAATAATCAACCGTCTTATATAAATCCTCGTGCGTGATCCCTTTTTCACGAAGAGTGTTGACAAGTTTTGTTGTAGCATCTACGGGTTGTGGATGTTTTAAAGCAGTTGCAACAAGTCTTTTTATCGCGCTAACAGTTGTATCTGCGTCTCTAGGAAGCTCCCCGACCCAGGATATTCGATCAATATGGTGCCAAGTGAATGTTTTTATTTCTTGAGAATTTTCAAGATGTAAAAATAATCTAGTAACTGGATTATTGGCATCCCTAAGAGTGACATACTGGACTAGCTTTCCATTAAAATTAACATCAACCCATTTCACCGTGACTGGCTGGCCAGTTGCACAAAGATTATGTATCACCTCTATTTGAGCGGGTGTCACAAATTCTTGATCAAAGGGTTCTATAGATGTATGAAAGTTCATTTTTTCTCCATAAGGGCATAAGAACCGGCCCTTTCATTATTTATATTCTGCTCAATTGTTAGCCATAGTATATAGAAATTGAATGTTTATTGCAGCAGAAAACTAATGACACGCCAAATTACTTATGCTCTTTCATCTGCTTTAGTAAAATACGTTATTAATTATGCTGTTATAAAAGCTGAGGCTCTGATAATCTATCAACAATTTATTTTTAATGTTCCATCGTTTTTATCGTTCTATCGTTCTTATCCTTCTTATCGTTTTTGTCGTTTTTGTCGCTCGAGATTTTGATTAAGTGAACGTATAGAGATGGCGAATAATCGTAGGTCATTTAAAAAATTATTTTAAACTGGCTGCTGCTTGAGCAGTTTTTCTGCCATACGTGCTGCAAGCTTTACATTTAAAAGTGGGAAGAAATACACTTTTTAGAACGAAAAAGTGTAACTTTTGCGAAAAAGATCAGCGAAATTTCCAAAATTTCTCATTTCTCACAAGCCCCCTAAACCACCTGGGGACAGATGGGACTTAAGTGAGTTTTTGTTTGATAAAAGGCAACATAGCGATCAACGCCTTGTTCGAGCACTCTAACTGATAATTCTAATGGAATGCTTAATATTTCATCACAGGCAGCATGAATTGATGCTCGTAATGCTCTTTCTTCTTCAATTTTCTTTTTAATCATATCTGCAAGCAGTTGATTTTCATGAACAATCGGGATGACTTCATTTACTTTTTTATCAAGTTTTTCTGCGCCCTCAAGCAAGGTGCGTGTGGCAACGTCTGCTATTGCATAGCTTTTATCTAAAGCCTGCTTTAATCCCCAAAGGGCTTCTTCATCGCGCTCTTCCAATGCCTGAATGGCTTTGAATTTATCTGTGAGAATCTTGGTTTCTTGCTCAAGTTTGGTTGACTGGTTATTCAAGTTAGAAAAAAATTCTGCGGCAATATGGATAATTCTGCCAAGTGCTATTCCTGCGCCATACACCAAAATTTCAGAACCCGGAAAAACAACAGAGCCGCCTATGGCAACAATGCCCAATAAGGTCATTTCTTCTGCGCGAGGCTCCTTTAAAAAGCCATCGATAAAGGATTTTTGTACTACTTCGGGAATTTGGCCTATAAATTGCATACTTCACCTCGTGTTTCAAAATTTTGAAAAACAGCATCAAGTTCTCTACTTACTACAGTAAGTTTCAACATAGAGCCAAGAAGAGCCCTTTTTAGGTCCGTCACCTGCTCAGGCACTAAGGTAAGCTTGGCTATGTTCTGAATTTCTTGAAGTTGCCCCCCATACACTTTTTCTCTTTCTAAAAGTGTTGGAAGAACGCTCGCTGTTTTGGTTTCAATTAACTCTGCACTCTTATAGAGGGCATCAAGTCTTGCATAAACTTGTTTAACTTGTTCTTTTTCCTGCTCAAAAAGAAGTGCATCTTCGTCAAGTTGTTTTTTTAGAGCTTCTACCCTTTCTACAACCGATGCACTCTTTTCTTCCAGCACATCACAGTGTGTATTTGAAAATGCCATCCACCGTAAGGAATTAAACAGTTCAAATATTCCCATAGTTCCTCGGGATGGTATCTATTCGAAGGTAGGCTGCAAGCGCGCGGGTTTTTACTTCTTCATATTTGGCTGTAACGGCATCTATAAACACTTTAAATTTTTTGATATCTTCTATGATGTCAGTGGCAGCTTCATGGCTTTCTTGTTTTTTTAACTGCTCAAGCATGTTGGCAAAAAACGCCTGATTGTCTTTTGTCATCTGTTCATAGCGATCTATTGACTGATAAACAGACTCTACGGGCCTTGCCGATTTCCAGTAGTTTTCGGCGGCTACATTTTTTTCTTGGCATTCTTGAATTAATGTTTGGCGGGCTTTTATGAGCTCTTCTCGTTTTTTTATAATGTCTGCTGCTAAGCGATCAGCATCTGACAATTTTGATCTGATAGAAAAAAGACGAATATCTTGGGTAAATGACGAAATTGCAGACAAGGCAACTGAGCCCAAAATACCTACCGGACCAAAAAAGGGCAATATTCCAATCAATACAAGCCGGGCAACACTTAGTGAAATATCATTTTGAGTAAGTTCGGTAATCAAAAATGGAAACGCAGCTCCAATGCCTACAGCCGCTGCTCCAAAGCATAAAGCTGCCGTTGCCCCCCACAACTGATGCACTATAAAGGTAACCCCTACAGCAATAGCTGCTGGCATGAGATAAGGCTCCGTCTTAGACCATGCCTCTTGTAATGTATTTTGGCATGCATCTCGCATATAATACACGGTATGAAAACACATACTATACCTAAAAAAGAATAACCTCTTTTTTAGTTGACAGGCTCTGAAATGTCAATATTAAAAATAGAATAAGATTAAGCCTTGCTTACAATAGGGTCCCGAGGCCACAGAAAAATTTATCAGCAAACCACAAGAAGCCGTCACAAGGATGTCAATAGGATTTCAAGCCTGACATACCGAAATTCTTCTCATACAAATATCTCTATGTCCTTATTCGACGCATGCTTGATAAGAATAGCTGAACTTTATGATGAGATTTTGACACTAGACAAGCTACTCTTTCACTTACTGTTAGACTAAAAAATTTTCTAGCGTGATTGTCGGGAGATTTTTAGTGATTTTTAGTAAACAGAAGATCAAAATTAACAAAAAATCAACCCAATTTATCCTATGACAACTATACAGCCCCTAACTGCAGCTTCTTTTGTAGAAGGAACTGAAAATACATTATCTTACTCATTACTTTACTCACTTCGGGTTGACTTTCGTATGTACTATGGCAGTTCGCTAACAACAAATAACGAATTGCTCCTCGTAGATGATCCGAGTAGTAATTTATCACTTGCAATGCTTGCAAACCTTTATCTTGAGGCGTGCTATAACTCATGCGGAAGCGATCTTGCGTTTGTTGAGCAGCATACGACACTTGCAAATCAACAGCTAGAATGCTCAAAAGCCCTCAAACATGAAACTCGCGTTGCTAAAACGGCACTTAATCGCCACACAAACAACAGTCTATATATTATAGATGATTCTTCTTTAACAGCCTTTAGTCAAAAGCTAGAGGCATATAAAGTTGCCCTTGAGATGCGCTTGTTAACACTGCCTATCGAAAAGATGCATTTTGGCAAAACAATCCTTGCAACTTTTATTAATGATATAGCCGCATGCTTCTTTTGCCTACGTAGACCAGTAGAATCTCTTAATTTGCATTATCAAGCCTTAGAGTTAGACGAACAAAATGGCATACATAACAACAGCTGCTACATCTTTTCACTACGCCAGGTTGCATATTCTCTTCACTTTGCAGGAAAACTGAAAGAAGCAGAAAAGCTCCGCAGACAACTCGTTATACTTTCAGAAGACCCAATTAAAAAAGCCGCAAATCTTGGAAACATTTTTTCAACTCTAAGGGGACTTCGTCAAGAATACAAGGTACTATGACAACATGCAAAGAGGCTCTTGCTATTGAAGCTGTTGGTATTGGAGAAAAAGTATATTGTAGGAGGTTTGTTGAATGAGTTGGCTCTTTGCCTCGATTTATTAGGTAAACCTCATGATGCCCTGTGTTACTTTGAAAAGGCAAGGTTAGTTTTTGAAAAATGTTCCCCAGGTTGGGTTGTTAATATTAAACTAAATGTAGCTAACTGTTTACGTTCATGTGGAAGACTTGAAGAAGCAACAACCCTTTTATTACAAGTACTCGAAGAGAACGAGAAACGCTATGGCAAATCAAGCCTGAGCGTTGCTAACGCCCTTATCAATCTTGCAAACTGTTTTAAAAATTTGGGCCAGTATAAAAAGGTCATTGAAACTCGAGATCGCGCCCCCACGATTGCTTGATCGCCTGTTAGATCAATACTCTGCCTCAACTATTATGATGATGTGCATCTCAGCAAACTCCTTGAACTCTTTTAGAAAGTTACAAAAAGCACTGCAAGTTTTGTCTGAAGCAAAAATAAAAGCCTTAGCAGCATATGGCCCAGATCATCCAATTATTGCATCGATCAGTCGCCTGATAGCGATTGATCACTATTCATCACGTGAATATCAATTAGCACTAAAAGGGCACCTTAAAAATTTAAGCTTTTATGAAGAACGCGATGGTCGGAATCACTATGAATATGCCCATTGTTTACGATATATAGCAAACTGCTACAGTGCGCTTGGTTCAATAGAAAAAGCCCTAACGATTCAACAACAAGCTGTAGGCATATTTATAGATACATTTGGCAACGATCACCAGAGTGTTGCCCTATGTTATAACGATATGGGTTCATATTATACTCAGCTGGGTAAACCGAATGAAGCTTTAAGTCTGTACACCAAAGCATATGAAATTTTTAAAAAACTATTGGTACATACCGCTCCAGATGTAGCTGTAGCCTTAAGCTGCGTTGATGTACGAGAATTTTAGCAAATTCTGCCGATGAGCCTCTAGAAGTAGCTCGTGTGCCAAAATTGACAGTTGAGGATAATTCCAGACTTGTTGCCTACGTAAAAGAATACCTTAACACACAACCCACCGGATCGTTTACGCTTAAGAAAAATCCTACAGGATTCATTGGGATCCACCTTCCTCCTCCAAAACATTTAGCAGAACAAGTTGAAATAGTTCGCGTAAATTATTGGTTTCCAGATGTTCCTATACAAGTCATGAAGCTCCTCATAGCCATCCACGTTATTTTGAAAGCATTATCGTTCAGGGTGGATACCCTCAAGCACTTTATAGGTTTAGTACTAAAGAAATAGTATCAGCTCCCCATAGAGTACACAGAATTTTCAAAGCTGCACAGGAAGAACGCCACATTTTTTGCATGGGAACAGCGTATCTTGAACCCCTTGGTCAGCAATCAGCAACCAAAGGATCAATCCTTGCATTTTCACGTAGTCTTATCCATCAAGATCAAAAGCAGAACCGCACACTTTGTCAATAAATTGCGTATTTAATGAAATGCCTGAAGTTGAATATTTTGATGTGTTTATGCCAAATGACTCTCATATAGACCCGCAATTAGAGCGAGAAAGCCTTGTGCAAGCAGAATCAGCAGCACTTATTGAACAAATAAAAGGTATATTAAATAAATGAAAAATGTCACAGATCCCTTTCATTGGCGGATTCCTTTGTACGACGCAAATAAAGCCTTTTTCCTAAGTAATGGGGTATAATCGCCATAAAATGGCTAAAATTGGTACCAAAAAAAGCCATTTTAGGGCTATAATAAGGTCAAAAGTGGAAAAGCACTTATGAAACGCTCTATTGAACCGAAATTGATAGCTTGGAAAAATAGCAAAGAACACCTGCCTCTTTTATTGAGAGGGGCAAGGCAGGTCGGAAAGAGTTATTTAATCGAATATTTTGGTAGAAATCATTTCGAAAATTTTGTTGTTGCGGACTTCGAGCGTTATCCTCATTTAAAGAATGCATTTAGTGTGCGAGATCCTGGTCAAATTATACGGGAACTCGAGCTGCTTCTTAAACAAAAAATTACCGCTGGAAAAACACTTCTCTTTTTTGATGAAATCCAAGAATGTCCCGATGCACTTGTGAGTCTTCGTTATTTCAAAGAACTCATGCCAGAATTGCATGTAATAGCGGCAGGTTCGCTTATAGAGTTTTTATTAAATGATCATCGCTATTCATTTCCTGTCGGAAGAGTAGAATTTCTCTATTTACGCCCTCTATCATTCAGTGAGTTTTTAGAAGCATGCGCACCTATAGTATATGGCCGACTTGCTACTTTAACCCAAGAAGAGCCATTGTCAGCAACAGAACATAGCGAATTATTAAAATGGGTTCGTCAGTATTTTTATGTAGGCGGTATGCCTGCAGCGGTTCAGGCATACGTTGAAACTAATTCATTCATAGAAGCACAAAAAGTCCACGATAGAATACTGCAGGCCTACCAAAGTGATTTTGGTAAATATGCCACTCAAGTGCAACATAAATACTTGCAGATGATTTTCCAAAAAACACCTAGTCTTATTGGACAGATTTTAAAATACACACACATTGAAAGAGATGCAAGATCGCGAGATTTAAAACCAGCGCTCCAACTTTTAGCCCATGCAGGTCTTATAAATCAAGTATTTGCCACTACAGCCAGCGGCCTGCCTCTTCATAGTCATATTCGAGACCACCGTTTTAAATTGCTTTTTCTGGATATTGGACTTCTTCAAACGGCATGTAATGTGAATGCGCAGGAATTCTTTGATAAAGGGCTTTTACAGATCAATGCAGGTATGCTTGCCGAGCAGTTTGTTGGGCAAGAACTATTAGCAAATGCACAACCCCACTCAAATCTACCGCTGCTATTCTGGGAAAGTGAAAGTGCAGGTACTGCTGAGGTAGATTTTGTCAAAACTATCGAATCTAAAATAGTGCCAATAGAGGTCAAATCTGGTTCTACTGGGTCATTACGTTCTCTACATAGCTTTATGGAGCAAAAAAAAATAGCCTTAGGTGTTCGCATTTCAGAACACAATATTTCTTTAGATGGCCATATTCTTTCAGTTCCATTCTATGTGATGGCAAAGCTTGAAGGGCTTGTGGGAAGCTCTTTAGGGCAAGTCAGACTGTCGGACTCTATTTCATAGAAAAATACGAAAAGGCCGGATTCGCCCTACTCCCCTTACAGCTTCGATTTAAAATGGCGAAGGAAAGTTATCCAACATGCCGTTTGGAATGACCTTTTGAATCGTATTTTTAATACCTTGCTTTTCTAAAACAGATTTTAACACCTGCTCCAGCACAAGTTTTGCGATCTGATCTACAGATACACCGGATTCACTTGATACATCGCTAAATTCAAGGCGTGCAATTGGATCGAGCTTCTTTACAGGCATCATTGGATAGGAAAGATCAACTTTAATATCAGTTAAGATAAGTTTCTTAATGAGTATGGTTTTGTTGCTTTTTTCTTGATTATCTGAGGCAGGTGAGGACTTTTTCATGTTGTCCATTATTGTAGTCCAGTTTCCGGATGTAGCCGTTGGAGAAGTAAATTCCAAGCTCATATAGATATTATTGATCTCGAGTGCATCAATAACGATAGCATCCTTAAGGTAATTTGTAACTGGCGCACGCACGTCAATACGCTCGGCTGAAAAGGCAACAGGAGCTATCGAGCCTTTTGGGTTGGCAATTTGAATTTTTTGAAGGTTTACATCGTTTGCTGCAAGACCAATATCGCCAATCTTTACTTCAACCTGCATTTTGTCTGAGAGATTGGAAGCGATAATATCCGGTGCTTTTTTCCAGGCGAGAAAAAACAGGACCAACAAGATAACAATAATAATCACAAATGCGCGCAAGAACTTCATAACACCTCTCTTATAAAATTTACACATATAATCTCCCGGAAATTTTTGCAATCTTTACTTGGACTATATAAGTAAAAGAGGCCTGTAAAAGTAAGTGAAAGGGGCCGGAGGTGGGGTGAAACAAATCGAAGATATTCGAAGAAAGCCTTGTCGATTTTTTCCCCTAGATTGTTGTCCTGAAAGGACAAATTTATTAATAGCCCATGGTGAAACCGTGGGTATAGTTATAAACGAAGATTGAGTCGCTTCGCGACGACTTAATAAATCGGAGTAGAATGTTAAGTTAAAATAATAAACCGTCGCGAAGCGACTTAATTTTCTTTTACAATTATACCCACGGTTTCACCGTGGGCTATTAATATATTTGTCCCTACAGGACAAGTGGCTTTCACATTTTTGAAACATAAAAAATCAGGACCAAATCTGGGGGGTATTTTAGAGAGAAAAATTATCCAATTTTAGGCCATTTGTTTCATCCCAGGCCGGAGGAACTCCTACCCCTTTCATTTAACCCTTACTCACAATAGGCACTCTGCGGCCGACTGAAAAGGCTTTGTCAGAGACTCGTAAACTGAAAGGCAGTTGGCGCCTTTTGTATTCGTTTTGGTGGATTTTTTTTAAAACATCTTGCACAAGCTTTAAATCAAAGCCATGCTCTTGGCTTATTGCATCATCTGTTTTAAGATGCACGATGTACTCATCAACGATAATATCTAATATCGGATATTCTGGAAGGGTGTCGCTATCTTTTTGGTTTAAGCGCAGCTCCGCGGTTGGGGCGCGCAAGATAACACTCTCGGGTATAATTTGAGAGGCTCGGTTGATGTAGCGTGCAACTTCAACAACTTGGCGCTTTAATAGATCACCAAGAACGCCTATTGCGCCTACAGAATCGCCATATAGCGTGGTGTAGCCCATGGCAATTTCGCTTTTATTTCCTGTACTGAGCACCAAATAACCCAATTTGTTGGAGATGGCCATAAGCAGCATGCCGCGAATACGTGATTGAAGGTTTTCTTCGGTTACTTCAAAGCTTTCAGAATCTTTAGGACATTCTAAGGTATCTAAAAAGACTTCTAAAGCAGGCTCTATCGAGGTCTCTTGGCTTTGGATTTGTAAATTTTTTATAATCTCTAGTGCGTCTTCACTACTTTGAGTGCTGCTAAATCTTGATGGCAACATAAGGGCAAATACATTTTCATGACCTAAGGCATCTACTGCAACGGCCGCAACCACAGCAGAATCAATGCCTCCGGATAGGCCAAGACACGCTTTTGAAAAAGATTGTTTATGAAAATAATCTCTTATTCCCATGCTCAGAGCTAAAAAGAGCTCTTGGCCAGGCTCAAAGTGACAGATCGCCACTTTATGCGGCTTTTCACTATCATAAATTGCCGTATCAACTGCAAAACTTTTGGCTTGGGCAAGGAGTTCATCATGCGGTGATACAACAAAACTTGAGCCATCAAACAAAATCCCATCTTGCGCGCCAATCTGATTTACTAAAACCACAGGACACGAAAGCCTTTTAGCTATTTTCTTAGCGCCATGAATGCGGTTTTTTATTTTGCCATAAGCATAAGGCGATGCTGAAATATTGATGAGAAAGTCTATTTTGCCATTTTCAAAACAATCAAGCGGATCATCTTTATAGCGGTTCTCTAAAAATGGATCAAATGCCGGCCAGATATCTTCGCATATAGTAATGCCAATTTTTTTGCCGCCAAACTCCCAAATTTTTTCGGATTTTGCAGGCTCAAAATAGCGCCATTCATCAAATACATCATAGGTAGGAAGCAGGCATTTATCTTGAAAGCCTATAATTTCACCATCAAGTATCACAGCCGCAGAGTTGCATAGAGGCTTTCCAGGCAGTATACTATTTTTACGTACAGTTCCTACAATGGCTGCAATGTCTGTACAAGCTTTTGCAAGTTCATGAAGTGCATTTTCAGCTTTTTTAACAAAACTTTTTTGCAAAAGAAGATCTTCGGGGTTATACCCACAGATGGCAAGCTCCGGAAAGACTACTAGATCGCAGTTAGCATTTTTAGCTTTTTGAAGAGCTTCAAATATGCCTTTTAGATTGTAGTCAAAGTCCCCAAGTATGGGATTACATTGTGCAATAAAAATTCGCATTATAAGGCATCTCCCCAGTCTGATTTCTTAGCCTTCTGATAGCGCTCTTTCATCTTTTTAGAGGCTATAGTGTTGCATAAACTTCCATCCGGCATGCAAAGCTTTAGATGCATGTGGCCGGTACGTTTAAGCGGCGGGGCTAAAATTCTTTCATATTCATGTTCTCTTACCATGGTTTTGCTAGCAATAAGATAGCAAAATTTTTCATCCTCATAGCCAAGCTCTGCATCTTTTAATTGGCGATGCAGTCGACTTCGGCTTAGGCGCACAGAAAAATGGCACCAGTCTGGCGCGATGATTGGACATGCATTATTATGTGGACAAGGTGCCAATATCGTAAATTTTTGTTCAATCAAATAATCTCTTGCACGTATTAGCCTGGAATAGCCGTGCGGTGTGCCCGTGTCTACTAACATAATGCAATCTGAGGTGCACTCTATCATGGTTGCAAGCATTTGATCTTGCATACCAATATCAAGCTCGGAGAGCATATATGATGAAGTTACAAGATCAAATTTTTGAGCTTCTGGAAGCTTTGTCTGCCAGGTGCATTTGTTGATTACATCATGAAGAAATTGCTTTGCATAGCCCACAAATGCTTGATCGCGCTCAACTAATGTAATAATTTCTGGAATGTCATAATATTCAAAGAGTGCTAGCACACAAGTTGCCGGCCCAGAGCCTACATCAAGTATACTTTTAGGCGCAAAATTTGGTGCAATTTCTTTTAATCTTTTAAAAACCTCGCTACAGACTGCAAAAGTTGCCGGCATTCTACATGCTATATAGGCAAGATTTTCTTGAGTATTTTGCAGTGTTTTGTCCTGTTCATTGCGATAGCGATGAGAAAGTGCTGCATAATGGCTTTTAAGGCTTACATCTTGTGTAAGCTCATCTATCTTTAAAAAAATATTACTCATTAAAAGGTATTGACTTCGATAACGGTGTATAGGATAATTTATCGTTTGAGCCTTTTGCAAATTCGAGCGCTTGGCCCATTTTTGAGTGGTTTTGCCCCAATTTTGAGATTTGCCATAAATCCACATACTCCTAAGAGTAGGGGATTTATGGCAAATCTCAAAATTGGGGCAAAACCGCCAAAAATTGCCCAAGCGCCCGAGTTTGCAAGAGGCTCTATTAACCTCTTTATTATACGTGAAATATGACAAAAGGCCAACTCCAAATTCATAGTCAGAATATTTTGCCAATCATTAAAAAGTGGCTTTATTCAGAAAAAGATATTTTTGTACGCGAGCTCGTTTCTAATGCATGCGATGCGATCGTTAAACGCTCTATTGCAGATACTACAATAGTAGATGCCCATCGAATTGACATCCGTATCGACAAAGAGGCCAAAACCCTCACCTTTTCAGATACCGGAATTGGCCTTAATGCTGAAGAAGCAGAAAAATATTTAGCGCAAATTGCCTTTTCAGGAGCTGAGGAGTTTGTAAAAGCTTATCAGACAAATGATGCTTTCATAGGCCATTTTGGCCTCGGGTTTTACTCAAGTTATATGGTAGCAGATACTGTAGAAGTCCGAAGCCTTTCTTATAAAGAAGGCTCAGCCGCTATTCAGTGGAGCTGTGATGGCTCATCAGAATATGAAATTATCCCATCTGATAGATCTCAAGTCGGCACAGATGTAATCTTACATATAGGCAAAGATCACGAAGATTTTCTGGATGAAAAACATCTGCTTGATACCGTACGCCGGTTTTGTCTGTTTTTACCTTATCCTATTTATGTAAATGACAAGCTCGTTAATAGCAAAGAGCCGTTATGGCAAAAACAGCCCGCTAATTGCAGCACCAAAGAATACACTGACTTTTATCAAGATCTTTACCCATTTGAAGAAGAACCTCTTTTTTGGATTCACCTTAACGTCGATTACCCTTTTCACGTAAAAGGAATTCTCTATTTTCCACGCATTCATAAAGATTTTGACTTCAACAAAAACCACGTTAAACTCTACTCAAATAGGGTTTTTGTATCAGATGACTGCAAAGATATTTTACCAGAATACCTTACCATACTTAAAGGCGTCATAGACAGCCCAGATATTCCTCTTAATGTATCTAGAAGCCATTTGCAAGTTGATAAAACCGTACGAGCCTTAAGCGGCCATATTGCTAAAAAAGTGGTAGATGCCCTTCATACGCTTTATAAAACAGACCTTGAGCGCTTTTATAAGGTATGGGAAGACTGCGAGTTTATTGTAAAGCTTGGCCTGCTTAATGATGATAAATTTGCCTTAAAGGCAAAAGAATTTTTGGTCTGGAAAACGACAAAAGGTACTTGGGTTACACCAGATACTGAATCTACCTATTACTACGTTACTGAAGATCAAATGGGATCGCCCCTTATTGATATGTATGAACAAAAAGGCATTGACATTCTGATTGCCAAAATGCCTCTTGATGCAGCAGTCATGTCGCAGCTTGAACGCGGTCATTCAGTACGCTTTAAGCGTATTGATGCAAGTCTTCAAGATGGTCTCATTGATGCCACCAAAGAAAAATCAGTACTTGATGCCGAAGGCAAAACAGAAGCTGGAAGAATCGCCGATTTTATACGTAAAGCTTTAAGCCTTGAAAATCTTGAAGTGGAAGCCAAAAGCCTTCATTCACAAGATACTGCAGGCTTTATTGTGCTTGCAGAAGAAGAAAGACGCTTAAGAGACTACCTTGCACGCATTTCAAAAGATAAAATGCCAAGTGCACCTGTTAAAAAAACGTTTATTGCTAATACCAATAGCCCGCTTGTTCATGCTGTTTACAAAATGCATTCAAGCCATCCTGAGCTTGCAGCACTTATGGTCCGCGAAATGTATGACCTAGCAGCACTCGGCCAAAAGGAGCTCAGCGGTGATGAAATAAAAGGCTTTTTAGCTCGTGGCACAAAATTGCTTGAAAAGGTAGCTGAATTTGCAATCGCAAAAAACACGTAATAATAAAGATCTTTAATGTACTATAATATTATTTTATTTTTTATCTGTGCTGCAACATCACTTGCAGCGCACGATGCACTATATCTTACCTGGCAAAACGATCCTACGACAACCATGACTATACAGTGGCTTTCAGATATAAAAAATGAAAGTGATGAAATCGAAGTAAAAAAGACCGTAGAAAATGAATGGAAAAAAGTTCAAGGCAGCCATAAACTGCTTCCTTATGATGCCCCATATCTTGTGCACACTGTAGAGGTAAAAGCACTTGATTCCGATTGCATTTACAGCTTTCGCCTTCCACAAGAAAAAGAGGAATATAAATTCCACACTATGCCGCGCGATCTTACAAAGCCCATACGCTTTGTAGCAGGCGGTGATGCTTATCATGATCATGATAATGGCGAGCCTTTTGAAGAAATGTCAAAAAAAGTCGCTTCCATGAATCCAAGATTTGTGCTTTTAGGCGGAGACATTGCCTACAGTGTACATGATAAAAGAAAAGGTACTGACAGATTTGATCGCTGGCTGGTTTTTTTAAAATCCTGGTCAAAAAACATGAAAGACTCTGATGGCTGCATTATTCCCCTTCTTCCAGCCATTGGGAATCACGAAGTAATTGGCTATTACGGCCAAACACCCGAACAAGCAAAATTTTTCTACTCACTTTTTGCCTGCCCTGGTTTACAAGGCTACAAATTGATTTTGTTTGGCAAGTATATGTCTATTTGCCTCTTAGATTCAAATCACACTCACCCCATTGGCGGTGAGCAAACCACATGGCTGCAGAATGCACTTCGTCAAAGTTACTCAAGTACTCATCGTTTTGCTATTTATCACGTTCCAGCATACCCTTCGGTGCGCTATTTTCGTATGCGAGAAAGCTCTGCCATACGTCGTCATTGGGTGCCGCTTTTTGAGCGCTATAGCCTGCATGCGGCATTTGAAAATCATGAGCATGCTTATAAGCGCACACATCCTTTAATTGATGGATTTGAACATCCCGATGGTGTGGTCTACTTTGGTGATGGATCATGGGGCGTAAAGCCTAGAATTCCCAAAAAAGCAAGCCGTACAATGTATCTTGCTAAAACCCAATCTGCTCGCCAGTTCATGATGGTAGAGCTCACTCAAGAAAATCGCACCTTCCAGTCTATAACTCCCGATGGCCAAATCATCGATAGTTACACCCAAAAGGTTCAACCCCCCGAAAAGTTCTAATCAAAAAATCCAACTCCTCAAAATCCTTCTCTCACAAGGCGTTGTTGCATAAATCACCACTGAGACACTGAGCTCACTGAGATATTTGAGAAAAATGAGAAGGCTTAGTGATCAGGCGACGAAGGCCATGTTCCAATAGCCTTTCATTAAAATTAAGCCACTACGCAACAACTCTGTTCTACCAACACTTGCTCAGGATTGCCAATTAATATTTCTCCCTATCTCAACCCTCTCAGTGAGCTCAGTGCCTCAGTGGTTAATTATGCAACAAGAACACTTCACAACATTGAGATTTTCCCCAAATCCTTTTGTTGACAAAGCATTTTTTTCTGGCTATAAAAAGAATACACAAAAAAATGGAGGATTCTATGAACGTGTTAAGAAACAAAATTACAGTTGGTCTTTTTTCTCTTGTGATGTCCTTGGCTACATCACTTACTGCAGAATGCAATTTAGAAGTGACAAATCTGGTATCAAGTATACCTGGAGTTGCACCAAACACTGACCCTAATCTTAGAAACCCTTGGGGTTTAACATTTGATAAATATCATAATTTAGTTGTAGCTGATAACGGCGCTGGCCTTGCTACATCGTATAGTCCACAAGGTGCTGTGCGAATTTTTTTATTTACTATAGATACAACTCCAACAGGGATTGAAAAAAATCACACCCAAAATGATTTTATTATACCTATGACCACTTTTCGCGCTGAATTCATTGCCGTAACCGAAGATGGACAAATTTACGCCTTCAATCGTGATTTAGATCCGGTAAATGCTGTTTTGGTTGCTGATAGAAGTGGAGCTGGAGCCGTCTATAAAGGCCTTGCCCTTGGCGAATTTGAAGGTGAAGCAAGATTATTTGCCACTGACTTTTTTAATGACTTAGTGGATGTTTATGACACAAATTTTTCTTATCTATTTTCTTTTACAGATCCAGCGCTTGATAATTTAGGTTTTTCTCCTTTTAATGCTCGCGTATTCAACGGAAATCTTTACGTGACCTTTGCATTACCCGATGAAGGCGGGGCAGATGATGTTCCAGGCCTTGGTAACGGATATGTGGACATTTTCAGCCAAGATGGCGTACTTGAAAATCGTCTTGTATCACAAGGTGAGCTAAATTCCCCTTGGGGTCTTGCAATTACACCAGATAACTTTTGCGGATTTGATGGAGCACTTCTTGTTGGAAACTTTGGTAACGGCGTAATTAATGCCTATAACCCATTGACTGGCGCCTATCTTGGCCCATTAACAGACGAAGAAGGGACCATTATTTACATAGAGGGACTTTGGTCTTTAAAGTTTTCACATAAAGATCCAAAAAAGCTCTACTTCACAGCTGGCACAAACGGTGAAGATGATGGCACGCTCGGTACAATTACTTGTACTTGTACTCATGACTCATCATCATCATCATCGTCATCATCATCTAGCTCTTCATCCAGATAGTAGATAACAACCAAAAAAATGCACCCGCTTTTAGCGGGTGCATTTTTATAATTCACACTCAAGTTCAGGCGATTGAAGGATATGTTCATACAGCTCATTGCTTGCATGCACATCGATTATTATATGAATGCGATCGAAAAGTCCGTTATTTATCACGGAATGTGTTTTTGACACGTTGGTATAATACAAAGTTCCCGGCTCAAGATGATAGCTTTTGCCATCAATTTCAAAAATAACATCTTCACCGGTTACAATTGGTATGTGTAATCGATAAATTGATCGTTGATGTATGTCAAACATAGATCCATCTTGATGCGGCTTAATTGCATTTTGGCTAAGAACTTTGGAAATTCTTACCAAACCAATTTCAGTATTAAACTTTTGTGCTAGATCATCAAGAATTGATGATATATAGGGAAGTTGCTCTAAGAATATAGTATTTTTGCATGGCAGCATCGTGTTTTTTTTTAGACTTTTTCGTAAATCAAGACCCTCTTGAGTCTCAGTTCCGGTGGGATTTCTTAAAGGTATTGCTACCCAGTAATCTCGTCCAAGTGAGCGCGGCATATAATAGTTCTCTACAAGCTTTAGTTCTTCTTCTAACCTTTCAATGTCATAACTGACCCGAAGATCACGACAGATAACTGATTCATTTGCGTAAGCTTGCGTAAAGCTTAAAAACAAAATAAAGGCAAATGTAAAGTTTTTCATATCACTTATACCAATTAATTTTTGTGTTCGTAGGGTTGACCATTTTTCATAGCAAGCCATACATCAGCAGGAACATGCAGAGACCATTCTTGCCAAGTTTTTTTATATTCTGGAAACATATGTTCTTCAACCCAGTGAATACAGCCGCCATCTTGAAGGACTCTATCACCAAAGCGTATACCGTGAAGATGATCTACTTCATGCTGAAAAACTCGGGCAGGAAAACCTGAAATTTCTTCGGTTAAGAAATTTCCATCACGATCGTATGCCGTGAATGTAATTTTAATTGGTCTATCCACAACTCCAAAAATACGGCCATCTACTGAGTAGCAGCCTTCGCGCTCTTTATCTGTTTCTTCTGATTTCCAGATAATTTTTGGATTAATAAATGCCTTTAGCTCACCAAGTTCTCTTTTTGCATTAGCACCAACATCAACCAAAACTATTTGTTTGTAGACGCCAATTTGAGGAGCCGCAAGACCCACCATTACTTTGGCTGCAGGATTTGTGCGCTCACCACCTGCAACAAGATACATATGATCTATAATTTCTTGAATTTCTTTAGAGGATATTTCACTCTCTAGAACTTCTTCTACCGGCAGGCTTAAACGTGGATTTCCCGGTTCAACAAAAACATTCATTAAAGTATTCTCCGCAAAAACTGAAGTACACATGACACTGCAAAACAAGCATACTAAAGACAATATTTTCATAAAATCCATTATTTTTTTAAAAGGATAAAAATATAATAGCCCAGTTTAGCTGGGCTATTATAAGGTATGACAAATTAGCCTTATTGAGACTTATCTTCTTCTGTAGAAGTTCCTGGCTGTACTTCTGAAATTGCAGCTTTTAAAAACTCAAGCTCGGAAGTCGCTGAGCGAATAACTACTGTATCTTCTTTGATTTTGCTGATGGTGCCAACAAGGCCCATGCAGACTATCCTATCACCTTTTTTCATGCTGCTACGCTGCGTGTCAAGGGCTTTGCGGCGTTTTTGCTCTGGTCGCCATAGGATAAAGTAAAAAAATGCAAGCGCAATACCAACCATCACAAGAGTCTGTGAAATGCCTTGATCTATTGCCACGGGTGCTGCTGGATCTGCGGCTGATAGCTGCATCTGTCCAAAAAAGAGGCTCGCGAGATAGGAGGCCTTCTTCATCATAGTCTTATTCCTCTTACTTAGGGGTTTGAAATACTATTACATAATTTATGATAAAAGGCTAGCTATATGGAGCTTGCTTTTTTTAAAATTACAATATTTTCTACATGAATAGTTTGAGGGAATTGATCGATCGGTTGGATGGCGGCAAACGTATAACCTGCCTTAACAAGTTCTTGGACATCTATTTTTTGTGTTTTCGGATTGCACGAAACATATACAAGAGTTGGGGCAGCAAGTTTTACTATATGCTCAATTGCCTGCAAGCCAAGACCTGTTCTTGGAGGATCTACAATGACAACATCTGCTTGCGGAAGGCTTTTATCTTCTAATGCCTTGGCAACATCTGCTTTGATCATACGAAAATTAGCAAGTTTTTGCCTGTCGCTATTTACTTTGGCATCGTAGGCGCTATCAGCTGAGATCTCTATTGCTATTACCTCTTTAACAAGGTGCGAGGCGCACATACCAAAAACGCCAATTCCTGCGTAGAGATCGTAGAGTATCATGTCAGAGCTAAGATTTGCTAATTCAAGTGCCCTTTCATAAATTCGACTTGCCTGAAGTGAGTTGGGCTGAAAAAAAGAACTTGGACTTATGACAAATTCTATTTCTTTAGAGCCAATATTTATCTTTTCACGAAAACTATCAGGGCCTAAAAGTACCATTTCAAAAAATTGAGTTTCCCTTCCCTTATGTGCCTGCTGAATGCGCAATATAACTGACAAAGTACTATGTAATTTTGGTGTAGCATGCAGCATGCACACTTTTACAAAAGCATCTAGTTGGGACTGCTTCATGGGATAATCTGGATTGCCGGATACCGTGAGAATCACAACCCGGTCGCCAGTAGTTTGTGCCTCACGCATGGTAAGAGAGCGCAGCTGTCCACTACTTTTGGGAGGATAAAATGCATTCAGCGTAGTTTCTTGCCACCATTTCAAACAATGCTGGAGGGTATTACTTACCCAAGGATTTACAAGATGACACTCTTCAAGATTAAATACTCTACCCTTAGAGCATCTCATAATAAGGCCTAAAAATTTTTGGCCTTTGAGATCCTGTGAAAAACTAAATTCCATTTTATTGCGATATCCCCAAGCTTCAGGGCATCCAATAATGGGATAAAAAATCGTAGATTCTGTTAAAAGATCACCAAATAACTCTTTGAGCCTTGCTTCTTTAATTGCAAGCTGCTCATCGTAGCCAAGCTGTTGCCACGTACATCCTCCGCACACACTAAAATGTTTACAACGCGGTTGTATGCGAAGATTTGATGGCTTTGTAACATGAACTACTTTGCCAATAAGGCCTTTTGTTTTTTTATTGCTGCAGTAAAAAAGATCGCATGAAACGCTTTCACCAGGCAAAGAATTGGGAACTACAACCTGCCGTAAAACCCCCTCAGGACGCAGCCACTTGGCTACTCCCCAACCCTCAGGACTCATGGAATCAATGTTTAGCAGGATATCGTTCATACAAAAGACCAAATGATAAATAAAAAAGGGGAAATGAATTTTCCCCTTCTACTAGCAAAAATAAGCTTGGAGCCTGAATTACGCTTTCTTAACGGGGATTTTAGCCGTTGGGCGCTTCATCATCATTGGCTTCTTAGCTGGGCTAGAAGCTTTTGGCTTTGCTTTTGCTTGCGGCTTAGTAGCCTTTACTGGAGCTTTAGCTTTGCCTTTTGCAGGAGCTTTAGCTGTCGCTTTTTTAGCTTGCTTCTTTGATCCACCGTGCTTTTCAGCAGAAATTGATTCTTTACGGTAGTTCTTAGCAACTTTCTCAAGTCTAATAGTGCCTGTGCGCACTCTTTGAGAAGCTGCTTTGTTTCCGCCTACTGACTTTTCCAGATCAACCGAAATTCCAGCAAGCAGTTCACGCATACGCTTTATAGTGTCATTAAGTCCCATAATGATTTCTCCTAAAGTTTAAATGTTATGGACAACTATTGTACTTAACCAACCTGCACCATATTGTGCAAGACATTTCGTACTTTTGTTGTTTTTTTTTCATAAAATGCACGGATCATTTCTTTACAATAGTACCCTCTTAAGGTATTGTAATGGCATTTATTGAGTATATTATGCCTGGGATGATATTTCTTTTCTCTACATTTGTTTTCCTTTGTCTGCAAAGCCACATACTTGTTGCTGAAAGCCAGTATTCCCAAAGCACGCCGCGGCTTTCATCATCAAAGGCCCTTACCCTTGCTCGTACGGCAGAACTTGAGCTCAATAAATCATCTCAAGAGAGCCTCCAAACTGCTATAGCGATACTTGAGCAGCTTATTGGCGATCAATCGTTTCGCCGCCTGCAAAATGACGAGCGAATTATAATCTATATGATGCTTACAACAGCATATGAGCGCTCATCAAACTTTAAACAGGAACAGGCACTGATCCACCAGCTTTTAGGTGATGAAGCCTTTAAACCTTATTGGATAAGCCTAAAGACAAGTCTGGGAGAATCTTTTCTAGCTCAAGAAAACCTCATGCAAGCTGCAAAAGTCATGAAAGAGCTTTTAAGAACGCCTCAAAGAAGGCTTTCAAGACAAGACTTTGACAAGGTAGCAGCACTTCATGCAAAAATAGAACGTCATGCTGAACTTAAATTATTAACTGCCAACCAATGCTACAACCAAAAAGAATACGAAAAAGCCACTTGTTTATATAAATATTTATTTGAAGCAGGCCTTGCTCATGTCTTTCCTCAAACACTCTCTAAACAAAGTTTTCAGTCATTTTTGGACAGCCTTTCATCTCGCCTCGCTACTTGCTATTTTCTTCAAAAAAAATACGATCTTTGCCTAAAGGTTTTTTCTGAAAATAATCCACAAAGCACTTCAAGTCTTGCCCTGCAAGCTTTGGCTGAAAAAAATTTAGGAAACTTTGATGGCGCATTTGGCTATTTTGAAAAAATAGCCGAGCCTGATGATAAGATCCTTTGGGAGGCATTTTCATGCGCCAAAAAGTGCACTAAGCAAAAACCAGAACAGGCCCTTTTGCAACTTTTGAGCAAAATGCATATTGAAAAAACATATCCCTTGTTTGAAAAAATTGTTTTTTATTTTTTAGAAAATAACCAGCCCGAAACTGCCTGCCTTATTTTAGAAAACACCCTGCCGCAACAAACTCATGCGGAACTTATCGAAAAAAGCCACTGGCTCTATGTTTTGAGCACAATGTCTTGTCTTCGACAATCAAGCAACATACATTCTAAAGGTGCCCTGTGGCTCTGTAATCAGTTTTTGCAAAGGTATCCTGATAGCGCGCATTATGTAGATGCGCTTTTTCAAAAAGCACTCCTCTTTTGGCAAACAGGTCAAATAGAAGCTGCACTTGAAGAATTTTCTATTATAGAGCGTGATCATCCGCACTATACCCACCGCGATGAAGTGCTCTTTTTTATGGGTTCTGCAATGCAAAGTCTAGACCAAGATGCCAAGCCTGTGTTTTCAGAGCTTGTTCTTGATTTTCCTGCCTCTCAATATGCCGCCGAAGCCTATTATCGCATTTTTTCTGAACAGCAGTACGCCGCATATGATATTCAGGCCATTAGTCATCTAAAAAAAATGCCTAAGTCTTATGCCGATACCTATTTTGGCGTATTAGCTGCCTTTTTTATTGCAGCAGCAGATCGAGAAGAAAGTCCCCAAAATGGACTTTCACCAATACAAATAAAAACTTTAAACGAAGTTGTTACAACACTTAATAATGCTATAGATCAAGGTAATGCACTTGCTTCTACTCTTAGTTCAAGTATTCAGCCACTTTTTTATGCTAGGATTTTAAAAGCTCAGCATGAAAGAGCCCTTACGCACTATACACTTGGAAATTTAAATGAAGTAATAACAGACTGTGATGGCATAAAAAATTTAATTGTTAATATGAAAGAAGAAAAACCACATCTTCTCTATAGCCAAGCAGCTTTTTTAAAATCGCGCACTCTGCTTCTGCAAGGAAATGAGAGCCAAGCTCGTGAAGAACTAAGCCATCTGATAGAATATGCTGCAAATTATAAATGCGAAAAGGGAGATGCGCTTGTTTTAGCCCTTATCGAATATGCTGCCCAAAAAAGCCGAGACGAGGATTATAGCGCTGCATTTAGCTTTTTAAATAAAGCACAGATCGTGCAGGCAACTGGGTGCAAAGAAGAGCTTTTACTTGAAATCCTTATTGCAAAAAGCCAGCTGCATCGTAAATGTGGAGAGCTTGATAAAGCTATGATGCTGCTCTCATCAGTAATTAATGAGCGAAGTGCATCAAGTCTTCGCATACAAGCCATGTTTTTACGCTCTGAGCTCTACGAGCTTAAAGGCAGGCGCGATTTAGCATTTAGGCAACTGCAAACCACCGCCAAAAAAGGCGGAGAATGGGGCCAGAGGGCATCAAAAAAATTAGAGGAAAAATATGGATACTAGTAGTTTTTGGGCGCTTCTACAAGAAATTGGTGTATGGTTTGCTCACGTAAATTTGGTGCTGGTGGTGATCATATGCTGTTCAATACTTGCCGCCGGTGTATTTTTTGAGCGTGTGCTATATCTTAAAAAAGTAGATACCGACACTGACGCTTTACTTATCCTTGTGCGCCGCGAAATTATAGATGGCAACATAGTAGAAGCTATGAACATCTGTGAAAATAAAGGCGGAGCTGTTGCTAATATTGTAAAAGCCGGCCTTTGTAAACATAATCGTCCGGCAGAATACATCGAAAATGCCATGGAACTGCGCGGTCTTATAGAAATTGCCAAGATGGAAAAAAATGCACGCATATTATCAATTATTGCTCATATAGCTCCGCTTATAGGCCTTTTAGGAACCGTAATTGGTTTTATAAAAGCCTTTGGTGAAATGCGTGTTTCAAGTCTTATAGAAATTTCAGCTACACAAATTGGTGAGGCAATGGAATATGCCCTGGTAACAACTGCTGCGGGACTTGTAGTTGCCATACCCGCCGTTATTGGCTATAACTACATAGTTAGCCGCATTGAAGGCATGACAGTCGATATGCAGGCAACTGCTGCTGAAGTGGTAGATCTTTTAGAATCGCGGGAGTCTGTAGGGTAATTATGCGTTTTACTGCCCGTCTTAAACCATGTCACAACTTAATAGATCTTACACCGCTTGTGGACGTAATTTTTTTGCTGCTTATATTTTTTCTTGTTACATCCGAAATTCTTCCCTTAAAATCTTTGCTTATTGAAACGCCGCAACTTCCCTGTGATCAACCCGCAAAGCTTGCCCAACTGCTCGTAATCATGGATAGCGATCATGTTATCTACCTTGGCTCAAAAAAAGAAATTGTAGATATGGCCTCTGTTAAAGACCGGCTTAGTGAACTTATTGCCGCCATGAAGGAAAAACATGCCCAAAGCCTGCCGACAATTGTTTTGAGCATTGACAAACGCGTTGATTATGGACAGTTTTTACGCTTATTTACTCAGGTGCAGCAATGTTCGCAAGAATGCTCAGGCCGAATTCGCCTTTCGTTTAAACCAAAGATGTAGCCATGGTACACTTTCAGCGCCTTGGACAAAATGCTTCTGTTGGATTAAAAGAGCGTACATCTTTTTTAGATACAGCACTTTTACAAGCGCTTTTTTGGTCGCTTATCATTCACCTTGTGCTTTTTGGGACCTTTCGCATTCGCCTCAATGACTATCAAGAGACATCTCAAGAAATGATTCCACTGAATGTTGCCATTGACGATGAACCCATAGCCCAAGCTGGTGTACAAGAATCAGATGATTTTGATAGCTCTCTGATTTGTTTTAATTTTGATGATCAAGAAAGTAAGCGTAAGAATTTGGGCAACTTGCGTTTGCCGTCTCTCAATGATTCAGATGAGCTCATGTCCGATAGTATGACATCTTTTTCTGATGAAGATGTTGAGCATCTTTTGCCAAAGCTTACCTATGCACCAAAAATGTTTCCATTGCAGCTTAAAGTTTCTGCCTCATTTAAAGAACTTGCAATTACCGAAGACGGCTCTAGTCTTTTTAGAGAAAAACGACCCTACGATACACTCGGGCGCTTTATCTTAGCCCCAAATCATTTTCCCATCGAATATGCTGTAGTCGTAGATGGGCCAACTGGAACTATCCAAAAGGCACGCCGCGAGCATGAGTTTTTAGATAAAAAACTTCAGATGATCGCCGATCGCCTGATCAAATTCATCCGTTTTAAGCCCTTTTCAGAAAAATCAAAGTCAGGCAGCATAACGTTAATATTTTGCTGCACCGGTGATGAAATAAAAAGCTTCTTAAATGATTGATATCTCTCCTGAAACTGCCTGCATTCTCTATTTAGCCCTAGGCCTTAGCCTAGTTATTGGCATCTGGCTTGCCACGCGAAAAAAAGAAGTGGCCCAATTTGCTCTGCAAAGCCGCACCTGCGAATTTTGCTCGCACACCTACATCGAAAATACTCAAAAAAACATCTCCCGCTGTCCCCAATGCCAGCTCATGAATAAAAAATAAGCTAGAGCATGGACTTCTAACCCCATTCATTTCGCCCAAGGCCTTACATGGGCTTCAAAAAGTCTCAAGTTTCAGCATGAAAAGTTTCTTAACACTGTGTTCATATCTCTTCCTTTACCCTCTTATCATGCCGCCCTGCGATTCTGCATATCTTGGTTCTCTACTAAATCCATAAAGACAGGATAAACATGATCGCAAGCGGCATGATAAGCAGGATAATTGTAACCCATTTACTCGGTGTCAACACTCCCAAACTTGAAGACAAACGGTCACATGTTTAAGGAAGTTTTCATGTAGAAAATTTAAAGTTTTTGATAGCCCAAGTCTGAACCAAACAGGTCTGCCCAATACCGTTCGCTTAATCAAAATCTAAGAGAAAAAAATGATAAAAACGATAGAACGATAATAACGATAAAAAATAAAATCTTAAATTTCTTTATCACTCATTTGCCGTTAAAATTAGAGCAGCTCTTTTCGTTTTTTATCGTTTTTATCGTTCTATCATTCTATCGTTTTACTTTTGATAGTAGGATTAAGTGAACGGTATTGGGTCTGATCCTGTTTCCAGACATTGAGCTGCTTCTTCAAAGGTGGGTATATGAACGCCGCTCAGATTAGGAGTCATTAATAATTTATTACTGTCATCTTGTGAAGGGATATCCAGAAAGTAGGTTAGATTAATTCTCTTTCCGTCTTTATCTGGTTCCGGCTGCATCTGATGCTGATAGCGATTATTAACATCAGGTGAAAATATAAACAAATCCCCGCCTTCCATAGCAAATGATACAGTTGAGCCCCCCCGAGCATCTGGTACAAATTCCAAGGTTCTTGTTTGCCCAAAACTCAGGCCAACAATCCATTTTTTGTATTGATCCCTATGTGCAGGCAGTGGCGTATCGCTAGAAGGGTAAAAATTTGCAAATCCTCCAACAACCTTTACTTTTATTCCTAAAACTTGGGCACAAAAAAGTTCTACCCATTTTGCATAAATTGCAGACAGCCTGGATTTTTTATCAGAATTATGGCACACCAGACGTCCCATGGTTCGAAATTCACGCCACTTATGCTCGTCAATAAGCGCTTGGAAATTTTCCTTATGTTTTGGGATTATATTCTTTAGATGGTTTGCTTCTATGCAGTAATCGGGATTTTCATCGACAGCCTCTTTGTAGCTTTCGTGATTATCGAGGTAGTACTCAAAATGAGTAGTAGGCATGCCGGAAATTATAGCTGTTTCTAATACGTCCTTAACCTCTCCATCTACATCAGCGGCAAAAATTCCTTTTGCTGCACCTTTCGAAAAAATATCGGTGATAAATACATCGTTAATTCTGACATTTGAAAGCGAAGCAATAATAATAGCTGAAGAATGATTGCAGCCAATAGCACCATCAATAGTGCAGCCAGAAATGTCTATGTCAGATCCTTGGTAGGCACATATTGAAGCATGAGCTTTTGCATAGCGTGAATTTTCTCGAATTATACCGCACTCTGCAAATACACAATCAAGCAGTTTAATGTTCTTAAAGGGTTTTTTATAACCTCCATCAAAGAGTATCCCAAAAGTAATCTCTGATGGTATTTCTGTTGGAAGTGATTTTTTGTCTAAATACGTAGTTCCCGAGTAGCCGCAATACGTGAATTTCAAATTTTTTGCTACCATATTAGAACTGTTACCTTGCACCCAAATGCCGCCCCCAGAAAAGTTTTGAAATGTAATATTCTTTATGGTGATGTTCTTGCAGCCTTCTTTAACTTGAATAGCTATTGCATTGGATCTACTTGAATTAGTTTGGGTGAAAAGTCTATTAATTCCATCAAGTTCTACATCATCAGCAGCAATTGTAAGACCTATGGCATTTTTACCAGCAGCTTGCCAAAATATATTTTCGTCAAAAATGTATTTTCCAGATTTCGTAATAGTGTATCCGTTTTGGATATCATGAGAATTAATGCGAGTGTCACGGAAGGTGAGAAATGTATAAATACTAAGCAAAAAGAATGCTGCCGAAAGTACTATTTTTTTCATCTAATGCCTCACTCAAAAGTAAAGGGGACCAGTTGGTCCCCTCGTTCACGCATAAACTGTAGCCAATGCGATACTTAGTTGCCAATACTTAGATTGTCCAAAATCTCGGTGTTGGCGGTGGCGGAGTCGTCAGAGCCATCCTTTTGCAAGCGCTCTATCTTCTTGTTTTGGCATTAGTAATGCGTTCTCGAAGATCTATCAGAAGGCCCTGATCTTGATCTGGACTTGATAAAAGCTCGTTTTGGGCTTGTTGCAGGCTTACACTTGACTCTTCAAAATCGTGCAAGGCTTCAAAACAATTTGCCATATAGATGTGAGGCCAAATGGAACCGGGCTTGCATTGGCTTGCCATTTCATAGGCGTTAATAGCTTGGTTTAAATTGCTTAGATGAAAGGCAACATGCCCAAGTCCTAGCCAAAAAGCATATTGAGCATAGTCGATAGTGGTCAAAAAGAAAAAGGCAGCTTCTGATTGAGGATGATTGCCTGCATCAAAAAGTTTTTTTGCTCCGCGATAAAGCAAGTCCATACTTGTATCACTTAGACCCAGAAGGCTTTTCCAAGATATTCCTTCCATTACTTGAGTGCACATATCCTTAGCTGCAGCTACTGAATCAAATCGTGAAAAGGCTATATCAACATTTTCTCTTAAAGCTTCAAAATCTATGGAAGTATCTGTTTGAGACATCTCTTTTACAGATTCAATACAGAATTTAAAGCCGTCACGTATTCGCGTTTTTGCAAGAAGCATGCACTGGCTTAGTTCATGCTCAATTTTATTTGCATGCACATCTAAACTCTGCAAAGGATCTTGAGGATTATGCACGCCTTCAGCAATTTGGTGCGCAAGCTCACCAAGTTCCCCGGTAACTTCTTTATCTAGCTCATCTGTAACTTTGTTAGATAAAGTCACGATATCTCCCAAATACAGCCACTACGGCCTTAAGATATGCTTGAATACCCATTTTTGATCCAGCAAACCAACCTGTTGCACCTATTGCTTTTTTGAGAGTTTCTGGAGATTCATTAGTTTTATCTAACTTCTGAGTAAAAACAGTCGTCCTGGTTACGTTTTCATTTCGCGGACTTTCATCGCTAGCGCCCGCGCCACTTACTTTTGAAATATTATCCATACCACTTAAGCCTTATCCTATAAGAGACTGATTATATACCCTTTTGCAATCACATACTCTGGCAGGTGTTTTGCAATCAAGATAATTACTAAAAAAAATAGGATTGTTATTTATTGCTCTAAGTATAAAGACAATACAGTCTAAATCGAAAGGGCCCGAATGGGCCCATTTGCGATCTGCATGCCCTTGTTGAATAATTACCACCGAGGCACTGAGCTCACTGAGAGATTTGAGATAGGGAGAAGGATCAGTTTTACTCTTATCGCTATGTGTGTCCCCTAAGCTTGTCATGATATTTAAGCTCTGGATTTGCTAATAAGCCTTCTCATTTTCTCAAATATCTCAGTGAGCTCAGTGGCTCAGTGGTGGTTTATGCAACTACGTCAATATGAATCTACTTATTAGCAAGTGCAGCTTGAGCCTTTTCGCGCTCTTGTCGAATTTGTGAACGGATAGCCCCATCAGGATCTATTCTGCTAAGTTCATGCAATACCTTTTCACTTGCAATCTGCATAGTTTCAAAAAGTTCCATAACCTGCACACTTGCTCTACCTACATCAATTTGGCGCTCTGTATGCCCACTTGCCGCATAATTTATAATTGTTGCTTCATGAGTAAGAAGTCCAAGCTCTATTAAACGCTCAAATAAGAATTCTAAGCGAGTTCCTTTTGCATATAAAGCTTTTCCGCCAGTTTGTTCAATACACTCTGGCAGCGGCCCTACCTGATCATCAGCTCTTGTGTGCACAAAAAGCACCATAGAATCGCGATCTTTATCTGCTTCACCAGAAGGTACAACGCGATGTTTTGCACTTTTAAAGATGCCGTTAGTCATACTTTCCATCATATCGCCGATATTGATGATAAAAGTATCTTCTTCACCAGGAGCCGGCACTCCCACATTAATCCATTGGCCATCTTTTTCTACTTGCAGCCCTTCAGCTGTTGCGCGAGGCAAAATAGTATAAAGATCAATATCAGTATGCTCAGCTGCCCAAGTTGTTCCAGGTGGCGGGTTTGGAAAATAGTGCAGCGTACGAAGAAGTACTTCACCGTCTTTTGTCATGTCAGAAAAAATATTTTTATTTGGCAGACCAAGTGCTTCTGCCATAGCTTCTTGCAAAGGAATAGCATATTTTTCTAGAGCATTAAAAAGCGCGCAAGTAGCATCCTTGAAATTTGGATTTTCTGGCCAGCGGTTGGGATTGGCATTAGGCTCACGTCCAACATGATAAAATTCTTTAATGTCAACTGATCCACTGCCCTTGGCTTTTTCACCTGGATTATAGCCTCTTTGACCGTCATTTGCCGCACGTACTTTCAGTTTTTCTTCGATGGGAAGTGAAAAAAATTCTTTAGAGGCCCTATAGCCGGCATCAATTATTTCTTGATCCAATCCTGGATTTTTTACGCGCACAAATCCATAGGTGCTAAAAGCTTCTTTCATGCCTGCGATAAAACGTGGGCGCGTAAGCGGTGAATGAAGATCATTCATGTCTATTACAGGAATACGGGCTTCAACTTCTGGAATATTATTTACTACAGTTTCCTCTACTTGCATTGCCTGAACAGCTTTATTGTCTAACTGATCAGTAAAAAATCGCGCGCCTACTGATTGTGCTGATTGCATTGGGCTACCTCATATTGTAAAAGTGGTGTTACTAATTTTATATTTTCTTGTTCTAATAAGTCTTTCGACGCCAACGTTACTAACACACTTTGATTAAACCCGCAAGCAATGTGCTCAATGGCAGCTGATTGAATATCTTTGATGCTTGCTGTGAGGATCTTACGACGAAACTCTTTTCGTTCCTGCTCGCTTATGTCATCGCAAAAAAGCAAATGTCCCAAATGTGCCTTTGTAGATGGATGTAGAGGAACATCAAGGCGCTGCACGAGCCCGATTTTGGCTTTTTGCACATCTTCTTCGGTAAAATGACCTTCGCAAAGTTGGTTTACTGCCTCATAAAAAGCCTCGTTTGTTGAAGCAATATTTGGATCGCGATAGCTTTTGAACGAAAAGTTACCAGAAATAGCTTCGTAGCTTGCCCCTGCACCGTATGCACCGCCTTGTTCACGTACGCGCGAGTGAAGGTATTTATTTGACATAAGAAATGCACCTAGAAGTACGTATGCACTATCTGGATGCTTGCTTGATATGGTGCGAAAGCTTCGAGCATTAAAGGCAACCTGCGAGCTTATTGGATGATAAGATGATACTGCATTTGGCAGGCAGCACGTAAATACCCAGGGACGCATTTCTGCTAAGGGCAGCTTTGATAATCGTCCGAATTTTGCTGCTTCAAATGTCTTATAGGCCTCTTTATCACATGCAAGTATTAAATGAGCCTTTGTTTGAGGCAAAAGCCTTTTCTGCAAGCTTTGAAGCTTGAAGATAACAGCATCGAGCTTGCTTTCAAGGCTTTGAGCTAATTGCAAAACCTTAAAAGCATATCCAATACCATCTACATGGCTGGATATATAATTTTCATTTGAAAGATGAGAAAGAGATGCATCTGTTGCATAATCAAGTGCGCTATTTTTTATAGAAACCTCGATCTCACTTACATGTTTTATTATAAGCTGTCGTATGCGCTCTTTATCTGCAAAATTTGCACTTGTTATTGTGTCGTAAAGAAGATCAAAAAGGATATTAGCCTTTCGATTGAGGGCTTTACCAGTAATTTTGAAAGCTGGATATGAACCAGAAGGTGCGTAATGGGTCATAATAGCTGCGCTAATGCCGCCTGTATGCTCATGGATAAGATTTAGGTTATCTCGATATGATCTTTCTTTAGTGCCAAGCTGAGGCAAAAGGTAGCTATATAGCCCTAAAAGCCATAAATCATCACTTTCCAATTCCGGAACTGGAAATTCAAGAGTTGCGTATGTGATGTGATTTGTAAAGCTTGGATGATAAAAAACATCTAAAATGCCACTTGTTGATCTTTCAAGTGGGTATTGTGGAACATCCAATGAAACACTATTTAGCGTTACTGTCGGAAGTATAGCAACATCATTTTGTATGTTACGTATTTCCTTTGAAACCAAAAGAATATCATCAATTTCTTGCGCCGTGAGATTTTTTTTAATTTCTGCAAGTTTTTGTATTTCATGCTCTTTTTCAAGTGATGCCAAATCAGCACTTGGCTTTAGCACCACACATACTCTATGAGGGTTATCAAGCAGATACTTTTGGATAATTGCAGATAAATACCCAGGATTTTTTTGAATATTTACTTTTAACTTCTGAAGCTGCTCGTGCATTATGAGGGCATTTTCCGGAAGGCCTCCATGCATTTTAGCAACAGCAACACTTGAAAGATAGCTCATGCCTACAGGGCCTTTGCCTTTTTTGAGCTCACATACTTCAAGTTCCATTTTAGATAAGGTCCTTTCTACCATATCTTGAGAAATACCCTCATCTGCTATGTTTTTAAGAGTTGCTAAGATGAGTTCTTCTATTATTTGAGCATTTTGTGCTTTGCACCCTTCAAAATAGATAATAAAAGGAAGTTGTCCCTTAGAGGTATCTACGTAAGAATCGGCTTCTTTACATAGCCCTGAGCCTAAAAGTTCATGTTTAAGCGGTGCGGCATCTGATGACATAAGGATATGATCCAATACACGTAAAGCCAAGCAATCCTCATCTTGATCAAGTGAGGCTGTAAGCCAATTTACTGAAATAATAGACCTATCTTCTTCGTTTGCTTCAGATTCGGTCGCAGGGTATTCATACGAGGCGCTCCTGGCAGCAGTAAAGCGTGGCTGTTTTGGCCGATCTTTTACTGCATGTGCTTTAACATCACTTGTAAGTACCTTGTCAGCTAAGAAATCCAAATGCTTTTCTAGTGGAAGGTTTCCATAAAAGAAAAAAAGGCAATTGCTAGCTGCATAATGATCTTTATGAAATGTTAAAAGCTCTTCGTGTGTAAGATCTGTAATAACAGCAGGATCACCGCCTGAGAATACATCTCCCATCGCATCGGGAAACAACTCTTTTGTAATAGCCCTCATCATGCGTATCTGTGGAGAGGTAAGTGAGCCTTTCATTTCATTATACACCACACCTTTATAGCTTAAAGGTGTGGTAGGATCATCAAAAGTCTCAAATTCAAATCGATGACCCTCTTGAGAAAAACATGTTTTGGTAAGAAGAGGGTGAAATACTGCATCTGTATATACATCAAGAAGATTGTAAAAATCCTCGGGGCACTCACTTGATGCGGGATAAAGAGTATAATCATGGCCAGTTAAGGCATTCATGAATGTGGCAAAACTTCGCTTTGTCATATGAAAAAAGACGTTTTTTACAGGAAATTTTTCTGAGCCTTGAACGGCACTATGCTCCAAAACATGTGCTACACCATTTGATTTTGTCGGATGTGTGCGAAAACAGATGGCAAAAAAGTTTTCAGGATCATCGTTTTGAATATGCAATACCTGCGCGCCTGTTTTTGCATGTTCAAGCTCCACAAGAGTGCAACAGGCATCTTTTAGTTTAAGTGACTTTGTAAGGACAAAGCCTCGATAGTCTGTTGTACTAACTGCCTGCACAAAAAAGAATGTTCCAATTGCGACACAGCAAAATAAACCTATTATTTTTTTCATATAACCTCGTAAAGATGATGCACAAGTATATGTGGATTGGCCTCAAAAATCTCCCTTTTTTTTGTACTTGAATTTATGTTCACCGTTAGGTAAGAAAATTATTTATTTAAAAAAGAGGTTTATAGTGGAATATTCTGGATTTTGGAGACGTGTAGCCGCGGGCATTATTGATGCAATTATTTTGACAAATGCCGCATGGTTGATCAATTTAATTTTTGTAGGCCCTTTTGCATTTACGGCTTTTGCTCAATTTTTGTTAAGCCTTTTGTATTTTGGCGTTATGGAAAGCTCAGCACTTCAAGCTACCTGCGGCATGATGCTTCTTAGAATTAAAATTATAGGTGAGCAGGGGCAAAGGATTTCCTTCTGGCGCGCCTGTGGACGAGAGCTTGCATGCATAATTTCTACACTTACACTTGGTATCGGATATTTGATGATTGCCTTTACTCGTAAAAAGCAAGCGCTGCATGACATGATTGCCGAGACATATGTTATTCGCGATAGATCAGTGTAATTAGCGACTCTATTGAGATGATTGCTTGTTAAATCTTGTTCCTAGTATGCTTATTGCCATGAAAAAATTGTGGATTACGCTATTTGTATTGCCTTGTGTGTTTTGGCTAGGCTGTGAGATAAATGGCAATTTTTCTGTTGCTAACATTACGCTAAATACCTGGCCTGCATCAAAAAATATTGCTATAAATACTCCTGAAGAGATCCAAAGAGCTCAAATAATTTTAGAGCAGCCTTTTAAATACCTCGGCCAAGGAAGACAAAGTTTTATTTTTAAAAGCCAAGATGACCAGTACATTTTAAAATTTATGAAATGTCAGAGAATGAATGTAGCTACTTGGTATGAAAATATTTGGCTACCGAGTTTTTTAGATTCCAGGCGAAGGCTTGAGATTACAGACAAAAAAATGAGATTTAAAAGCTTAGCTCGCAGTATGTCTCTTGCCAAAAAACCTCTTCAACAGCAAACAGGGGTACTTTTTTTACACGTAGAGCCAACACATGAAATTCAAAAAAATGTTCAACTTTTTGACCGTTTAGGCTTTAGCTATAGCATAGATATCAATAATTGCCCCTTTGTACTGCAAAAAAGAGCTCAAGGGGCCTTTGAAACACTTAAAGCCCTTTTTAAAGAAAACAAAAGAGAAGAGCTTGTTTGCCGTCTGCATCAATTAATTGATCTTTTAAAAGAGCGTGCTCAATGTGGCATTATTAATCCAGATGGAAAACTTATCAGACATAATAACGTTGGATTTTTAGAAACAAGAGCAATATACATTGATCTTGGCACACTTAAGCGCTCAAAAAAAAGCACAAAGCCCCGTCACATTATTAAAGACTTTGCAAGATTAGACCCCGTTCTGAAATGGCTGCAAGCCAAGGATGCCGAACTTGCCTATGATTTTTCCTGCCATATTGAACAAGCCATAGAATCAATTTCACAAGAGTAATTTATTTTTCTTGACACAAGTTTGTTTTAGCTTTACAAGAAGCCTAAATAGCAATGGCTATGATTACACAAATTTAAAAATTTATTATGCAATCGTTTAAGAAAATACTTAAACGAAGGAGAATGACATGAGTACTGTTCTACTTATTATTTTGATATTATTGCTTATTGGTGCTTTTCCAACATGGCCATACAGTGCAGGATGGGGATATGGCCCAAGCGGAGTGTTAGGCGTAGTTTTAGTTATCCTAATTATTCTAATTTTAATGGGAAGATTTTAATAAGAAAAAAACCGGGGTCAATTCTGACCCCTTATTTCCCTCTTCAAGCCAGTAGTGTAATTAAATATATAATTATATATAATATAGATAACCATGAGGAGGCGCACCATGACACCCACTCAAGGAAAAGGCTCATACTCTGTAGGACATGAATCCTCTACTGCTACGGACAAAAAATTTTTACACCCACAAATACCACCCACCGATGACACTGTTAAGGAAATTAACAGCGTAGCCAGTTCAATCATATCGCAAGAACCTTTTGAAATACCTGCTGCCCCACCTGCACCCATGCCCGAATCGGCAATGGTAAATAAAATCAAAGCAGACATAGTAAAAATAAAAGCCAACATTAAAAATAAAGAAGCTCGTGGAGAAAAAGTTCAAACCCTTAATGAACAAATCATATCAAAAGCACAAAAGCTTCAAGAGCGCCGCTACCAACATTACGACAATTTTGGAAATATCATTCAGAATATAAAAGAGATCAAAGAAGAAAAAAAAGTAGATTTTGAACCACAAAAAACTGAAAAAAATGATGCTCAAAAAGGGATTAAAAAAATATTTGAACTACAAAAAAAATGGCAAATGAAACCTTCAGATGATAGCAAAAAAGCATTCGCCACCAGTGTAAATACAAGCACAGCTACCCATAACAGAAAAGAAGAGCTTAAGAAAATTGAAGCTGAGGCCGAAAAGGCAGCTTCGGCAAAAATAGTAAAGAAACGAAAAAAAATGATTGCAGATGAGCTAAAAGCTGATAAGATGGATGTAGAAAATAGCAAAATTCAAAAAAGATCTCATCCTTCATGAAAGCCGTCATTCAACGAGTAAACTCTGCTCACGTCACTGTTAATCATCATATCATAGGCAAAATTGATGCTGGATTACTTGTTTTCCTGGGTATCAAACACGAAGATACAACCCTTCAAACAAAATGGCTAGCCGAAAAGATTGCAACCTTGCGTATTTTTACTGATGCACAAGGCAAAATGAATTTGAGTGTAAAAGATCTGCAATTTGGCATACTTGTGATTAGTCAGTTTACTCTGTATGGCAATTGCATAAATGGGAAGACGGCCAGATTTTATCCAAGCAGCCAAACCCGAAATTGCAGAGCCGCTTTACAACGATTTTATCCAAAAACTAAACAGCTTGTTAGGCTACCCAGTCCAAACAGGCAGCTTTGGTGCCAGCATGCAAGTACATCTAGTCAACAATGGCCCAGTTACCTTCACCCTCGAAACCCCGGGAAGAGAAAACTAGAGAGAGGCTCGCCGAAGCTTTGCGGATTTTTGAGCCAGGTGTGAGATTTTTTTATCGCAGAGACGCAGAGGCGCAGAGCAACGCAGAGAAAAACAAAAAAACAAAGTGCTTCGCATAGAGACAATACTTTCTATGCGAAGCACTTTGTTTTAACTTTAGACAAGGGGGCCGTAGACAAGGGGCCTGGGCTGCATTAGGCATTAGG
This sequence comes from uncultured Chlamydiales bacterium, assembly GCA_963785335.1. GTDB lineage: Bacteria > Chlamydiota > Chlamydiia > Chlamydiales > FEN-1388 > SZAS-7. The sequence continues at coordinate 11,968 of CAWAUW010000007.1, read as the reverse complement.
CATAATTTCGAAGTTATGCCTAATGCCTAATGCAGGCCCGGCCCCTTGTCATGCAGGCCCGGCCCCCCGAACAACCCTTCAAACAAAATGGCTAGCCGAAAAGATTGCAACCTTGCGTATTTTTACTGATGCACAAGGCAAAATGAATTTGAGTGTAAAAGATCTGCAATTTGGCATACTTGTGATTAGTCAGTTTACTCTGTATGGCAATTGCATAAATGGAAGACGGCCAGATTTTATCCAAGCAGCTAGACCCGAAATTGCAGAGCCTCTTTACAACGATTTTATCCAAAAACTAAACAGCTTGTTAGGCTACCCAGTCCAAACAGGCAGCTTTGGTGCCAGCATGCAAGTACATTTAGTCAACAATGGCCCAGTTACCTTCACCCTCGAAACCCCGGGAAGAGAAAACTAGAGAGAGGCTCGCCGAAGCTTTGCGGATTTTTGAGCCAGGTGTGAGATTTTTTTATCGCAGAGACGCAGAGGCGCAGAGCAACGCAGAGAAAAACAAAAAAATAAAGTGCTTCGCATAGTAGACAAGGGGCCGGGCCTGCATTAGGCATTAGGCATAATTTCGAAGTTATGCCTAATGCCTAACGCAGGCCCGGCCCCCGAGTGATGGCCCCCGAGTCACAGCTTGTTAGGCTACCCAGTCCAAACAGGCAGTTTCGGTACCAGCATGCAAGTACATTTAGTCAACAATGGCCCAGTTACCTTCACCCTCGAAACTCCGGGAAGAGAAAACTGAGAGAGAGGCTCGCCGAAGCTTTGCGGATTTTTGAGCCGGGTATGAGATTTTTTTATCGCAGAGACGCAGAGGCGCAGAGCAACGCAGAGAAAAACAAAAAAACAAAGTGCTTCGCATAGAGACAATACTTTCTATGCGAAGCACTTTGTTTTTTTGTTTTTCTCTGCGTTGCTCTGTGCTCTGCGCCTCTGCGTTAAAAAAATCTCAAGATTAGTCCAAAATACGCTTAGGCATCTCCCAGGATTTCGCGGGCAAGTTCGGGGGCATTGTAGATGTGCCTTAGAGCCTCAATGATGGCTTGTGAGTGAACGCTGATGGCTCTTCCTTGGGTTTGATCGAATGCATAATTCCAGGCAAGGCTTGACCGATTGCCGTCAAATATTAACCCTACAATTTGGCCGTGTTTGTTGATGACAGGGCTGCCGGAATTTCCACCGATGATATCGGCTGTACAAACAAAGTTAAAAGGCGTTTCCTTATTAAGAGCTTCTTTATTTTCTTGCCAGCTTTTAGGCAGGATATAGCCTTCTTGTTGGTCGTGCTTTGAGGCATGCAAAAAAAGTGTGTTAAAGGTAGTGTAGGGGGCTAGATGATGTTCCTGATTCCTGGTAGCCTTTGATTGATCGGTAAGATAGTCTTAAAGTAAATGTAGCATCTGGATAGAGCATTTCACCATAATGGGTAAAAAGTTTGTTTGTTATGGCTGCATAGCTATCTTTTTCGATACTGCAAAATTCACTTTCATATTTTTCACGCAAGGCTTGCGCATATGGATCAAGTGCAATGGCAAGGAGTGATGACTGGATCATGCTGGTTTTTTAGTTCCTCTGGATTAAGCCATAGCTGTTTTCTGTATTCCTCGATCTGCTAGCCTGGTTGTATCTATAAGTTCATCTGTACGCTGTTCAATTGACTTATTATTTAAAGCAATTAAAACTGCCGATGATCTACGCCTAAAAAGCTTCACAAGTCTTTCAAGGCTATCAATAAGGATTGCTTTTTCTAATGCGGGATACACTGGCTCTGTTGAAAGATGAGCTTCATGGTTCTCAGCTTTGCTTTCTCGATATTCTGCAAGGCGCGCTTCATTTGGCTTTGTTTTTTCTTGCGCTCCTCGGACAATATGTTGGGCCCAAGCGTAGTATTTGCAAAAACTACCACTTAGCACTTCAAGTGCAAAATATTCTGCATGATATTTTTCTAGGTTTTGAAGCGCCTGTTCTAGGTCATTCCAGGGCTTGTTATCAATAGAGGCAAAAAGAGTTTTTTCAGCTCTTTTTTTTTGCCTGTATAATCGCATCCATCCTTAAGAGATGCATAGCTTGCCAAAAATACTTTTTGAACATTTTAGACTATGAGGACATTTTGGTAATTCTCTTATTTTCATCTGATATTTGTTGCAAAGCCTCTAAGCTTTGAGATTTTTTCTTGCAGAAAAAGTCTTAGTAGTGGATCTTAGGTTTCTGTATAAACCCAAGGTGGCTGGAAGTAAGTCCTCTTTCAGTCTTTCCAGCAATACGTAGTCTAGCCAAGCAAGTAAATGGCATTGTGGCTCAAACGGACTTTCCTTTTTATGTTTTGGAGGGACTCTATTCAGAATATGGCAAGCCGTATTCAAAGCCTCTCCCCACATATATTTGGGCAGTCCAGAACTTATAAGTAAACTGTTAATCATATCAGTAAGGGTTCTATTCTTACGTTCAGCAACACCATTAGATTGAGGAGTGTATGGAGGAGTCTCTTCATGTACTATTCCGTTCTCTTGACAATAATACATGAAAGGGTTAGACTCATATTCACCACCTCTATCAGACCTTAACCGTTTAAGTTTCTTGCCAGTTTGAGTTTCTGCTTCATTCTTAAAAATAATAAATTTTTCAAGTGCTTCATCTTTAGTATTAAGCAAGTAAACATAACAATATCTACTAGCATCATCAATAAAGGTAAGAAAGTATTTCTTTTTGTCTTTAGTCAACACACCATTAAATTCACAAATGTCAGAATGAACTAAATCTAATATTTCAGAATTTCTTTCAACAGATTTAAAAGGAGCTCTAGTAGATTTAGCTTCAACACACACATGACATTTAGAACTTTTATCAATAGCATGTTTAGGAATAATGTCTAAGTTCATCATCCTTTTAACAGAATCATAATTAATATGACCTAAACGACCATGCCAAACATTTGAAGATTCAATGGAATACGAAACAGGATAATCAATAAAACTATCATTATTGCTTAAAGATAAATCAGTCTCAACTCTAATTTTAAATAAACCATCCGAGGAATAACCTTTCCCCACAAAACTACCAGAATCCAAAATAATAACCTTATTACATTTAAATGATAATTCAAATCCATCTCTAACTAGACTAGAACCACTAATAATATTGCGACGTATGTCAGGAACATGATGCACTCGTTGCAAGGTAAGGATGCGCCCATTAGGAAACTTCAGGTCCACGCGTCCAGTTCCAAGCACCTTAGCAGCACTAGCATTCCCCATCGTCACTGATCTACCACGTTCAGGCTGGTAAGACACAAATAGCAATTTATCAGCACAAACGTGCACATTTGCTCCAGTATCAACCAACCACTCGTTGGGTTCATAGACAGTAAAGAGTTCAGGGATAGAAATTACATACTTTGTAATATCACTGGTCAAAGCATCAACTCCAGGTGAACTAGCATCAGGATCATCATCCTTAGGACCCATCACCATGTTGACTTTTCCACTATGATCAGCAGCAGCAGAACCTTGTGGCTTTTTCTTGGACGGACAGTCCCTAGAAAAGTGTCCACCTGTTCCACAATTCCAGCAAGATTGTTTTGCTTTTGGCTTTTTCTGGATTGTTTTCTTAGCTTTTAGTTTATCTAAATTATCATCAGAAACAGTTTTCACAGTCTTTGCTTTGCCCTTAAATTTAGCATTAGCAGTCATCACATTAGCACTCGCCTCCACAGGTACACTAGTTCCCTGACCATTATGCACTTCCTGAATTGCAATTGCACTCATCAGCTCATTGAGTGTCAAGCTTCCAGAACGATGCTTGAGAGTCATACCAAATTCCTCCCAAGATCGTGGAAACTTCTCAATGATGGACATAACCACAAACTTCTCAGGAAGTTTCATGCCAGCATCATTCAGAGCTTGTACAATAATCTGGAATTCGTGCACTTGATCAGTAACAGACTTTCCCTCACTCATACGATACTTCAGATACTTTCCCACTTGGTATTTTTCAACACCAGAATCATCTGTGCTATACTTAGTGGAAAGTGTCTCCCAAAGTGTTGCTGCAGTGTGTGGAGCAGAACAATATACATCAAAGAGCACATTCGACAGAGCCGAAAGAATGCATCCTCGAACAACATTGTCCATCTGCTTCCACTGGTTAACAGCAGCCACACTAGCAGGGTCAGATATCGTTCAGAGCAGGACAGGGAGTATGTCAACATACCAAACATTCCCTTGTTCGACAACCAGATTTTCATGCGCTCGAACCATCGCTTGAAATTCTTTCCAGCGAACTTTTCAGGCAAATCAGAGGTGTCGACAAGAGACTTAAATGGAGAGGAAAACATAGAGCCAACAGAAGTAGATGCAGAAGCAACAGATGATGAAACAACAGTTTCAGTAGTTGAGACAGTAGTAGCAGAAGAAGACATGATTAATTATACTATTTTCTCTTAGACTGTTGGAATATAAATTAACAGCACGACAGATTAAACAATTTAATCAACAAGGGGAATTAATCATGTAACAGCAGCAACAATTTATCAAGCCAAAAGCAATAACAACAGCAAGAACGTGAACAGATTAGACAAACAAAACAGTAGAAATAGGTTAGAAAAACTTATCGGATTGATCGAGTCGTCTATCGATTAAGACTGCCCTAAGAGAAAATATTGCCCCCAATTCGTGCTAAGACAGGTACCGGCAATTCCCTCCGAGGATAAAACGATCACAGATAACGTACCAAGAAATCAGCAGCACACAGGTACGGAATCACTTTCGTCCCTATCTCAGTCGCCTTTAATCTCACGCAAATCACCGATGAACAAAATACACAGCAGAAGAATTTTCGGCAAAGAGAGAACAATTTTCTGAACAGTTTCTGTTCTAATAATATGAACTGACGGCTGGGGAGAGGAAGTATTTATAAGACGAGAATTTTAGGTTTAGGTTTTTCCTAAACCGACTTGGACTCGAAGACGTAAAGCCCACGAAAAATCAGTCCAAAACTGCAATAAATAAGAATTCCGTCCAAAAAGTTAAGTACCAATAAGCCCACGCCCGCAGCCCGCAGACCCGAGTCCCGAGCCCGAGCCCGAGCCCGAGCCGAGCCGAGCGAGCGCGCGTGTGGTGTGGTCCAATCCCACTTCACTTGCTACTAGAACAAAGACTCCACAAAGTGCCTTAGTATATAAAGCACTAACTTAGCCTTCTCCTAAGCAATGTGGGATAAGTTGTCAAAACAACTTCTCATGGCACTTTCACTATGGACTTCCATATTGCATTCTCCTTAATAAATACCATGAATTTGGTCTTACCAAATTCAATATTCCAAACAGAATTAACCTGACTATTGACTACCATGAGGCAGAATTCCTCAGCAGATGCGACAATCGATAGGAGCATCACATCTCCTAGCCCCGTAGTTCGACCAAACAATGACGACGGTGAATCGAAGCAAACCCCCCATGGTCGTCAATAGTCAGACTAACTGTGTTACATTTGTTCGTATATTGAGTGTAGGATATGTGGGCCAAACTATAAAATATTTTAAAAAATAAATAAAATTCACTCATTTTGATTTCATGCAAATGTATGGGATACTAATACAAACATCATTTGTCTTGAAATAAAAAGAAAAAGGAAAAGTACGTGGGCACAATGAATAGTGGTTCAACTAGCTTTTCAGAAAGAAAAAAATAAACTTTTCACAATATATAAAATAGGAGAAAATGACCAACTCTGATAACATGACCACGTGTGTACGTAGCACGGGTGATTCTACTAATAAGATTAAGATGTACATACTTATTCAATTGTATGTTCAATCACTCTAAACCTAGATTTCTATGAAAAATAGAAGTTCTAAAGTATGCACTCTCCAAACTTTATATACTTTATTTTATTTTCTGAAGCTTATGAAAAAGAGTACTCTACTTTATATACATTTAAAAGTTACATAATGCATTTGATTAAAAAAGGCAATTCTTCTGTCACTACGGTCTACGGGTCTAGGTGTGTAAAGATCATCAGTTACTCCCCTTAGCACCAATTGATTTTAAGATGAAACCCCAGAATTAACAAGCCCCGCTAAATTTGGTTATCAAACTTATAGTTGATGTTTCATGGTATTCAGAAGTCATCCATTCATTTGTAGTTGTTTTTACTCCCTCCGTCCTATAAAATTAATTATATTATGCATTTTATAAAAATTAAGGACTATGCTTAGTGTAGTTGTACAAACTTCCATTAATGACGCAAAGGGATATCCAACAACGCAAGGAAAAACATCAAGAATGCATTTGAGAGTTCATCAACTTCTTAACCAATGAAGCCAACGACAAGTTCCAACATGAGTAGCATCAAACCACATTAGCTGAAGATGTTCTCAGTGCATTCTTTTTGGCTCTTGATCAAACGTTCTCTACATTTCATCAAGCTTTTTCTTTTTCTACTAGATAACCTTTCTGAATCATGTTTGCATTTTTTGTCGTTGGCGGAATCACTTAAAAAAATAAGCTTTCTACTCGTGTTTCCAGAAATTTCATAAGTATTTCTATCACTTGATTCACCGTAGGTACTAAGCATTCAGAATGCAAACATGTAACTTTAGAGAAGGAAACATTTATCATTTATTTATCTGTAAGTTAATTTCAGAAGAATTGATCACTCAATCTGCCTCAATTCCACAGTAAATTCATTCAAGTAACATAGCTAAAATCAGACGCATTCTGCTGATTCTAATCCCTTGTTTTTTTCTGAGCTTTGTTTAAACCAGAATTTACTTAAGAGTCACACGGTACATTTAGCATAACCAAAAAAAAAAAACTGAACGTATACCATTTATGTTCTACTACCTCCTCAGTCATAGAATGATTTTGCACTTTTGCTCTCGGTCAAGAGGAAAATGGACAATCATTGTAAGGCGGAGGAAGTACTGTGATAGGAAATATTTAGCTTCAGAAAGAAAGATTTTCTCGGTCCAAAGAAACTTGAGCTGAGCTTCTGTTATGTTTTAAGCTAAGATGAATTATCTTGCTACAAAACTGATGTCTATGTTTATCTACACTGATAATACTCCTGCTTAGCTACTTACTAAAATTTACAGAGCAATTTATTAATGATCAACACTTAGTATACTGTCAAATAAAGGCGATAAACATTTGTAAGTTGATTTGCACAACAAAATGCCTCAAAAAGGCCTTTACACATTACAACTCCACGACTCTTGCGAACAAATAAATAGACTCAGATTCTGTCTATCATATTTACAATTATCAAAACAAGAATAACAAAAAGTAGTGCTCCATTTATATTTGCAATATGTAATCAATTACATAACCACCACTCTATCCTTTTTTACTAACAAACAGCTCACGTGATACACTCAATTTCCAAGACAAAATTAGACAAAACTTCAATTGAATCAAAATCAAATATGATCGGGCTAATCCAGCTTGAACATAAGCCGCGACAACAGTGATATCATCGTACTTGCCACCATAATGTCGACACCCAGACTTTTTTGCAGCTTTCTCAAAGGAACTATAACTCTCCATTCTTCAGTCTCTCTTCAATGCATACTCTGCAAGGAAGCCATGCCAAAAGTCCTGGCTTTTTCGACATATTCAGGATCCTCCATCATCCCTAACTTCACCACATTCTCCATCTCATAATCAAATACATTATCAAACAACCCGTCAGTACCCACCACGACAATATCTCCCTCACCACCGTAAACACAAGCTCCATAGCCGAATCAGGAGAATAAGGGCTATTTTTTCCCAACTGATACGGACAATTGCAAATCTCATCTTGTTGTGTAGGGGATTTATAAACAATTTTATTATCTCTAACACAATAAACCCGCTATCTCCAATATTTGCAGCGATGCAAATAACTATGAGTAAATATGTTTTTAAGTGCTACAATACAAGCAGTTGAAGAACCTTTGCCTTCAGTGTTCAAGAAAGCTTCATTAAGAACACGCATAGGATCAACTTATCGTCCCCTTCTTGATAATTAATTTGTCATACGAAAACACTGCATTCGACATCAATTCTCAGCGTACTCGCCTGCATCGATTCCCTTACGTGCCCAACCTCCGACACCATCAGCAACACCGATGGTTTGAAAATCATTACAGATAAAGTGTGCATCCCCCTAGCGGCTTTAATTCATTGTTCTTGGGAATATAGTAAGCTCCAGAAAATAATTTATGCTTGTTGATGATATTAATGGGGTGAAGATCAGATTGAGTTTGAATGTGCTTAACTAATCGGCGTCTTTTTAACAAAGGCATCTTAATTGGGTTTGAGAAAACTCATGTGTAGCTTTCTTGTAAGTAGGCGAAGCAAGAACAAGGGTTTGGAGAGAGATGAAGGATTTGGAGAGAGAGAAAGATATAGGAAACAAGAGAGAGATTAGGGTAGGAGATCCTTCTTTGTTATATACTTGGAGAGAAAGGAATAGAAGAAGGCGGAGATCTCCTTATTTGTTACTGTAAAGGAAAAGAGGTATTTATAAATCTCCTAATTCAAAACAAATTTGGAAATCGACAGTGAGAGACAACTAAGCCCAACTCGAACGAAGCTTTTTGAGGCTCATGGGTTTATTGACCGAAACTCATGACAATCTTGTTTGGATTGTTAGAAGAACTGAGGTTAAATTAAAAGTATATGAGATTGTTGGGATATAATTGGATAATAATATACTCCCTCCGTCCCATTTGAAATTGCACAAAGATTCCATTTCGCGGATATTAAGAAGAAATATATTATATTGGATGATGTGTGGTGAATATTGAATATAAGAGTTAGTGGGAGGAGAGAGAAAAAAATGAATGGTGTATAAAGAAAGTTAGGGGGAAGTGAGTGGGGTAGGTGGAATAAAATATAATATAAACTTTCCATTTTGGGATTGTGCAATTTCTAATGGGACACCAAATAAGGAAATTTTTGCAATTTCAAATGGGACGGAGGGAGTAAAACTGTACAAAGAAAAGTGTTATTTTATTATATTCGTTATATAAAACATCTGGATATAAAACTAATATTTTAAAAGGTTGTGAATAAGTTAGTCATGAGGAGAAGAAATTATTTTAAAGTTTAGTATTTTGGAAATTTAGATGGCATGTTTCTATAAACAAGACTAACTCATATATTTACACTCCCCGTCTCAATATCTAGCACAAAATCCATTTTTAAATGGAGCAATACTAAGGATACAGAAAGTTTATACATAAATTGTATTAGAAAATGAGGTGTCTTATTTGAATTGAGTGGTGAAAAGTTGAATAGGCGGCCCCACAAATTGAATATCCAATTAATACATTACAACTCACATTCTGTAAAAAAATTTGTATACTGTCAATATCCCTAGTTTTTCCGTTTTAAATGTCTTATATTATGACTTGAGCATAACCGAAAAATGAGATACTTTAAATATATTTTATGCTTAAATATGTAATTTCCTCCCTAAAATAACATCTCAATCCCACTTTGACCCGTTTGAAAAGTTGGTGCATCAAATGACCAATTTACCCATAAACTCATCACGTGGTGTGGTACGCAATCACCTTTTGCTCTGTTGGCCAGAGCTCATGGCTTCCAACCCGGAGGTTATTGTTTTCACCCTCCCTCAGAAGTTAGAGGAAATATTTTCTCTCCCTAGGATTTCTCTCCTAGGCGCTTCTGCTGATGATTTCATTGAGTTTAATAATAATAATAATAAAGTAGTAAAAAAAAGGTTAAGGAAATATTTCCAACAATTGACTAACCAGGGACGTTGTAAATGAGACAAATTCAAAATTGGAGTGGAATTGAACGACTATTCATAGGAGGGGTCAAAATGGGATTGGATGGCTAATTTGGGGAACGTATTTAAGTCTATATCTTATATTAAGCATTTTTCAAGAAGTAACTCACTCAATTTCGATTCTCTCATTTACATCACACACACAATATATATATATATATATATATATATATATATATATATATATATATATATATATATATATATATCATCTCTCTGATCAACTACTAAATTGGACCATGCACACCATTAATAGCAATTGATATATATTTTTTTTACATTAACATACATATATTTACAAAGGAACTAACATGTTTTTAAATGAAGGGCAAATTCAATTTAGGGCCTATACTATAGGGGTCATTTGCGTGGATGGGGCCCCAAGTATCAATTTTAGCAATTTGGGGCCCAAACTATTAAAACTGGGGCCTTGTTACCCTCTAACAGAAATCGTTAGAAAAATAAGGTTTTTGGTTAATTTTCTAACGGTTTGGGTTAAAATGCACAAAATGAAAATTGAAGTGTTCAAAAATGTAAAAATAAAAGTTGGTGTCCTTGAAAAATAATAGCATTAATATATTTAATTACTTTTTTTTATCAATTTTTGTTAATTTCAATTTTTTTTGAATTAAAAATAATAGCAATAATATATTTAATTTAAATTGAAAAATAGGATTTTGATTTTTATGATTGCGAATAAGTATGGGGTGTTGAAGACTAGAGAGGGGAAAATGGTTACAATTTTTTTTAATTTTTTTATATTTTTGAATATAATATATTTTGTAAAAGTAAAAAGTAAAAATCTAACTTTTAATTAGAAAGTTATTAAATATATTATTGCTATTAATTTTAATTAAAAAAATGAAAATTAACAAAAATTGATAAACAAGAGTAATGAATTTTTTAATGATTATTACTTTCCAGGTTCTGCGGACAGGCCAAATTTTGTAATGGGCCGATGTACATATATTTCAAAATGGAATATAAATCTCTCTTTTATTCCAAAAAATAATAATGATGATCATAATAAAAAGAATTAATGATTATTTTTCGAGGACACCAACTTTTATTTTTACATTTTGAACACTTCAATTTTCATTTTGTGCATTTTAACCCAAATTGTTAGAAAATTAGCCAAAACCCCTATTTTTCTAACATCTTCTGTTAGTAAGAGTAACCAGGCCCCAGTTTTAATAGTTTGGGCCCCAAATTGCTAAAATTGATAATTGAACTACCCCCAAAATCCCCCCATAGTATGGGCCCTAAATTGCAATTTGCCCTTGAATGAATTGATATGCTTTGTTTATCAAAGAAACTGTCATTTTTTAAATAGTATGGCTTACACATCTTTCAAATGATATGATACTATAGTTATTTAAGCGCATGGATATTATTTTTAGCTAATTCTCAAATGAAGTATGAAAAGCCATATTTTTAACTAAACATACATGTTTTCTAATATAGAAATGGTATTTACTAATAAAAAATCACAATCATATTTTTCTAAGCAAGTTGTCATGTTTTTTGATAAATTTCTCGATTAGACTAACATTTTTGTCATTGAAGTTTGCATATTTTTTCAAACAAACTGATATATATATAAAATACTCCCTCCGTCCCATTTGAAATTGCAAAAATTTCCTTATTTGGTGTCCCACTTAAAATTGCACAATCCAAAAAAGGAAACTTTATAATATATTTTATTCTACCTACCCCACTTACTTTCACCTAACTTTCTTTCTACACCACTACTTTTTTTCTCTCTCCTCCCACTAACTCTTACATTCAATATTCACCACACATCATACATAAAATATATTATTCCTTAAGATGCGTGAAAGAGCATCTTTGTGCAAATTAGAATGGGACGGAGGGAGTATATGATAAATATACTTTTCTAAACAATCACAATTTTTGTAATGAATCGATATTTCTTTTGGAAAGCACTCACAATAACTTACGTAGAAATTAACAAGATTTTGTAAATTTTCTCATGTAAATTAGTAATTATTTCCAATTAAGTCAATGTCTTTATTTTTCCTAATATTTTGATACCCTTTTATCATTGAGTGTTTAATTTCTAAAGGCTAACTATTTATTTGAAAATGACTATTTATAAATTTTCATTTAATAGACCAATCTGACCTTAGTCTTGGATGGTTGTA
>CAWAUW010000006.1:0-122264 GCA_963785335.1 uncultured Chlamydiales bacterium | reverse complement strand
TTGCTTCTAAGGCAACTTCAAGCATTGTCTTAAGCATTCATCCTGAAATATTTATTTGGACATCATGCAGAGAAATTTTGAATTTCTATACATCCTTCAGGATAAAAGTTATGGGCTTTAATAAAATCCCACGCACGCTAGTATCATAAACATCACTCAATAATTCGAAACATCATCCAAGATAGCCTGAAAGAGCAAAAAACGAATAAAGCACATCGCTATCAAAACTTTTAAGTTTATAAAAAATTTCACTAAAGCCATTGTTGGAATTTATGTGTCTTCAGATCAATTGCAGAAGTGTTTGAGTCGCATCTTATCCACTTCCGGCATCCTTGATTCAAAACGCACAAAAACAAGGATTCTTTCATTTATAATTCTTTGTTTTGCAAAAAAAAAAAATTCAAAGTAAGATCAAAAAAAATTTACATTTAAAGGAGTGCTTTATGAATATGAGACCTTTTCTTTTTTCTCTGACAGCGATGGCTGCAGGGCTTTTATTTGTTCAAGAGCCTGTCTTAGCTTCAGTGCGTAACAAGCATAAAGTTTCTGTACAATCTGTACCAGAACGAGTAAAAAATATATCACTTGAAAATGCGTTTTTGAATAAAAGAGAAAATAAGAGAATTAATTCCAAAACAGGCTTGAAGCAGCAACAGCAGCAGATAGTTGCTCAAGGGTGTCCGCGTCCAGGTTCTAAAAAATTCACTGCTAAAGAAATTACCCAAAAAGATTTTGAAGGCAAAAACCGCAACGGCATTCTCTTAACGAAACCTGGCCACTATATGTTAAAAAGCAACATTTGCTTCAAACCAAATAAAGTAGGTGCTGCTGCTATTACTATTAGCGCCTCAAATATTACAATCGATCTTGGGCAATACACACTGAAACAAGGTAACGGGCTTGAACAAGTCTACGGGATATATGTCTGTCGCGAAGTAAATAGAATCTCCATTAAAGGTCAAAAAAATCAAGGAAGCATTCTTGATTTTACCTCTGATGGTATACGAATACTTGGTCAAACAAGCGATATCCTTATAGAAAATCTCATTGTTACGCAATGTGAGCCTCGTCAATTTCCTTCCACTTTCGATCGCGCTACGCTCCTTTTTGCAAGTGGTATTACAATTGGTGAAGGATCTAATACAGGTGCATCTATGCTTGGCACGGACAGGCTTAATCATGTCAATAAACTAGAAATTAAAAATGTTGAATGTTCCAAGTGTGTGGTTGGGCTCAATCTCGTTAAAGTGTTTGGCGTAAGAATCGAAAACTCCAATTTTGTTGAAAACACGTGGAACGGAGCCGCATTTGGTGGGCCCGCTGGAAGCTTTATTCAGGCAGCAGTCAGCCAAAATGATGTTCCTATTTTTAGATGAACCATATGTCGAAGATCTCACAATTATCGATTGTCACTTTGATAGAAATGTCAGAACTCCTCATGGCGATCTTCTCAGCTTAGAAGTTTATGGAGCGGAATTTAATAGGTGCTATAAAATTCTTGTTGAAAATTCTACGTTTAGTGACAACCAATCTCTTGAATCATCAGTTGAATTTGCCGATGAAGTGCATGGCATGGATGATGATGCGTGTCACGAAATAACCTTTAGAAATTGCCAGTTTAACCGAAACACCAGCTTTTATGCAGTTGATGGTTGCCATTTTAGTGGATCTTTAGGCAACGTTCGACCTAACTTCAGCGTACAAATAGATAACTGCCAGGCAAGTGAAAATAAAGCCGTAGGTAATCAAGTAGCTTTTTCTCGTGCTACAGGATTTGTCTTTTTGTGGTTTGATGGCATCACAATGAAGAATTGCCAAGCGGTAACTAATAGCTGCTCTGCCCTCGGTGAAGACGGATTTCCACTTAGTTTGTTATCTTTAGGGACTTTGGTATTTGGTATTCAGTGGGATCCATTTAGCGACGATGTAGATGTGAGCGGTAGAAATTTAGTGATTGAAGATTGCCAATTTTCAGGAAATTTTGGCTCACTTTTCAAATGCAGGCCTTCTTTTAGAAGCAGGGTCACAACAGGTCGTCGTCAACAATTGCGATTGTTCAGAAAACGGAAAAGAAAATCCTTCAGTTATGAGTGGTCATTTAAATTCAGCAGGAATTTTAATAAGTACCTATCTTTCAGGAGCTTTTCCTGGTGCAAATAACAACAGTGAAGAAATTTTAATTCAAAATACTTCATTAAGCAGAAATGGAAGTACTGTACCATCAATCTTTGGAACAGGCGGTCTTGGCATCATTGTACCTGATACATCTGTACCTAATCAGATACGAAACGTTGTTATCCAAAAGAACACAGCTCAAGGAAATATCGGGGATGGCTATTTCCAAGTCGATGCACCCAATAATATTGTGAATGTTGTTATGAAGGACAACGAAGCCGATTCAAATACTGGTATTGGTTTCAATATTCCTAACTCGCTTACACTACTTGCGCGCAATATAAGTTACAACAATGGTGATGCTAATTATTCAGCAGGTGTACCTGTTATCAATATTATAACAGGCTCTTCAGCTGCTTTACCAGTGTTGATTGACTACAAACCCTTACATAATTTTGATCTTACCCAAAGTTAATCATATAGCCCTATAGCCAATCTGACTATAGGGCTTTTTTCACAAAATAACTTGATTTGGCATTAGTGATTCCAAAAACATTTCGCAGGCATGTATTACTATTGTCATTTTGGGACTCATTTTTGACATTGTGATGTCATATTGTAAAACGGCTGGAAAAAACAAGAAAGATTAAATACTTTATAGATTGGTTACAACCCTATTTCCTGATTATAAATTGGCGCCAAGTTAAACGAAATAAATAGTACTCATGAGTGTTGGCAAGCTTAGTGAGCTTAGCGAAATAATTAAAACCCATCACAACTATTTTTATTTTTTATCAAAAGGCGATGAAATAGTATTGCCTAAATAAGGCCTAATCCACGCTCCGATAATTGCACCTAAAAGAAGTCCTGGGGCTTCGAGTAAAAGAGCAAGAATTGCTGCAATTACGATAAAGCCTCGAAAAATCCCTTCTCTGACAACCATATCTTTAAAAGCCAGGGATCTGTCCATAATTTCTTGAGAAAAGTAAGCACCTAGGATTATGCCCACTAATGCTCCGCCAAGAACCGGATTAAAAATTGAAAGTATAAGGCCGGCAAATAAAATTACATACGCAATGGATTCTGGTAAATTGTTTTTTACAAAACCTGTAAAGGTTGGTTTGTAATCCTGCGGCTCATTTTGATAGGAAGAAGATTTTTTATTATAATCAGATCCCTCAAGTTTTGGCTCTTCCCTTGGCGTAGGATTTACAGACGAAGAAGTTGCAGGTGTCGGATTTATAGGCGGAGTTACAGGAGCTTCATTTGGCATTTCCTGAGATTGATCGTCTGGAATTGGCGGGGATTGATTTTCAATTTCTTGATTATCTGCATCAGGATTTTGAGATTCTGGACCTGTCATATTTTCACCTTAAAGGGTTTTCTTTCCTTTTACACTGTAAGACAAATTTGAGCAATAAATTATTGTATAAGTCTGAAGCCTTTTGAAAAACAAAGGCTCTGTTTACCAATGATTGCGTTATTCCTAGCTATATGATATTCTATCTATATTTTTCGGTATCATTAAGCATGAAAATTCAGCCTGCTAGATTACGCTTTATAAATCTTATTCTATTCGGCAGCATCTTGTCTGTGGGTAGCTTTGCATGTTTATCTTGGATAGACATCAAGCAGCCAACCTTGCCGGAGCCTACTTTAAAGCAAATATTTTCGCTTCCATATAGCTTCACACAATCCTCAGAAGCGGTTAAATCCGTTGGCCCACCCTTTATTGCACTAGAAAAAACAGACATAAAACTTTCACTTCCGGACCTTCGAACAACTCTCATTTATTTTGGCTCTACAGTACGTCCTGATGTATCAGAGACAGCACAAGTTGTGCAAATGGGCATCCGCGGTAACAATACCCCAGTTCCAGTTAACGTAGGAAGCCCTGTCTATTTAAAATATGAATCTAAGGGTAATACTGGCAAGTGGTCATTCAGCCCCGACAATAGGCCAACTCCCATTTGGATAGAAATTTTGCCACAAGATGGCACTTGTGAAGTAACTCTTAGCATGTCTGATAGCGAAGGTAATAAAATTCTTGAGCCAGCAGACTTTGCCAAATTCTCTCTCACACTTGTTCATCTCCCATATACAGCTCAGGGCACAAATGCCTTTGAAATAGCCGGTCAAAGGGCCGATGGCGCTCTTTTAGTTCGTCAAAGATGCGCGTGGCTAGGCCAAGATCTATTTTTGCGCGAACTTGGCGATGAAACAACTAATTTTGCCTTAAATAAAGAACGCTTAGACTTTTTAGACCCGGAAAATAGTTATTTTTCTTTTGTCGGCGTTGGCGATTGCCTTGCATTTATAGACGATCGATGGGAAGAAGTGACTCCAGGACCAGATTCCAGAGGCTATCCATTATTAGTAGCCAAAAAAATTGACGAAAAGTCCATTTCTTTTGATTTGTGGGACCCAAAAGGCAAAGTGCGGGTACCTATTGAGCTAAGAAAAACGATAATTCAACCTAATACTTTTGCCAATAAATTTGACCTCAAACTAGTTGGCGCACGTTCTCGTAAAGACTGGATTGCAGAATTAGGTGGTGTCCGCATGCTCTTAAGAGCTGATGACTGGCTTATTCTTCACGATAATACCTGGCACAAAATTACGACCGCGCAGGAACTTGACGATTTCATAAATGGCAGAATTTCAGGCCCACTATTGGTACTTGAAGGCTCTGAAAAGGTTGGAAATGATGTAAGTCTTATCGGAAAGCTATACGATCAAACACGTACGCAAGTTGTACCTTTACGAATTTCTCTTTTTAAATCCTGGGAACAAGCTGTACCTGCTGAAGCTGCCGACAGCGAGGATGAAGATGACGAGGATGACGAAGAAGATGATGAAGATGACGAAGAAGATACTGATGATGATGATGATGATGACGACGAAGAAGATGATGATGAAGATCTCGTTTAGAAAATTAATGGAGCGCTATGAAGCTTAAAAATATTTTTACAAGTACCCTGTTGCTTTCTTTACTTGCTTCTCCTTTTGAGTTTTGCCTGGAAAGTCTGACCATTGCCGAAAAGCGCCAAAACCTTATCTCAGGACCAAGCGCCTCCAAAAGCGTAGATGGAAAAAGCCTGGCTCAAATAAATGCAAACCTTAAAGAAAAACATCAAGAGCTGCAAAGCCTATATTTAGCTGCGCAAGACTCCTACGCAAATGCCCTTGCTCAAAAAACTGACTCAGAAGCACTTGAAACACTCTTTAAAGGCTATCTTGAACAAATTTCGCAGGTTCGAAAAGACATTAAAGAGCTTGAAGACAGCTGGAAAATACTTTCACAAAATGCAAATGAACAAGAAGAAGAAGGCCTGTGGCATCAGCCAGATACATCTATCGGCCAGCTTGTTATCGACTATGGCTCAGGTGATTTTATCTACCTCTTGCCCCCAGAAATTGCCAGCCTTAAAGTACATGTAAGCTCCCAGCTATCTGTTCCAAGAGCTATGTGGAGCGAAATGCTGGAACTTATTTTGGCAAACTACGGCATAGGCGTAAAACAGCTGAACCCATTTCTTAGGCAGCTTTTTTTCCTGCGTCTTAATCAGGCTGATCTTGTTGCTATACTTGATGATCATGACGAGCTTAAACTTACACCTCCTGATTCTAGAATCTGCTTTGTGCTGCAGCCACATGCCACCGAACTTAAGCGCATCTTTCAATTTTTAGAAAAATTTTCGCCTCAAGAGCAGATGAGCATTCAGGTAATTGGCAACAACATAGTTATGGTAGGCTATGCACGCGAAATTACCGAAATGATGAAAATTTATGACTTTATCTCCCTTCCAAAGCACCAGCAAGAATATAAAATAGTGGCTTTGCAAAAAGCACAAAGCGAAGAAATTGCAAAAATTTTACAGGCTATTTTTGAAGGTGACGGCTTTAAATTCTTTGATCAAGAAGGAGGAGGGGGCAAAGATAACCATCTTCCCTTTTTAAGCGATGGCGGAGGCTCCGGATTTAAGGTGCTTACCCTAAAGAGCCCTGCTCAATCACTTTTTTTACTTGGTAAATCCGAACAAATCGAAAAGGCCTGCCAGATTATCGCCGAGATTGAAACTCGAGTAAGTGAAGCTCAAGATAAAACTGTCCATTGGTATGCTTGCAGACACTCTGAGGCCGAAGAGCTTGCTGATGTGTTAAGCCAGGTCTATACAAAAATGATAGAAAGCCCGGATGCATTTTCTTTAGGCAAAAATGGGGATAAAGTCGAAAAATCTAGGCGCCGTAGCAACAAAACAACTGAAGAAATTATAAACCGAACAGATAACGACCGTCTTGTTGTTTCTCCGCCAAAAATTACGCCCGATGCAACCCGCAAAAAAACCTTCGAAAAACATGAAAATTTCATTGTTGATACAAAAACAAATTCTATCGTTATGGTTGTAGAAGCCAATATATTGCCCAAACTCCGAGAACTTGTAAAAAAGCTTGATGTTCCAAAGAAAATGATCCAAATCGATGTACTACTCTTTGAGAAACGTGTAGCTGACAACAATACCTTCGGCTTAAACTTGTTGAAGATGGGCACCGCAGCATCTGGAAAGCATAGACGCAGCACTGTTTGGAATCAGGGCAGCCAGGAAAAACGTAAAAAACACAAAAAACACCATAGAGATGATGACGATCGTGATAACATTTTGGGAGAAAAAGGTGTTTTGCAGTTTATCATTTCAAGAGCATCTCATGGTATTGTTCCGGCATTTGACCTGGCCTACAACTTTTTGCTTGCTCAAGAAGATATCCAGATCAATGCAAACCCAACAATCACCACGGTTAACCAAGTTCCAGCAAAAATAGCAATTGTTGATCAAATTTCTGTAAACACCGGCGTTGTAGAAATTGATACCACAAAAGCTACTCGTTTAAAAGATTCATATAGTCGCGAAGAGTATGGTGTTATTATATCTATTACACCTACCATCCATGCTAAAATGGATGATGATGATGAAGATAATGATTCTCCAAAATTCATCCACCTATCTACTGACTTGATTTTTGATACAACACGAAACAATGAGCACGATCGTCCAGATGTAACTCGTCGAAACATTAAAAATGAAGTTCGTGTAGCCGATGGTGAAACTGTAATTTTGGGCGGGCTTCGCCGTAAAACTGCACTAGATAGTGCAGAAATGGTGCCGTTCCTCGGAGAACTTCCTGGTATTGGAAAACTCTTTAGCATCACAAGAATGGAAGATGCAAGTACTGAAATGTTTATTTTTATTACTCCACGTATCGTACCTGATAAAATTGATGAATTTCGCAAGATGCGACAAGAAGCAATTACAACACGTCCCGGCGATGTTCCTGAATTTTTACGTGAGCTTGTTGAAGCCCGCGAAAAAGAAAAACGCCGCCTCTTTGAGGGAAGCATAAAAATGCTTTTAGGACGGCCCGATAACAGTTTTCTTGAGGCACGTTAATAAATGGCATCTTTTAAGGAGCTTTTTTCAGCAAAAACTTTAACGCGCGCTATGGGAGCCATTCTGCCCTTCACAAGAAAAGAAGCTGAAGTGCCTCAAAATGCGCCCCCTGCTGTCAAAACAACTTCTAATGATGAAGAGCAAGCCAAAGAAACGGCAAAAAAGCTCGGACTTCAAGTCTTTGATGACCTTTCTTCCTTTCAAATAGATCGCAGCCTTACAAGGCGCGTACCTTACTCTTTTGTAAAAAAACATTTTGTGCTTGCCGTACATGAAAACGAAGATTGCGTAACTGTTGCAACATGCGATCCTCTTAACTTAGATTCTATAGAAGAGCTTAGGCATCTTCTTGATCGTAAAATAGAAACGGCCTTTGTGCCGAAACAAGCAATACTTGCCGCTATTCACGAATACTATCATAGCGATGACTCAAGTGCTGCCTTTTTAGACAACATGCAAGGCTCAAATGATGAAGAAGAAATGCTTGGCGAGCTGCAGGTGTATGATCTTCTTGATGACTCACACCAACTTCCCGGTGTAGTTCGCCTACTAAATTTTGTAATTTCTGAGGCCATCCAGCAAGGAGCCTCCGATATCCACTTTGAGCCAAAAGAAACAGGGCTTTGTATACGCTACCGCATTGACGGGGTGCTGCAAAATCGCCTTTCGCCCTCCCAAGAGCTTACTCAGCAGCTTCTAACACGTTTAAAGGTTATGGCAAAACTTGACATCGCAGAAAAGCGCCTTCCACAAGATGGCCGCATAAAAATGCGTATGGGCGGAAAAGAGGTCGACTTTAGGGTAAGTACCCTTCCTGTAGTAACTGGTGAGCGCATTGTACTTCGTATTTTGGATAAAGGAAATATTGTTTTAGGCCTTGATAAGCTGGGCTTCCCAACTGATATGCTTACTGAATTTCGCCGCGAAATTGGCTTTTCAGAAGGCATTATTTTAGTTACCGGCCCTACAGGAAGCGGAAAAACGACTACGCTTTATAGCGCCCTTTCTGAGCTTCAAAACGATCACACAAACATTATGACCATCGAAGATCCGGTTGAATATCGCCTGAAAGGTATTGCACAGATGGGTGTGCATCCAAAAATTGGATTATCATTTGCCGCAGGACTTCGCCATATCCTGCGTCAAGACCCTGATATTATCATGGTGGGTGAAATTCGCGACAAAGAAACCGCTGAAATCGCCATACAAGCTGCCCTTACAGGTCACTTAGTATTAAGCACACTCCACACAAACGACGCCCCCTCGGCAATAGTACGCTTAGTTGACATGGGTATTGAATCATATCTTATTTCATCATGCTGCATTGGCATAATGGCGCAGCGCTTAGTGCGCACCATATGTCCATCATGTAAAACAGCCTATACGCCTACCCCGCTTGAGCTTTCCAACCTAAAAATTACCCAAGATATGCTCCCTGATGGCAAACTCTATCGAGGAGCCGGCTGCACAAACTGCATAGGATCTGGCTTTCAGGGAAGACACGGCATTTATGAACTTATGTCGATGACATCTAATGTCAGAAAGCAAGTGCTAAAAAGCCCAGAAGCTACCCAAATTCAGGCAACTGCCCTTGAAGACGGTATGATGACCTTGCGTGATTGTGGACGTGCTTTAGCTATTAAAGGTATTACCACTACCGAAGAAGTATGGCGCGTTACGCGTGCAGAAGAAGAAGTACATTAAACTATGCTATACGAATATAAAGCATTTACTAAACAAAGCAAGGCCGTAAAAGGCACCATGGAAGCTGCAAGTGCCAAAGAAGCTAAAGATAAACTTCGCGACATGCAGCTTATAGTATCAGCGCTCTTTGAGCAAAAAAAGGGCCGCAAAAGACTTAAACTATCAAAAGCTGATCTTCTTATATTTACCTCTCAACTGGCCCAACTTTTAGCTGCCCAAATTCCCCTTTATGAAAGCCTGCTAGCACTTGAAGAACAGGCAAGACAAGAAACTTATCACCCCGTAATATTAGGTCTTACCGAGAGAATTAAGCGCGGCTCAAGCCTATCTCAAGCTATGCAGGATTTTTCCGAAAGCTTTTCGCCGCTTTACCGCGCGCTCATTTCTGCAGGAGAGGCGGTGGGCAATCTAGAACTTGCGCTTAATCGCTTAAATAACTTTTTAGTACACGACAATAAAATCCGCAAACAGCTAGCTTCGGCTCTTATTTATCCTGCACTTCTTTCAGGGCTCCTTGTGGTAGCTATAACAGTACTTGTTGGCTTTGTTATTCCGGCCTTAGAGCAGCTTTTTGAAGACAAAAATATACCCAAATTTACTCAAATAGTTTTTAGTACGGCAAAATTTTTACGCCAATGGGGAGTACTTGTGGTTGGTTTTCTGGTAGGTTTAGGAATTTATACTTTTTATAAGCTAAAAACTCCCAAAACTAAAGCCTCAATCCAACGAAATATTTTGCATGTACCGCTTATCAACCGCTATGTTATACTTGCATCTCTTAGCCGCTTTGCAAGAACACTTGGTACATTGCTAGAAGGTGGCCTGCCACTTACTGTTAGCTTAGCCTACGCTAAAGAAGCTCTTGGCAATGCGCGACTTGATGAAATTATGCAGCGCGTTGAGCATAGAATTATTGAAGGTATACCTTTTAGCACCGAACTTAGCCGCTATAAAGAAATTCCATCGCTTTTTTCGCGCATGGTGCTTATTGGGGAAGAATCTGGCAAGCTCTCAAGTATGCTCAACCAGCTTGCTACCTTGTACGAAGAAGAAACCGAACGAACGCTTACGCGTGTTGTGTCACTGGCACAACCTGTAATGCTATTATTGATGGGCACACTGATAGGGGGCGTACTTCTTTCTATACTTATGCCACTATCAAGTTTTGGCTCTTCCATTCAACTTTAAAATAAAGGTGTATTAATGAAAAAAGATCAAAAAAGAAAAAAGCGAGCCGTAACCCTTATCGAAATGATCGTGGTTATGCTGCTCATTGCTACTATTACCGGAGCTCTTGCCTATAACTACAATGCAAGCTTATCAGAAGGTAAGGCTTTTAAAACTCGCGAAGGCATCTCACGTATAAAAACAATTTTGGCTTTAGCTTTGGCAGAAGATAACCAGTTAAACCCCTCAGAAATTGACAGCAGCTGGCAGAGTTTAGTGCAAAACTCACCGCTTGCTGGTAAATCCAAAGATCTTCTTACGGATGGTTGGGGTAAACCCTATGAAGTACACTGTCAAGAAAAAGACGGCGAGCAAGAGATTACGGTACAATCACATGCACTAGATGCCTTCGAAAAGCAAAAGAAGCTTAAGTGAAAAAGCGAAGCTTTACCATCATAGAGGTGATGATTGCCATTGGCATCATCGCCCTCATTGGTGCTTCATTGCTCATAAACTTTCAAAGAAGCCATCAAGAGCGTCAAGAAAAAGATGCCGCCGACATTGTCGAAAGCAAATTCCGCATGGCAGCAACACTTGCGAAGATTACGGGGGCCCGCGTACGAGTGATGTTTGATGAAGAAAATGGTAATCATAGGGTCTTTATTTCCTCAAACGTTCTTACATCAGATAGAATGAAGGCTAATATAAGCCGTAAAGTGAATTTGCATCATGTAAACGATATTACTCTTACTCCTGATAATGGCCTAATGGCAGTCTCTTTTTATCCATGGGGATTAGATGACCAGGATATTGAATTAAATCTTTTTTTTAAATCAGGAGCAAAGACTACCTGTAGGCCTGAGAAATATGCCCCTAGCGTACTTTCCAGCAATGCTCAAGAAATCGATGAACTTTTTCCGGACGAAATCGTAGAAGATGAAAAAGAAGAAAAACAGATTCACACTAATTGAAGTACTTATTGCGATAGGTTTGGCTACAGGCGCTTGTTTTTTTCTGCTTGAATTCGAAGAAAACTATATAAAAAATGCTCGTCAAAGCCTGATAAAAGTACAAAAAGAGCGCCTTACACAAGAGGCCTATGTTCTTTTTCTTGAAAAATTATATACAAATCAAATTCCTTGGAAAGCTATGGAAGATGAAAAATCATTTGATTTTTTGCTAAGCGACTCTAACTGGAATGTGATAGCATCTTTTACTACCGTAAGTCACGGTCAAGTCGAAGAAGTTGCTCAAAATCTGATGGATGTGCGCGCCCTTCTCACCTTATATCATAACGGTAAAGAACAAATCACCAAAGGACAAGAGATTCGCCTCTGCCTCAAAAAAGAGGAGCGCATGCATGTGCAAACGCCCCAAACGTAGAGCTTTTGTTCTTATAGAGGTACTGGTTTCTACATCGCTTTTTGTAATGCTGCTTGTGGTAATTTTTGGCATATTTTGGAGAACATCCAAAACAAATACAGCAATCAATAAGCTACGTGTAGCAAACGAACAAATGCTTATTACACAGGCAAAACTTCAAGATTATTTCTCTAAAGTTATCTACCTACCATCTATACGTCCCTATTTTTTTGAAGAACAGGATAAAAGATCAGGTAATGCAAGCCTCATCTTTACTATAGATAATGATACGCAAAAGGACCCAGAATTTTGCGGATACCCTATTATAAAAATTTACACCGAAGACGATCAACTACTGCTGGCTACTTTTCCGCATCGTGAAATAGAACTAGGTATCCCAAAAATCATGCGCAAAGAGGCGCTTTTAGCAAATGTAACAGATCTTAAATTTGAATTTTTCTTAGCACCTGAAAGCCAAAAAGAAGAAAAAAAGGCAACAGAAACAGAAGAAACAGCCCAAAAGCCTCCGATGGGTATCTGGACGGATACCTGGCTTAAAGAATATGATTGTGCACCTACGCTGATTAAGTTACATATCACAAGAGGAAAAGCAGATTCATGTACCTTATCGTTTTTCATACCCACTATGATTAACACCGTAATCTACGATAAGGGGGCCTAAGCATGCATATACTATTAACCACCTATGGGCTTTTGCTTATCTTTGTGCTATTTTGTGCCGCCCAATGGCGATCAGCTACCGATATGGCCTTTATGGATACTATAGCTATAGAGCGCTTTACAGAATCTCGCAATATATCCATTGAAAATCTAAATGAGAAATCAAAAGATCTCTATCTCAAAAGTCGTCCTAAGGCTCCGGCAGCCCCCAAAATTGTCTCTTCTAAAGTTGATTCATCAAAGCAGGCCGATACTAACGCCTTACCTGCAGATGATGATGAAGACAATGAACCAACTGAACCTGCCGACATTCCAAAAGATGAGCCCGATAAAAAGATAAGTGTCGAGCAGGGTACGCGTTTTTTAAACGTTCGGGATATGTTTTTAGGAGAAAATCCAAGTATCACTGAAGGCAAAGGAAAAGCATGTTTCACTCTATTAAAAAACCTCCTTACCGCCGCCTATGAAGGGCAAGACTTTTTTCAAGAGGCCAAAGAACAAATTCCAGACATTGAAGAGAGATTTTTAATTAATCTCTATGAAAAAGCCAAAGAAGCCCAACAAGAAGGTCCCTGGATAAAAACTTTTAAGAATCTCGACCAACTACACCTTGATGATGAAGTTCAAAATGAACTGCGCTATATGGCATTTAATGGAAATAAATCGCAACATGCAGACGCTTCGAGCGATGCTAGTGGCTATTTTGCTCTTACCGAACTTGTCTCAGTAGCCAAACGCAAAAACACCATTATGAGCCTCTGGAAAGCCCCAAAACCTCTTCTGATGGCCTTGTTTCAAAACCCTGATGTTGTGCAAGAAGTGCTTGAAACCCGAAGAGAGATTTTCAACGAAATAAACAGAGACAAAACCAACGCAAGTCTCATTACTTCTAAAGAAGGTGAATTAAAACTGCGCTTCGGGGTCTATATTCAAGGTATCGATACTCAATATATCGATTTTAAAGTGAGCAAATCCCGTCCCCCAGACATGCCATCACCTGCCAAAAAAGATAAAAAATAAGTCGGCCTATTTTTCTTGCTTAATCTTCTTGATCTTACTCTTCTGGTCTTGATCTTAATCTTTCTTTTAGCATAGTACTTTAAAAAAAGAGATTAAGATCAAGACAAGATCAAGATTAAGAGAAAGATACACCTATTTCATTTGGGTGCTCGTTTTTTTGTTTTTTTTTCAATAGCTATTTTTCTTGCCTCGTATTCAGCTTTTGCCAAAGTGATATGTTCTGGCCATTTTTTAGTGATTTTTCTGTAGAGAAGATCTAAATTTTTAGAGCTTTTGGCATTCTTTAAAGCTTCTTTTTTTTCATCGAATAGAGCAAGTGATTTTTTCCAAAACTGCACGCCGACATTTATTGGTTTCATTTTGATACCAAGCCATATCCACCAAATATATAAAATAAAGCTAGAGCTCCATAATATGGCGTCTGCAAGGGTCTTTACATAAAAAGGAAAGAGTAAATAAGTCAGGCCGCAATAAATTATTGAAAAAGTAAGTAGAAAGGTACCATTTTTAATGTAGGCATACTGTTTAACGTAGTAAAAAGAGACAATGGATGCTGTAAGGGAATATATCCCTTGAAGAAGTTCTCTTGTGAGTGAGTGATCTTGTATAAAACGATAAGTCATTAACGTGAAATTGCAAATACCGTAGCTAAAGAAATAGATAGCTGTTGCTAATAGCCAGTTTTTTCTAATTTTTCTTTGAGTTTCTGAGTATTTGTATTGCATTTGCTCACCCCAAAGCTAAAAGGTACTCTTATCACACATTCGTGTATAGGAGTACAAATGCGCTCTATAATTGAAAGAGGGGCCGGCACAATGGTGTCAACTTAAGCAATTTTTATCTTAATCTCGATCTTGATCTTGATCAAGAAAGACTTTAAGTTGACGCCATTGGGGCCGGCCCCTTTCATATATTGTCACCTCATTATAGATAAAGAAGCTCCTACAACCATAGCAACTCGCCGAAAAGTTGCAAAGTCGAGTTTAACACTGCTTAAAGGGAACTGGCTTCACTTTGGGGCAGACGCAGCAGCCTTCGTCAAATACTTTGATAAAGTCAGGCATCTTGCAGCTTCCTACAAATTTCCTTACGAGACTATTGAACTGCTTAAAGGCTGTAACCTGTAGCTGGTGGCCCTTACCCACAAATTCTGCAAGAACGGAATTAGTGATTTGCTCGTGCATGTAGATGCTAGCGCCTGGTGGAATAATGGCATCGATACTTCCGTAGCAGATGAGAGTTGGAATGGTAATTTGGGGAAGAAGCGGCCGTAAATCTTCAGTTTCTGCATGCGTCGCGACATTTATGACAATGTCAAAACCAGTAGCCAAAAAGGCTTCTACAGTATAGTTTCGTGCGTTTACAAGCTCGTTTGTACAGGGTTCATTATAAAAAGCTGGTGCAAGAAATTGCTGCAAAAATGGCTCAAAACCAATTGTTGCAACAAGCTCACCAACTTGCATAAGGCTGCAGAGGGTTTCCGCTGGGAACTGCCAGTCACAAGTTGGGGTGATTTGGCAAGTTGGCGTTGTGCAGGTTGGGTCAAGTTCTGTTACAAGCGGATCACCACATACTAGAACAAGCTTTTCAATCTGTCCTGGAAAGCGTAAAGAATAGATTACGCCTATATTTGCTCCTATGGAGCTACCAACCCAAATGAACTTCTTCACGCCAAGCTGGGATAGGACTGATTGCATGTCATCTGCCCATATGTCATAGGAATAATCGATGGCATTTGGATCGCTAGATGGTTTTGGAGTAGTTTTTGTGGATCTACCCATGCCTCGCATGTCAATAGCTATGGTGTCAAAACAGTCGCATAGCTCATCTTGCTGGCATTTAAAACTGTCTGAGGAAAAGGCAAAGCCATGAACAAAGAGGATAATAGGTTTTTTGCCACGGCATTCGCCCTGCTTTCTCACATAAATTTCTGCTTCGGGAATAAACCCATCTGCTGTTTGACGTGCAGGTACAGTAACGCACATTTTTTTCACTTTGCAGGAGTTTTTACGTAGCGATGAACATGCTTTACACGCTTTTTCACACTGCACCGAGCCTACAAGGGGTAAGCCGAGTAGCAGAAAAAAAAGTACAAATGATCTAACTATAGTGTTCATATAATTCTCCTGAGCTGTTATGTGCATAATAAGAAACTGTTTATATAACGTCAAGTGAAAGGGGCTGAACGAAAGGGGCCGGACTCTGCGATTATGCAATTTAAATTCTCACTAACTTATCAACGATGTCCTGTAAATCTAATCTCCTTAGCTGCTCGATTAGCTAAACGTGAAATGGTCCTTTTATCTTAAATCGCATAATCGCAGAGTCCGGCCCCTTTTAGAGTCCGGCCCCTTTTATTTTATCTTAAATCGCATAATCGCAGAGTCCGGCCCCTTTTACTATTTTACAGCCTCATTTTTTATTAATCGTTTTGTTTGAAAACAATTATTTGTCTGAGATATATGGTAAAATAATTCTTAAAGGGGTTTTATGACAGCCTTGTCGGCATCTGATAGTCTACAGCGGCTGGCTGAATTTGATCAGCAGCTAAATAGTATAGTTAATAAAAAAGGATCATTAAATGACATTTTTATAAAATCTGTGACAGCTAAGAACGTATTTGAGCCGAGAGAAAGAGTGGGACTTACAGCTTTTTTGTTTACATTAAAACGAGTTTTCTCAAAAAAATATAACCTCGCAGATAATCTTGGTGAACTGCAGAAATACTTTGCCCTGGCAACGAATATTGACGCCAAAGATTTTGGAAAGCTGCAAAAAAAATTTACACCAGATCTTGAAGAGATGGTCAATGACTTGGCTAAAAATCTTGAAAAAATCCGTGATAACGCGATCACGGCACTTGAAACTAAGCAAAAAACAGAAAAAAACAGTAAAAAACAGGCAGTGTTAACTGCTAAAATTAACAATTTAAAGGCTATTTCTTTTGTAAAAATTGACGTGGAAGAAAAATGTATGGCCAAGTTCACTTGTGCCCTTAATGCCGCAGTTGCTAGTACAGCAAAAGAACTTCTTGGCACTGAATCACCGGATGTGCGCGCATCTCATTGTAAACAGCTGTTAGAAAACATCCTCTCGGAAAATGTTCCCGATGGCATTCGCATAGACACTACGGAATTACTCAAAAGCTTTACTCAGTCTATTGAAACGGCGCGAAGATCTCAAATAGAGCAGATAGAGCAAGAGATCATTAAATTACTTGAAACACCAACAGAGACGCAGTCAATCGCGCAACAATTAGATGCTATTTCAATAATCAAAACGGCCATCTTAACGCGGCAAGACGTAAGTGAATCTCAAAAAAGTGTCTACCAGCAAAATTTAGATCAGCTAGAAACTGAACTTTTACGACGGCAACTAGAGGCAAAAGCACTACCCAAGGGTGAGCTGCAACAAGTGATTGTAGAGCGTGCCGGCGGCAGACACTACACAATTACCTATAGAGGTGAGCTCTCTGAAACAGCGCAAAAAACGGTAAAGGCCGCATCGATATTTACCGTGGATACGCTACTAAAGACTCTTGGGTACATAGCCTATGACCTCTGTACAAAGGACACATCGGCCATGATAACATTTAGCTATGCACTCTCATTGGCGGCCCCACTTCTTGCTGTCTACACATCAAATACTCTAGCAATGCAGTCCTCGGTGCTTACTGCAGCAAAGCCATTTATGCTCTCATTACTTACCCAAATACTTGCCAAGACTGCAGCACCCTACGTCGCCCACATTGTACATAAGATTGTGTAGTTTCCTCCGAAAACAATTAAAAATCACTATCATTAACGCTATTGCCAGCGGGAAGCTCTGCCATTGTAGGTACAGGTTTGTACTCCCACTTACCCTTAGCTTTTAGGCAATTTTCAATAATGCTCTTGGTGGCAACTCCTGAGGCAAAAGATAGTAATCCAAATGTCGCTAAACTGATTACCGACATGTATGGAATACTATGTTCCCGGGTGACTAACTTGGCTCCAGTCTGAAAGACAGCACACAGCATCAGTGCTATTATTGGCTACACACTGGGCAAATAACTTGGTTACTTTATTTACTAGTGATGCATCAGTATATTCATAATAAAGTACCAACGGTGTAACTACTATAACCGTGCCAAGTACTAGAGTGGCTTTATATATTTTTTGCGCGTTATCAGACCACAAACAAGAACAGCATTTTGATATACAACTAGACATAGTAAACCTCCCAAAATTATATTTTTTTAGAGCTTTTGCAAAACTCTGGCGCTCTTTACCCAATCAAGAAGCATTTGCTTTCATTTCTTGGTACTCTTGCTCTGATGCTCTTTTCCCTGCATAGCAAATATCCCCAAGTTTTTTAATATAAGGCAAAAGAAAATTTTTTTCACGTACAGGTATCTTTTCACTTGATGCTACAAAGTCTGCAAGTTCAAATAAGCCCCAGTTTTGAAAATCGCGACTTTCTTTAACGCTTAAAGCTTCGCGCACGAGCTTTGCTATCTTTTCCCACCCATCAGGTATTTTAGATGGCAGCTCTAATTGTTGCACTAATTGCTCAAGAGGGGTTTGCACTATCGTTACAGGGCCCAAGGTTTGCTCAAAAAGACGATAGTAAAATATAGCCCATAAAATGAGTAGCGAAAAGGCAAGTGTGGCAATTACCCACACTAAAGCATCCCAAGCAATTTTGTATCGCTCTGATACTAATTGATTATCAAATTTAGCTTTTTCTAAAACCTTTTCATCCATAAGGGCTAGGCGATTAGCGCTATTGAGCTCTATTCGTCGCTCGGGATACAAGGGTAAAAGCGAACCCAGTGGAAGAGATGAGATGATAGTTGAAATGCAATCGGCAGTAACTGCTGGCACAAGATAGTTTTTGTTGGCAAAAGAAATGATTCCTGGAGCAAAGATTAAGGCCCCTGTATGCATGGGACTTAAGCTAAAATGCAACGAAAGCGAAGTTGCATCATTACTCAAAACAGGTTTACTAACGCTAAAAGAAATAATCTTCCAATCAGCTAAAGGCTCTTTCATAAGCTCATAGAAAAATGAAAAAAGCTCAGGAGGTGTAGCATTAGGATAAGAAAGGTGTATATCTACTGCCAAAGTTTGATCTATAGATAAAGAAGTTTTATCAAGCTTGGTGTCGATTACAACATCTGCCTGCATACTGCTAAGAAAAAAGAGAATTAAAAAAAGAATAGAGCGCATCATCATCTTCTTCTCTCTTTTCTCATCTTAAAATAGGCCGCGAGCTTTTGCACAAAAGAATATTGCGTATCTATAGTTAATGCTCCAGCGCGATATTTTATGGCAAGTGAGTTAAATTCTTGGCGTCTTTCTCGTGCATCTACTGCAAGGCTTTGCTGCATACCTTCGTTTAGATCTACAAGCATAGTTTGTCCAGATTCTAAATCTTGCATATTGCATAAACGAAGTTTTGGAATATTGACTTCAAATGGATCTATCAAACGTATTGCGACCAAATCATCTCTTTTGGCAGTAAAGCCAAACTGTTTTTCATACCCATCTGAGATAAAATCAGATATTAAAAAACAAATACAGCGTTTCTTATTTGCCATATTAAATGCATCTAGTGCTTGAGAAATAGATGTTTTTTTGTTTTTTGGCTCAAAAGCAATAAGTTCTCTAATAAGCCTTGCACCGTGTCTAAGACCACGCCTTGGCTGTATTTCTTTTTGTATGCCTTCAGAAAAGAGCACAAGTCCAACTCTATCGTGATTATAAATTGCCGAAAAGGCAAGTAAAGCCCCAACTTCTGTAAGACGTGCGCGCTTAGTTTCAAAGTGGCTGCCAAATGATAAGGAAGCCGATACATCTACTAAAAGCATTACCGTTAAATCGCGCTCTTCTCTAAATTCTTTTACAAATGGCCGACCAAGCTGTGCGGTTTTTGCCCAGCTTATAGCTCGTATATCATCGCCATTTTGAAATTCACGAATATCTTCGATTTCTATACCTTGCCCCTTAAAAGCAGAAGCATACATCCCGGAAAACACATCTAGTACTTGGCGCCTGGCAGTAATTTCGATCTTTCGGACCTTGCTCGAAAGAAGTTCTATTTCTGATTTCACGGTACGCTAATTTTGTTAAAGATTCGCTGAATAATAGCCTCAGCATCTACCTCTTGGGCCTGCGCTTCGTAGGAAAGCACAAGGCGGTGTCGTAAAACATCAAAAGCTACTTCCTTTACATCAAAAGGAGTTACATAAGAACGTCCATTTAATAGTGCATGGGCTTTTGAGGCACTTGCAAGCCAAAGACTTGCTCTTGGTGAGGCGCCGTACTCAAGCAGACCTTCTATATCGACATTGCTTTCTTTTGGATTACGTGTTGCAACCACAATACTTACAATATAATTTAAAATTTTATCATCTAAATATATCTTTCGCACAAGCTCTTGTAGCTTTGAAACATCTTCAGGACCCATCTGCGCTTCAATCTGAGGAGGAACATGCGCTCCGTAGCGTCTCACAATATCTTTTTCATCACCAAAAGCAGGATAATCCATGACTATTTTCATCATAAAACGGTCAGTTTCTGCCTCAGGAAGCGGGTATGTACCTTCTTGTTCAATGGGATTTTGCGTACCTAGCACAAAATATGGGGACTTGGTCTTAAAGGTTTCACCCCCAATTGTTACCTGATGCTCCTGCATAACCTCTAAAAGGGCTGATTGAACCTTTGGAGGGGCTCGATTTATTTCATCAGCTAATACAATATTTGAAAAAACAGGTCCCTTTTCGACAGTGAAAGTGCCATCTTTAGGGTGGTAAACTGAAGTGCCAATAAGATCTGAGGGCAAAAGATCGGGAGTAAACTGTATGCGCTTAAAATCTAGAGAAAGAGCCTTTGCAAGTGTAGTAACAGCCAAGGTTTTGGCAATACCCGGTACACCCTCTATAAGAACATGTCCTCCGCATAAAATGGCTATAATTAGCCTTTCTACCATCCTTTCTTGTCCGATTATTGCCTTATGGATCTCTTTTTTGAGTCGGTTTATAAGATCGGTTGCTTGAACTATATCTGCTTCAATTTCATGTTTTTGCTCGGTCACTTTGTTCACCTAATAAGATTAGTGCATTGGAAGCCAGCGGCTTTTTACTTGCATCTTTTGGGGCCGCTTTTGTTTTGACTTATCAGTGTCGCTTTCTTTTTGAATAATATGGGGATTTGGTACAAGTCGCGTCAACATAGAATCAATATTTTGTCTTTCACTTTCAATTAAGCGCCACTGTTCTAAAGTGAAATTTTGAGAGGTACTAAAATACTCTTTCAGCTTACGTGGCGAGAGGTTATTTTTTACAAAAGCCTGCTCAAGAGCATCTGCAAGAAGGTTGTGCAGTTTTTCATATTTATCAAGCTTTTCGGCAATTTCGTCATTGGTTAAGGGCAATTTTGCCTCTGCTGACTCATGCTTTGTCTCTTGTGATAAAACCTTTTCCACAGCCTTTTTTCGCTCAATTTTTGATACAGCATCAAAGATACTGGTGTATTTTTCTTTTTTTTCTTCGCCCATAACTTGCCGTAATAACAATCTTAGACAATAACATTCCACCTATTTTATTTTATCAATTAATTAATTAAATTTCTACTAGTGACATCTCTTGTATTTAATTCAATTCACGACTATACTTTTCTCGTCAAGAGACTAAGAATAAGGAGAATCAATGGCTTACGTGGAAGAATTTCGCAATCAACTTCAAGCTCGTGATTACTCAAAAATCATGCACCTATGGGATGAGTATTGTCATGGAGACATCCCGGACGGCCAAGAAATCATCGAAATTCTGCAGCTTCTTAAACAATCCGATTTTGCAAAGCCCTTTGGCCAATATGTAGAGGCCATTTTACCTATAACACTTACAGTAGAACCTGAAGAGCTCAAAATTAATGCCCTCAAGCTGATCTTTGATCTACAAACCACTAACAGCGAAGTACTCTTTGATCTTGCTCAAGACTTTTTAAAATCTCATTTTGCTCAAAACCCCATGTACAATGACAAAATCCGACTTGTGGGAATGAGAAATCGCGATAATTTCCAAGGAGCACTTTCTAACTTTTTGCTGCTTAATCATATTCAAAAGGGCAATTATGTCCTCCATACTGCTGGCTGGGGAGTAGGAGAAATTGTTGATTTTTCTTTCCTTAGAGAGCAAGTTGCTATTGAGTTTGAAAACCTCCAGGGAGCAAAAAAAGATATTTCTTTCAAAAATGCCTTTAAAACACTAATTCCCCTAGAGAAAGACCACTTTTTAGCCCGCCGTTTTGCTGAGCCTGATTTATTAGAAACTGAAAGCCGTGAAAATCCCGTACAAGTTATACATGGTCTGCTTACAAACCTTGGTCCAAAAACAGCCTCTGAAATAAAAGATCTCTTTGTAGACTTAGTAATACCAGAAGATGAGTATTCAAAGTGGTGGCAGCAGGCCCGCGTAAAGCTTAAAAAAGATGATATGATTGAAAGCCCAGATAACCCAAAGATGGCCTATACATTGCGAAAAGGCTCAGCTTCGGTTGCAGATCGTCTTCAAAAAGCTTTTTCCGGAAAAAAATCCTTCCAGGAAGTTCTTACTGCGGCCCACAACCTCACTCGTGATTTTCCTGAAACACTCAAAAGCCCTGAATCTAAAGAACAAATCACCTCAAAAATTAAAGGTCTCCTCGAGGCTCCAAAAATTACAGAAGATGAACTTTTGCAGGCACTTTTATTTCTTGAACACACACTTGGCTATACAGCTCAACATGAGGCTCTGAAGGCAAAAATTGCCTCATTAAAAGATATTAACGCTTGTCTGAAAAACATTGAAATTGTCGCTCTTAAAAAACGCTTTTTAACCCTCATACAAGCACAGCGTAGTGATTGGCCTGAAATTTTTCATAGCCTGCTCTTTACCATAGATCAAAATAGCCTTCGAGACTACATCTTAAAGGAACTTGACACCGAAAAAACACGCCCGCAGCTTAAGCAACAGCTTAACGAATTACTCACACACCCTAAAAAATACCCCGAATCCCTTGTCTGGTACTTTCAAAAAATCATCGAAGGTCAAGAAACCTATTTTCAAGATCAAGCAGGCAAAGAACTTGCTTTTGAAGCCTTTTTAATACTTTTCCACTCGCTGGATTTAAAACCAGAAGCTCGCGATCTTTCAAAGAAAATGTACAACATAATTACAGGCCAGCGCTTTGAAGTAGTTCGTAACTTTTTAAAAGATGCAAGCTTGCATTTTGTTCAAGAATTTTTGCTACTCTCAACTAAATGTCAGGGCTTTTCAGATCACGATAAAAAGATTTTACATTCTTTGGCAGCAGTTGCCCATCCATCACTTGCAAAAGAAGAAAGAGCGCATCCCCACGAAGCGAATATACTTTGGACAACGCCTGAAGGCTATAACAAAGTTCATGAGCGCATCAAACAAATTGGCACTCTTGAAATGGTAGCAAATGCCCGAGAAGTCGAAGTTGCCCGCGGTCATGGTGACTTAAGAGAAAATGCAGAGTATAAGGCCGCCTGCGAAAGGCGATCACGCTTGCAATCTGAACTTAAAGCACTCTCTGATCAATTTCGCCACGCACGAATATTAACAAAAGATGACATTACAACAGACGTTGTAGGCATTGGCACAAAGGTAGAGCTCACGGATGCCAATGGCAAATCTATAAGCTATACAATACTAGGTCAGTGGGATGCAAATCCAGAAGCTAACATCTTATCCTCTCAATCAAAACTTGCCGAGGCTATGATAGGAATGAAAGCTGGTGATACGTTCGAATTTAAGAACGATCAATTTAAGGTTGTGTCTATTAAAAGTTTTCTTGAGCCGTGATTTTCTATGGAATTAGTTATTGCCTCCAGCAATACTCAAAAGGTATTTCAGATTCGAGAAATCCTAAAAGATTTGGCCCCGCGCGCCTGCATCTTATCACTGTTTGATTTCCCGGATTATGTGCTGCCGCCATATGAACCATCCCAATCTTTTGCTGAAAATGCCAAGATAAAGGCTTTGGATGCTGCATCGAAGCTACAAAAATGCTGTCTTGCTGAGCAGTGGGGACTTTTACTTCCAACGCTTGGCGATTCAGTAAGTCATGTTTTTCAGCTTAAAACTTCTGCTGCTCAAATAAAAGAGCTGCTAAAGACACTTAGCTCAAGATCTGATCATGAGCGCACAAGTTATATTGAATCATGTGTTGCCTGTGTCACTCCAGATGGAAAAGAGCGTGTTGCCACAGGCCGTACTGAAGGATATATTTCCGAAACTGAACGTGGCAAGGGAAGCTCGGATTTTGATTCTATTTTCATAAAACATGACTACATGAAAACCCTAGCCGAACTTTCTCCCTCAGTTCGCTCAAGAATCTCGCCAAGACGTAAAGCCTTAGAAAAACTCATCGGTTTTTTTGAGAACCTCCGCTAAATGCATTATTTTATCGATGGCTATAACTTGCTTTTTAAAGAAGCTTGGGCCCGCACGGCTCCAACACTCGAAGAAGCCCGGAAAAAGCTTATCGTTGAACTTGATACACTTGCCTCAATAGTTCATCTCAACATTACTGTAGTATTTGATGCGCCTTTTCAAAGCGATGACATCAAGCGCGGCCATTTTCAATCTTTAGAAATTATTTTTACGGCGCGTGGTCAAACTGCCGATGACTATCTGATAGATTGTGCCGATAGCAATGGCAAAAATGCAGTTATTGTCACATCTGATCGCTCACTTGCCTACAAAGTTAAAGCTTCCGGAAGCAAAGTTGAAAGCGTGCACGATTTTCTAGTACATTTACGTAAAAAAAGCCGCAATAAACTTGCCAAAAGTAAATCCCTGCCTTCCTTAAAAAAACCCCATGTGCAAATAGTACAAAAAAAGGAAGAAGACCTTACTGAAAAGCCTCTAGATATGAAAAACCTGCCATCCCTTGCCGACATCCCAGCTTGGGAAAAAATTTTTACAAAAAAAGGACCTAAAGGACCTAGGTGACCTAAGAGACATAATCCATTGTCCTTTCGGTCTCTGAGACCTCTTGTCCTATAGGGACAAATTATTAATAGCCCACGGTGAAGCCGTGGGTATAGTTATAAACGAAGATTGAGTCGCTTCGCGACGGCTTAATAAATGGGAGTAGAATGTTAAACCAAAATAATAAGCCGTCGCGAAGCGACTCCAATTTTCTTTAACAATTTACCCACGGTTTCACCGTGGGCTAATATTAATTTGTCCCTACAGGACAAGAGGTCTGGAGTGACCTATGGGACGCAATCCATTGTCCTTTCGGTCTCTGAGGTCCTTTAGGTCACTTATTAATTACGCTGCTTCTTGCATGAGCGTAGTCTGCGCTGAGGCTGCCTTGGTTTGTTGGGATTCTACTTGGCGAAGTCTTGCCTGCATTCGGTAGGTTTCTTTGCGCAGCAGATCAAGCTGGTGCTGAAGGTCTTTAAGCTGCTCTTGCTGCGATGGAAGCCATGAGTTACCCCAATAGTGCACTGCAATAGTTTCGGGCGCTATACGCGAAAATGGACGTGGTCGCTTGAGGTTCATATCGATCAGAAAATCGTAGAACATTTCGCGAAATGCACGTACTGATGAGCGTCTTTTGGCAGCGTGATCCGCTGCTAATGGATAAAAGTATGTTGTAGGAAGAGCAATATTTGTTAAATTGCCTTCATTATATTTTTCAAAAAATGCCATGGTGAATGGAAAGTAGGTGTGGTTGATCACCCGCTCAATTGCCGAATTGTAATTTTTGTTAACCTCGTCCCGAGCGCGCACGGATAAGCTCTTTCCAGCGCTTAATCACGGGATGATTAGGTGCCGATGCCATAATTGATATACCAAGCCAAAGGCGATTATTTGTTGTAGCAATCTTATGTGGATTTTCGATACCGCAGTAAAAATCATACTTATTATGTAGCTCGTCTAAAGACTGAAAAGGATCCATGTCTACATCTAAATATACACCACCAAATCGATCAAGCAGCTCAGAGCGGATAATATCAGATTTTTCAGCGTAGTTTGGAGATGCATCAATAAGGTCTTTTAGTTCCAGGTTTAAATCTTCAAGTTCACTTTCGGTCCAAAGATGATATTCCCAGCCCGGATGCAGGTTTTTCCATTTTTCTTGGAATGTAACGAAGTACGAAGGTGGAGTTTTTGGGCCTACCCAAATCTGGTGCAGGATTTTGGGAATTTTTGCAGTTGTAGATTCCGGCACTTTTAAAAGGCTATTAGTTTCATAAAGGGCCTTAAGTGTGTCATAGCGTTTTACATCATCTAGATTTGCAAAAATATAGGAATATTCGTTGCACCCTTTTCCTAAAGACTCATCAAAGTCAACCACCATAATAGGCTTTGGGGCATTTGCTTTTTCTTTTTTCTTGCTGGAACAGGCAACACTTACTCCGAGCCCGAGCAAGAGAAGCACACATAATAATGCCTGAAAAATACGTCTCATAACTCTCCTAGTTGGTCACAAAATCTTAAAACTTGGAAAAATTTACCATACCCACTTAATACTCTCAAGCACTACTGATCTAATTGGGCCAATTGGCCTTTTAAATTCGCTACCTGCGCTTGTAAAGTACTTATTTCAACGTTAAATTCTTTTTGTAATTCAACAATTTGCTTATGCATATCGCGAAATCGTTCTTCATGGCTTTTTACCCAGCTAT
Source organism: uncultured Chlamydiales bacterium (assembly GCA_963785335.1). GTDB lineage: Bacteria > Chlamydiota > Chlamydiia > Chlamydiales > FEN-1388 > SZAS-7. Next base: position 96,078 of record CAWAUW010000006.1, on the reverse strand, counting down.
GTCCCCAATAATGAATTGCCATAGTTTCTGGTTGAATCTCTACAAAGGGTACGGGTTTTCTCATGTTAAAAGCCGTCAAAATCTGACGAGCTTGCCTTTTGAAAAAATTCATTTTTTTAATTCTACCCTTAGAAATTTCTGAAAATGTTAGGGGAAAAAAATACGTCGCCGGAAAAACAATATTCACACGCTCAGGATCATGCAGCTTGCTAATTACAGCCCTTCCAAACGGATAAAAGGTTCTAAGGAGTACACGTTTGAGGCTATCGGGATATTTTGCCTCATACTCATCCCAGTTTGATCGAATCTTTTTTTTCCATGTCTTGATAATGGGATGATTGGGAGATGAGCCTATAAGTGCATCTGATATGGTAACATGCGGAGCTGATGAGCTTGAATCTCCATCGTGCGGCGATTCAAGACCAGTATAAAAATCATACTTATAATTTAATTCCGCAAAAGATTTGAGGCATTCAAAGTCGACATCAATATAGAGACCTCCAAACCGATCTAACAGCTCTGCCCGCAAAATATCAGATTTTTCACCCCAATTAGGAGTACGCATATAGAGGTCTTTGAGGTCAAACTCAAGCTCTGATACTTCTTTGTCAGTCCAGAAGCAGTATTCAAAATCTGGATGGTACTTTTTCCACGATTCTCTATATTCCCAAAAGTAATCGGGAGGAGATTTTGGTCCAAGCCAGATTTGGTGAATGATTTTAGGAATTTTTGGTGTTTGAGCACTTTGGGCAACTGATGGCTTTATTTTTTCATATGTTTCTTTAAGCATAGTAAGCCTTGCAACGCTGCCTTGATTTGCACATAAGTGACGCCATTCAGGACCGTTTTTGCCCATGGCCATGTCAAAATCAGCATCAACAACGCCTTTGGGATGCTCTTTACAGCCAATCACAAACAAAAATAAAACAATTACAACTAACAGGCAGGCTACACTTAATTTTTTACACATTTTTTTGCATTTCATTTGAAAGTTTTTCTTTTAATTCAGACAATTCGCGGACAATTTCGTTTTGTTCTTTTTTTAACCTAATAATTTCGCGTTGCACTTCTTTCATGATCTCCTGAGTTCCCTTTTGCCAAGTGCATGCAAAATGGTGCACTGCTAAGGTTTCAGGAAGCACCCTAGAAAAGGGACGATCTTTTCTCAAGTCAAAGGCTATTAGCATTTTTTTAAAGAAAGTCAGTGGTTCGATAGGTTTTCTAATAAAATCCGGGCTAATCGGGAAAAAATAGGTAGAAGGAAAAACCACATTTACATATTCCGATGATTCGATTTTTTCTTCCACAGCCCGTCCAAAGGACATAAAGGTACGTAAAAGCACACTTTCAATACTTGTAAAACAGACCTCTTCGGCTTTTTTCCAGCGCTCTCTAATAATCTGCTTCCAGCGTTTTATAATTGGATGACCAGGAACTGAGCCGATGAGTGCATTTGAAACAAAAAGCACGCGGCTGCTTTCGCGAATCTCATGAGGCGGTTCAATCCCGGTAAAAAAATCATACTTACTTACAAGCTCGTCAATAGGCTTTAAACACTCAAAATCTGTATCGACATATACTCCGCCATATTTATAAAGCAGCTCAGCCCGTAAAATATCCGATTTTTCCCCATAATTGTCACTTAAATCAAAAAGGTCGCGCAGTTCAAAATCATATGTGGCAAGATCAACATCCGTCCAAAGCCGATATTCCCAGTCAGGATGAAGCTTTTGCCAACTTTCTCGAAATTTTAAAAAGAAACCAGGAGGTCTTTTGGGGCCTAGCCATATCTGGTGGATTATTTTTGGAATTTTTGCACTTTTTGAAGTGGGCGTAAATGCAGGCCTATTTCGCTGCCACACCTTCTTTAAAAGCCGATAGCGCGTTTGATCTGAGGTAGATTTTTCAACTAGAAAAAAAACTCGATGCCCTCTGCCAATACCATCATCAAATTCAATATCTACTATACCTGTTTCAATATGGGCAGGCTTTGAGTTCATTTTCGACCAAGCTATACCGGTGATGCTTATTAGGCAAATCAACAGAATCACGCTTGCTATATATCTTTTTTTTATATTCATCTCAAAAAAACTCTAGTGTAAGTGAGTTCTCGCAAACTCATATAGTCTGTTAGAAGCTCAAGGTCTGTTTGGCGCTATAAATTTAAGCTTGAGCATCTCTTCTGGGCAAGTAATTTTTGTTCCTTTATGATAATAGGCTCGAATTTATCAGGAAAAAGATGAAACAATTGTTAAAAATAGCTCTAGGCAAATCGCATTACATAACCCTCTTTGCCTTTAGCATGATCGCAAGCCTTCTTTTTACCTTTGCCGGCCAGCTTGAGATGTTTTCTCTTGGTGTTATTACAAAAAAGGGCCCAGATTTTTTTGAACTTTTCAGCCCCATGCAAAATAATCACCTAATATCCTCAAACAGCGTAAGTCGCGACATGCTTGATTCTCGCTTTAATGCTATCGATACATCAAATACCGGCGTGATAACAAAAGAAGATGCCGAAACATTTGTAAACGAGCACAAAAAGCCTGATTTCATAAACGAAGGTATTGCTTACATAAACAAAATCATCCCCATCCAGACCAATGTCTCATACCTTATTCTTGCTTTGATAGCTGTAGCTCTATTTAAGGCGGCGACATTATTTGGATATCGCTTTGGCACAAGACTTTTAGCAATCCGGGTAAGCCGCGATATACGCCAAAGCTACTTCGAGCACCTTCAGTCACTTCCTATGAGCTTTTATCAGCAGCATAATATTGGCTCGTTATCATCGCGCGTAGTAAACGATGCTACCATGATTGCAGACGGCATAAATTCCATGCTTATAAACTACTTACAGACGCCTTTTGCCCTCATTACCACACTTGCCATCTGTTTTGTTATAAGCTGGCAGCTGTCGCTTGCCGTCTTTTTAGGACTGCCTGCACTGGTTTTGCCTATTATCTTTTTAGCACGCAGAATCAAACGCATTGCCAAGCAAATTCAAAAAAAACAAGAGGGATTTGCCTCGGTGTTGGTAGAGTTTTTGTCGGGTATTCAGACCATAAAAATTTTTGCTATGGAAGAGTTTTCGTTAAAAAAATACACCGAAGACAACAACCAAATGACGCGACTTGAAATAAAAAGTGCGCGCTATGACAATGCTGCAAGGCCTATTTTACATACCATCGGCATATTCTGCTTAGTTGCGGCCTTAATGTTTGGCTTATATGGCCTGAATCTTGCTTTACATGAGGTGCTATTTTTTTGCGGCCTCTTAACAACAGTGTATGAGCCCATAAAAAAATTTGCCGAAGAAAATGGCCGCATTCAGCGCGGCGTGGCAGCCTCTGAGCGCATGCAAGAAGTACTTGAGTTGCATCCTCAAATAAAAAACAGCGATGGCAACTTAGAGCTTAAAGGCTTTTCTGATGCAATTGTATTTGATAATGTAAGTTTTACCTATGGCCGTACCCCAGTTTTAAAAAATGTCACCTTTCGCATTCCAAAAGGTAAAACAGTGGCTATTGTCGGTCCAACAGGCGCCGGTAAATCTACCATTGCACAGCTTATTGTGCGCCTTTATGACATACAAGAAGGCAGCATTACAATAGATGGGCGCAACATCAAAGAATTCACTCAAAAATCACTGCGCGACTCTGTAGGCTTTGTCCCTCAGCGCGCATTTTTATTTTTTGATACTGTAGCTGAAAATATAAGCTTTGGCCGCCCCTATTCACTTGATCAAATCCAGGAAGCTGCGCGCCAAGCCCACGCTGCAGAATTTATCGAAAAGCTGCCTGAGGGTTATAACACTCTTCTTGCTGAAGCCGGTAAAAGCTTATCAGGCGGCCAGCAGCAGCGTATAGCCATTGCAAGAGCCTTCATTAAGCAGGCCCAATTACTTATCATGGATGAGGCTACATCATCACTTGACGCAGTCTCTGAAGAGCAAATAAAACTTGCACTTGGCGAAGTAAAAGGCAAAGTTACGCAGGTAATTATCGCCCACCGGCTTTCAACAATAGAAGATGCCGATCACATCATCTACCTAGATAAAGGCCAAAAAATTGCTGAAGGTACCAAAGAAGAGCTTTTTATCACATGTCCAGGGTTTAAAAAAATGTGGGATCTGTTACATACCTAATTAGCCCTTATCCAAACTAAGATCTTAATCTTGATCTTGATCTTGATCTTAATCTGGTTTTTCAAAACGAAAAGCATGAAGAGAAAAAAAGATCAAGACCAAGATCAAGAGCGAGATTAAGAGAAAAATTGTTTAAATTGAAACCATTGTGCTCGGCCTCGAGTGTTATGTCACTTTGCAGGAAAAATTTCAAAATAGGTTACAGATGTTTATTGACCGCCATGATGCTGGCAAAAAACTAGCAGCAGCACTTACTGACTATAAAGATATAAAAGATGTTATCGTCATTGGTTTGCCGCGTGGTGGAGTAGTTGTGGCTGCCCAAGTTGCTGAGTATTTACATCAACCGCTTGACGTCATCTGTCCCAGAAAAATTGGCGCACCATTTAATCCAGAGCTTGCACTTGGCGCTATTACCGAAACTGGCCAAGGACACTTTAACAAGCAGCTTATTGCCTCTATTGGCGTATCGCCTCAATATCTTGAAGCTGAATGCGCAAAAGAAAAGGCCGTAGCCCTAAGGCGCTTGACGCTGTTTCGTAAAGGCCTGCCCCCCCTCAATGTTCGCGAAAAAATAGTTATTATCGTTGATGATGGCCTTGCAACTGGAGCCACCATGAAAGCTGCAATTTCATCACTTAAAGAGCAAAAGGCTCTCAAGATTGTAGTAGCCGTTCCCGTTTCACCACCTGATACGGCAGTTGAAATTCGAAATATGTGCGATGTCTTTGTCTGCTTGGATACTCCCTGGAGCTTTCAAGCTGTCGGACAGTTTTATAAAAATTTTGAACAGACAGAAGATGAGGAAGTTGTCGAAATTCTAAAAAAGAACTTCCAAATATTTACAGATATTTGACAAACCACTTTGAAGCAAGTTCTGCAACTATTTCAAGAGTTCCAACTTCTTCAAAAAGATGCGAGGCATCAGGGACTATTTCAAGTTTTTTTTCTACTTTAAGTGCGTTCAAGGCTTTTTTATTTAATTCGATAACCCCAAAGTCATCTCCGCCTACAATGAGTAAAGTAGGGCATTTAACATCATCAAGAGCATCAATTGCCAGATCAGGCCTTCCACCGCGCGAGACTACTGCTTTAATCGCATTGCCTTGTTCAGCGGCTGCCATAAGAGCAGCTGCCGCCCCAGTAGATGCGCCAAAATAGCCTACTGATAGCTTTGCTACATCGTGTTGCGAGCCAAGCCATTTAACGCAGCCAATCAGCCTTTCAGCTAAAAGCTGGATGTCAAATCGAAATTGCTTTGTTTTATCATCAATAAGTTCTTCTTCGGCAGTTAGCAGGTCCATTAAAAGTGTAGCAAGGCCAGCTTGCTGGAGTACTTGAGCTACAAATTGATTTCTGGGGCTTAAACGTCCACTTCCGGATCCATGGGCAAAGAGGACTATGCCTTTGGCATTGTCTGGAACATTAAGTATTCCTTCCAGCTGCTCTGTTTCAAGTATAATCTGAACATTGCGTGTGGCCATTAAGGTCTCGTCACTTATTTTTTACAATGATAGACATATACAGGAGGAAGATTTTTCCAGATAGGTTTAGTACGAGATACTTCAGAAAAACGATTGTCCATAAGGCCCCGAAAGCGTCGTCCTGCCGGAAGAAGTGCTGAAAAAGTATAGGCTACCGTAAGAAACTCGCCGCCTTCTGGTAAAACATCCCAAATGGCATTGAGAATACGCTCTTGAAGATCTTTTTCAAAAATTGTCCACGGTAAAGTAGAAATTATACAATCACAGGTTTCTAGGCCATGTTTTGTCAGGTGAACTTTTATATTTTCGGCTGTGTCATGATAGACATTAACACCGGGACAGGATTTTCTTGTTTCTTCTACAAACTGCTCGTTAAGCTCAAGTGCAAAAAAAAGGGTATCTTTTGGTAGGTTTTCAATAAGTATTTTTGTTATTGCGCCAGTTCCAGAGCCAAGCTCCACTACCGTTTTTGAGCCGGCCAGGTTTGCTCTTTGCGCAAGCGCATTGGCCACATCTTCAGAACAGCACGAAATAGCGCCAGTTTTGTTAATATTTCTAATAAAACGATCAACCACTTCCTACCTCCAAGTAGAGAGCCCTAATTTTGAGCTCCGAGCAAAAACAATACCTTAGTTGGCTATATCGAAGCAACTGGAAGGCTTATCAAAAAAATAAGCTATATAGCCTCTATTTGCGCATGCCCGTAAAAAATCCTCGCGTGGATAACGCACTAAAGTATCCTGATCTCTTGGATATCCTGGATCCATACAAAGAATGCAATCATCATCTTTATCATAACCAATAACAGCAATAAGATGTCCTTTAGCATATGGATGTATGGCTCTCGGAAGTTGGCCTCTAACACTCACTACAGTGGGTATGCCCTTTTTTAGATTCGTATAAATTTCTTCAAAAGAATTATAACGCGCCATGTAACATTTCCAAGGCTTTCCTAAAAAAGAGGCACTCTGGGCTACATTAAATATCCAGTTTCCGTAAATATCAAAACCCGCATCCCATACTTTAGCAGCAAAATCAGGTGCAAAAATTGTTTTATCAGCTAAATAACTCACAACAGCAGATGTGGAAGTAGGAGAACAAAGATCATTACATCTGGGATGATCAAGTGCTAGTTGCGATCTACCCAAAACATCAACAAACACGGATAGCGTGCCTTTCCAGTTGTTATCATTTTGGACTACTTGCTTAAAGGCTTCAATGCTGCAAGTAGATGCATGAAGTGCCCATAAACCCTCTAGCGAAGATCCATTTTTTGCCGAAATTGTGACGCAAAATGCCGTCGCTTCTTTGCCGCCTAATATTTCAAGTATATCTTCGTTTGTGCGTACGATAAGATTTTTAGCGGCTGTCGCAAAAGTCCTTTGCTCTTTTGCCCCCCAACTAGCGTATAAAAGATCTTCCGTCCAAACATCTGTCTTTACCCGTAAATACACTTCATATTCACCTATAACTGGCCTTTCAGCATTCCAGCAGACAACAAGTTCATTAAATGGCTTTAAGTCAGTGCATATCCACTCAAGGGCTTTATTATCACTCACTTGCACATCATAGTGCAGTACAGTTGAAAATAGCATCTGACTGGATACAAGAAAAAGTCCCAAAAGCAGCTTACACAACATACAATTCCTTAAATTTTGCTAAAAGTATAACCAAAAGCCAATTTCCAGGTGCATCAAATACCAAAATCAGTCATATAGGATTAAAATGACCCATAAGGACTGCTATGTTGCTCTCGTTTTTCGAAGATGTTGCAGATGATGATGGGTATATACAGCTCGGGCTTGCTGTAGGCCTATTAGATGAAGAGCTCGATCCAGCTCTCAGAAATTATGTGCGGATCTTTCAGCCAAGTGAAGCCTGCGATCCAGTAGCTCATATGCGCCAAAATCCTGCAAATAACCTTGTTGTATGGCATACCAAACACCTATACTAGACAGGTATGCTATCGCAAAAACAACTGCTTGAAATATGCCTTCAAAAAGTAGCTCAAGAAGACTACCCTGTACACTCACGTGTGCATAGGCTTAAAGAGCCTAATTGCTATATTAAAAGAGAAGATGAGCTTGGATGTCTTCTTTCAGGATCTAAAGTGCGCAAGTATCGCTCGCTTGTGGCTGCGCTTAAAAATAGAGGCTGCAAAAAAGCCGCTCTTATCGGCAGTCAATTCTCGAACCACATTCTTGGCTTATCGTCGCTTTTACTAGAAAATGCCATAGAGCCCACGCTATTTATGCTGGGTGAACATGCAGCTGCCCCAATTGGTAATGCTCTTTTTATTCAGCTGTTAGTACCAACAACAAATATCAAGCTTATCCCGCGCGACAACTGGCCTAACGTTTTAACCCTTGCAGACACCTGGAAGACAGAAAATAGCGACTTTAATGCAGAAGTTGTACCAGAAGGAGGCTCGATAAACGATTGCATTCCCGGGCTTGCCACGCTTGCCCTTGATATTTTACAAAATGAACAACAAGCAGGCTGCACCTTTGATAACATCCTCATAGACTCTGGCAGCGGCCTGACAGCAGCAAGCCTGATTGCCGCATTTGGCTTTCTTAAAAAAGAAGCCCACATCCACATCTGCCAAGCAGCTGCCACGCCAGATGATTTTGCAAAAGTCCTGCACGAAGTAAAACTTTCTCTTAGCGTGCTCACAGGTCAAAACATTCCACATCTTCCAACATTTACACTCCACAAGCCAACTACAGCCCGTTCTTTTGGTTCAACCAATGCTTCAATCTTTCAAACTATCATCCAGACCGCCCAAAGCGAAGGCTTTTTTCTTGATCCTATCTACTCAAGCAAACTTTACTTACTTTTTAAAATGCTTATGCAATCAAATTCTCTGAAAGGCTCTATCCTCTTCATTCACTCAGGCGGCCTGTTTAGTCTCTCAGGCTTTCAAACACAGCTAGCTGCTGACCAAGCTTGATAAATTAAACTTAAATTTAAGATTTATCGACCTGGAACCAGGCCTTTAGATTGCTTTAAGCCACTCGCAAATGACCTGCAGCATATTTGTGAAGAATACTTGAAATGAGATTTTGATAGGGTAAACCTTCACGGCCGCATCTCTCAAGACACCCAAAGTAGGGCAATTATCCTTGATTATTTATACAGGTATAATTTATACTAAGAAAAATAATTAAGTATAAAGAGGACTCTATGACCCTACATCGCTTTTCTTTTCGTCGCCCCGAACTTGCGATTGATCTCGTCAAAAACCTCGAAGGTAAGGGGTTAATTGATACAAGCTCCGGGCTATTTCTAGCCGCCCCCCGCAGAACCGGTAAAAGCACTTTTTTAAGAGAAGAGCTTGTTCCTGAAGTAACAAAACGTGGTTGGATTGCTGTTTATGTTGATCTTTGGGCCGATCTTGCTCGCGATCCGGCAGTGCTTATAGCAGATGCGCTCAAGGCTGAAATTACCCGTCATGAAAGCGTTTTTAAAAAAGTTCTCCAACGCATAGGACTTAGCAAAATCAAGGTTGCTGGCGCTCAATTCGAACTTGACAATCTTGGCACTCCCACGGGCCTGACGCTATCGGATGCTACTTTATATCTTAGCGAAGCAACTGGTAAATCAATTGTTCTGATCATTGATGAAGCCCAGCATGCGCTGATTTCTAATGCCGGAGTAAACGCCATGTTTGCAGTAAAAGCCGCCCGCGATCGACTTAATCAGAGGGCAGGCGATGCACGGCTATATATAATCCTAACTGGTTCGCACCGCGATAAATTGGCTCATCTTGTATTAAAAAAAGATCAGCCATTTTTTGGCGGCCAAGTTACCTCCTTTCCACTATTGGGTCGTCCCTTTACCGATGCCTATGTCGATTGGATTAATCCGCTTTTGGCTGCAAATAACGTCTTTAGTAAAGATGATATGTATGTAGCATTTGAACATACTGGATTTAGGCCGGAGATATTAAAATCACTCGTGGCCGAAGTTGCCCTGGAATATCGTGATTCCCATAATTTAGGAGAACTCGTTAAAGGCGAATCGGAGTTGCTACGACAGCGTCTATGGGAAGAGTTTGATAGTGAATTTACTGCCTTGACTGCTGTGCAAAAAGCAGTTTTTAAAGTGCTAATCCAAGCCAGCAAGGACTTTGCTCCTTTTGGCGAAGAGGCAATGAAATGCTATCAAGAAAACCTTGATAGCAAGGTTGCTCTCACAGCTCAGAGCATCCAGGCTGCCCTAGATGCACTTCGTGAAAAGAATCTCATTTGGAGATCTGCTCGCGGCATCTATGCTCTTGAAGATACAAGTTGGCGCGAGTGGCTAAAAAAATAATTGTTCAGCCTCCTTTAGAAGCACTAAACTTTAGTCTCCACTTTGGCTTTTTTTGAGGGGTAGAATTTAAGTTCGACACTGTCGCTGTAGCGCTTTTTGACACGCGGGTCCGTTCCTGGAAAGTTGTTGTCTTTTAAAGCATGAAATGTAGCTTTGGTGTCCTTTAAAAAGTCATTTTCGCCCTGCTTTGCAGCATCGTAATAGTGAAAGGTAATTTTGGACTTGGTGGCAAGCAAATCTTGGCCTAACAAAATCGATTGATCAAATACTACCTCCATATCAGAAATAATATGTACATGGTTATTTTTGGGGTCTTTTTCATTTCTTTGCACAATCTTTTTAACAACTTCGACAACAGCACTTGAAAGATTTGAACCATCGGGTACTTTAGAAGCTTCATCAATAAATGCCCGCGCACACTCGCTAGAATTAAAGTATTTTAAATCATGTGCGCCAGCAAATTTGCAAATATAGACACCTCTATTCTCAATTATCGGTGCAATAAAACGTGTAATTTTATCATAAATTATTTTTGCATTATCTCTTCGCTCTTTATTCATGGAAGATGAAACATCAAATAAAAAGAGATGTCGAGAAGCGTAAAAATCATCGTAAAAAGGTTGAAAGCAAGGTGTGCTGTACAGATGATCTGGGAACTTACTATAGATTGTTGCCGCAACAAAGCGCCACCTTTTACATATTGATGAAGCTGCGAGTAAAGCATTGGTATCAAGATACTCAAATACATTTTCTAGTGTGTCTAACGATAGAAAACTCACAAGCGATGCTTCTTCTGCATCAGTAACTGGAAAGTCTCTTTTTGCAAAACAGGGAATACATTGACAAAGTTGTATGCTCATGGGCCACCTCATCTTTTTTCTTCTTAATATATGGCCTTTTTAGCTCTTTAATTCTAGCGCTAATCCTCGTTCTGGATCAAATACGTTAACTGTTGATAAATCTCGACTTGAGCAATTTTTAGGTTCCATCAACAACATAGCAGCTTCTGAAGTTCTCAAGATCTTGCAAGAGCTCTATTCCTAATTTTGTTGATAATTTACGAAAGGAGGAAATAACATACAGATCTTAATTTGCCGTAGCGTCAAGCAGCATAGGGAGTTCGCACTCCCATGCTGCTTTTTGCTTGTTACGGAGCCATGTACATATTTGCAAAACGCGCCCCTAAGGCATCCGTTGTCGCACCTATGTTTGTTCTTATACCAGTCGTCCAGCTAAGCGATTGAAGCGGAATCTTGTTCGTGCCAAGCGCATAGTTATCGGTTGACGGTGTTGTACCATTGCACTGTGCTTCGTTGCCAATGAACGTTACAGTAAATGGCGTAGGTGATGCGGCATACTTGAAACCAGCCGTGGTGTTGCTCAAAGCTCTTGAATCTTGCACAAGGCAGCAAGAGGCTGTAGAGCCTGCAGCAAACTCAAAGCCGATGTCGTTGTCCATGGCAACGCATTCGATAATTGCGATATCAGAGTTATCACCAATGAGCTCTACTGCCGGCATTTTGATTACCGTGCACTTGAGTTCGAATGATCTTCGAATTAGATAGGGAATCAAATATAATGCCATCGGCTCTAGCAGAGTCGGCCGTGGTTAATGAGTTAAATACATTGGTATCTTCAATCACAATGTTATTCGCATTCGTAACACTAATACCGGCACAATCTCCTTGCGCAGAAAACGTGTCATAAATATCACAGCCTTTTATCACGATGTTTTTAGTTCCGAATAGCTTGTGAGAAACAAAGATGCCAGCACCAGTTGGATTGGCTCCTACAACTACATTACTATCTTGAGGACCATTGCTATCAAAAATACAGTTGATGATTTCAATGTTGCCACTCGGTACCAAATTTTGGTCAAGTTCTGTATCTACTAAAGATCCATTAGCAATTCCATAATTTCCATTGAAACTTGCAGAAGTGTTTATTATTCTCAAGTTGTTTACTTTGAAAGAAGAAGTTGAAATACCTACAGCTTCAGCTCCTCCGGTATTATGATCAAATATACAATTTGATATAACTCCTACGCCTGTTCGTTCAGTGAAATTACATCCCGAAATTGTTGTAAAAGGGTTTCTATCCAGAATAGTATTAAATGAACCTTGGCAGTTTTCCACTAACCCAGAAGTATGGTTTTCAAAAGCTAATAAAAATGCTCGTTCAAAATCATGTTGCCTTCCTGCACCACTATTCATTACTACATTTGAATTAGCTTGGCAGCCAACAACTTCGTTAAGAGTAAATGCAACATCAAATCCCGCTCCAAAATACAGATTAAAGCCAATGCCGATAAGTGCTACTTGAATCCCTGGGTTATTAAGCTCAGAAACAACATTTTCACAGGCTTGACTATTAATGACTTTAATATTTTGTGTATCCCACCCAGTAATTCCTTGAAAGGCAGAGATTGGCTGGGCGCATGAATTTGCGTTTGCTTGGAATCCATTTACTACTCCATTATCAGATAATAACATACAAAATATGTAATCTTCGGTATCTTCAGTTGCAAGTGCTCCAGCAATGTCAACGTTAAAACTCGTTTCACAATCCGTTAGAGAAAAGCTTGATGTTGAGAGAAAATGAATCGCTTCGGCGGTTCTCCAATTAAAGCCTATATTGTCTGGATCAGAAACGGGAATGGTATTGTTAAACGTGTTGTTATTTACCCTAACACGTTCAAAATGCACTCCCGTGCAACCTGTAATTGTATCAACCGACGGAATACCCTGCCCGCCTACAAATACAAATGCTGTAGGCGCAGTAAAGAAGTATGCCCCAGCTATGCTTGTTTTAGTACAACTTGTGACATCCACATCTTGGACTGAAACAGCATTACACGTGTTAATCTCAATAACAGCTCCAAGCGTACTCAAAAATCCACTGGCATTGCAGCGATTTACACTAATGTTGTCACAGCTGTTAAACAAAAGAGCCCGCTCTCCGCTATTGTTATTGATAAAATCAACATCATGTACACTCAAATCTGTAGAATTTATTTCGCGAATCGCATCGAGGCTGTTACTACTCATAACAAGGTTATAAAGTTCTACAGCGCTAGAATTTGTTACCAAGATTGCTGCATCCGAGGCATTAATTATGCGCCCGTTAAACACCTTAAGGGCTTCGTAGCCACTTGTAACAACGGCATTGGCTCTAGTCCCCGCGCTAAGTGTATGGCAGCATAAATCAAGGCAGATGCTATCTGCAGCAAGCACTATGGTACCTGTCACATCTTCTGTAAGGGCGTAATTACCAGAATGGCGCAAGACGAGTGTTCCGCCTGCTTTATTTATCTTTTTTTGGGAGATAGGCTTGGCTTCACAGCACTCTTTTTGATCATGCTTTTTGATTGAATCTAGTGTTTTGGCGGCGCTTTTTAAGCGTTTTTTTACGCTTTTGCAGCATGAGTCCTCATGCGAGGATTTATGGCGGCGGGCCTCTTTTGTCCGTGCGGCATAAGCTGTATTATCCAAAACTAAACCTGTAAGTAGTGTGGCAACGGCCGCAAGTGCTATAACTTGATTACGAAAAAAGAGCAAATTCATGCTGAAATCCTAATGTGAGATTGTTACAAAAAATTACAATGTAATTTATTTCTGTAACTGCCTACCTTAAGTTATTTTTTTTTTTTTGCAAACTAAAAAAGATTAGTAGAAGTTTGTAAGGCGTCTTCTGAATCCACTTTAAGATTGTTCTATGAACAAAGTGTCTGTATTTTGCTTTGGAGAATATGTGTTTCTTGGCCTCATGTACCTCTTGGCGCACTGCCCCTACACCTTTACAGAGAACAAAAAAGAACCATAATTAAAAACTTCCTACAGATAAGGATTAAACAGGCTAATTCCAGAATGGATAAAGTCTTTGCTGTTTTCTGTAACTACAATTAGGTTATGAGTGAGGGCTGTCGCAGCAATGAGCGCATCATTTGCCGGTATGCAAATTCCTTTTGATCGACCAACTCCTACAATCTGACCCCAATTTTTTGCAACAACCTCATCCACTCCAAGTATTCTTAACGCTAAGCCAGAATCCGAGCTTCTATTCTTCACCTAAGATTGCTGGCTTTAAGGGTATTGCGGCGCAAAAAGGACATGTAGACAAATAGACATGTATACTCAACGCAAAAACGCCAATTTGTTTATAATAAAAATATGAACCGAAGGAGGGATTATGGGCGCTCAATCTCATACTCACAGAATAAAGGTAAGCATTGACGTTTCCGAAGAAGAAAGAACATATATTAAAATGATCGCTGCCAAGAAAAAAATGACTATTAGTGAGTTTATTATGTCTTTTGTTAGGCCTAATATTCCTCATTCTGGGCCAAATGCTGAAACAAAAAAAGCAATGAAGGATATTGAACAAAACAAAAATCTTTCACGGTATAAAACCGTTGATGATTTTTGGGCTGATATGGGATTAGATCTGGGGTGAAACGAATAGCTCTTTTTAAAGAATAACATCGACGAATTTATCCCCCGAGATCTAGTCCTGTTTTTCCCACGGCAGTGGGCAGGGATCTGAGCCCCGTATGCAGCGTAGCGGAATGCGGGGTATATGCAATTAAAACTCCAGAGCTGCGGTAGCAGCGACACACTCCCAACCTTTTTCTATTAAAAATAAATCACCCTCGTATTAAAGTTTCCACCATACCAAACCAAGGGCAAAAATATGACACATTCCTATAGGCTTCATTTTTTTCACTTAATCTGGTCTACAAACAAACGTAGACCTCTTATTGATGACGAGGTTCAGCCTAAGCTTTATGCATACATGGGAGGAATTATTAAAAGTTATTCAGGTGCCCTCATGCAAATAGGCGGCATGCAAGACCATGTTCATTTGTTGGTAGAACTCAGCAGACTCGATAAATTTTCTGATTTGATACGAGACACCAAGGCATCGTCATCATTATGGATTCACAAAAATTTTCCTCACCTCAAAGATTTTGCCTGGCAAGAGGGGTATGGGTCATTTTCTGTGAGCTACTCTTCGCTTGAAAGCGTGCAAAGATACATTAAAAACCAAACAAAACACCACAAAACAATGTCATTCGAGGATGAATATCGTAAATTGCTAGATCGCCATAATGTGGCATATGACGAACGGTTTATTTTTGGATAATCGCGGGAAGTGTCGCTGCTACCGCAGCTCTCGGTTCTAAATTACATATACCCCGCATTCCGCTTCGCTGCATACGGGGCTCTGATCCCTGCCCACTGCCGTGGGAAAAACAGAACCAAATCTAGGGGGAATTTTAGAGAGAAAAACCATCCTGTTTTAGGCTATTTGTTTCACCCCAGATTAGATCCGAATGCTTGATAATGTGTGTGTGAACCCATTCTTAAAATTTACACCGCTCAAGCTTTCGTGCTGCCACATCAAAATGTGGCCAGGTTTTCCAAAGGTCATAATCACCGATCATATAAAACCGAGACTGGGCGCGAGTAACTGCTACGTTCAACAAATTAGGCTTTCTTGAGGCCCAGTCAATTGCGCTGAGGGTAGATTTATCTGCTCCGAGTACAAAGAATACAACTGCGGCCTGCTTTCCTTGAAAGGTGTGCACAGTGCCGGTAGATTGGCGCAGCCAATCATGTAGCGAAATGTTTGAATATTTATTACTAAAAAGTTCATGTAATTCTTTGTCTGCTAAAAGAAGCTGTTGAAGCTGGCTGATAACTTCTCGAAAAGGTGAAATAACATAAACATCTGGATTTTGCATGCTTAAAAATGCTTGTTTTAACAGATGCGCAAGGCTATTGCCTTGAACTGGGACATACTGTCGATCACTTGTATTCCCGCATACATCCCACCAGCAGCTTTTAGGCAGTGCAAACTCTTGCTTCTGGCAGGTTGCAAGCAGCATGCTACTTTCGTATGCAATAGAATTAGCAATAGAAAACATGGGTTCTTGGCATCTGCGATGCACTCGTAATGGGCTCCCCAGCCAGTAGCTTTCATCTCGGATTGTGCGCTCAGATCCAAAGCAACTAATTCGGTCCATCAAATTTTGCACAGAAACCTGTGATGGAGCCCAGTTAAGCATGTAATCTTTAATTTTGCTCTTAGCCATGCCATCAATTACTTCCCCGGCTACTTGGCAAATTGGTTCTATCTGAAATGGATCACCAATCGAAAGCACACGCTTGGCACGCCAAATGGCACCCACAGCTGCCTGAGGCACAGCTTGACCTGCTTCATCAATAAGTACCCAGCCAAATACTCCAGGCTCTAAATGTTTAAAGAGTCGACCAAAAGAGGCAAATGTAGAAGATATAACAGGGATTAAAAGGAACAAACTTTGCCAAGTGAGCCTTGTATCATCTGCTGTAGTAGGAATTTTTCCTTGAAGCACATTACTAATTGCCATGAGGTTGCCACGAAAGCCTCCTTTTGGGCGTAGGATTTCGGCAAGCCAGGACTCATGTAGCTTCATAGCAGCAATAAAAAGTTCTGATCTTACACTATTGCACTCTTGTGTCAGATAGTAAGATTGCGCGTGAGCCTCTTTATCTTTTAGTTCTTCAATACCATTAGGAAGGCGCGCTGGATGGGCCTTTTTTAAAATATCATAGCTTTCTTGATAAGCATAAAAAAGAAGTGCTTTTTGAAGCAATTGCTCAGTTAATTCACTTTCTTTATTACTATTTTCCTTTACTTGCAGGCCAAATGCTTTTAAAGCTGTTTTAGATTTATGAAGTGCTTCTATTGCCTTTAGACGCTCTTTTCTGATGGAGCTAAATTTTTCATTCCAAGCATCGGCTAGTTTGCGGTCCATCATGCGAGAAAATGCATTGGGTTGCTCTTTTTTCCATAGTCGCTCCTGCTCCTTGAGCAGAGAAAGAAGTTCCTTATCTTGCGCTTCTTCCAAAAGTAGCTGAGCAAGTTTTACTTCTAGCAACTCAGTCTCCTGAATTGCTTCTAAATAGGCTTTTAGTTCATGGGCCACGTATGTTTCAATTGTGTGGCAATAAAGCTCATCGTGAAGAAAAGCGAGAAATTCTAATTCTTCAAAAACTCTTTCCTGTTCATGCTTAAGTACGATAAAGGCATCTCGTGCTTCAACAAAAGATGGGCCATCATACTCATCTATCCATTCCCAAATTCGTGCAGCACCCTTTTCTAGACTTGTAATTGTAAAAACATCTTCTACAAACCGGCGGCAATTTTCCATGTTGCCAAGCGTTGCTGCAATAAGGATGCAGGCATCTTTTCCTAGCGCCTTAGCAGCCACAGGTTGTATATAAGAGGCCTTGGAAAAGGTGGGTCCAAGCTTCGAGAGTAAAGGCATTTCTTTAGAAAGGTTTTGCACAGCCGTATTGTTTGAAGATACAATAAGCATCTCATAGCCAAGAAGAGATGGGTCAAGTTCGCTTACAAAGATTGGATCAGAACTTTCAAAGCTCAAAGCGTGTTTTCCTACAAAAGCACTTTGAGCACATTTGAGTTGAGATAAGGCAAATGCGCGTCTGACAATATTTTCTGCAATGACCTCTTTAAGTAAGGAGGTTTTACCTGTTCCTGGAGGCCCATTTACCGAAAAAGTACCGCTTTCTTTAAGTGAATCAAAGGCTGCATTTATGGCAAACTGCTGCATCAAGTTTTGTTGATGTGACAAACAATCAGGCCAGCGCCCAGAAGGGGTTTTTTCTGGACGTACTGTATTTAAAATTGTTTTTTGTCCCTCTTGACTTTCAAGCAAAATGCGCTTTTGCAAATTGCTTTTTTCTTGCATGTCATCAAGATAGAGGTCGATGGGCATGCCCTTTTGGGTAGCTAAAGAAATCGCTGCCGCTTCCAGATCTTGAATATAAAAGCTATTAAGTATGGGCACATCGCGCGCACTTTTAATACTCGGTTCTTTAAAGGGTTTTGTAGCATCTGCAATCAATGGCTCAATTAGCACAAGAGGATAGCCCTGCGGTTTATAACCAGCCCATTCATTTATAAGATGGACCAGTTTGTAAAGTGAAGGTAAATCAAAATATTTTACCTTTATTTTGGGCTCTTTTATCAGCCTTATAGGTAATTGCTCCGAAAATTCTTCGTGCAAAACCACAAGCAGCCGGTTCACGCTTTTCCAATACTCTTCGATGCTAAGAGATGCTTGTTTCCCATCAAGAAGCCTCCCATGTGCCCATGGAAGCGTCGAAAGGCTCAGCGTGCCAAATAAAGCAACGCCATGAGTTGTCAGGGTAAGTTTTGCAAAACAGGTAGTAGAAGATGCCTTGGCACAGCTTTTCCAATTAACTGACTGCCACTGACTTGGCTGCTTTGCAAAAACATGACGCGCGCGATCTGCCGTTTCTTCAACACTAAAAAGTCCAAGATAAAGATGATATCCTTTGGCAAAGGGTGTAGCAGGATCATCTTCCTTAATAGCCTCGGCACCCAGCCAAGGAAGTGGCTGACTTGTTGTTTCATTGGCATAAATTTTTTGGTAGCACTGCTTAGTATCAAGTGTATTTTCAAGAATATAAGGCGAAAAAAATTCCACAAGCGTCCAATATTCCAAAATCGCTTTTTTACGCTCCAAAGAATCTGGTGGTTCCATTACATCAGTCCTGTTGCGAGTGGCTTGTCGGGAGATGATTTTTTACATGTTTCGGATGCAAGCTGTAAGAAGAGTATTTTAAGTCCGGTCAAAAACATTCTGCATCCCGCATAAAAAATCATTTAATGATAATGAACCAACATAAAAAGGTAAAGCTTTACCCTCGAAACCAATTGTGTACAAAAAAAATATAGGATTTTCTGGAAGTCGAACCTCTTGCATTTAAAAAACACCTAAAAAACAGAAAAACCATTGCAGGCTATTTCTTCTTAACTTAAAAATATTGTCCTATTAAAAAGAGTTCGGCATGAATACTAAAATATTTTCAGCCTTTACCTTAAGTCTTATGCTATGTTGCAGTGTGGCTTTTGCAACTCCAACTTCACTTTTTTGGACAAACTGCACCACCAACGTAGAGGATAAAGGTATTTATCATATCGATGTAGACAATTTCTTTAGTGTAGGAAATCGAAAGAAGAATGGGTCATCATTGCCGCCAGACTTTGGGCTATTAACAGGTTTATTTGCTTGGGAAGGTTTAAAAGGTGAGGCTGGCATTGATTATCTTGGCGGAGTCTCGCATCCAGTTTATTTCAACACTAAGGTAGGACTTGAAGAAAGTAGACTTTTTAAAATGTCACCTTCATGCAGCGTTGGTATTTTTAATGTAGGCACCTCTAAGCGAACAAATCAAGCAGTAATTAATGCTATTCTAGGAACGACGCTGCCTGCAGGCTTAGGGAAATTCTATGCCGGTATCTATCGAGGAAAGAGAGCTCTAGGTAAACATCGATCCGGTTTTATGGTTGGCTATGAAAAAGCACTTTTGACAGTACAGGATGACAAAGGCCGAGACTATGTCAAATGGTATTTCTACGCCGATTTTGCATCCAATAAAAACGCCATCGGCGGCGGCGGCTTTGGCTTTACCTATTACATTAATCCACACGACTTCAATTCAATCAGGGCCAGTCTGGTTTAACGACACAAAACTGAATGGCCGTTGGAAATGGGCTGTTCAGGTAGGTATAGATCTTTAGATTAAGCATGCCTGAAGCCGGAGTCGAACCGACGACCTTCGCTTTACGAAAGCGCTGCTCTACCAAGTGAGCTATTCAGGCGAATTAATCGCTATCCTTCAGCTATCCTAAAGAAGTGCGTTTCAGGACAACCCTAAAAGTGTGGTGCAGGCGCGACTTTCATTTAGAATGCATGATGCCAAGGTTTCTGGCTTAGCGTAGATGGTGAGTTTTTTCTTGGCGCGGGTGATGGCGGTGTAGAGCATTTTGCGGCCGAAGCGCTCAGATCCTTCCGGTAAAAGCAGCACCACTTCGCCAAATTCACTGCCCTGGCTTTTATGCACCGAAAGACAAAAGGCTGTTTCGTAGGAGGAAAGAAGCACCTGAGGGATTTTGCGAAACGTATTTACTTCTGCGGTTTCAAAAAATGCAGTATCCCCTGAGATAATGCCTACTTGGCCATTGGTAAGACCAAGCTCGTAATCGTTTTTTGTTATAATAATGGGTTGAAAGGTTTGACTGCCCATTAGATCTAGCATGCTATCGTTAATTGCAAGCGTGCCAAAGGGCCCTATGCGTTGAGGGCAAAGTAGGCGCGTTTGCAAAAGGGCAGCAAAAAAAGAATCAATAGTTTGGCTAGTGTAAAATGGCTTTACAAATGCATCTAAAGAAAATGTACGCTCTTCAAGCGGCAACAAGTTAATAACAGACGTGTGATCGGTTTGCAGTAAAGAAAAGGCTTTATCGATGTTGCCATCTTTTACGTACTCTGCAAGATCGATGATCAGGCGATTTTCTTGACGCTTGGTAGTCGATAGTTTGCCTGAATGATTGCTAGCAGTTTTTTGCTCAACAAGCGCAACAAAAGGCTCACCGGGCTCGATGGGGGGAAGCTGGAAGGGATCGCCTAAAAAAATAATCCGCGAAGTAGCTGGGGCTACATAAAGCAGCTTTACAAAGAGATGCGCATCAATCATAGAACTTTCATCGACGATAATTAAATCGTAGGAAAGCTGTTCTTTTTTAACTGAATTTCCCGCCCGCTTGATACCTAAAAGTGAATGAAGTGTTTTAGCCTGCAGAGCTGCTTGTGGTAATACACGTTGAATACTCTCTAATAAATTTGCCGCGGCTTTACCGGTGGGAGCTGAAAGTACAATGCGCGCCTTTGGGTGTTGTTCTAAAAACAGTTTTACAAGCCATCCGGCCGTATAGGTTTTCCCGGTGCCAGGGCCGCCCCAAATACATGAAAGACTATTTTTACAAGCCTCTTGGATAGCCTCTGCCTGTTCGGGAAGTATTATATTTGCAGCCAACAGATTCTGTAGAGAATTTTTAAGGCTTAACTCATCTATAACTACATGCGGCTTTGAGGCTGACAATACTTTAACAAGGCGATCTATCTCAAAAGTATAAATAAACGCCTGCTCAAGAAATAGCTTGTCATCTTTTTGCAGGATGTATGGTGATCTTACTTTACATACAGTGTTATATCCTCTTAGCAGCGCTTCATGAAAAGCACTATCTTCAAATAAAGGCAAAAGGCCCTTTTCACTACAGGTAACAAAAAGATACCCTTGACGAAAGCTTGATGCAAGATAACCCAAAAAAAGCAAAGCATCCTCATCCTGCAAGGCCATTGATTTGCCCAAGTATGCAGCTGTTTGTAAATCAATAAGCGAAAATTCAGCGCTAATATTCATAACGATAAATGCCTTCATTTGTTTTGTCGTTTAAAGCACGCAAAAAGACAAAATAAAAGCCTCCAAAGCAGCTTTGCTCTATTCCCAAACTTCCTAAAAAAGCCTCTGTATAGATTTTTGCTTGAAGATCATAGCCATGGGCTTGCACTTCATTTTGTAAATTCTGTTTTGAATAGCTTTCAAGGGCATTTGACTTCCAATCGATAAGATAAAACTTTCCGTCATGTTCAAAAAACAAATCTATAGTTCCACGTACAACCTTACGGTTATCTTCTTGTTTGCAAAATGAAACTTCTGTTTGTAGTCGCTTCACATCTATCTCTGCTAAGCTAAATGCCCCTAGGCGGACATTAAGCGCGCGCTGTAAAATCGTGTGAACTTCGGCTTCAAATCCTTCAAAAACAGTTGAGGCTAAATGTTGTTTTACATAGTCATGATCAAGAAGCGCTCTACAAGGCAAAAGTTCAGCTAAAAGTTCATGGAAAACTATACCACCCTCACTTCCTATTGGCAGAGCATCTTCAACCTTTACTTTTGGCGCATATACGGAAATGTTTAGCTTACTAAATGATGTGAGATAGGCAAAATTTTGACGGTGCATATAAGGCGAAAAAAGTATTGGTGCTTTATCATTTTGCTTTACCTGCTCAAGAGCACTAATTACATTATTAGGTTTTAAATGTACTGAAGTCACGGTCCCACCAGAGCGCGCAATAAGTGTATCTACGGAAGTTGTTTGTAAAAAAAGCTCCATGGGTGATGCCATACCGGGCTTAATCTCATGTATATCTTGCTGGATGGCAACAGGCAGATACAGCCTTTTTTTGGCGCGCGTACATGCCACATAATATTGACGAAGCTTTTCTGCATCAATTTCTGCAGCATCATCATGATTATCAATTTGGGGAGAACGACTTGCCAGAGCTAAAGCAAAGACAACCTCAAATTCCAAACCTTTACTTGCATGTAGTGTTAAAATCTGCACGCCTTCAAGCGCGGGATTATAACGGCTCATTTCTTGATCTTTTTCAGACTGGCTAAAGCACTTTAGCTCATCCATATACTCTTGCAGCTCATCTAGAGATCTTGAATGATCCAAAACAAGCTCCACAATTAAGTCTAGGTCATATAAAAAATCTTTTTCTTGCCACAAAACTTCCTTCATACACTTGTCAAAGCCTGGCCATGTGCTTTGTAAAAAAGAAAAGATCAGGCCAGCAAGACAACTTACATCAAATTGTTTTTTCAAGAAAAGAAGGTGAGAGACATGCTGAGCCCAATATTCCAAATTCTGGCCTAATTTGTCACAGTTAGCACTTGAATAGGCAAAAGGATGGCGCATGACAAGGTCTATTAGTAATGAACGATTTTTTACAGCTGCTAGACTTGCAATTAGCCGCTGTAAAAACAGGTGAGCTTCAGATCCTATAACGCTTTTTTTTCGCCAAGAATGAACCAGCTGCCCACGATTTTTTAAATAGCGCTCCACCCGGTCGGCTTGGTAGCGATCTTTTACCAAAATTGCCATTTGTGAATAGGCTATTCCTAGCTTATGTAAACTTACAATCTCTTGAGCAATAAATGAAAAGAAGCAATCACTTTCTAGCTGCTCTGTAGGCCAGGTTTTCTTTCTGCCAAGCAGTCCCTCAGCATTAAAAAAATGGATGGCCCCGATGGTATCTTGTGAAAGATTTGCGACATCCGCCCCTGCAGAAATCTCGGCTACATCCAAGCTTGTGGCAAGCTTTGGTAAATAAAATAAAGCCGGTGTATGCGGGCCTACAAAAAGAGTATTCAGTGCTGAAACGAGTTCGGGACTTGATCGAAAGTTTTTCGTCAGGGTAACTACAGCTTGATTTTTACGATTTTTCGCCTGCATATAGCAGTAGACATCGGCTTGTCTAAAAGAATAAATAGCCTGTTTGGGGTCACCAACAATGTACAAAAAGCCCTGCCAATTTTGAACAAAGAGCTTTTGCATAATATTCCACTGGCGAGGATCTGTGTCTTGAAACTCATCAACAATTACAGCCGAAAAACGGTTTTTTAGATATTGTGTAAAATCATTATCAGAAAGCTTTTCTTCCATCGTTATTAACAGCTCGTGCAATACATACAAGCCTCTATTTTCAAGTTGACGGCTTACAAACTTTCTACACTTAAGCTTAAAGCGCTCAAAAATACTATCAGGATGTGCAAGTCTGTACAAAAGAGGTTGTAGTTGCCTTGCAAAGATAACTACCGGTGTATCTACAACGTTTGAATTTGCTTTAGGATCACTAAAAAGCACTTCGGCAAAGAACGGGTTTTTGATAAATGCGGCTACATCTTGATGTATAAACAAACTCGCAAAGGCATCTATTGACTCTTGTATGCCGCTTTTTAGTTCTTTATCCTTAGATCTTAGGCCTTTATATTGGTAGGTTGCAAAAGCCAGCTGCTCTTTAATTTCATCTTCAGTCCAGGGACAAGCTGTATTTTTAATTTGGCAAATCAGCTCCTGGACATCTTGTACAGGCTGTTTATTTTCATCCCATAAGCTTGCGGTAAGTTTTTGTAGAAGTAAAGCAAAGTCCCGCTTATGGCTTACCAAAAGAGCCCTTAGCTCTTGCTTAGTTATGCTATCATCATCCAAGGCTATACGAAAAAACTCTTCAATATAGTAGCTGCAATCAGCTCCGGTGGCAAATTTGCTATTTTCATCATTTAAAACACCTGTAGCATATTCTGAAAGGCATCTGTAACAAAAGCCATGGATGGTGTCAATGGCACAAAATTCTATGGCATCCCGCGCTATTTCTAGAAGATTTGCCGTATCTTCTGCTTTTTCTTCTTCAATCACAGCTATAAGGTAATCTGCTGCCTGTTCATTTTTTGTACGTAAATCAATAATAGCTTTATCAAGTGCGCGCTTAAGACGTACCGTGAGCTCTGCAGCTACTGCTTTTGTAAAAGTAAGTACAGCTATCTCTCTTACATTAACTTTAGGCTCTTGTATAAGACGGCGTATGAAAAGATGTTCTATAGTAAAGGTCTTACCAGTCCCTGCAGATGCCTCACAGAGAATATTTTGATTTATATTGCACTGTCTGAGAAGAACATCAAAGCTCATTTAGGCCCCCAAATAAGCTTAAGGCAGCCTTTTGCCAAACATTCCATTGGAGCTGTAAATCTTGAGGAGTAGATCTTGTTAAATAGAATTTAAGATACTCATCGCGAAAGGTAAATTCTGAAGATTCATAAAGCTTTGCGGGGGGCTCTGAAAGTGTACATAAATCTTCTATCAAGTCAGGATAGATGCCAGAAGGATTCTTTCGGCAATCAAGAGCATAGGTGACATACTCTTGCAAGTGCTGCAATGGGTTTATTATTGAACATTGCTGAACTTTTGCATCTCTTACAAAAAGAACAGTAGATTGTATTTTAATAAAATCTGATAGAATATTTATCAAAAGTATTTCTGGCCATACTTTAAAGAAGGCACTTTTTGATTTTTTTTCAAACACTACAATGCCAGCAGGGTATACATTGGTAAGCGTGCCTGCCACAAGCACTGATCTTCCATCAACATTTACGGAAATGGCAGGAACCTTCCAATGATGAGGTTCATGCTCATAGGCCTGCTGGCAAGTAAGTGATAACTCTATTGTAAGAGGTTCATCTGCTTTTAATCCAAGTGACTTTGCATTTGCTATTAGCTCATCCATATCCTCTTCGAGCATCGTACAGGCTACTTTTTTAAGAGTATTTGGCAAAAAACGATATTCCTGCTCCCCAAGCCCTAGTTGATTATTTTTGGATAAGGTAAAAGC
The DNA here is from genome assembly GCA_963785335.1 of uncultured Chlamydiales bacterium. GTDB lineage: Bacteria > Chlamydiota > Chlamydiia > Chlamydiales > FEN-1388 > SZAS-7. The sequence continues at coordinate 71,024 of CAWAUW010000006.1, read as the reverse complement.
CTGCTTTTTTAGCATTCCCAATACTTTCGGTCCAATTGCTTCAAATTCATTAGACTGCATTTGGGGGACATATTCATGCAAATAAAGCCCAAGGCCGCGTTGCATGTAGGCTCTAAGAGGATATTTTGCAACCTGGCTAAGCTCATGAAAATACACTACTTCTGGAATATCACTCGGTATACTTTCAAGCTGGCTGCTAGTATCCAATGCTGATATATATACATTCTCATCTTCAGATGATAAGGAATGATCTTTTATAAGCAGTTTTGAAGGCAAAGCATTAGCAATGGTACATGCTTGATCAAGTATTTGGAGTATGTCTAAAACAATGCCAGAAGGCTCAAGTGAACTTTTTTCTTTAAAAGCATAGCTTTGATAGCTTATGTACAGCTGTTTTGTGCTTAGCATGGCTTCAATGAAAAGGTGGCGATCAATTGCACTTACGGTATAAGGCGGCTTTGCCGCATGTATAAAACCTAATTTGCGCAGCCAAAGCCCGGATGATCTCGGAAAATTCCCCTCATGCATGCCTAAAAAGCAAACGACATCTTTTTCTAGCGCACATACTTCCCCTAAAGTAGCAAAAATAATGGGCGCTACTATAGGGTATTCTTGAGCGCCCTCTTGCTCTTCAAGTGCTGCCTTAAATATGACAAGCGCTCCTTCCAAATCTAATTCCAAATGGCTTGTTTTATTTTGATAAGCTTTTATAAGTGCCTGTTTAATTGTATAAAAATTGGCCCTTAATTCAGCTGTTGGTTCAAAATGGTTTTCAAAAATGGTTATAAATAGCCTCATCCACTCATGCAAGGATCTTTTAGTTTTAGATAGCAGGCTTTGAGTAGCATTTAGAAGACTTTTTAGCGCAGCTATGCATTTGCCAAGCACTTCGACATCACTACTTGTAATTGCGACGTCGTCTTTTTTAGTTATCCAGGAAAGAATTACCTGCTCTTCAAAATTCGAAAGGGCAAATTCTTTTAAGCAGGCGGTAAATATGGGCAAATCTGCAGGCTGAATACCGCATTTTTTTTGAAAGGCTTGATTTTGAAAGAGACTCATTATTTTACTCGGGTCTGGCCTCATGAATGCATTTTCAAGTATTTCTAATAAAAATGGCAAAATATTATTTTCTTTTTTGCTTATAACCTGCGCAGAATGCACAAACATGCTTTGAATATAGGGTAGATAGGCTTGTATATCTGGAGCAAAAACTATGATGCGCCCGTCTATTGTTGGAAGCACTTGCTGAATATATTGATAGAGTACTTCTATCTCACGTAGGATTGTAGGGGCTTTATGTATCTGTATAGTGGTATCAGTTTGTGGAAAATCTATTTTTTGGGTCGAATTTCTACCCAGAAGTAAAAGATCATTGTGTACGATGTCAAGTAAACAAGACGCATTAGTTGTTATTTCATAAAGAGCATCATGTCGTATGTATTGTGAATAGGCAGGATCTTTGAGCACCCATTCTTTTATGACATACTGCTCTTCAAAATCATCAAGTCGCCTCTCAAGATACCCTATAAACTCTCTTGCTCTTGTTGCATTATTAGCTAAAAATTTTGATCGATCATAAAGATACTCTTCAATTGCTTTTGCATGTTTTTGGTGAAGATTTCTGGTAAGTCGCTTTGCTTCTAGATCAGAACATATATCGCTCCAAAAATGCATACAGGGCGATAAAACGTAATAAGCGACTTTAATCTGTGGACAAAGTGAAAAAAACAAATCATTTAAAAGCGGGCAGAGGGCGGTCACTCCATAGATATGAACTTCATCGGCATTTACTGTATAATTTTTAGAATCATTAGCAAGTTGATTAAGCGCTAAAGCACACTTAGAATTTTTGTGGCTTTCAAGTGCATGGCCATACCACAGCTGCATTGCAAGGCTATTGGCTATATTTTGACAAGCCCCTGCATGCACACCTACACTAAGTACTGCCATCAGCATATCAACGAAACTTATGCCTGAGGCATCTTTTGCAATTTCTTCTAGGGTTTTTATAGTTATTCCAAAAACAAAACCCAGATCTTTTGTTAATTCAAGCTCTAATGACGTTTTAGAATATCTATCAGGGACAATAATATACGTTTTATAAAAAGGATTTTGGGGACGTGCAGAAACATTTTCTTTTAGACGAGCAAGAAGAGGCTTATGACAATTACTAACAAGCACTGTAGGTCGATTTTCTTTATTCATGTAAGAGTATTATAGAAGATCGAGCAGCAAACAACAATAGCATCTATTGCGGCTCTCAAAAGAGCCGCACTATGAACTATCTCAGATAATAAAACATACCAGCTGTAAGATTGGCGCATCTTTCCCATCCAGGGAATCGATTTCCACTACTTGTGCACATGTCATTGCCTTTTGTGGTTAGGTCTGTAAAGCTTCGATATATTGAATAGGCTGAAAGGGCTGCACCAACGCCTGCAAAAAGACCGCAGCGCAAAACTTCCGAAGCTGATTTTGCTTTGAACATCCTGTATGTGCCATAAATGCCCATGGCACCAGTTACTGCTATTAGCCCAAGCTCTGGTACTAACTTTAAAACGGGTGTGTTTTCAAGTCCGAGCTTGGCAATTCCTATTTCTCTTTTTGCATCGTTAATAAAATTATAAAATTCTGACATAATGCGAAATTCATTATTGACTGTCATAGTTGCTCCTTATTTTTTAATATGGATCTTCTTCTAGCATGATCCGGTTTTCTTATACCTAAGAACGGGGAAAATTCAATCCAAAATCATACTTTTTTGTGAATTTTCTATCTTCGTATCTCTCTATTTTTTATAAACTAAGTGGCAAGCAATAACTGTAAAATTATCATGAATGAACCGGCGTGTGATGTGACTAAATCTCGTATTGGAGCCTTTTTTAGTAAAGTGCGACTTGGGCCTTTTGGCTATTTAAACTGTACACAGTTTTTAGGAGCCATGAATGACAACATTTATAAGTTGCTGATCGTCTACTGCTTTATTGCTCTTGAAGGTAATGAAGCCAGCAATAAAATCCTGGCTTCAGTTGGCGCAATCTACGTTCTACCCTTTTTATTTCTTTCATCAACTGCCGGGACTATGGCAGATAAATTTAGCAAGCGCTCCATTATAGTAGTGGTAAAGTTTGTAGAGTGCTGTGTCATGATTTTGGGAATGGTGTCCTTTTATCTTGGAAGCAAAATACTTGCCTTTAGCGCGCTTTTTTTACTGGCTTGCCACAGTGCAATTTTTGCGCCTTGCAAATATGGCATTGTCCCTGAGATAGTGCCTAGAGAGCGAATTTCTAAGGCTAACGGCATTCTTACATCATGTACTTATACGGCCATAATTGTAGGAACATTTTTAGCTTCATTTCTGACAGACATAAGTGATCATAATTTTATATTAGCCTCATGCGCCGCAATTTTTTTTGCGCTGCTTGGAATCTTTTTTAGCCTTCATATTCCAAAAACAGCGCCGTCCGGATCTGTAAAAGAAATTAGCCCGCGCTTTATTTCAGAGCTCTTTATAAATTTAAAACTTATCTATAGACAGCCCTCATTACTTTCGGCAGTACTTGGCTCTGCATTCTTTTTATTTGTAGGATCTTACGCGCAGCTAAACATGATTCCTTTTGCGCTGGAAACTCTGGGCTTAAGTGATGTACAAGGTGGTTATCTTTTTTTACTTACTGCACTTGGAATAGGCGCAGGCTCGCTGCTTGCCGGCAAATTATCAGGAAAAACCGTAGAGCTTGGACTTGTGCCTTTTGGCGGCTATGGCATTGCAGCCTGCTGCATTCTTTTAAGCCTCTGTCACAACTACATGATTTTTGAAATTATTCTGGTTGCTTTAATCGGTGTTTTTGGTGGCTTATACCTTGTACCTCTTGACTCCTACATCCAGCTGGCGAGCCCCAAAACAATACGCGGCCAGGTTATAGCTACGACAAACTTTCTTGGCTTTTTTGGAGTGTTATGTTCTGCTGGCATGCTCTATTTTTTAAGCGAAGTGCTTGGGATTCGTGCTGATCAGGGCTTTTTAATAGTTGGTATAATTACATTTTTCTACGTAAGCGGGATTTGCATTGCCATATCAGGTTATGTGACGCGCTTTTTTTATATGATACTCACGCACTTTAAATTTCGCGCCATCGTTCATGGAAAATCAAACTTACAAGGCCACGCTCCAGCGATATTTTTTTCTACCTTGCCTGCATGGCCTTGGTCTGTCATTTTAACAGGATCACAAACGCGTAGAATGCGTCTTATCGTGCTTAACGATGACAAGAAGGACCTACCCTGGTACAAAAGACTATTAAGCCTATTTAGCTTAAAGCGAGAGATTTATTCATTGGATGAATTTGACCCTGCTTCTAAAACAGGAAAGATCATACGAGATGCAATCGATCGCGGTACCTCTATTGCATTGTTTCTTCCTCCAAATCATGCCGAAAACATTCGTCCCCTTAAAGCCAAATGGCAGCATCATCTGCCGATTGCCTTCTTTAGCTTTAAGCAAAAAGAAATACAATTTCCTGAAGGTTATCCCGCACAAAAGCTCTTTGAGGCTGAACTAACGCAGCTGTAAGAAATGAGTCGGTGCTTTGTAGATCTTAATCACGATCTTGATCTTGTTCCTAGCAAGAATGCTCCGCAAGAGCGTAAGGATTTTGAGTTTACATTGTTAGATTTTTTTAAACACAGAGAGGCACAGAGAACACAGAGAAAAAAGAGCGAAATCTTTGTAGTTAAGGTTAATTCTGATACATGGCGAGACTTTTTTTTAACTAGAGAGAAAACAGCCGAGATGCAAGAGAAGCGCAGAGACGCTTCGCGATATTGGAATGCTTAGGGTGCTGAATGGGAATTATTCTTGAGGAATAATCCCAAGAGGGGCATCGCCGCTAAGCGCGGCAAAAAACTTCGCCTATCCAACAAACCTACGTGGCAGAGCTTTCTGCCGCTTCACGGCCTGCCCTTTTGGGCATTACTCTAATGCCCATTAGGATCCGAAAGCTATAACTCTGTATTTTGTATTTGTATTCTCTGTCGCTTCTCTGCGATCTCGGCTGTTCGCTCTCTAGTTAAAAAAAAATCTCGCCATGTATCGGAATTAACCTTAACAAGGTTTCTTTCTTTTTTTCTCTGTGTTCTCTGTGCGTCTCTCTGTGTTTAAGAAAATCTCACAATCCAAAGCTCAAAATGATCGTGCTCATGCGAAGCTCCGCTCTTAAAGACAAAGTAGAGATTAAGTTTGAGCAAAAAAAAAGGGCTCCTTTTCAGGAGCCCCTTTTCGTAGCTTATTGATCTGTGGTTACAGATTAGAAAGCGTAGATTGCAGACAGTTGGAATTGGTATGAGCGATGCTTACCACCAATTTGACGATTACACTCACGAACTTGCTCGAAAGATGCGTTCAATGTGAGGTTATCTGTAAAGGCATAGAAAGTATCTAGCTTGTAGCCTTTGTAGTTAGCAAAGCCGCCCCAGTTGTGGTCGTAGAACGATACGTTACCTGGATTGTCACGTTTGATACCTGAAACATCCGTTTCAGTTACTGATTGCGCTTGTACCCACTGGTAGTTTACGTCTACAGCCCAGTCACCTTGCTTGCGAACTTCACCAACTCTTACGCCAGCATACCATGCATTGGCTGCTTTTTCGTGATTTGTGTAGTGATGTCTTTTAGCACGGCTGTTATGGAGGAAAGCACCATATATTTTGCTCTTCCAACGGCACCAGTCAGCAGGTAGTGTGTAAGCTGCTGCATACTGTGATACGAGGAACTGCTCAGCATGTGGATGTCTTTTGCCATAACGGTTAGTTGTATGTGTATCCCAATCGATTACGGAATATTTAAAATCAAGTCCAGTATCACAAATGTTTAGGAATCCAAGTTCGCCAACATAGCCAAAGTGATTAACAGCATAGTCAATTACAAAAGCGGCTGCTTTAGCAGTAAAATCAGCACAGCCTTCAAAGCTATGTGCGTACTTTAATAAAGCACCATCAAAGTAGTTGTAGTACTGAACTTCTGAGTCAAACACATCATAAAGACGGCGATGGCCGATTTCTAGATCTAAACGTGATGTACCTTCGTTGATGAAGTTATAACCAAAATATGCTTTACGCATTGAGATATTGTCTGTCTCGCCACTGCCGTAAAGACGGTTACGTAGTTTATGTTTAGGACGCTCTTTGCGGTCAACATGCGCTTGACGAATACCCATTGGATCATCAAATTGGAACTGAATTGCTGCCCATGTACGATCTGTTCTGTAATCTAACATCATGTTCACTTCGATGTTAAATTCACTTGTAGCAAATGGAGTATAGTCTGGTTTTGTATATGCTTTTCTATGAGATGATTTGCTACCGCGCCATGTTTTATGGTGCATTCTGCATTTCATGTAATCCCACTCAGCCTGAATATCGCCGCTGATGGTTAAGTTTCCACCTTTTTCTGCCATAGTGATAGCGCGCTTTGACTTAAGATAATCTAGAACAGCGTCTGGATCCCTTTCGCGTGCTTCTTGGACTGTTGAAAAGTCGGAGGCATTAACTGTGGTAATGCCACATACTGCCATTGCGAGTGGCAATAAGTATTTAAATAGTTTCATTGTTTTCTCCATTGTTGCAAGTTCCCTAAAAAAAGTTATCCTAGAAATTTATTCTAGTATCAGCGCTATTCAATGACCAGCGCATGCAATATTGGGCACAGTGTATATTGCAGAGTTGGATTTTTTGTAAAGACCTTTCCGAAGCCCAATTCTTTAAGTATATGACATTAAATGACTTCGGAATATTCTTTTCGAACCCATTAACTTCTCATCGGGAACTTTTCTTTTCAGCTTTTAAAAAACTGTCGGCATATTTGTTATCAAAAACTTATTTTTAGTCATGCAACTATTAAAATAACACTTACATTTTTGCAACATACTCAAATGGTTTATTAAATATTCCCCATTGAGGTGTGCGTTTTGAACCATTTATCCACATTTTCCAGTAACTTATTGGGCGGCCTTCAACACCATAAAAATCTGTGCTCCAGAATTCCAAATTTCCAGTAGCCGGGCTAACAACAAAGGCAAAATAATCCTTTACCCAATTTGAATCTGCCACAATCAATGGCGCAGGCTGCAGCCTTTTTCTCATTCTTAACTCATTGACAATAGCTTTATGAATGTCTTTTGGGCATCGTGTATCTTCCAATATCAGACAAGAACATGCTTTAGCAAGCTCTAAGAGGCGTTTTGCAGACATTACATCCCTTGCTGAAAGACGATTAAGCACTACTGGTAGAACTTCGAAAATTCTTGATTGTAGTTTACTATCATATGCAAAGACAAAAGAAAGTACTTCTTGTAAGAGACTTGTTATTTCATCAGTTTGTATGTATGGCATATGAGAATAAATAACAGAATCTACTTCATCTATTGCCAAAACAGGCCCTCTAGATGTCCTCAAACCTCTATCTGAATGAAGAGCGTCAACAACCATACTACGAAAATCTTGAGCTATCATTCTGTAGGGAAAATTTTGAAACACCTGTTTAAAACGCGGTCTAAAATCTTGGGGAATAGACAAAGTTAGCGAGCGAATTAAATCATGCGCCATGGCTTCTTCGACAACTAATTGATCTATGTCTCTTATGGCAGGCTCTACCACCTTATTTTTAATATAAGTATATGTATATATGTCATTTGCCCATGCATCTTTAAAATACCCAGGCTTCAACAAAAAAGCATGAGTTGGTGAATGCATTAGCATCGATTTATTATAGTCTTTTGCATAAAGTTCAAGAGTTTGGGCAGGAAGCTGCTTTACAGTGTCAATAAAAAAGGCCAATAGCTCAGTTTCATTTTCGACCCAGCGGGATACCGTAGTAGGCTTTTCATCTCGACGAAAATAGGCCGAGACAAGCGTACTCATAGAACCGCCCGAAGTATATACCCAGGGTTTTTTTTCTATTTTCTCGAGGTTATCAAGCGGATGGGCAATAGGTGCCACATTGTGCGCTTTTGCCATGCGATAAAAAGCCGATTCTATAAATTCGTCACTTCTAACATGTCCAATGAGCTGTGTCGTAATGAGGCTAAACTCATCTTCAATGCCTTTAATTTCCGAACTTGTGCGAAGCTCTGATTCTGTAATAGTAAAAAATGAAACAAGCGCCTCTATAAATTCAGGAAGCGAATTTATACGTGTCCATAATGAGGGATTTGCTCTGCCATGTTTAAAAAGAAGTCTAAATCCTGCAGGACAGTCATCAAAGGGTCCTGCAGCAACATCATGCAAATCGGCGTCATATACTTCTTGAAAAAAGTCAAAAAAAAGTCTGTCGTATTGGTTAATTAAAAACTCTTGAAGGCCTGCTACCTTTAAAGCTCTTTCATGAGCCATTTGGCGCATTTTATCAATGTGATACAGCTCTGTTTGGCGAGACTGATATTCCATTTTAAGCCAGGTGATTTCTTTTTCTGTACTAGCTACTTGCGAGCGTCCTTGCAAATACTGCAGCTGCGTCCAAATCTGTTCGTATTCTAGTTGATGTTCTTTTAAAATGGCATTTGCCTGTTCTACTTTAAAAGAAAGTATTCTATATAAACATTCTCCAATTCCACCCGGCTCATCGTAGTTTACACCCAAGCTTGCATATAAATTCCAACGAGTAAAATTGAGGTTTATTTCAGAAAAAGAGGCTAAAGTAAATTCCCATGCTTTTAATAAGGCATTATCAGCAAGTGTGCGAAAGGCAGTTTTTGCAATCTCAATATTTTTAAAAAAAACCGGCAAAAGATCTTCTTTTGGTTTTTTAATACCCTCAGATGTTGGCATATGCATGATAATTCCGCCACTTGGCATCATGCTTTTGGGTTTTTCTAAAAAATCTTGGACTTTTTTTTCTGTAAGGCCGTATCGATCGAGCAGCAACTTACGAATAAGCTCTTCGGCATTGGTGACTATGATATGTCCGGGATATTCAATCGAATCTACGGCTTTTTGTAATTTATTATGCAGATCATGAATTTTCTCTTTTTGCTGCATTTCAGGTGGAAAAAAATCAATTGCATCTAAAGCTGCCAAAATTCCTGGAGACATCCATACTTTATTCTCATTGTGATTTAAATCGCGCTCCAAGGTTAATGGTTTTTTTAAATCACCATTTCCCCACGTGGCACTCATGGGCACGCTGTTTTGTGCTCCTGCGTAAGTCCTGCGCATGTAACCGGTATTCATCATTTCGTCTAAATCACGCAAAAACACCTGGGGCTGTTCTTGGTGCACCACAATTGCCGGAGCAGTAGCAAAGCATGAACCTAAGCTTTGCCGAAGCGTTGTCAGCCAAGCTGAAAGCACTGCGCGTCTTACATGTATATCTGTAATTGGGACATTTGCTGGAATAACTAGGGTATCACGGATAATCTGCTCTGCTAGCCGATTAGATACTGGCCGGCTAATATGCCGAAGCAAGCGAGAGGCCTCTTTATTTGCCGCTAAATATTCAAGGACATCTAAAATATGTTTATCTCTTACAGCATCAAATTGGCGATTCGGGGCAATAGAATAAAGATTCTTTTTCATTTCATCGATAAAAAGAGAAAGCAGTTCCTGCTTGAACTCGCCATCATCTCCTATGAGTTTTGTAGCGATAAGTCGGGCTTTAAGCACATTTCGCACCGAGGCGGCTTCTTGAATTCCCGTTCGATCTAAACGCCGTGAAAAATCGTCAAATTCTTCTTTACAAATCTGGCGGATAAGTTCGGCCTCTGAGGTAACACTTTTACCATTTGAGCGTAGGAGAAACGTGCAAATGCGCGAATAAAAAAAAGGATGCTCTGGAGGAACAGACGCATCATGTAAAACATCTTCTAAACTCGGCAATCAACAACCCTCTATTTTCAATATTTTCTTTACGCTAACTGAAAATGCAAAAAAAAGCCACGATTTGCGATACTACTTTGGATTTAGCAATAAGGTAAATACATGCAACTACACTATGCCGATGCAAAAAATGGCTTATCTCCTCTAGATGTTCCCCCAGGAACAAAGGCCTATGAGCTCGCAGACAAGCTTAATCTTAAAGGACCTTCACAGGCGGTATCTGTAAGCATCAATAAGAAACTGTGCGATCTAGACACTGTTCTCAATGAAGGCGACAACGTCCAGTTTATCTCCTTTGATGAACCAGAAGGTAAAGAGGTATTTTGGCATACAACGGCTCATGTACTTGCCCAGGCTATTTTACGATTGTATCCCAATGCCAAACCCACCATTGGACCGCCAATTGAAAACGGATTTTATTATGATTTTGCCGATTTAACCATTTCTGATGCTGACTTTGAGCGTATCGAAAAAGAAATGCAACTCATTTGCGAAGAAAATTACATAAGTCAGCGATATGTTTTTCAGTCAAAAGAAGAAGCTGTTTCACGTTTTGCAAACAACCGCTATAAACAAGAGCTTATTCAAGGCATTCCCGACGGAGAGTCTCTGACAGGTTATTCACAAGGTGAATTTTTTGACTTTTGCCGCGGCCCACATATGCCAAAACTTGGTAAAATCAAGGCTCTCAAAATCCTAAAGACATCCGGCGCTTATTGGAGAGCTGATTCTAACAACGAAATGCTCACACGTATATATGGCATATCTTTCCCGGATAGAAAGCTCCTAAAAGAATACCTCCATAGACTTGAAGAAGCAAAAAAGCGCGATCATAAGATTCTGGGGCCTAAACTAGACCTCTTTTCACTTAAAGAAGAAGCACCCGGAATGCCCTTTATACACCCTAAGGGAATGATTATTTGGACACGGCTTCTAGAATACTGGAGAGAGTGCCATAAAAAAGCTAACTACGTTGAAATAAAAACACCAAGTATCATGATAAAAGAGCTTTGGGAGCGCTCTGGACACTGGGCAAACTACCGCGAGCACATGTACACCTGCAATGTTGAAGACCGTGATTTTGCTGTAAAGCCTATGAACTGCCCTGGTGCTATGCTCTTTTATAAGGCAAAAAAACATAGCTACCGCGAGCTTCCATGGAGAGTGGCTGAAATTGGCCACGTACACCGGTTTGAACCCTCAGGCTCACTGTCCGGCTTATTTAGAGTACGCTGCTTTCACCAAGATGATGCCCACATCTTTATGCAGCCGCAAGATATACAAAGTGAAATATTTAAAATCCTGCAGCTAGTAGATGAAATCTATTCTACATTCGGCCTGACATACGACATTGCCCTTTCCACTCGGCCAGAAAAGAATACCATTGGTACTGACGAAGAATGGGAAATGACCACAAAAGCTCTAAGACAAGCACTTGAGAGCTTTGGCAAACCCTACATTATACAAGAAGGCGATGGCGCTTTTTATGGCCCAAAAATTGATCTACGAGTGCACGATGCCCTTGGAAGAACCTGGCAATGCGGTACTATTCAGTTAGATAGCTCACTTCCGGAGCGCTTTGATCTTGAATACACAGCTCCCGATGGAACAAGCGCCCGCCCCATTATGCTTCACAGAGTAATTTATGGCTCAGTTGAGCGCTTTTTTGGATCGCTCATCGAATTTTATGCAGGCAGATTCCCACTATGGCTAAGCCCATCACAGGTTGCCATCATTACTGTCGCCGATAGACATGTGCCATATGCCAAAACACTTGAAGAGGTTTTTGCAAATAACGGCTTTGAAGTATATCTAGATGATACAAGCGAATCAATTTCCAAAAAAGTACGCGACGCGCAGCTTGCTCAGTATAATTACATACTTACTATCGGTGATAAAGAAGTAGAAAACAACACGATCAACGTGCGCACTCGAAACAACGAAGTGCTCGGAGAGATGGCTCTGCAGGCGTTACTTGATGTATTAAATCAAGAAAGAGCGCAAAAGAGCCTTCATTCACCACTGTCAGCTAAAAAAGAAGTCGAAGGACAAGAAGTCGAAGGAAAAGACAAATGAAAAAACAAATACTAGCAGTAAGCAGCTTTAAGGGTGGAACTGCAAAAACGTCTACAAGTTTGCATCTAGGAGCCGCTTTTGCCAAATTCCACAAAAAAAAGGTACTGCTGGTTGATTTTGATGCACAAGCAAACCTTACTATGGGTCTTGGACTTGACCCAGATGCCGTGGACAGTATGGCACCGGTACTTTTGGGTACTAAAGATGTTTCAGAGGTTATCCAAAAGACTTGCATCCCTAATCTTGATCTTGTACCTGCAGATACCTGGCTTGAGCGTGTTGAGGTAACAGGGGCACTTGCTGCTGATCGCTACTCACACGAAAGGCTAAAGCAGATTCTTGATGAAGTAAACTATGACTATATCATCATAGACACCCCTCCTTCACTTTGCTGGCTTACCGAATCGGCCCTAATTGCAGCAAATAATGCGATAGTGTGTGCTACATGCGAGTTTTATAGCGTTAAAGGCCTTGAGAGACTATCTGATTTTATGAGCACAATAGCAGAACGCCATCCGATGGGAATTTTAGGAGTTGTAATTTCTTTTTGGAATGCCCGTGCTAAAAACAATGGCGGCTTTCTTAAAATTATTGACAAAAGCTTTCCTGGCGGCTGTTTTGAAACAAAAGTACGCCGAGACACATCTGTAAACTCTGCTACTGTATACGGGAAGCCTATTTTTGAAATTCAAAAACTCGAAAAAACATCTCGCGCAGCTGAAGACTATGTGAATCTTGCTAAAGAAATTGTACAAAGGTTGAAATAATGACCAAATTAGAAGATTTGTTAGAAGGACGTTTCACCGGTGGAAGTTCGCAAAAAGTAAAGGCACTTGCCAAACAATCTACTGATGGGCGCCTGACAGGCTTTGCCGGGCTCTTTAAAACTGTTGAGCTTGCAGACCTTGAAAAAATGCGCCTCGAAGACATTTTGCATAAACATAATCCCGATGATGATCACGACATACGAGCAGATCTTCAGGCACTTTTCAGCATCACATCAGAAATTAAGGCCATCACAAATCAAGCCGCCATTTTACATGGTGAAAGAATCATGCGCGCCCAAAAGCTTCTCAAAGGCTATAAAGAAGGAGCTTTTAGTGCATGGCTGGTTGCCACCTATGGCAATCGCCAAACCCCTTATAACTTCCTGATGTACTATGAGCTTATCGAAGTGCTGCCCCAAGAGCTTAAAGTAAAGGCAGAAAGCCTTCCACGCCAGGTTATGTACACCCTAGCTAGCCGGCAAGCCCCCTTGGATAGCAAAAAATCTATTATTTCATCATATAACGGCCAGACAAAGCAAGAAATGCTAGAGCTCATCCGTACAACTTTTCCAATTCCTGCAAAAGATAAACGCGGTGTCAGAGCCTCCCAAAACGTCCTAACGAACCTTGAAAGGCTTATTGGTTATTTTAGGCGACATGAAGATGAACTTGAGATAGAAGAGCGCCAAGAAGTTGCCTCAGCACTTAAGAAATTTCTTTTTTTTGTGACCAAAAGCTGATTTATGATGTTTTTGTGTGTTGAAGTGTGAGATTTTTTTAAACACAGAGGCACAGAGAACACAGAGAGAGAGAGAAAAAGAAATATAGAGTGATGTTTCGTTATGCACAATAAAAATTAGAACAAGCTTTTTTATTGCACCAAGTCTCTCTCTCTCTCTCTCTCTCTCTCTCTGTGTTCTCTGTGCCTCTGTGTTTAAAAAAAATCTCACACCTTAGCAAAATTATTTCTTAGGTTTATTAAAGCTCTTCTGTGTCGGCATCAGAGTCTACACCTTTTTGTACGTCTGATTCTATTTTTGTAAGTTTAGCTTTAAGATCTGGTGATATGCCGCGCTTTACCCAGGTTGCAGCAGCTTCATTAGCTGGATTGCGTGGTGAATGCTGTCGACTTACTTTAGCTGCGCTTTCTGCTTTTTGTGTAGTAGGCGATCTATCTGGGGCATCTACTCTTTTCCATTTTTTTGGACTTTCAGAACGAGCTTTTGGATCATTTTTAGGAATCGATAGCTCGAGCGGGGCATTTGACTCAAAGGTTTTCATTGGAATAATATCTTGCGGCCGAGCCGTCGGTGGATTTGGACGAACAAAAGGCGGTGGAGGGCCTTGACGTCTTGATCTTGAAACCTCTGGCTGTCTTTGGATTTCTTTTTTGAAGTCTTGAACAACGGCTTTCATGGCATCAATTGCTTCTGAATTTAATTTTTTTTGCATTGCAAATTGAAAATTATTAGCTACTGCCTGAGTTGGATGTTTTCCCCAATACATATTTTTTCGCTGTTCATCTGTAATAGACGAGATGCCCTTTGCTGAAGGCTCAGCTATGCCGTGGGCTGGATCTGCAAGAAAGATCTTGAATTCCTGTCTGCCAGTTTCGGGCTTTGATAAAAATATAAAGATGCTAGCTCCGATAAATCCCATTGGTGAAGTTTCATGCTTTATCAAATTGCTTAAATCAGTTAATTGCTCAAGCAGGCCATCAATTGCTCCCACAAGACGTTTTGCGGGTATATTTGCAACCGCAGAACGAAGATTCTCTCGAAAGGCACCCGGACTATCAGCTGCATTGAGTGATCTTTGTATTTTGCTTTTATGCAGTGTTAAGTAATCAGGTGCTAAAGCTGCCTGGGCGGTAAGTAAAGCGCGATCAGGTAGACTTTTTGTACGGCCAGTAGCTGCTAGCTCATCTGCGTCATACTGGCCGCCTTTGGTCATTTTTAAATCGGCTACTTGTCCCCATTTTTTATTGTCATCGGTGGAAAACAGATTTCCCATCACCATAAAGCGTTGCATTTTGCCAGATTCTAGAGGTAAAGTAGCTTCTCCATATACCCTTGGCATGTATTTAAGGATTGATTCATCTTCTCGTCCCTGGCATCTTTTTTGTATAAAATCGAAGTTGTTGAATTCTGCGCTATCAAATGGTTTCAAAAATAATTTCTTTGTTTCTTCTACTTGAGTTTGTGGATTTATAATTTTTACAGTCGCAACATGAAATCCGCCGTGACCGCCGCCTGTGACTATTTCATCAAAATCTTGATAATTGCCGCTCTGTAAAGTGTCAATTACCGCCTTATTTATAGTCTGAAATTCACTAGGTGCTTCAATGCGGCTTGCTGCAGCCTCAAAAATTGAACTTTCAGGAGTAGGGGTTGGGGACGGTGGGCTTGGAGGCCAAGCTGGTTGACGACGATACTCGAAACCAGAATCAAAAGTTGACATTGTATTATTTCCTTTATAACTTACCTCATTTAAGTATATCAAGTATTTATTTTAGTGTCAAAAAAGTATTTTACTTCTCGTAAAGCAGCTTTACATTTGTAGGTAGTTACAATCAGCCTTGTTGCATAATCCACCACTGAGTCACTGAGCTCACTGAGATATTTGAGGAAACTGAGATTGCTTACCTAGACAACTAAAAAATATAATTGCCTATTAATTTTTCTCCTTATCTCATACGCCTCAGTGAGCTCAGTGCCTCTGTGGTTAACTATGCAACAATAGGGTTACAAACCGCGAGCGTATTCCAGGGCGCCGTACGTGAGGATGCCATCGCAGCCGGCACGCTTAAAGGCTATTAAAACCTCGTGAAAGGCCCGGGTAAAATCCATGAATCCGGCCTCATGCATGAGCTTAAGACAGCCATATTCTCCGCTTACATGAAAGGCAAAGGTAGGCACCTGAAATGTTTCTTTTACAGCAGAAATGACGTCTAAATAGGGTAGTCCAGGTTTAATCATTACCATATCCGCACCTTCAAGTAAGTCTTGAGATACTTCTCTTAAGGCCTCTTGTTTATTGGCTGGATTTAGATAAAAAGTCTTTTTATCGCCTTTTCCGAGATTTCCAAGTGAGCCTATACCTCCGCGATAAGGCCCGTAAAAGGCCGAGGCATATTTTGCAGAATAAGATAAAAGTCCAACATCTTGAAATCCTGCTTTATCCAGGCTCTGTCGTAAAATCTTAATGCGTCCGTCCATCATTTCCGAGGGGGCAATGACATCAGCACCTGCCTGTACATGCAGCATAACACTTTTAGCCAGTAGCTCTAATGTTGAATCATTGTCAACCTGATCTCCAATCATAAGCCCATCAAAGCCGTGCGAGGTAAATGGGTCAAGTGCCACATCAGAAATCACGCCCATGCTCGGACAATTTGTTTTTAAAGCAGTAATTGCGCGTATGGTAAGTGAGCGGGGATTTAGGGCCTCTGAGGCCTTTTCGTCTTTTAGGCTTTGGTCTACGTGAGGGAAAAAGGCAATGGCTGGTATTCCCAAATCCTTGGCCTCTTTTGCGGATTCCACCAATTCTTTTATTGACAATCTAGGAGATCCTGGCATACCAGGAATTACAGGATCAACATCATCCTCTCGTATAATTACTGTCCACACTAGATCCTGAGGGCATACATAGTTTTCTTGGACCATATCCCGCAGCCATGCGTGACGTCTAAGGCGCCGCGGTCTAATAGTAGGAAACTCGGTTGTGGTAAAAGTAGTTCGTGTCATAGCAAATCTCATATGTAATATAAAAGATATTGCCTCACAATAGTCTTTTTAGCAAGAATGGGCTCATTACCAACCTAAGGATTTTATGACAAACCGCTTTAATGCTATTGTAACAGGCTATAGCCTTCTTTTACTTGTAGGTGGTGTGATTGGTTACGTAATGGCAGGCTCACTAGCCTCACTTTTTATGAGCTCAATTTTTGCCATTTTATTAATCGGATCACTTTTTGTTATGCGCTTTTATCCCCTATATGGATATCGCGCAGTAGTTGCATTTTTAAGTATTTTGGCTCTATTTTTTGCCTACCGCTGGATAAGCATTAAATTTATGCCTTCAGGATTTTTATGCATCTTGACACTTGTGATCCTAGGTTTCGCAGTGCGTTTGCGAGAAAAAGCAACTAATTGAAAAGATGAGTTGGCATGACCCAGTACATCTCAACAGTAAATAATCACAGCTTTTTTGAGCAGTTTGACAGCACAAATATAACCGCGCACGAAAATGATATTGAGCAGTGCAATCTAATTTCTTCGGATAAATGTGTTGCGTTAGAACTACCCGGAAATGGCTGGATTCGTATTATTCGATGGGGTACTTCTTTTTCGCTAACAGAAAATGCCCAAAGCATTGTAGATGTTGCTAAAACAAGGCTCTCACTTGTCTTTGAAGCATCTGTACACGATCACGAACGCCTTATAACTACATGCCAAGCGGCAAGTCGCACCTGCTTATTTATTGATAGAATCATTAAAAAAGCACTAGCTGAAAATAAAACTGATCCCAAATTAAAGGAACTGCATGAGGCCTTAGAAGAGCATGGTATAGCTTTTTTAAAGCGCGAAGCTGATTTACGACAACAGCATTGTATTAGTGTGGCTTGTAAAAACAAAACGCTGCATGCCGCAATTGAACTCATAAAAGAAGAAGGAACACTAGATGCGGCTGTTGGATATTATACAGAGCTGCTTGCACTTGCTTTTGAACAAGAAGAATATAAGCTTTGTCGTCTTCTTATCGATAAAGGCGCAGATCTTAAGCAAGCTTTCAAAGAAAAAGTACAGCCATACGCAAGTTTGCTGCTCTCATTTGCAATCAAAGATGGCCAGGAAAATGTAGCCCTTATGCTTGTTGATGCAGGAGCCGATCTTCACAAGATGAAAGATGGTAAATACCCTTTGCATTTAGCTTGCGCTGCGGGTTTTACTAGGCTCGTGGAAAAAATGATCATCCACGGTGTAAATCTTGCATCAGTAGATCGACTTGGCAATACGGCCCTTCATGAGGCATCTCGCGCCCTTAATGCACCCCTTGCGCTACTTCTAATGCAAAATGGGGTTGATGTCTCACGGGTAAATCAGGAAATTGATGGCGCGTCTAAAGTAATAAAGCAAGGCGCGTGCGCATTTCGTTTGCCATTATTTTTAAAAGACAAAAAAGAAGAAGTTTTTGCGTTTTATCGCGCAATACTCCAGACGTACGCAATACCTCAAGAAATACTTCTACATGGCGGCATTGAAGCATTTCTTAGCGATTGCGCTGCACACCCTGATACACTTATTCATAGACAAGGTAATCCAAATCCTTTTGAAATTGCATTACTTTTTCAAGACCCGCTTATCGCAAAAAATGTGGCTTTACGCATGCCCTTAAGTGATTTTTTTGATTTCGTTAAAAAACTCAAAAAAAAATACCCTACTTCCTCTTTTGATCTTATCGAATTTTGCTATAACACAGTCTCTGATGCGCATTTTAAAAAGGATCTTCCGCAATTTAATCTGCATGCGCCCATAAGAGATGTACAACTTGATGATATCATGAGCTTTTCACAAGCCCTTGAAATAAATAATAGATTGTATACTACTAAAGAAGTAGATGCTCATCTCAGATCATTTGTTGCAAGAATCCAGGGCAAAGCTTCCATGTGTAACCTTTTAAACACTGAAGAGGCTAAAAACAGCTTCTATCAGTTACTTGAGATCTGCCTTAAGAATATCATCATCACATTCCAAGATTCTCCAGTAACTCCTATTTTACAGCGTAAAAAAGAGCTTTTTGTAACTGAAATTGTAGATCTTGAAACCCAAGAAGGATGTGCTGGCAGATATTTTGGTGTATGTACAAAACTCTATCGCAGCATCTCGAAGGAATCCCCTGATACTGTTGAAACCGAAATATTGATGTTGTTGGCAGAACATCGTGAGATGCTTTTAAAACAGTGCTTAGATCCTATCAAGAGCAAACATAATGACTACAACTTTCTACTTCCCCGCATAGGTAAAGAACTTGCACTGCCAGGCCAGGACACAGCTAATTACTATAAAAGCATTGGCGGACAATGTGACATCGAGGCCGCTAAAGCAAACTTCGTAAAGCTTTATACCCCAGCGTCAATTATTAAAGATTGTATTAGCCCTGCTTTAGAGCAAAGCCAAGAACTACAAGAGCGCGTTTGTGAATGGCTCTTTACAAAACTTCCAAGCTCTTGGGGTCAAACGGTTGGAAAAACCCTGCAGAGCTTGCAAAGCAATCCGGCAACAACCGAAGAGCAAATTCGAGAGTTTTTACATAAAAACGGCGTGCACATAGATGTTACTGCCAATAATTTTGAAGAAGCCGTAACAGCAACGCGTCGCCGAGTATATCTAGAACGAGAAGTATACGAAAATGGCAAAATTTCGTCCCTAGCAATAAGTCGATTACTTGCAAGCTTTGAAAAGCCTGTTTTTGTATCGGATAAACTGCAATATGAAGGCTCGCCGACTACTTTTGCCTCCAATTCTTTTGATGACATCATCGACATGGTTTAAAAAATACAAATACAAATTTAACCGCAGAGAAAACAGCCGAGAGCGAGAGAGAGAGGAAATACAGAGGAAAACAAAACATAGCTTTAAATTGTTTAACTGTCTTTATTGCCCTTATGTTTTTGTATTTCTCTGTATTTCCTCTCTCTCGCTCTCGGCTGTTTTCTCTGCGGTTAAATTTGTATTTTTTGTATTGATTCTCTATGAAGAATAAGTGTTCATAACTTCGTTCATAACTTGGGCAAAGTGGTTCAATTATGAACACTGCTATATGTTATGAACCCCATAAACATATGATCGACATTTCTATGATCATGTTATGAACAAAAAGCTAGCACCTAAAACACAGGTTATGAACACATTCACATCACCTAAAGAAGAAGAAGAAGAATTTATCTAATTACTCTCTTCTTATCTTATGTGTGTGGATGTGTTTATTTAGACTGAATGGGAATGTGTATAAGATCTTGGCGATCTTTCTCTTCAAAGATTTCTCTCCACTTAAAGGCTGCATCTTCAAATTCAGAAGAGATCTCTTGAAGCTCATCTACCCCAATGTTGGAAAAGTTGCCAATATGATGCAAAGTGATTTGAAAAAGCTCTTCATCAAGGTTTAACCATGCATGAATTTTACTATAAGGTGTTTCAAGTGAAAATTTTGGGTAGCTTCTCGTACACTTAAGGGAATAAATTTATCGCCTCTATAAACAAGAGTACTTAAGTGTATTTTAGATCCTAAATCGACGGGTTGCAAAAAAAGTCCCTTAGACGCATCACCAATTCTGGCAATCCGGAGAGAAGAAAGACGGCTAAATGCGATTAACGCTTCTTCTTTGGTTACCATATATTTTACACCCCTTGAGAATACTCTCTATTTATATTATACATTAAAAATTATTTTATGTTACATCTTTTGTAGTTTATGTGTAAAATAGCTTCACTAAGTGAGTTACAAACATGAAGATTACAATTCAAAAAGCAAAAGAGCTTTTAGAACAACGACAGCTTGTTGCGATTCCAACCGAAACTGTCTATGGTCTGGCAGCATCGGCAGTATATCCCGATGCTGTACACAAAATCTTTCAATTAAAAGGTCGTCCTTCACATAATCCTTTAATTCTACATATTGGACATCACGAAGAGTGCCTATCGTTTGCATCGTCTATACCAAGCGGTCTGGAATCTCTCATGTCAGCCTTTTGGCCTGGGCCCCTTACCATTGTGGTTCCCATCATACAAGAACGAATCTTGCCAGCTGTACGCGCAAATCTTGCAACCGCTGCCTTTCGCATGCCAAATCATCCGCAAACGCTTGAGCTTTTACAAAACATATCTCCACTTGTTGCACCGTCAGCTAATTTAAGCGGCTCGCCCTCATCAACCAAACCAGCACATGTAGAAAATGATTTTGGAGCCGACTTTCCTGTGCTTGAAGGTGAAGCCTGCCAGCATGGTGTTGAATCCACAATTGTTGTATTTCAGCATAATACTTGGCAGATCGCACGACTTGGTGCTTTATCGCAAGAACATTTAGCCGAAGTTCTTGGCTATTTACCAAAAATAGCGGATGTAAAAAATGATACCCCGCTTTGTCCAGGTCAGCTGTTGGCCCATTATGCACCAAAGGCGCGCCTTGTTCTCTCTGATGCCCCCTATGAGTTTTGTTCAAAACAACTTTCGTTTGTTGTCGGCTTTAGCAACAGATCCTATCAAGATGCTGCGAGGGTATTTTTACTTGGTTCAACAGATGATGCAAGCCTCGTTGCCAATAGGCTCTATGATGTTTTACGCCAGCTGGATGTTGAAAATATCAAAGCAGCCTGGGTCGACATGAATTTTGCAGACTTCGGGTTGTGGAAGACCATTAAAGAACGATTTCGTCGAGCTGCCAATCAATAGGTTCTTGTTGCTGCTCTTGGAGTATTTTGTTAATTTTCGAAAAATGTCGACATCCCAAAAAACCTGTATATGCTGATAGTGGAGAAGGATGTGATGTGCTTAGTATGCTATGTTTACTTTGCCCAAGCTCTGGGATATTTTTACATTTATTCAAAGCATTATTTCCCCATAAAACAAAAATAATAGGTTCTGGTTTTTGGGCAAGCACTCTAATAACAGCATCAGTAAAGATTTCCCAACCATGTCTATGATGCGATAGGGGCTTACTTTCTTGTACCGTAAGCGTAGAATTTAGCAGTAAAACACCCTGCTTTGCCCATTTTTCAAGACAACCATGCATAGGCGGGGCAATTCCTAAATCTGCATGGAGCTCTTTAAAGATGTTTTTAAGTGATGGCGGCGGCTTTACACCCTTAGGAACACTAAAACAAAGTCCGTGAGCCTGGCCAGGTGCATGATATGGGTCTTGCCCAACTATCACAACCCTCACTTTGTCGTATGGGGTTTTGTTGAAGGCGTTAAACACAAGATCTTCGGGTGGATAGATGGGACCATGATGTTCTCTTTGGTTTTTTACAAAAGAAACAAGGTCAAAAATATAAGGCTTTTTGAGCTCTTCTGTAAGTGCTTTTTGCCATGAGGGTTCTAGAATAAATGTCATAGTGCCAAAAACTCCTGAACATCGTGCAGAGCGTTATCTATGGCCCCTTGCCAAAAAAACTCATCTGCTGGATCTAAACCAAAATGCTTCTTTATAAGCTCTTCAACGCTCATTTTTCCTGTGTCTTGCAAAAACCCTTTATAATTATCTGTAAACCATGAGGGTTCCCTTTTGGCTTTGGCGTTAATTGCCTGGCTTACTAAATATCCAAAGGTGTAGGGAAAATTATAGCTTGGAATATCGGTGATATAAAAATGGATCTTAGATATCCAAAAGTAGGGATGATATACATCCAGTCGATCCCCGTAAGCAGATCTTTGAGCTTGACTCATCATCTGGCAGAGTTTTTCAGAATCCAAATAAGTGCCTTTAGATAGCTCGCAGAAGATTGCTTGTTCAAAAGAAAAGCGTGCATGTATGTTCAAAAAAAACGTAGTGTGCCTATGCGCTTTTTCGTAATATAACCATTTTTTCTCGTGCTTTGTTTTTGCATTTGCAATAAGGCCGTCTAATGCAATAAGTTCGCAAGTTGTAGATGCTGTTTCAGCTAAGCTATATGGAAAGGCTTGTGAGAGTTGGGGTAAATCAAAACACGCATGGTTATGATAGGCATGCCCAAGCTCATGTGCCAGCACCAAAAAGTTATGCATGCTGGGCTCATAGCTCATATAAATTCGCGATTCATTAGACGCTGGAAATGGCGCGCAAAACCCACCTGGTGCCTTTCCTGGCCTGTTTTCAGCTTCTATCCACATTTTATCAAAACAAGCCTTAGCAAAGGCTCCCATATCAGGATGTACGCGCCCAAACTGCTCTATAATAATTGAGGAGGCATCAACATATGATATTTGGCTTTGCACATTAGGAAAAGGAGCCTCAAAGTCGTACCACGATAGATTTTTTAGGCCAAACACCTTAGCTTTTTCATCTAAAAACTTATGAAATAATGGGGCCGCCTCCGCCACTTTTTTCCACATCATATCAAGTGTTGATTGCTGCATGTAATTTGAACTTAAAGCATCATGCAGGGGGTTTTTCCAGCCTCTATGACGATAAAGTTCTAGGCGATATCCAAGAATTGATCGAAGTATCTGCGAAAAAAGCGCTTCATCCTGCTTACAGGCAAACTCAAGTGCCAAAATGCGCGCCTTGTCGAACGTTTCGGCTGGCATGTGAAAAGAGGCTGTCGAGTTGACTGCAAGAAAAACTACCCTTTAGCTCTTGAGTATCAACCTGGACAAGCATTTTGCTGATGGCCTGCTTATAAAGTGCGTACCAGCTGTGATAGCCATGTAAGGAAAGATCTGATGCTAGCGCTTCTTTTTCGAGGTTCATTTTTTGCGCAGCATTTTTATGCTTTACACGTATCCAAAAGCCAATTTCTGCGAAATTGTTATTCAGAATAAAAGCATCCAAATCTTCAACTATTAAGAGCTTTTTTTCTATTTCGGATTCAGTCTTTTGTAAAAACGTTTCAAATTCTTGGGCACGGCTTGTAAGTTCGAGACCTTTAGGATTTGCCACATTTTCTGAAAAAAGGCAGGCGGCATACGAAGAAAACTCTCTAAAATTAGTGCTTAATTTTTGAAATAATCGTATGTTTTGGGTAAGTTCATCAGGGTTATCAAGCTTTTTTTGAAGTGCTGCATAATTTTGCAACCACTCTTTACAGAAGTGATCTACCTCTTGATTATTTAGAAGTCCATCTAATCGCCACTTTTGTGAAATACCTAACATCTGCTACCATATTGTTCTTTATCTGGGTGTAGCGCAGCATGGCTAGCGCACTTGCATGGGGTGTAAGGGGTCGGAGGTTCGAATCCTCCCACTCAGATATTTTTTCCTTCAGTATTCTAGCATGAGCTGGTATTTTCGTATTTCAATTTAAGGCTTTATGAGCCCTTGTGCTGCTGCGATACATTCCTGATCCCAAAAATGGCAGGCCATTT
The DNA here is from genome assembly GCA_963785335.1 of uncultured Chlamydiales bacterium. GTDB lineage: Bacteria > Chlamydiota > Chlamydiia > Chlamydiales > FEN-1388 > SZAS-7. Next base: position 47,248 of record CAWAUW010000006.1, on the reverse strand, counting down.
CTGGTGTTACTGGATTGTTAACCCATCCTTGTGCTGCTGCGATGCATTCTTCATCCCAAAAATGACAGTCCCATTCAGGAGACATATTTGCAGGTTTTGCATTTTCCCAGCCGGATGGAAGCTCTTTTGGAGCGAGTGTTGCCTTCTGAATCCCTCCAAAGAGAAGTCCGATGCAAAAGCCCGTAAGTGCAGCTTCTGGAAGCATCTTTGCTTGATTCATGAGGTTTTCTAGTGCTGCAGATCGTCCAGATTGTTGTTCATTTGTTGCAAGATAGGCTTTTAGCATGCCCCAGGAGATACCTCCAACTACCATTGCACCGCCAATACCAACTCCTATCAGTGCAAAAGGATTTGCTGTAATAAGCGCTTGAGCAGCACTTGCCCCCATAATGCCGGCTCCTAGTTTTGACCAGGTTTCGGGCTTTGTTAGCTCATGTAATAGCCGTACAATCAATTTAGCAAATTTTACGCCAGCTTTTAAAGGATGAACAGCAGTATAGAAAACGCCCTTGATAATGCTGTAAAGAAGACGGACAATGTTGCGAGCCGCTTTTATGGGTAGTTTCACGAGGAACGTAGCCAATTGTTTATACCAAGAGCCCATTTCATTTTTATTTAACCAGTCATTAAACTTCGTGAGCGGGGCAAACTTACTCTCAATTGCTTGTCCAAGTTTGTCGATTTTGTTTTGAATAATTGAGTTTGGAATTTTTTCGTCTAGTCTTTGTTCGCAATTATCCAGATGAGCAACGGCACGCTCATACCAAAATTTATTTGTTGTAACGTGCATAGGTGGAACATGTGCATTAAAATCTAGAATTGATGGTGGGTGGTTTACGATAGGGCCGCCTGTGATCACAGGAAGTGCAATTGAATAATTAGTGACTGCTGTCATAGAACCTCATTATTAAAATTGTAAATATTATACATTATACGAGGTTAATGCGTCAACTAAATATTATAATAAAGACGAGTCATTAAAAATGCTTGCCATAACTTTAGTTTTCTTCTTTTTAGGCAGGTACTGCGGCAAGTACAGGACGCTCTTTTGCAGCCCAAAGGGGCAGCAAAAATGCTACTGCCAGGACACTTGCACCGATCATGGCTGAGAAATGGCCGCTCCAGCCGAATTCTTGGATGATGAGGCCAAGCGGATAGCCTGCGCAGGCAGCTCCCATGTAAGAGATGCATGAGACAAAGCCGGAAGAAGTAGCAATGGCGCTTTTGTGGGCAAGCTCAACGGCTGCCACGCCTATAAGCATTTGAGGACCAAATACCATAAAGCCAATCAGTGCTAAAGAAGCAGATTCTTGCCAGGCAGCGCCAGCTGGAACTACGCTAAAGAGCATAATAGCAAACACTAATCCTAAAGAAAAAAGAACGTTTACGGGGCCGCGGCGGGCGCCAAATAGGCGATCAGAGGCCCAGCCAGCACTTAGGTTACCAAAAAAGCCGCCAACTTCAAGCACGGTAGCCATGCTGTTAGCTGCAATGAGTGAATAGCCGCGTGTTTCGATAAGATACATTGGCGTCCAGTCATTCATGGCTGTGCGGGCAAAATAGACAAAAAAGTAAGCAATACCAAGCAGCCACAAGTATTTATTAGTAAATACATGGGTTACAAGCGCATCCCAAGTGGAGGTAGTTTTACTGTCTTTAGCGGCCATTAGCACAACATCATTTCGATAGACATCTATAGGCGGAAGCCCCACAGCTTGAGGGGTATCTCGAAGGCGATTTACCATCAAAAAACCACCTGCAATACAAATAAAGCCTGGTACATACATGCCTGATCTCCAACCAAAGTGCTGCACTAAAAATCCAGCTAAAATGGCAATCGAAAAGGCGCCTACGTTATGGCATACATTCCATGTGGACCACCAAGAACCTCTTTCTGATTTTGAATACCAGGAAACAAGTAGCCTTGAACATGCTGGCCAGCCAAATCCCTGAAACCATCCATTTAAGCCCCATAAAAGTGCAAATACAACCAGAGATGATGACATACCAAAGATAATGTTGATTATGCCTGTAGTGATAAGGCCAAAGGCCATAAAATATCGAGGACTAGATTTATCAGACAAAATACCACTAAAAAATTTGCTAAAGCCATAACTTATGGCAATGATGCTGCCTAAAATGCCAAGCTCAGCTTTTGTATAGCCAAGATCAGTAATAATGCCAGGCATGGCAAAGGCATAGCTTTTACGAGTAAAGTAATAAAGGGCATAGCCAATAAACATAGAATATAGTGTACGAATGCGCCAGAAACGATAAGATTTGGCAACAACATCTTGATCTTGAATTTCAGGTAGGTGCGGTGCTGGGTTAAAAAAACTAAAAAAACTGCTTAGTTTAGATGTCATTTTTGAGTACTCCAACTATAGAATTAAAAAGTATTGTACAACAAAGAGGAAATAAATGAAACCACACTTTATATCTGGTCTATTTTTGCAAAATCACAAGAGTTTCTATTTGATTTGTGCCTGGAAAAAATAGGTAGCTTGAGGCGTATGTAACTTTCCATTCTTTAAAGTGCTTATGCATAAAGTCAAGATCACGCTCGAGCGATTTAAATTCACATGAGATATAAATAATTTGTTTAAGTTGGGGGGTTACAAGGAGTTTGTGCATAAGATCGGGTCCCAGACCTTTTCTTGGCGGATCGACAATACAAACATCACTTCCTTGAAGTAGCTGTAAGCACTCTTCTGCCTTACCAACTGTATACGAAAGCTTTTTTTGTAAAGGCATGGCCAGGTGATTTTTTGCCAGTGTAAAAAATTGTTCGGCCTTTGGTTCAAGCTCAGATATGCGCACTTCTTTACTTTGATTAGCCAAAGAAAGACCAATTACGCCAATTCCTGCATAGAGCTCGCAGATGACGGAATTTTGCATAACATGTTTTTGAATATCAAAAATAAGGCGTTCATACATTTGGATATTTGCTTGGCCAAAATGCGAGGGGCCAAAGGCAATTTCTAAGCCTGCAATGTGTTCCCAAATTACATCTTGACCGGCTGCTTTTTCCCATACTTTGCCAAAGATAGTATTTTGGGGTTGGTCGTTATAGTTAAACCAAATAGAGTGCCACAAAAGCGGTTCATATAGACGCTCAATAAAAGCCTGCCATCTATCATTTGCAGTGTGCATATTTAAGACTAAACTCAGCTGCACTCTGCCGCTTTTTCGTTCTACAACGCATTGTACGTAGCGTAAGTCCCCTTTATGAGTCTTTTCGTCATAGGCGCTGAGGTAGGCATCTTTTAGGGCTTTTTCAAGACATTTGATTGCTTCATTAATCTTGGGATGATGCACCTGGCACTCAGGTATGCTAACTACGTTATGCGTGCCTTTTTCAAAGAGGCCTATAACAATGCCACCATGTGCTCTTACAGCAAGTTTTGCGCGTGTTCGCCAGCTGCGAATATCGCCCTGCTTAAATCCAAGATCGATGTGCCAGTGTTTATCAAAATAGCGTTTTGCATGCTCAAAAATTTCCGGTGGATTTTTGCAGGAATTGACAACGCACCCTGAGCATTTATTAAAATATACACAACCTATTTCATCTTTCATGATAATAGTATACACTACTGGACTATTTTGAGGTGTTGTATGCAAAATCTTGCTCCAAATCAATTTTTTGATCTATCTGGATTTGCTCATGCTGCTATTTTTGACGGCTGTGAATATGTCTGGCAGGCTTTAGATAGAATTCAAGAATATTTAAGGGTCTATCCGTTAGGTAAAATAGAGTCTCAAGAGCAAAAGTATTCTTACTTAGTTAATCCATCGCAAATAACGATTGGGCCGGGAACAGTAATTGAGCCCGGGGCCTATATAAAGGGACCTTGTATTATAGGTAAAAACTGTCATATTCGTCATGGAGCCTATATCAGGGGTGATTGTATTATCGGGGATTCCTGCGTTGTGGGACACACCACTGAAATCAAACATAGCATTATTTTGAACAAGAGCAATGCCGCCCACTTTGCCTACCTTGGAGATACAATTTTGGGCAGCTTTGTTAATTTGGGCGCTGGAGTAAAGTGCGCAAATTTACGTCTTGATGGCCAGGAAATTATAATTCATGCAAATGGTCAAAAAATTTCCACAAAACGACGAAAATTTGGCGCCATTATCGGCGATCACGGAGAAATTGGCTGTAACAGTGTTCTTAATCCTGGTACAATTTTGGCAAAAAATGTCCACGCCTATCCAAGCGTCAATTTTGGTGGGTATGTAGAAGAAAATAGCATGGTAAAACCAGCTGCAAAAGTACAAATTCAAAAGAAGAGTTAATATGCAAATAGGTGCAAAAGAAGTATTTTCTGAACAAGCAAAGCTTGTATTACAACCCTATAAGATACGTTTTGAAGAAGAAATGCATAAGGCCTTTTCGCAATTTGGACCTCAAAACGGTGTTCGCGAGGCAATGGAATATGCCTTAAAAGGCGATGGGAAACGCTTTCGCCCTGCTTTAGTGTATATGGTAGCAGACGGGTTAAAAAATGGCTGTAATGCTGCACCTGCAGCACTGGCTGTAGAGTATTTTCATACTTCATCTCTTATTGCCGATGATTTGCCATGCATGGATGATGATGATTTTCGCCGCGGAAGAGCAACTACCCACAAAGTATATGGGGAATCAGTAGCCCTTCTGGCAAGCTATGCACTTATTGCAGCGGGCTTTGAGCAAATTGCAAAAAATGAAGTTGATGATGCTCAAGTTACGCGCCTTGCTGTATTGCAAGCTTCAAAGACTATGGGTGCCTCTGGACTTATTGGAGGTCAATTTTATGATCTTTTTCCAAAAAATCTAGATAAAGAAAAGCTTTTGTTAATCCTTGAAATGAAGACGTGTGCTCTTTTTGATCTTTGCATGACTCTTGGATGGCTATTTGGCGGCGGAAAGCTTGAATTATTAGATGAAGTGCATAAAGCAGCCTATCACTTTGGTATGGCTTTTCAAATACTTGACGATCTTGATGACAGCCAAAAAGATGCAGATGCAAATCGAGAGGTAAATTTTGCCAATCGCTTCGGTGTAAACCAGGCGGTCGAAATGGTGCAGACAAGTGTTTCTGCTTTTCAGGAGTCCCTAATTAGTTTAGGGTTAGCAGATACACCACTTCGCGGCCTTTGTAACGGCCTTGGTGCCTTAAGCAAATCCTTCTAGAGTAAAATTTAAGGCCCCTAATATGTTGCCTGTTCAAGAGACTGATGAAACTGATTCGATGCTTGACGATGAGCTAAAGCGATACTTTGGCTACAATGAATTTCGCCCCTTCCAAAAAGAAATTATACATGCACTGCTTCAGAAAAAAGATGTCCTTGCCATATTGCCGACGGGCGCTGGAAAATCGCTTTGTTATCAGCTTCCAGCAATGATAATGCCAGGCCTTGCCATTGTGGTATCCCCGCTTATATCGCTGATGCAGGACCAGGTTGTGTCGTTATTTAAAAATGGAATTTCAGCTGCTTTTATTAATAGCAGCCTGCCGCAGCATGAAATTCGCGATGTTTTAAATAATTTATCAGAGTATAAATTGATTTATGTGGCCCCAGAGCGCCTCGTAGACCCTGATTTTATTGAACATCTAAAAAAGGTTAATATTTCATTTTTTGTAATCGATGAAGCACACTGCATTTCGCAGTGGGGGCACTCGTTTCGTGTTGAATATCGAAAACTTGCCATACTCAAGCAGTTTTTTGCCAGCTGTCCGGTGATTGCCTTAACTGCTACTGCAACTCCAGAAGTTGAAAAAGACATCCAGGTGCAGCTTGCCATGCAAAAACCTACACTTATAAAAGGAAGCTTTGATAGACCGAATTTAATGATCCGTGTGCAGTCCAAATATAAGCCCCAAGAGCAGCTTTGCTTGTTCCTGAAAGAACATGATAAGCAATCGGGAATTATCTACTGCTCTACAAGAAAAGGGGTAGATACAACATTTAGACAGCTTGAGGCATTAGGATTTACTGTGGGACGTTATCATGCAGGTATGAATGAGCAAGAAAGATCTACTGCCCAATCTGATTTTTTGCATGATAAAACTTCACTTATGGTAGCCACAGTTGCTTTTGGCATGGGTATTCATAAGCCTGATATCCGCTTTATTGTGCATATGGACATGCCTCGAAACATTGAGCAGTATTATCAAGAAATAGGCCGAGCGGGGCGAGATGGCCTGCCAGCAGAGTGCCTAATGCTGTACGGCGCGCAAGATCTGCTCATTTATAAAAGCTTTTTAGCGCAAGTTGAAGATGCGGCTATTCGCGCGGCTACTAAAGTTAAATTAGAGTCTATGTATAGGCTTTGCACGTCATGTAAATGCAGAAGATCAGAGCTTCTTCGCTATTTTGGAGAGTCTTATACAAAAGCACCTTGCAGTGCTTGTGATAACTGCCTTGATGAATACGATCAGCAAGATGCAACAGTAACTGCTCAAAAAATACTTTCCTGCGTTTGGAGATTAAATCAAAATGTTGGCATACGCATGGTTTGTGATGTGCTACGTGGCTCAAAAAATGAGGCTTTACTTTCTCGCGGCTATGATCAGCTATCTACTTATGGACTGTTAAAAGACATGTCGGAAGCTGAAGTGCGCTACTCAATTGATTCGCTAGTAAACCTTGGATATCTTGTGCAATCTGATGGGGATTATCCAGTGTTAAAGTGGACAGATAAAGCCCAAAGCGTAATAAAAGCTCAACCGACAGTACTTTTTAGAAAGAAAGTCTTTAAAGAAGTAAAAGATGTTCCAAAAAGCCGTGAAATAGCAGCACTTGATTTTGATCCTGCATTCTTTGAGGCTCTTAGGGAACTTCGTACTAAAATTGCACGCGATGAGCAAGTCCCTCCATATGTTGTATTCAGTGATAGAGCTTTGCAGGAAATGGCCGCACACCTACCTCAAAGCCAAGAAGAGTTTGGCAGAATCAACGGAGTCGGTCCTATCAAATGGCTAAAATATGGTGAAAAATTCCTGCAGCTTATTTTAGCAAATCCTAATGTAAAAAGAATTCCTCAAACAGTTTTTGCACCTGTAAAAAAAGCTCAAGGAGCAAGTGAATCGCGGCGCTTAACAGTTTCGCTTTACACCCAAGGACGTTCAATTGAAGAAATTATGGAAGATCGTCAGCTATCGCAAGGTACCATTATAGGCCATTTAGCAGAGGCTATGCAAGAAGGCCTAGAACTTGATATTACATCAATTGTAACTCAAGAACATCAAGATGCTATCAGGGAAGCCATTAGCAAAGTAGGCCCTGAGCGCCTAACTCCAATCAAACAAATACTTCCCCCAGAATACACCTACGATGAAATCCGCCTAGTACTTGCAGCATATCGGCAATAATGCAAGTCAAATAGGCCTTACTTCAACAAGTAATTTTCTCTTGATCTCGATCTTGATCTTGATCTTAATCTTTCTTTTTTCTCACGCATTACACTTTGAAAATCGAGATCAAGATCTGATGATCCAGCACCGATTAGTTCCGAAGGAACAGTTTAATAATAGCCCACTGTTTCGCGCCGCAGGTGCAAACGGTGGGAAGGACAAAAAAAAATCCTTATAGTCGCGCCAGCGACGGCTTAATACTTACTTGTAGGAAAATAATAAGTAGTCGCTGGCGCGACTAGGAATATTTTTGTCACGTTTCCCACCGTTTGCACCTGCGGCGCGAAACAGTGGGCTATTAGTAAATTGTTCCCCCGGAACATAAAAAGAAAGGATTCGATAAGTTACCCTTCATTATAAACGAAGTGATCTCAGCCCGGCCTAAATGGCGTCAACTTAAGCCTTTCCTTGATCATAATCTACTTTTTTAAAACACTATCCGGAAAGAAAGATCAAAATCAAGATCAAGATCAAGATCAAGATCAAGATCAAGATCAAGATTAAGATCAAGAAAGGCTTAAGTTGACACCGTTAGGACCCCAACAATAAAGACTCTGATAACATTTAAAGAACAAAATATGGCAGACGGCGAGGTTGGTGTTCTTTGGCTATAGCTTGATATACAGTTTGATACTGACCTGAGGAGCCTACCAGGCCAACTCTTTGACAGCGGAGCAAAAATATAGCTTTTGGGATGTTAATTAGAAGGGGTTTTTTATTTTGGGCCGTAAGTGTGTATTGGCGAATTTCTTTTCTCAAGCTATGCGCTGCCACAAAAGTGCCTGAGCGGCCAATACCGGCGCTGCAGTGCACTGTGATTGGAAAGTCCTTATCCGATGTATGAAGATCAACAATATCAAGAAGTTTTATAAATAACTCAAGCTCTGGAATTTTGCCATCTGGCCAGTTTTCGTAATGTATTTGTTTGATTATTCTTTTTTCATGAGCATTTTGGGCTATAAATGTGCGTATTACTATTTGATGACTAGGTATAAGGGAACTTTTGGCTATAGATTCGGTGGCATGCAGAGTAATTGTCCAGTCTTCACATTGTATTATAGGGTATGTCCAATAGCTTGCGCATTTGTCTTTGCCGTTTTCAATGGCCATTACAAGCGTTACTATTATTTGTGAATTGTTATGTAAAACAGCCTTCCAGAAGTCGTTGACAGTTGTATCTAGCGGCCCTTGACATACCATATAGCGTTGATAAGGTGTGTAGACATCATTTGAGTTAATATAAAAATGGGGAATATCCCGGCAGCTTCTTGTTTCATCATAGGCAAACAGGTTGCGGCTGCGATTCAATGACCTATTTGCAGCTAAAGTGCAGGTTATTGTGTTTCTTTGGATGCGCCGGGTGGAGCGTTTAAGTGCCTCAAATCCGGATTTTATTGTCTTAAATTTTTTTGCATCGTGGGCTATTTCAGCACTACTTGTCCCGTAGTCTTTAAGGCGTTTAGGGGGGTGTTCGTACCAGTCGTATTTTTGCAGTTTTTTAAGGTTAGGAATAGTGCGTGCTATATGTTTTTTTGAGGTGAGATTTTGCACTTCCCAGGCTTTTGGCGGTGCTTGCATTAAACAAAACACCGCCAAAATAATAGCTACAAAGATTGTGGCTATAGATTTGATCATCTACGATTCAACAAGTTCTACATCTGCAACAGGAGCATGGCTACTCGCTGCTCTTTGCGCCAGTTTTTCTTTATTGCTTGCCATAACAAGAGCTTCAATCTCTTCGAGCATCTTTGTGTTTTTACGTAGGTCATCGCGTACTGTGTCGCGTCCTTGGCCAAGGCGCAGACCTTTGTAGCTAAACCAGGCACCCTTTTTCTCGACTATGCCTAAATCTGAGGCAATATCAAGAACTGATCCTGCACGTGAAATTCCTTCGTCAAATAAGATGTCAAATTCACCTATTTGAAATGGAGGAGCCATTTTATTTTTAACAACTTTTGCTTTTACGCGGTTGCCAACTTCTGCGTTATCGGCTCCTTTAATGCCGGTCACGCGGCGAAGATCAATACGTACAGAGGCATAAAATTTTAAAGCTCTACCACCTGTGGTAGTTTCTGGATTGCCATAGACAATGCCAATTTTATCGCGGATCTGGTTAATGAAAACAGCGCATGTATTGCTTTTGCCAAGTGATGCAGTAAGCTTACGAAGTGCCTGAGACATCATTCTAGCTTGCAACCCCATAAACTGATCGCCAATTTCACCTTCAAGTTCGGCTTTTGGAACAAGGGCAGCTACAGAGTCGATAACAATAACATCAATGCAGTTGGATCTGGCAAGAGTTTCTGCGATGTTAAGAGCTTCTTCTCCGCAATCAGGCTGAGAGATAAGTAGATCATCGATGTTTACGCCAAGACGTCTTGCATATGCTGGGTCAAGAGCATGTTCGGCGTCAATGTATGCGGCAACGCCGCCTGCTTTTTGTGCATTGGCCACGATATGAAGAGCAAGTGTTGACTTACCAGATGATTCAGGACCAAAAATTTCAACAACGCGTCCGCGAGGAACTCCGCCAATACCAAGTGCAATGTCAAGTGATAAAGCCCCTGTTTTAATTGCACTTATTTCGCGATTTTCAGAGTGCTTGCCAAGCGTCATGATGGCGCCGTCGCCAAATTGCTTCTTGATGTTGCCAAGGGCAAGTTCAAGTGCTTTTTTGCGCTCTGCATTATTTTGTGTCTGGGACATAATTCAAGCTCCTTAAGATGGATGTTAATTGAGGGTAATTGTACCTGAGCTTTGATAACTAAAGCAAGCCTATGATTACGATGCTTTTTGCACCGCGTTATGAGGATCTTGAGGCCATAGCGTGAGATTTTCTTAACGCAAAGGCGCAAAGTTATCGCAAAGGAACTTAAAAGAAATGCAAAGGGCTTCGCCTAATACCAATTTACTTAGTCACGGCGAAGCCCTTTGTTTTGCTTTGGCGTTATTGTTACAGCCTTTGCGTTAAATCTAAAATCGTCACAACTATGGCCTCAGAGGGCCTGTGGTCAAAGAGTTTAACGCTCGGAGAGGAGATCATCAAGAACGGGTTTACCATCTTGATAGTTGATGCGAGATTTGAAGGTACCGTCAGTGTCATAGAATGTGGCTACGCCTTTACCATTGATGACTTGAGAGATTGGCTTAATGGAGCCCTTTTTGAGGTAGTCACCGCGAATGAGGCGATCTTTTTCGTATTCTTCGATGAGCATGATTTTGCCATCAGTATACCAAGCAGTGAGCATGCCTTGCTTGAGGTTGCGGCTCATCTCTCGCGAGCTTTCAGGATTGCCATTTTCGTACCATGTTTTTACCCCGCCGTGAATTTGGCCTTTTTCCCACTGGAGGCTAAGTTTGGGCTGGGTAGGAGTGTTTGGCCAGTAGTAAATTTCGAGGCCATGTTTTTCGCCATCTCGTACATGAAGGCGATGAGTAACAATACCTTTTTCATCAAAAATTAAAACTTCGCCCTCAGGCTTGCCTGATACGTAATCTTGGATTTCTATAATGCTACTATCGCCAAAAATACAGCGTTTACCATTGCCATTTTCTACACTTGCAATCTGTGTTCCATCAAGATCGAAGTACTTGCCTTCTTGCAAGAGGTCGTCTTTCCAGGTCTCTTGAGATTGCGGTTTTGAGACAGACCAAAAACTTAGTGCTTTACCATTTTTTTTGCCATTTACATAGTGGATAGTTTCTAGCAGGGATCCATCCTCGTCATATGATAAAGAATCGCCTTCAATTTCGCCTTTATGGTATGGAAGTTCTTCAGACAAAATACCTGTAGGATAGTAGTAGCGTGATACACCTTCTAGAAGGCCTTGAGAATAAGGCATGTCGGCAATGAGCTTGCCGTCATCATTCCAGCAATAACTTGATTCATGAAAGGCCCAAGTGGTTTGCGATTTTTCATCAAGATCGGCTGTGCCGCCTAGTATGCTTGCTTGAAGCTTTTTTTCGCCATTAGGATGCCATTCGATATAGCGGCCATGTGCTCTTCCATTAGAGCATTCAAGAAACTGCCTAATTTGCCCTGTGGGATAGTAGCTTGTAATAATAGAAGTCGCATCACCCTTCTTGTCTTTAGCAAAGGTGCGTAAAACCTTTTGGTAGGGCTGTGCAGTTAAAAAATTAGAATTTTCGTAGTTTTTAAGACGATCTTTTGCGCTAATGGTTTCTGAAAGGCCATTACGATCCATAATGCTAATGCTCACAAGCTTTAACTCATAGGTACGCTCTTGTATGCTTACAAGATCAGGATCGCCGGCTTGAATAATAATTTTATTACTACTGCAAGATACAAATGCGCAAGCAATTACAAGCAACAAAAGGTGGTTCATTTTAAATATTCCCGTTTGATTAACTTGATATCAACTGCCCAAACCTCTTGTGTAGGCCCTTTTTTCTTTTCCATTTTCCAGTCAGTGATAATGAGGTGCGGCCTTTGGGGCGCAATTGGATTTTCAGGATCAAAATTTACGCCTTCAATGCGCGAAAGGATAGCTTTAATGTCATTGCTATCTACTTCAATAGGATGTGCCAGGCTTTCTTGAGTTTCCTGAAAACCTGTATAGCTCTTCACTGAACCTTCGACAAAAGAAATGGCATTTTGTCCGTTTTGATGAAACTGCAGGCGGCGGCGGAAAAGATCTTCTTGAGCATGAAAGCCTAGGGATAAAACTTTATTCAAAATTTCAACTTCGTCTTTAAGCGGTTTTATCGTTTCAATTTCTTGGTCTATATAAAAGTGGTTGCTGTCGCGAAATTGTGCCTTTACCTGCTTATTTACAAACTCTCTTGCGTTTTTATTAGTAGCATCATTGATCGCCTCAGAAATAGAAAAATAGAGATTATCCTGCTTTGCCTTTTCGCTCATATAGTCCATAGCTACAAAAAGTAGTGGGACAAGTCCTAAAACTAGGGCATACATAATTAGACGGCTTTGAGTTATTCCTTTCATGTGCTTGCCCCCAATTGCTGCTGCGGGTATTTAGTGCGATCTTTTAAAAAGAAAATGGCTTTAAAATGTCCGCGATGTACGCTCCATTTTAGCTCTGATTTAGGGTCTATAAAAGCATTAGGTACTAATAAGGCATCATGCAGCTCACGCGCCATTGTGGGGGTTGGTGCGCTAAATTCAAGTTCCACCTTAACTTGGTAATGTTCTTTTAATTTACCTTTCTCAGGACGTTTTACCATGGTATATGAAAGAGTCTCAAGGCTGATTGCTTTAGGGTCATCACCCGTAAGTACAACATTTGGATGAGATGAAAGCCATGCCAGAAGATCACTAACTCGCGCCACATCAGGGTGTAGAGGCATTTCATCGCTTTGGGCTTTAAGCTCTTTTTCAAGTTCATAAAGATTTTCGCCTATATCATCCGGGCTCATGGCAATAAGATCAGCATCAACTTTTGTCTTTTCCATTACTTGAAGCAGGTAGGCATATTGTTCAGTTAGTGACACTTGCTGTTCTTTAAGCATAGCCCTGCCATACATGAAACAGCCTCCAGACAAAAGCAACATAAGGCAAAAATAAAGCATGAGCTCTTTTTTCCAGCGCTTCCATTTGTCTGCATAGGCAAATTCATCTTTTCTAAGATTAATAGACTGCCCTTTTTGCTCTAAACTTACAGCTATAGCGCAGCCTATTGGCACAGCGTAAACTAACAGATCTTGCCAGGAATAGGTACTTGATATGGAACTTTCTGGGTTTGGGGCAACCGGTCGCTCAAGTGCTGATGCAAAAAGCTGTAAAAGTATTTCATTTTCAACTATGGGGCCGCAGAAAAGAATTGGAAGAGCAATTGTGTCTTCATTGTTAAAGGCAAGAAGTATGCGAGAGACCTCTCTAAGGTATTGTTGCAAGCTGTCGAGCTCTTTTTCATTGATACTTGTTACGCCTTCATCATTTTCGTAGGTAACACTTTCTAGGGCATCAAGTCCTACCGGGTGTGAGCGGGCCATAAGAGGCAGGAAATCCTTTATTAGCACACAGGTAGTTTCTTGACGGTCAATATGCAGAGCAATGTAATAGGCTGGAACTTTTGGGTCGGGATTAATGTAAAGCTGCTGTACAAAGTGGCAAAGGGCAAGAGGCTTGGGACAGATTATTTCGGGATCTATTGATCTTTCTTGAAGAGCATCTAAGTGCTGTTGCAGATCTGATTTTAATGCAGAAAATAGCTGTAATTTAGTTGAACTGCCAGTTTTTTCTAAAGAAATCTTGTCAACAATGCATTGCTCTAAGGTATAAGGAAGGTGTGATTCTGCCTCAAAACTAAAGGCCGCATCAATATCTTTTTGCTTTGTAAGAGGAATTTCAATAGCGCGCGCAATTGTTTTTGTGGAGGGTATACAAGAGCTAATGGCCGTATTTTTATCTAGAATTTCATCTACAATTTCAAGCTTTTTGATCGAAATAGTGCTTCCAGATAGGCGCAGAACAGCTTTTCGAATGTGCGGGCCATCAAAGCATATGCCTACTGCTTGCTCTTGCGGGATAAAAAATCTAACTATCGAAAATGCATTTAACATGTAATTTTGTAGAAAAAGTCTTGTGGTTTAGTCTATTATGGTTGGATGCTTTGTTTTGTTCAATGAGGATTTATCATGCTTGCCTATCAAATTATCGATGGATTGTTTACTTGCTACATGCTGATGCTTGTGGTGCGCATCCTTAGTTCATGGTTTCCAGATCTTCAGGATCATCCTATTTTGCGCTTCGTCCGCTTTTATACTGATCCTTATTTGAATTTTTTTCGCAAGTTTATCCCTCCTCTTGGGATGCTGGATTTAAGCCCTCTGGTTGCGTTTTTTGCCCTGCAGTTTGTCGAATTTATTGTTAAAGGTGTGCTATTTCGATGAAGATTGCCCCTATTACACTGGGTAAACTGACCCTTAAATCAAATATCTTTTATGCCCCTCTTGCTGGCTGCTCCGACTTTCCTTTCCGCAAGATGAGTGCGCGCTTTAGTCCGGGGCTTATGTATCCTGAAATGGTTAAAATGGATGCCCTTGTGCGCTATGACCCAGGAACTTTTCATATTTTGGACTATAGCGTAGATATGCATCCCATCGGCGGACAAATTTGCGGTAGCAAACCTCAAATTGCGGGACAAGCTGCAAAAATTATCGAAGATCTAGGCTTTGATGTTGTCGACTTAAATTGCGGCTGCCCTGTTGATAAGGTTACAAAAGATGGCAGCGGCTCAGGTCTGTTAAAAAATCCCTTACTAATTGGCGATATTATTTCGAACATGGTAGCTGCCGTAAAAATTCCTGTAACAGTAAAAATACGTGCCGGATGGGATGAAAATTCCCTTGTTTTCCAGGAAATTGTACGCATTGCCGAAGCTGCTGGAGCTACAGCACTTTGTATTCATGCACGAACGCGAATGCAGGCTTATCATGGCCCTGCCAATTGGAACTGGATTAAAGCCGCAAAACAAGCCGCAACTACTATTAAAATTATTGGTAATGGCGATTTATTTACCCCGCAAGCAGCCATTGATATGATCGATCAAACAGGCTGTGATGCAGTACTTGTTTCTCGAGGAACACTTGGTCAGCCTTGGATCTGCCAAGAGATTCAAGCCCTTGCCGAAGGAAAGCAATTAGCCCCGCATACTGCTCTTGAATATAAAAGCGCATTGCTCGAGCATTTAGATTATTGCATGGGCTATGGAAGTGAGCGTAAAGCTGTTGTAGACATGCGCCGCGTGGGCTGCTGGTATATAAAAAAATCCAAAGGCACAAAAAATTTTCGCGAATCAATCAGCCATGCAGAAACAATCGATGAAATTCGCCAGCTTATCGTAGACTTTCCTGTTGATGATGATTAAGGCACAAATATTGTTCACTAATCCTACTCAACAGTAAAACATAGAACGATAGAACGATAAAAACGATAAAAAAGTGCTGTCTTAGTCTTAATCGGCGGATAAGATATTTAACATTTTCTTTATGTTTTTCGCTTTTATCGTTCTATCATCCTTATCGTTTTGTCGCTTGAGATTTTGAACAAGTGAACATCATCCTGGGAAGTATTTTTTTGAGGAAATAGCCAAGGCAAGTATGGCAATTTCTCCAATCTTAGTTTTTAGCTCAGGGCTAGATTTACCTGGAATACCAAAAAGGGCATCTAATTCATTACCCTGTGCTCGATGTGTCTTTTTGCCGCAATGCTCAGGTAATTTATAGCTTTCTGGGCTTGGCGTATTGTTGGCATTTTGCTCAGGAATATGATCAGGGCTTTTTAAAGGGCCTGTGATACCGGGAAATTTTACCATAATTCTGTTCTCCTTATGCCAGCTTTGTTAGACGTTGTTTGTGTTCAATAGCCTTTTGTTTCCAGTGGCTAAATTCTGATTGGTTGCCTATTTGCAAAAGGGCAAGTTCTATACTATTAATTGCATGATCTTTTTGTTTAAGTGCCTCATAGCAGCGGGCGCTAAAAAAGTGACATAATGGATCGTGCGAGTTTGCTTGTGCCGCCATGGCATAGGCAGTAAGCGCAGATTGAAAATTCTGGCAAAAATATTCGCTGTTGCCAAAGCCCATCCAGAATGTGTGATTTTGGGGGCTAATGCAGCAAAGAACCGAAAAAGCAGCGGCTGATTCTTGATAATTTTGCTGCTCATAAAGAAATTTGGCTCCTTGATAGAGCTTTTCCATGGTTTCATCATTAAGACCAAAAATTTCTTGAAGTGTTTTATCACGAGCTAGCATCATCAGGTATTCTTGCGGATTTTCTGACATAACAGAGGCAACGGCTGCAATTTGACAAAGCTGCTGTGTGGTATCTTCTGATAAGATTATTGGATCGTGAGCCGCCGATGATGTTAAAAATTCTAAAATCTGCGACATGCCCTCTTGCATACGCTGAACAATCGGCTGCAGGCCTTGTATAAATTCTCGTTTGAAGCCCTCTTTTTGGGTAGGAGGGACAAGCTTGTGATCACCTCGTAGATGTGCCAAGAGCGATGCGGCATCCCCGATGCATTCTTCCAATTTGTCGTTTAATTCATCAGATTCTGGTTCATGCTTCATCTCAATTCCTTGTAAAGGCAGTTAAACCTTACAAATAACTAACTATTAATTATTTTACAAGAAGAAAAAGATGGGTTATTAGTACTTTTTTCTATGGTCCTAAGAAGCGATTTTTCAAGCCTCTAAGGCTTGTAAAAGTGTAGGTATTTTGGAATGTACAACTTCCCAAAGAATTATGTTGTCTATTCCGAAGTAGGCATGTGTTAAAATATCACGCCGCACGGATGAGATCCTCAAGTACGTACTGTTTAATTTCAGGGCGTAAAGCAGATTCTGTGACGAGATCAACTTTTCTATTTAATATCTCTTCGAGATAAAATTTTAAGTCCATATATTTATCAAATGTCGCTTTATCTGTAAAAACTACAAGTAGATCAATATCACTAATTGATGTCTCTTCATCTCGTGCAACAGAGCCAAAAAGATAGAGGGAATCTACACCAAATTTATCTAGATCTTTTCTGTGGTCTTTAAGAAGTTGTAAAACATGAGTTTTTATCATAATAATTTTATCTTACCATAATCAAGAATTTTGACAAAGTTGACTTTTTAGTTAGGGCTCTGAACTAAATTAAATCTAAAAAGTGCCACCAAAGACCGCCAAGACCCACCCATATTACAATGTAAAAGAGGCTTGTAAAAAATCCTATCTTCCACCAGGTTTTGATATCGATATGTTGCTGAGAGTAAAGTATGGGGGCAGGGCCTGATGAGTAATGAGTTAGAGCGCCAAAAAGCGAACTTAAAAAGCCTAAAAGTAGCGCAGAGACAAGCGGCGGGGCGCCTGCTGCTATACTAATAGCTAAAAATGGGCCAAACATAGAACTTACATGAGCGGCAATGCTTGCAAAAAAGTAGTGGGTGTAAAAATAGATCATGGAAAGCATCAAAAGCTGCCACAGCCCGCCCATTTGCGGGAGAAATTGCACTACTTGATCGGTAAACCAAGCAATCACGCCTAAGTTTTGAAGCTCGGATGCCATCATAATTAAAATACCCATCCACATGAAGGTATCCCAGGCAAGCTCTTCATCCATAATGTCTTTCCAGGTAAGCACCTTAAAAAGTAAGAGCAGGCACACCCCAAAAAGCGCTCCTTCCGTAGCATGTACAGAAAAATAATTTCCAAAGCTCCAAAGACAAAGTAAAACGGCAAAAACAGATAGGAGAACTTTTTCTTGCCAGGTGATTTTGCCCATCTGAGAAATTTCTTCTTTGGCATGCGCCTGAATTCGGGCGGCATCCTCTACACTGCAAGGTATAAAATATTTTAGCACTACAGGAAGTAGCATAAGTGAGACGATGCCCGGCAAAATAGCCGCCTTTGCCCAATCCATCCAGGAGATATTAATGCCCATATTTTGGGCAAATTTTACCACGATTGGATTTCCGGCATTTGCCGTGATAAACATGGCGCTTGTGATAACAGAGGCATGCATTACAATAAGAGTTAAGTATGCAGCTACATTTTTGTTGTCGCCAATGACAGAAACAATGGATCTAAGCACCGGGAGAATGATGCCGGCAGTGCGGGCCGTGGTGCTTGGAATTAAAGGAGCCATGCAAGCAGAGCTTACCACAAGGCCGTAGCTCATGCCGTAAGGGCTACCACCAAATAGACCTACAAAGCCGTAGGCAATACGCCGGCCAAGTCCTGTTTTTATGAAACCTCGAGCTAAAAAGCAGGCAAGTACTATTAGCCATAATTGATCATACGCAAAACCCTGAAGCGTTGTTTGAAGTGCAAGGGTTTTTGTAACGCATAGAACGGCAATACTACAAAGGGCAATAGCGCCCATTGGCAAGGGTTTTGCGATAATCGCAATAATTGTGCAGACAAACACACAAAACAGCTTCCAGGCCTCAACAGATAGCGTAGCCGGCTTAAAGAAATACCATGCTGCAAAGCCTAAAACGACAATCTGCAAAAGTCTTAAGCTATCAATGGGAATTTTAACCCATTTATTTACTTTTGATTTTGTTGCAGCTTTAGTGTTTGATGTAGCACTCATATAATTCCTCATAAACAAGTATATAAAATAAAAGATTGAGGGTTAATTTTCTATATTTTTCTTTATAATATTGATTATGCTAAGTTAATTAATTTTGGATTTTTTCGAGTCGCTGTTACATAATTCACCACCAGAGTCACTAAAGCTCACTGAGATGTTTAAGGTTGCTTATCTAAGACAATTAAAATGTATCTTGTAAATCTAGAAATTTAAACACTCTTTCCTTTTTTTACTTTTCCCACGTTTCACCTATCGGCGCAAACGGTGGGCTTTTTTTTTTTTTTTTTTATATAATACAGTGGTTAGTAGAGTTTTGCCCCAGTGTCTCTGTTGTGAATTATGCAATAAAGGTTTTAGCGCCGCAAATGTTTTTGCTGCAGGCTTCTAAGCATGGTAAGGTAGGACTCAAAGCGCAAGGCAGATATGCGTCCTTCTTCGATAGCCTTGGGAATAGCACAATCAGGTTCACCATCATGGCGGCAATCAGCATATTTGCAGTGAGTTGATTCGGCATGTATTTCTTCAAAAAAACTTCTAAGATCTTGTTCTTTTAAATCCCATACACCAAAGCTTTTAATGCCAGGCGTATCAATGCACCAGCCGCCAAAGCTAAGTGGCAGCAGCTGAGCTGCCGATGTTGTATGAGAGCCTTTTCTGGTTGCAGCTACCGTCTTGCCAACTTTTAAATCAAGGCCCGTGGCTGCATTAATAATTGAGCTTTTGCCAGAGCCAGATTGTCCTGAAAAAACAGAAATGCGATCTTTCATTAAATTTTTTAATTTATCAATTCCGGCACCGGTTGTAGCACTTACCTGAAGAAAGGTAATACCAAGATCTGTGTAAACATCAGAGCATTCATTAAGAATTTCTTGTTGAATAAAGCGCTCTTCCTCAGGATATTCAGGATTTTCTAGAAGATCAATCTTGTTGCAGATGATTATGGGACGAAGATCTCCCTTTTCTGCTGCTATAAGATAGCGATCAACAATAGAGATGCGCAGCTGTGGATCGATGACCGACACAGTAATAAATACCTGGTCGACATTTGCTGCAATAAGGTGCTCTTTTTGCTGGGATAAATGCTCGGCCCGGCTTAAAACGCTTCTACGCGGTTCAATACTTGCTATCGCACCCGTTTGCGGGCCTGTTGGAATAAAATTCACAATATCACCAACAATTGCCAAGGTTTTAAGCTTTGTTTTATCCTTTTTTAAGGCTCCGCGAAGAGAACAGGTATAGCTTGTGCCTGCATGATCCACTATAAACATCTCAGGGCGTACTGAAGTAATAATGCCCTTTTTAAGATCGCTTTCAGGAATTTCTTTATCCCTTTTCAAAATCTCTATTTGTTTTATTTTGGCTTGTTTTATTTTGTCTTGATCGCTTTTTTTATACTGCGATCTATCGCGCTTTTTTGCCATCTTGCGCTCTTGACGAGAGTCTTTACTTGTATCAAAAAAATCGCTTTCTTCGTGATGAATAAATTCTTTCATGTGCCCTCCTGATACAAGTAGAGCAATATTGAGCCTGCCACAGCGACATTCAAAGATTCCATACTATCAGAGCCCGGCATGCACAAACTTACCTTGCGACAAGCCTGTCCTTCAGGAATTTGAGCTCCTTGGGCTTCATTGCCAAGCAAAAGTGCCATTGGCATTCCTGTAAAATTGGAAGGCTCATCTCCGCTAATATCAGCTACAATAAGCTGAAGGCTATGTTTTTTAAGTATCTCTTGCAAATCCTGCCAATTGCCATAATATAATGGCAAATGAAATGCTGCCCCCTTGGATGCTCTTAAGGCTTTATCATTAAATGGATCGCTTGTGCCTGGAAGCAGAAAAAAGCCGTCCCAGCCAAAGGCAAGAGCTGATCGAATAAGAGTACCCAAATTGCCGGGATCTTGAATGTGATCGGCCACGAGAATTTTTTTTGGGTTTAGTAAAGGGCCGCTTTTTGGCATATCAAGCTCTGCAATCATGCCCTCAGGGCTTTTGGTGCCGGAAATTTTTTTCATAATGGCATCTGTTACCACAATAATTTCATCTGCCAGCAAACTAGATGTAATAAGAGTTTTATCACTTACAATAAGGCGCTTTGCTTTTAGCTTTTTACAGACGTCCTGAATGCAGTTTTTACCTTCAAGAAGTACTCTTGACTGTGCTTTTCGAAAATGAGAGCTATCTTTAAGCTCAGTCCAGTATTTTACGAGGGGATTTTGAGCACTTAATATTTCTATCATGAATCCCCCCAGCTTGGATCCTGAAGCAGCTTTAAAATGGCATCTTCGCGGGATTTGATGTCGTGCTCAATGGTAAGTCTTTCGGCTATCTCAAGCAGCCGCCCCATTTTTTTGCCCGGTGAAATGCCAAGTTCAGATAAATCTTTGGCCTGCAAAAGGGGTTTTTTTTTGTGTATACGCTCTATATGCGCCTGCAAAGAAAGCTCGCAGGCGGCAAGCTGCTTTAAAGCAGTGTGTGGGTCATCTTGTTTGCTAAAAACAATTTCAAGGCACGCTTTGGATCGTTTATTTGCTAAAAGCTGGGCCCATTCATAGCGCCTTGTGAAGGCTGGATCTTGCTGCCACAGGCCCTTTATTTCAAGGTGTGTTTCTATCCACTTGGTTTCATCTTTTGATGCTCTCAAATATATTCCTAGGCTAAGTACAAAGGCAATATCTTCTGGATTAAAAAGCTCAGCTAAAATAAGAATTGCCGGAACCTTTTCTGACACATTTTCAAGCCCTTCTAGGCGCATCTTTATATCATGCAGGGATATTTTTTTTAGTGGAGGAAGACAAGTGCCCAAAAGTCCAAGTTCGCTCATTTCAATTATTGCATGCGAAAAATTTGGTCCCTGACGAATTTTTTGCAGCTCTTGCCAAATGCGCTCCATAGAAACACTTGGCAATAAGGTATGCGAAAGTGCCTGTATTGCATCTCTTGTTTTAGCTTCAATAGTAAAGCCAAGCCTATGGGCAAAACGGATCGCTCGAATCATACGCAGGCGATCTTCTTCAAATCGATCTTCTGCCTTGCCAATGGTTCGTATAACACCGAGTTTAAGATCATCTTGGCCGTTAACGTAGTCAAGAACATCATTTGAGACCGGATCATAAAACATGCCATTTACCGTAAAGTCGCGACGCATAGCATCTTCTTCTGGTGTGCTTCTGAGTAGTACTTCAGAAGGTCTTCTGCCATCTTGGTAGGCGATATCTTGTCTAAAGGTTGCCACTTCAAATGAATGGTTTTTGTGGCGCACTACGCAAACTCCAAATTGTGCCCCTACAAGGAAATGTTCTGGGAAAATACTGGCGATTTCTTCAGGCAGAGCATTTGTCGCAATATCAATGTCATTTGAGGCAATATCAAGCAGCCTATCTCGTACAAAGCCGCCAGCATAGTAGGCAATATACCCTTGTGCCTTTAGTTCAATAACAATTTCTTTAGCTAGCTTCTCAATATGACTCATGACTTTAATACTACACCCTTTCTAAAGAAAATTCAATGCAAACCCAAAAACAAAAAAATACAGTTTTTACTCGAGAGAAAACAGGCGAGTAAATGCAGAGGAATACATAATAAAAATATAACAAGATGACGTGGGATAAGAATTAATAAACCATACGCATTAAGCTAACGTAAGCGCGTAGGCCGCAAGGCCTTCTGGAGTGCGGTAATTATTTACCGCTCTTAATTTTCGACCACACACTATCACCCCGTAAAGGTCCAATACATACAAATACCCTCACGCTGTGCCGCAAAGCTTCTCGCCAAATACTTTTATCTGCTTTTTAGCTTTGGAGGCTACTGAGGCGAAGGTGCGGCGCGAAAATTAAGAGCGGTAAATAATTACCGCACTCCAGAAGGCCTTGCGGCCTACGCGCTTACGTTAGCTTAACGCTTATGTGCGGTAGCAGCGAAAGGATCTTTCACTGCTACCGCAGTTCTATTTTTTTTGTTCCATTAACCCCACGTTCCATTGCAGGCCTGTCTTTCATTTCACGCGGGGCTTCCCACTTTAACTGCTGCCGCAGTAAAAACAATGTCCTATGCCTGCCTATTTTCACAGTCTCTGTATTTCCTCGGCTGTTTTCTCTGCGGTAAAATTGTATTTTTTGTTTGGGGTTCATTATTGCTTTGACCTTGAGTTTTCACTTAGGTCTGATGTAGTATATTAGCTAAAATGAGAGTAGAGTTATGCCTTGCAAGATCCGTATTCTGGATGAAAAAACAATCAACCAGATTGCGGCAGGT
Source organism: uncultured Chlamydiales bacterium (assembly GCA_963785335.1). Lineage (GTDB taxonomy): Bacteria > Chlamydiota > Chlamydiia > Chlamydiales > FEN-1388 > SZAS-7. Next base: position 24,520 of record CAWAUW010000006.1, on the reverse strand, counting down.
GAAGTAATTGAAAGTCCTGCTTCTGTTGTAAAAGAGTTAGTTGATAACGCTATTGATGCAGGCGCTACAAAAATAGTTATTGAAGCGGTAAATTCTGGCAGGCAGCTCTTACGTATTCAAGATAATGGCTGTGGGATGGGCCATGATGATGCTCTACTTTGCATCGAGAGGCATGCTACTTCAAAAATACGCTCCTTAGATGATCTGTGGGCACTAGAAACCATGGGCTTTCGCGGCGAAGCTCTATCTTCTGTAGCATCCATTTCTGAGTTTAAACTGCTTACGGCACCTTTTAATCCAAACTCTGAACAATCAGATGGTAGCTCTTTACATGTTTCAGGTGGTAAAATTGTTTCACACGAAAAGGTAAAATGCCTTTCAGGAACCACTATCGAAGTGCGCTCTTTGTTTTTTAATGTACCGGCACGCAAGAAATTTCTAAAATCTCCCACTAAAGATGCCAGTGATATCATTAAGATTTTGCTGCAAGCAGCTCTTGCCAATCCCGAAGTTGCCTTCGAGCTAATTTTAAATCATAAACGCGAATTTTCTTGGCAAGGCATGCCTCTGGAACAACGTATCAAAGAAGTCTTAGGCCAAGAGTTTTTTTCAGAGCTAATCCCAGTTTTATATCAACATGATGGCGTATACATTCATGGCTTTATTGCTAATCCCACCTTTACGCGTCCTACCAGGTCCCATCAGTATCTTTTTGTAAATGCAAGGCCTATATCATCTCTAGCTTTGTCCCATGCTGTAAAAGAGGCCTACGGCTCAAGCCTCGAACCTCTTCGCCATCCTGCCTTTGTGCTTTTTGTAGATATTGCGGCAGATGCACTTGATGTAAATGTGCATCCTCAAAAAAAGGAAGTGCGCTTTTCATTTGAAGATGAACTTAAAAAGGCCATCATTCAGGCAGTATCCACGGCACTCTTTTCTCGTCATACGCCTGTAGCAAAGCCTTATTTGTCGTTGCAGCCCTCAGTTAATACTTCTTCTTTTTCAACTGCCCCGAGAACTTGCGATCAAAAACCATGGCAGCAAACGCCTATTCAATATACTTTTGATTTGCAGCAAGAGCCCTCACATTCTATTGTCGTACATACTGTACTGAATGATTTTATTTTTGCAGAAGTTAGCTTTCCCGCTGAAACTAGGCTGCCGGATGGGTTTGAACAAGAAAGTCTATATGTAATTTCAGCAAGTAGAGCCTTATCTCGTTTAGCTTTTGACGGCTCAGCGCATAATCGCGATGTAGCTAAAGGGGCTATTCAAACACTGCTCGTGCCAGTGTTTATTGAACTAAGTGTAGACGAAGCCAGCCAGCTTCGTGCGATCATGCCAAAACTTGATCAAGCTGGAATCATGATAAATGATTTTGGAAAATCATCCTTTCTTGTGCAAGGCATTCCGAATTATCTAGAATACGCCTGCATCGAAGATATCATTCGCAAACTTCTTGAAAATGAAACCAGCATCGACGATATCCCTGTAATGCTTGCTAAAGCTTGTAAAACCACGAAATTTACTAAGAAACTTTCATGTGATGCAGCATCGCATGTTGTAAAAAAACTGCTGGAGTGCGTTAATCCTTTTGTGTGTCCTGTAGGTGATAAGATTATTTGTGCTTTGACATATAGTGAGTTAGAGAAAAAATTTAGGTGAGGTGGAATATGAGTCAGAAGCGCCTGAAAAAAGTGCAAAAAGCACTAGATGATTGGGGTGTAGATGCCTTTTTAGTAACGGATCCTATAGATCTTTATTACTTATCGGATGTTATGCTTAGCCTGGGGAGTATAGTCGTCACAAAAAAACAGGCAACCCTCATTGTAGATAATAGATACTATGAAAAATGCCAAAATGAAGCCTGTTTACCGGTAACGCTTTTAGAAGCTGGAGCTGTCGCCAAGCAACTTGAGAAAATAAAAAAAGTTGGCTTTAGTCAAGAAACTCTTTCTTACGGTGCATTTCACAAGTTGCAATCTGAAATTAAAGGCACCTTAGTGCCCCTTGAATACCCCATGCAGCAAATTCGAGCCGTAAAAGAGACCTCTGAGATTGCCGCCTTAGAAAAAGCCATAGCTCTTTGTTATCAAGGTATCGATTTTGTAAAAAAACACTTGCGTACTGGTGTTACAGAACAAGAACTGGCAAAAAAATTAGAAATTTTTTGGCTAACGCACGGCGCTGACAAATTTTCCTTTGATCCAATTATAGCATTTGGAAAAAACTCCTCCATGCCGCACTATCGAGCAGGCAGCTCGGCACTTAAGCCAAAAGATGTTGTGTTAGTTGATATTGGCGTGGTAGTAAACGGCTATGCCTCTGATATGACTCGCACGTTTTTCTTTGGTAAGCCGGATCCCAAACTTGAGAAAATCTACGATGTTGTACTTCAGGCCCAAGAAAAATCACTGGCAGCTATTAAACCTGAAGTGTCATGCGCCAAACTCTATGAGATTTCTAAGAAGGTTATTGATAAGGCAGGCTTTGGAGACAAATATCTTCATGGCCTTGGCCATGGTATAGGCCTTGAAACGCATGAATATCCATCGCTTAAAGCGGGTTCTAAAACGGCTTTTTTAGCACCTGGCATGTGCATTACCATTGAACCAGGCATCTACCTGCCAAATGTTGGTGGTATACGTATAGAAGACATGGCCCTTGTTACAAAAGACGGCCACCGCAACTTGACCTTGGACTATCCCAAAACCAAAACTGTTCTTCAGGTGCTCTAGCAAGTGTAAAGCGGCTTTACACTTATGTAAAGCCGCTTATTAGTCTTACGGAACTACGCTTATGTTAGTAAAGTGTGCTCCCAAAGCTGCATTGCTTGGTCCTACCTCAGATAGAAGACCTGTACCCACTACCATCTGCTGCAGGCTTATTGTGCCGCCAGTAATTGCATAGTTTGTTGCATTGGTAGTTGGCGACCCGTTGCAATGGGCTTCATTGCCAATAAACACCGAGGTAAGCGGTGATGGAGCATGAACAAAGCCAAAGGACTTATTACTTATGGCTCTTGAATCTTGTACCAGGCAGCATGAAGCTGTAGATCCTGCTGCAAAGTTAAAGCCAATATCATTATCCATGGCTATGGATTCGATGATGGCAACGGTTGTATTGGCACCCACAAGCTCTACACCGCTGTTTTGGTTACCGTGTAGCTGTGTGCGGATGATTTTTGAGTCGGTGAGGGTATCAAAGAGTATACCATGACCTGAGCCATCTGCGGTTGTATTGAAGACATTGGTGTCTTCGATAACCACATTAACAGCATTTAATGCATTAATACCGGCAGCATCGCCCCCACCTGAAAAAGTATCATAGATTTGACAGCCTTTGATCAATATGTTCTCTGTCCCTGGTATAAGAGTGAAAATTTTAATTCCTGCGGCATCCTGAGTGGAGCTTCCGTTTTGATTGAATACGCAATCAACAATCGAATAATTGCCCTGAAGTCCAAAAGGAAGCGGGACGAAAGGACCAATCAAAAGACCATATGTGCTATTAGAGTTAGCTGAAAAATTTTGAACCGTAACATTGGTGTCATTGAATAGACTAATTCCAATTGCAGTTTCACCACCTGTATTATTATTGGCAGTTGAATTCAATACAGACTGATTCGAAGATGATTCTATGTTAATCCCTACAATAAGCTGAGCTGTGTCTGTAGTGCCTATTGTATTGAAATTAGCTTGGCAACCCTCGATAACACCTCCACTTGAAAAATCAATACCAGCAACAGCAGCAATTATTGGGAAGGCTCTACCGGAGCCAGCATCGGCAACAACATTAAAGTTTGCTTGGCAATTTCTTAGGACATTATCATCAACCGCACCATCAAAATAAGGAGCTACCCAAATACCTATAAATTTTGCAGCTGTGGATGTAACAATCATTTGAGAAATTGTATTGTTATTTGCTTGGAAGTCATCCATCACAATATTGTTTGAGTCGAAGACTGCTGTTGGAGAGAAATAGAGTATTGGCTGCGTACAGCTGTTGTTATTTGACTGATGTGCGGTAGCAATGCAATTTTGACAGAACAAAAAGCATAAGATATAGTCTTCAGTATCTACAGTAGCTAATGAACCTACTATATCGGTGTTGTTGCTTGTTTCGCATTGGTGAAGTGAGCAGCTTGTTGAAAAGAAAAATGCGATTGCTTCAGCAGTTCTCCAGTGGGTATTTGGATCTTCAATAGGAACATTGTTATTAAACGTGTTGTTATTCACCTTAACGCGAACGAAATCAACACCGGTAGATGCATTTACGCTTACAAACGCAGTCCCTGCAGTAAATTCAGCAACACTGCCCCCTGCTGTTTTAGTGTTATTAGTAACATTTATATCTTGAGCAGAAGCTGTGTTACAAGTATCAAACTGAACAATCGCACCAATGGTGCTCAAAAACCCACTCATATTGCAAGCTTTCACAGTAATATTGTCGCATGTATCAAAAAATAATGCCCGTTCACCGCTGTTGTCATTTATGAAGTTGATGTCATGTATGCTTAGGTCAATAGAAGTTTCTTCGCGGATGGCATCTAGGGCATGATCGCTCATAGTGAGGTTGTATAGCTCTACGCTGCTATAGTCAGTCACTAGTATGCCAGCATCGGATGAATTTATGATGCGTCCATCAAATACTTTAAGTGCTTGATGATCATTTGCAATAACTGCACTTGCCTGTCCTGCTGCATCTAGAGTATGGCAGCATAAATCTAAGCAGACGCTGTCTGCGGCAATGATAATGGTGCCTACAACATCTTCTGTGACGCAGTAATCACCTGATTTATACAATATTAGCCTACCGCCTGCTTTATCGATGAGCCTTTGGCAAATGGGTGTGGGAGCCTCTAGTGCTAATTTACAGCCCAGTTCTTCTATTTTTTGTAGTTCTTTATTGGCTTTCTTTAGGCCTTTTTTCACGCTTTTGCAGCATGAGTCATCGTTGTGTGAAGCTTTATGCTTTGCCTGCTCGCGCACCTTTGCTTCAACATTGCCCGAGGTTGCAAGTAGCGTAATAGCCGCTACCAAGCTTAATAACCAGTTTTTCATCAATACACCCTATGGGTTAAGTAAAAAAATCAACATCAGATAAGATGTATGATTTTTTTGCAAAAACATCAAGAAAAAAAAGGCCGTACCTGGCTTATCGCCAGATACGGCCCTTCATCGCCTTTTAAAAGCAAATACTACGGAACAACGCTTAGGTTAGTAAAGCGTGCGCCTAAAGCTGCATTGCTTGGTGGTATTTGTGATAGAACGCCTGTGCCCACTACCATCTGCTGCAAGCTTATTGTGCCTCCAGTAATTGCATAGTTTGTCGCATTGGTAGTTGGAGAACCATTGCAATGGGCTTCATTGCCAATAAACACGGAGGTAAGTGGCGCTGGAGCATGCACAAAGCCAAAGGATGTATTACTTAAGGCCCGTGAATCTTGCACCAGGCAGCATGAAGCTGTAGATCCTGCTGCAAAGTTAAAGCCAATATCATTATCCATGGCTATGGATTCGATAATGGCCACGGTTGTATTGGCGCCAACAAGCTCTACGCCACTATTTTGGTTGCCGTGTAGCTGTGTGCGGATGATTTTTGAGTCGGTAAGACCATTAAAGACAATGCCATGGCCTCCAAGGGGCACAACGGAATCAAGAATAATCGTTGTGTTTCCTGTTCCAAAAACACCAGGATTTACAGCATAGCTCAACGTAATTGTTGTATTAGTTGATGCGGTGGCAACAAATGTCCCGTTGTATAATGGGTTAGAATTGCCTGCGACTATATAGCTTTCTCCTACTAGAGGGGGTATGAGCTGAGGAGGAATGTCGAATGTCACAAGGAATGGGCCTGTGCCTGTTTTAGAACCAAAGGTAACAGGCGCGGGCGTTGGAGGCACAAAGGTGGTATTAAACACATTTGTATCTTCAATCACTACATTACTTGCTCGGGTAACGCTAATTCCACCCATTGGGCTATATGCAAGTGGGATATTGCTTGAAACCGTATCATACACTTGGCAGCCTTTGATGAGGATGTTTGATGCATTATTGGTAAGAGGAAAAACCACAATTCCCGCCGCATCGCTAAATGTATTACCATTGCCATTAAACACAGAATCAACAATTGCTACGTTAAATGTTGAATTATCTTCTGTATCAAATGCTTGGCCTACGACAAGGCCAAATTTTCCATTGGAGCTGGCAGAACAGTTGGTTACCGTCCAGTTAAATGCATCAAGACCAAATCCACCGGAAATATTAACCCCAAACGCACTCTCCGATCCCATGTTATTATCAGCTGAGCAATTACTAATAGTTACATTGGATGTATCAAAGACTAAAATACCAACTACAAAAGTCAATGGCAGCGAATCACCCATAGTGTTGTTATTTGTTTGACAGTTATCAATGATACAACCTCCTTCTACAAATATCCCTATAAGAGTTCCGTCATTTCCTAGGAGAGGGTCTCTGCCTGGACCACCACTACTGACAACAGTATTAAAGTTTGCTTGGCAGTTACGAATTGCACACCCATTGGGCTCTACGTTGACAGCTTGCGTGAAAAACCCAATTAAATCAGAGCCAAATAATGGACTTACTGTAAATTCCTGAACCATATTGCTATTGGCCTGGCATCCATCGAATACTGTATTATTAGAATCTCGTGTACTGTACATGCGAAAATTAGTAATTGGCTGCGTGCAACTATTATTGTTTGCCTGATGCTCCGTGATAACTATATTGTCACTTAAACCAACAAATACTTGGCGATCTAACGCAGCAAATTGCGTTAAATCATTCCCAGCATCGCCGTTGATGTCCACATTGTTGCTTGTCTCACAGCGGTGCATCGAACAGCTCGTTGAACTGACAAATCCTATTACGTTAACTCGTCTGTTACCAACAGCTGTAGTGTTAATGATGTTGTTATTTACCTTAACTCGTACGAGGTCAACACCAGTGCACGTATTAGCATTTACAAAAGCAGCGTCTGTAGCAAACGATCCTGTTGGAACAGCTTGTGACTTTGTATTATTAGTTACATCCACATCTTGCATCGAGACAGCATTACAAGTATCAAACTGAACAATGGCCCCAAGCGTGCTCAAAAAGCCGCTTGCGTTGCAGTGGTTCACAGTAATATTGTCGCATGTATCAAAAAATAATGCTCTTTCACCGCTGTTGTCATTTATGAAGTTGATGTCATGTACGCTTAGGTCAATGGAAGTTTCTTCACGGATGGCATCTAGGGCATGATCGCTCATGGTGAGGTTGTACAGCTCTACGCTGCTATAGTCAGTCACTAATATGCCAGCAACAGAAGAATTTATGATACGTCCATCAAACACTTTCAGTGCTTGATGATCATTTGCAATAACTGCACTTGCCTGGCCAGCAGCATCAAGAGTATGACAGCATAAATCTAGACATACACTATCTGCGGCAATAATAATGGTTCCTACAATATCTTCTGTGACGCAGTAATCACCTGATTTATACAGTATCAGCCTGCCACCAGCTTTATCGATGAGCCTTTGGCAAATGGGTGTGGGAGCCTCTAGTGCTAATTTACAGCCCAGTTTTTCTATTTTTTGTAGCTCTTTGTTGGCTTTTTTTAGGCCTTTTTTCACGCTTTTGCAGCATGAGTCATCGTTGTGTGAAGCTTTATGCTTTGCTTGCTCGCGCACCTTTGCTTCAACATTGCTTGACGTTGCAAGTAGCCCAGTAGCCGCTACCAAGCTTAATAACCAGTTTTTCATCAATATACCTTATGGGTTAAGTAAAAAAATCAACATCAGATAAGGTGTATGATTTTTTTGCAAAAACATCAAGTTAATTTATTTTAGATATCAGAGTCAGCCTAAGGCTTCCCAATTTATTAGTAGCGTCGACTGGCGCAAGCTGTGGGAAAAATGTGAGAAAGGTGATAGAGCCTGCGTAAGCAACGAGTTATTATTAATAAGCCGTCGCTTTCGCGACTGTGAAAAATGTGCGCTTTTGACCGAAGGTCTCTGGGAGTGCGGGGCAGTTATGCACCGCTCTTAGATTTATCACGAACCTCATCTTAAATATTACCAACGACAAAAATAGCCTTCACAGCATGCTTGGAGGGGTTTTAGGTTCAGTTGTGCGATAAATCTAAGAGCGGTGCATAACTGCCCCGCACTCCCAGAGACCTTCGGTCAAGCAGCTTTTTCACAGTCTTTGCGACTCAATAATTTTTAATGCTTAAATTCCCACTGTTTGCACCTATCGGCGCTATACTATGGACTATTAATAATTTTGTCCCGTTGGGACATAAGACGAGTAAATCTAATAAAAGCAGTTTAAGGGAATTTAGGGAAACACCATAAGTTTAAGTGTAAAGCCGCTTTACTTTTGGGAAAAGGCTATGGCGAGTTGTACGTTGTCTTGTTTTAAAGGGATTTTGAAATTGTCTGCGTCGAGCCAATTGTCATTAGCGTTGAGGATAGTAACACCTGAGATTCCAATGTTACCCATTTGCATACTGCAGGAATTTAGTTGCATGGTGTCAAGGCTTCCGATGTGAATGCGATATCCTTTGCCATGGGCGATAATATGTGCGCGGCCTGCCTTTACAGCAGCGACAAATGCTTCAAGCTCTTTTGGGCATTCTTGGGGAAGAGGTTGTACGATTTGCGGAAGGGATTTTGATACTGGATTCATGAGGCATCCTTATGCTTATTAATTTTGAATTTGGTCTAGAATGAAGTCTAGCTGTTTTGGCAGATTATCGGAATCGAAGTTTTGCGGGGGTAATATAGTTACCCAGTTAAGATCAAGAATGTCCTTGGCTGTGGGGATAGCAAAAAGCTCATAGGTATATGCACCTTCAGTTAATGCAAGGATTGAATGTACTGTGGCTACTTTTAATCCCTCTGGGAAAATGCCATCCATGCCTGAAGTGATAAGCAGATCTCCTACTTGAACAAGAGGAGTAGCTGCTTTGTTTTGATGTTCTTTATTTGGATCAATGACCTCACCTGTTCGCAGATCGCGGCTTGGGCCGTATTGGTCTTTAAAGTCGTAATTAAAACCAGTACCTTTAAGAAGTATATTTTCTGCTTTCCAAAGAGCATCGCCCTGGCCTTGCAGTATACCTTTTGCAAGGAATTCGGGATTTTTGGTTTCATTTTTTTGAAGATTTTGTAAAATCCATAAAAAAGCTTTTTTTTCATCATCGCTTGCTTTAAGTCTGCCATCATCTACCGCCTCTTGAACTATGTTAAGGGCAGAAATGAGCGCCGGATCTTTTATATTTCTTGCCACACGAACCGCAGGCTTTAGACCAGAGTCCGTGATAAGCCGTATGCAGCTTTCATTTTTTCCTACATAGTCGATAACACCGACGAGAGAATTTCCAGATACTACCGGACTATTTTTTTTAATAAGAGGGCTATCACTTGAGCCTTTATTGATCCATAAAGAGCTATTCCAACGGCCAGGACTACGAAAAAGAACATGTGCGATGGCAAAATCTTTTTTCCCAGATGTATCAGTAAGTGAAAAGGGACTAAAAGAGGCAGCGATGAGAGATGCCTGCATTTGAGACTGCAGTTGCTCTTGTGCCCATACTTGAATGGGATCATTATTTTTTTTTGAAATTGGGAGTATTTTAAAAATGCGGCTTATAATAAGAGCTTTTTGGGCCAATATATTGCGTAGCTGTAGGTTGCTATTTGCCGGCAGTGACATAAGCCCAACTGCCAAAATTAAAGGCAAAATAAGTGCTGGTATGTATCTTTTCTTCATATGCTTGTTAGTCCCAAAGCAATTGTTGCAACATTTGCTTGTGTTATAGCAGCAAGCGATATTCTGCCATCAAGTGCTATGTAGATACCATGTTCATTTCTTAAGGCGGCAACTTGTGCGGGTGTTACATCAAGCAGACAAAAGAGCCCTTTTGTTTTCATAATATGACTGTAGGGTATTTTGCAGGCATATTTTTGTAGATGCATACAAAGAAGCTCTCTTTGAGAATGAAGCCTTACGCAAGTTGTCTTAAGTTCATCAAGCCATAATGTTTTTAATGACATATCAGCTAATACCTCGGTAGCAAGTTCGGCACCTGTTGCAGGCGGTGAGCTGTAGCATGTTCTTATAATAGAGCGTACGTTGCTTGCCATGATATCTAAAGTGGGTTTAGGCATTTTTATACTTAAAAAACCTACTCGGTCGTTATATAGTCCCATACTTTTTGCAAAGGTTGTGCACACAAACATTTCGTGGTCATCTTGTAAAAAAATGCGGATGCCTTGTGTATCTTCCTCCACACTTTTGCCGAGACCCAAGTAGGCAAGATCAAATATAGGTAACAGCTTTTGTTTTTTAATGAGTGAACTAAGTATTTGCCACTGTTCATGTGTGGGATCTATGCCAGTAGGGTTATGACAAGAGGCCTGCAAAATTATACTGCTGCCTTCAGGCATATGCCCAATAGCCTCGAGCATTTTCTCGAAATCTAAAGAAATATTGGCTTTATTATAATATGGATAAGCAATCACTTCCAGGCCTGCTGCTTCAAAAAGCTGTTTGTGATTCGGCCATGAGGGATTTGGTATAAAAATTTGGCGAACACCTGCTTTCACTAGGAGCTGACCTGCAACATAAAGTGCGCCGGTTCCACCGACGGTTTGCGCGCAGAAAAAGTCGGATGTTTCGCCGATAACAAGTTTTTGGGCTTTTTCACAAAATGCGGCAAGACCTGTAATCGGAAGATATTCTTTACTGCGCGTCTTTTGAGCTAATCGCTTTTCAGCCTCCTGAAAGGCTTTAAAGTGTAAAAGCTTACCCTGTTCATCAAGACATAAACCAATACTTAAATTGATTTTATCAGGACGCGCGTCGGCTTTATAAAGCACTTGCATGCCGTAAATAGGGTCTTGAGGCAGTAGAGTAAGAGTACTGAACATATTTTCCTTGCGACTTTTAGAACAAGAGTCTAACATTTTGTGGATTATCCATAAACTGGGGCGTTAGCTCAATTGGTAGAGCGCAACAATGGCATTGTTGAGGCAATCGGTTCGAATCCGATACGCTCCATCCCTCCTCCCGATTATGTTGTTATAACATTCACCACCGAGACACTGAGCCCACTGAGTAGAGTTGAGATAGGGAGAAGGAATCTGTTGTACTCTTCGTATAAGCTTTCTCATTTTTCTCAAATATCTCAGTGAGCTCAGTGGCTCGGTGGTGAATATTTTATTTGTTGCGGTAGAAGTCGATGAGTTTTTGTTTTAGGATGCTAAGTGGTTCAAAGACTTCTTGGCACTCTGGCAAGCTTTGCAAGAAGACTTTGCCGTAGCCTTTTTTGATAAGGCGCGCATCTAGGCAGATAAAACATCCTCGATCTTCTTTGCTGCGGATAAGTCTGCCAAAACCTTGTTTGAACTTTACCGCAGCTTTTGGTAGGGAATATTCTATGAATGCACTTTTGCCTGCGGCAGCTAATACTTCGCTGCGGGCTTGACTTATCGGGTCGCTTGGTACAGGAAAGGGCAGTTTTGTAATGATCACCAGGCGCAAGGCATCACCTACAATGTCTATGCCTTCCCAAAATGAGTCTGTGGCAAAGAGGACGGAGCGCGATTTTGCTTTAAAGCGGCTGATAAGGGCATGTCGGTGATCATCTCCTTGCTTTAGTAGATGATACCCTTTTTCTTGCAGTAATGGCGCTAAGGTTTCAAAAACCGTCTTTAAGGCCTCATAAGAGGTAAAAAGCACAAAGGCATTACCTTGAGATGCTATCACAAGCTCTTTTATAGCTGTAATGCAGCTGGCGGTAAAGTCTGGGCTATCTGGAAAAGGCATATCGATAGGTACACCAACGAGTGCTTGTTTTTTGTACTCGAAGGGGGAAGGGTGTATTTTTTCGTCTGTTGCAGGATGATCGTGCAGGCCAAGGCGTCTTTTGGCAAAAGAAAAGCTTTTGTTTGTGGCAAGTGTGGCACTGCAAAGTACTGTGGTGGCCATTTTATCAAAAAGATTTTTGCGTAAAAGCTCTGATACATCGGGCTTGGCCGAAACCAGTTGTATTTCGGGACCTGATTGGCGAGCTTCTTGCTGTATCCAAAAGACGATATCCTTACTAACTGGACCTTTAAAAAACATTTGGATTTTTTCACTTGCCAGATGCAGGCGCAGCCCTAATGCTTTTATTTCAAGGCGAAGTACTTTTGTTTGCTCTTCTAATGTGTCGGATTTACATTCAACTAACGCATTTTCAAGCTGTTGAAGGGTCATTGAAAAATTAATAAGCTGTGATGAAAGAGCAGCAGAGCGTGTTAAAAGCGTCTTTTGCCAATATGGATGCGTCATGTGATGTTCGAGAAGGCGCAATTTTTGCTCAGAGGGTCCCACAAGTGAGCAGAAGATGCCGATGCTGTCAAACAGCTCATCTGTAAGAAACTGTGTGGATTTTCTTTGAGTGGATAGGTCTTCAAAGTAGCGGAGAATATCGCTGCGTGTTTCTTTGAAGAACAGTATAAGTTTTTGTCTTAAAACTCCCAAACGTCCGGCAAAGCGTTCGGTAAATTCAAGGCCGAGATATGAAATGATTTTCATAAGTTCAAGGCGCGATACCTTTGCGGCAAAATATTCTGTGGCAATATCTTCGATATGGTGTGCTTCATCAATGATAAGACGCTTATAAAGTGGCAGCAGGGCTGTTTGGTTAAAATTATTGGCTTCAATACGCAAGGCCAAATCAGCAAAAAGCAAATGGTGATTTACCACGATGATTTTGGCATTTTGGGCATCAAGCTTTGCTTTAAAAAAGAAGCATTTATTAAAAAACTCACATTTGGGTCCGTCGCACATTTCACTTTGTACGCTTATTTGTTCCCATGAGGCATGTGTAGGAAGAAAAGGAAGGCTTGTTCTTGTTCCTTCAACGGCAGATTTAGACCATTCGTGAATGCGAAAAAGTTCATCTTCAGACTCATCTTTAAAGAGCGATCTTTGCGATGTCACTCCGTCAAGGCGTCGAAGGCAGGCATAATTTGCCATGCCCTTGGCTAATACATATTTGGTTTCAAGGCCAAGTGTTTTTATGGCGAGTGGGATGTCTTTATATATAAGCTGTTCTTGAAGAGCGATAGTATTTGTAGAAATCACCACACGCTCATCGTGCTGCTCTGCCCACAAAATGGCAGGTATAAGGTAGGCAAGGCTCTTTCCGGTGCCTGTACCGGCTTCTATGAAGGCTGGATGCTGTCCAGTAAAGGCTGATAACACATCTTGTGCCATGAGTTTTTGTTCATGGCGCTCTTCAAAGCCTTTTACTTGGAGGGCCAAAGGCCCGCCGTTGCTGAAGTATGTATTTATGTATTTTTTGGAAAGATTGCGCGGAGGCTCTTTTTGACAGGTAGTATTTTCCATAGATGTCACTTAAAGGGCCTCAAAACAAACAAAATGCAATTTTTACCGCAGAGAAAACAGCCGAGACAGCGGAGGAAATACAGAGAAAACAAAAAAATAATAACCGTCAGATGAAAAAGACAAGAAGATATTTCCTAGCTATTTTTTTTGTATTTTCTCTGTATTTTCTCCGCTGTCTCGGCTGTTTTCTCTGCGGTAAAACTGTATTTTTTATCACTCTTCTTCGAGCATGTCGAGGAAGGCTTTTAGCTGCTTAGAGCGCGTAGGATGGCGCATTTTGCGAAGAGCTTTGGCTTCAATTTGGCGTATACGCTCGCGCGTTACATTGAATTCTACGCCCACTTCTTCGAGAGTTTTTGGCTTGCCATCAAGTAGGCCAAAGCGTTGAATTAGCACTTTACGCTCGCGATCTGTAAGGGTTGTCAAGCACTTCACCCATCTTATCTTTTAAGAATAGAATAGCCTGTTGCCTCAGCATGGGGAATCAGCACCTGTATCTTCTAAGAAATCGCCAAACTGGCTTTCTCCACCATCACCCACTTCTGCTTGAAGGCTAGATCGGATGCTGAGCAATTTTATAAATTTCGCGTACGCGTTCAGGTGTTATGCCAAATTCTTTGGCAAGTTCTTCTGGAGTTGGTTCACGGCCTGTTTCCATCATCAGTTTTTTTGCACCACGCAGCACTTTATTGATTGTTTCAATCATGTGCACAGGAATACGGATGGTTCGTGCCTGATCGGCAATGGCGCGTGTGACAGCTTGACGAATCCACCAAGTGGCATAGGTCGAAAATTTATAGCCGCGCCGGTATTCAAATTTTTCTACAGCCTTCATAAGGCCCATATTGCCTTCTTGGATGAGGTCAAGGAAGGAAAGGCCGCGGTTTGTGTATTTTTTTGCAATGGAAATCACAAGACGAAGGTTTGATTCAACCATTTCGCGCTTGGCTTCCTGGCTTTTATCCATCCAGCGCTGCAGCATTCGGACATCTTTTTTAAAGTCATCGAGGGTGCGTCCTGCGGCAAGTTCACGCTTGCAAAGTTGCGCTTTGGCAGCAGCTAGCTTGCTTAAAGCAAATTTGTTTCGTTCGGCCCGTGGAGCTAGTTCGTGTATCTCTTTTTCTAGCTGCAAAAAGCGATCGTATGCACGCAAGTATGACTTCACAGAATCTTCGATGATATTGTGGCGGAAATGCAAGCGTCGTAGATATGCCTGAGTGCGAATGCGGCATTTTTCAATTTCATCTTGAAGACGTTGATGCGTTCAGCTTCTTTGGATAGCATTTTCGGAGGTGAGCAAAAACTGCTCTAATATGTGATCTTCTTGTTTTAGAAGTTGTGCACATTCTAGGAAGAAGCAGCAAAAATTCTGTTTCGTTGGCAACTTCTTTTTCGCTGATGACCTTGTCAAAGCGCTCTTTTCCACCAATTAGATAATTGGCAATAGAAATAGCTTCCTTGGCAGAATAGCGAAAACGCATGATGATGCGCTCGATCTGAATTTGGGCTTTTTCAATACGTTTGGAAATTTCGACTTCTTCTTCGCGGCTTAAAAGAGGAACAGATCCCATTTCTTTAAGATACATGCGAACAGGATCATCGGATGTGCCTTCCGCACGCTTAGGCAGGCCTTCGAGCTCTTTGGCTTCTTTTTTGCGCTCTTTTTGCCTCTCGACTTCAGATTGGTTGAGGATTTGAATATCCATTCCACTCAGAGAAAAATCAATACCTGATCAATTTGTTCTGCCGAATCAAATGACATCGGAAGAACTTCATTGATTTCTTCGTAGGTGATGTATCCTTGTTCTCGCGCAAGTGCAACAAGTTCTTCGACTTTCTGTTGCTGCTGGGGTGTGAATACTTCTTTAAAGTTTAACCTGCTCATGCCATGGAAAGAAAAAAATGATTTAAGATGCTATACTAGTTTTTCCTAATTATAGAGTTTGAGTCAATAGAAATGCAACTTTATGCTCGAGATATCTCAGGAAAAAAATGTTTTGCACCCCTGGCTCAAAAAGGAATTGACTACTTTTGCCTGGAATGCAGCGCCCGAGTGCGTGTTCGATCAGGTTTGCAGGTGCGTCCGCATTTTTTTCATACCTATGATGCAATAAGCTGTCGTCAGGCGGGAAAAACAGAAGAACATATTGCCATACAGGGCCTTATTCAAGCTCAGCTTGGAGAAGAAATTAGCGTCGAGGAAATGCGTTTTGCAGAAATTGGTCGCGTAGCAGATGTTGCCTGGCCCGATAAAAAGTTAATTTTTGAAGTGCAGTGCTCGCCAATTTCTGCGCAAGAAATTGAAGAAAGAAATAGAGACTATGGTTCCTGTGGTTGGGATGTGGTGTGGATTTTATATGATAAAACATTTTTGCAAGCCAAGTTAACAAGTGCAGAACGATATCTGCTTTTTCATACCCATTACTTTAGTGATGCTACATGCATTTATGATCAGTGCTTTGATATACAAAATAAGCGATCTGCCTTAACACTAAAGCGTCCTTTGCAAATAGACAAAATAAAACCCATCACCTTTGTTGAAAAACTTCCTAAATTGCCCGATGTATTGCTTAAAAGGTTTTATGGATGGGGGTTTTATATAGTCGATGATTATCTATGGAATGCTATGCATGTCAAAAATGACGATATCTCCAAAGAGCTTTTTGCATTTTGTACCAAAAGAAAAACAAAACTTATTATGCAAGTTATGCTGCGTTTGCAAGCGGCTTTAAGAGCCTTATGGCATCTTATTTTAGAAAGAAGCTGCAGCTAATTTATTTGATGTAGGTGTGTTTTGGCTATTTGTTTGATCGACGTAGGATTCAATACGTAGAAGGGTGTACATTTCAAACTTGAGATCTGCAAGCTCTTTTGTATGTTTGGCAAGTTCAGCTTCCTTTGCACTTAAGGCTTGCTCAGAGCGATCTAGTGCTTTTTGCAGGGCCTGGATGGCAAGGGTTTTCTTTTCGAGCTCTTCTGTAAAAAGATTTTTTTGCGAGAGCAGTGCCTGTTCTTGTTCTGCAATTACGGCTTTATGGCTTTTTAAACTATGCTTCGGTGATGAGAAAAGTGTTGTACGTGCGATATCTGCTAATGCACTATTCTGTTTTTCAAAAGTAAACTTGGGCGTTTGGGCGGCAGGTGCTTGTATTGCTACTGGCGTTTGCGACACTTCCTGTTTCATCTCTTGCTTACTTTCTTGTTTCATCTCTTGTTCCATCTCCTGCAAAACTCTTGCACGAGCATTTTTAAGATTGAGCATTTGAAAATAGAGAATGAGGCAGCTTAAACTAAGTGCAGATATGCCGAGAACAAGAGCAATAAGTGATTTGGGGAAGGCGATTTGTGCTATAAAAAAGAAGAGGAAGGGTAAAAAATAGCAACCGACAATACTTACTGCCATATGGGCCTTTTTCCATGTAAATCAGTAGTATGGTAAAAATGATAGGAAAAATCAACACTTTTTAGTATCATTTTTGCAAAACCATGTATAAACCCTTGAGGAATCATAATGGCAGCCGATCAAAAAGAAAAAGAAACAAAAAAAGTTAAGCGTTTAACTCCCCAAAAACGCCAAGATCAAAACGATAAGCGCCGCGTGCAAAATAAAGCCATGAGATCGCGTTTTCGTAGTTCTGTGAAGGCATTTTTGGACAGTCTAAAGAGCGGCGATAAAGCAAGTCAAATGACCTGTTTTTCTGAAGTATCTAGCCTTGTCGACAAAGGTGTAAACAAAGGCTTATACAAGAAAAACAAAGCAAGCCGAGTAAAAGCTCGCCTAACTGCCCGCCTGCAAGCTGCTTAAAAATACAAAATTTTACCGCAGAGAAACAGCCGAGGACGAAAGAGAAAATACAGAGGGCTTTGCCCTGAATTATGTATATTTGTTATTTTTTCTTTGTAATTGAAAAGATAAAATGAGCCATATACATTTTCCAAGGCAAAGCCCTCTGTATTTCCTCTACGATCTCGGTTTTTCCTCTGCGGTAAAAGTTTTTTATAGAGCAAACTGAAGCTTTGCAGTTTTGTCCCGCAAAAAGTCCGCTCTTGCAGTGGCGATTTCTTCATGTGAGTCTTTAGCTTGCAAAAGATAGTTTAGATGGCTTTTTCTTGAATCAAAAAACAATTTATTAATTTCTTCTACGTTCATTCCCTTTACCCAGCCAAGTTCTATGCCAAGCTTTAAAAAGCTTAGGGCACTTAGTGCTTCGGTAGCATCAAGCTGGTATGAGCTTTGTAGACTTCCAATTGAACGGGAAATATGGTCTTTAAATTGAATGTTTTTTGAGACTTTAAGGGCGGCTCGTGTATCTTTTTCCGCTACAACGAGGCGCAGTATCGAATTGCGCATAGTGGAGAATATAGTTTCTTCTGAAACCCCGAGAGTATGGGTATTTCGAAGCATCAGAATATCACCGACAAGATCATCTGGGCTTCCTTGCAAGCCTGTTGTTATAATGCCTTCCATCTTTTCATTTTCAAGATGATCACTAAGGACACGCTGGTGAATTAAAGCCGGAACATGTAAGTAGGCCGATATTAAAAGACCGCTTCCGCAATAAAGCGGGTTGGCAGTGAGAAAGCCAAATTTTTGCGAAAAAGCAAAATTTATGTTAGCAGTCATTTGATTTTCTATTGATACAATTTTTCTCCAAGCTTGTTCAAGATCCCCTGAGCAGTCAGTATGCTGAATCTGGATATGTTCTTTTATGTTAAAAAGAATGATAAGCTCACCTGTTTGATCAAGTCCAAAGGCCGCACCTACACCTGCTTCTTGGAATCCTTCAGAGAGCAAAAAATGTTCTATCAAAAACTCTTTTTCAGATGGTGCCATATCCTCAATATTAAGCAGATATGGATTTGTAAGATCACTTGATTGTAAAACGGTTTTACTTGCAAGTTGTAGAATATGTCTTTTTTTGTCGACTTCGAGTTTTTGTGGAAATTTAAATTTTTCTATATTGCGACATAGCCTTAAAGTAGATGCAAGCCAAATAACGTTATTATTATGGTCCCAAGGAGCATGCAGGGACATAAGTGGTGAGTTTTCCTCAGGAAGATTTTTGCTCATCTGTATGGTCCTGGGTGAGTGCTTTTATTTGATCTCTAAGCCATGCGGCTTGTTCATAATCTTCGCGGGCAAGTGTTTCGTTAAGTGCCTGATGCAGTGCTATAAGTTTTAATGATGGGTTAATTTCGGTTTGTTCACCGGGGGATCGCCCAAGATGAACGGGACTTGGTCTTTTGCCTTTTTGAATTTGCGGCAGCCTGTTTTGCATAGCCAGTTCTTGTATGAGCAGGTCTTCAAATACCTCATAACATGTACTACAGCCAACCGGCTGGCCCATTTTGACCTCATCTGCAGTTGTGCCGCAATTGCCGCAGCAAAGGCCGGCAGAAAGCGCTTCTGGACCGCAAGGCTCAAATTTGGGTATGCCATAGAGTTTTTGGCGCAGCTGAGGGCAATCAGAACACATCGCAATGCGATACATCATCTTGCCTACGAGTTCTGTATATACCACCGCCACTGGTTTTTTACATTCACCGCATTCTATAGGGCGCTCAGGTGTTTGATCCATAATTATCCCTTTTGCATCTATATAGCCTTTTTTTGACTATAGCGCAATTGGGAAAATCGAGTTAAAGCTAAGAGTTTTTTGGGTGTGTGGATGAACTAGTACAAGATTTGTGGCATGCAGTGCCAGGCGGCCGTAGCGATTTGTTTTGGCGCCATACTTGGTATCACCGGCAATAGGAAAGCCGGCACGGGCAGCTTGCACGCGAATCTGGTTTTTCTTGCCAGTATCGAGTGTAAAACGTACAAGAGTGTGGCCACCTTTATAAGAAACGGCTTCATAATGAGTTGTAGCAAGCTCGCCTTTAGTTGGATCATCAGATACATGCACATAATACATCGCATCTTCGTATAAATAGGAGCTCCAGGTGCCGGAACCTTCGAGCTTTCCTTCAACTATGGCATGGTAGGTTCTTTTTATCAGGCGCTCTTTAAGAGCTTGTTTGAGGGCTACGTAGCTTTCGTGATGCGTGGTAAACAAAAGCAAACCTGAAGTATCTTGGTCAAGTCGATGAACAACAAATACTTTTTTTGGATGATAGCGTCTTTTGATCTTGGCGTGGGCAGTTTCGGTTGATTCAAAGTTAGTAGATACGCTTAGCAGTCCGGCGGGTTTATCTATCACAACCAGATACTGATCTTCAAAGACAATCTTTATGCCGCTGATGTCATATTTTATCTTATGTTCCTCAAAAAACACTGTTTGGCCAGGTGTTAATTCAATGTCTGATCTTTTGGCAACTTCATCATTAACAAGAATACGACCTTGGCGTACAAACTCACGTAGGCGTGTTTTGCTGCTATCAGGACACATGATGGAAAGGGCCTCAAGAAGCGGCATTGGCTGGGAAATAACAAGTTTCATGGCACAAGTATACATAAAAAGTATATATTGGTGTGGAAACTTTTAATGTGAAATTTATTTTAGTAAGGGCAGAAATGAACAAAATTTTATCAATAAGCGGCTTAGAAGTTATCGATTCGCGTGGAAATCCAACCGTGGCAGCGCGTGTAGTTGTTGATGGCGGCTATGAAGCATGGTCAATGGTGCCGTCAGGTGCCTCAACCGGTCAAAATGAAGCTGTAGAGTTGCGCGATGCAGATAAAGCACGTTTTGGCGGCAAGGGCGTGCTTAAGGCTATTGCAAGCATTAATGGGGCCATTTCAGATTTGCTGGTAGGAGAGTCAATTTTTGATCAGGCAAAACTTGATAAATTGATGATTGAGGCTGATGCAACTGAAAATAAGTCGGTTTTTGGTGCCAATGCTATACTCGCAGTATCTATGGCATGTGCAAGAGCCGCTGCCATGGCCAAAAAAGAACCTCTTTATGTCTACCTTGGCGGTGAGGTGGCAAAAGAGCTGCCTTGTCCGATGCTCAATATTATCAATGGCGGTGTGCATGCTGATAATACCATGGATTTTCAGGAATTCATGATTCGACCTGTCGGGGCAAGCAGCTTTTCAGAAAGTATGCGTTGGGGAGTTGAGGTGTATCATGTGCTTAAATCTATTTTAAAGCAAAAGGGCCATGTGACATCAGTTGGTGATGAAGGCGGTTTTGCACCAAATTTATCATCGCATGAAGAAGCCCTTGAACTTATTTGTGAGGCTATAAAGCAGGCCGGCTTTGAACCTGGAAAGCAGATTTCTCTAGCACTTGACTGCGCAGCCTCTGAGCTTTATGACAGTGGATTATATGTAGAAAAGAAAAAAAAGAATGGTCAAAAGCGCACCTTTCAGCAACAAACGGCTTACCTAGAAAGTCTGGTGTCAAATTTTCCTATTGATTCCATTGAAGATGGCCTTGCCGAAAGCGACTGGGAAGGATGGCACTATCTTACTGAAAAGCTTGGTAAAAAAGTGCAGATTGTAGGCGATGATATTTTTGTTACAAATCCACGTTTTTTACAAAAGGGAATTGATGCTAAAAGTGCGAATTCAATTTTAATCAAAGTAAACCAAATTGGCACCCTTACCGAGACGCTGGATACAATTGCCCTTGCTCAAAGCAATGGTTTTGCCTGTATCATCTCCCATCGCTCTGGTGAGACGGAAGATAGCTTTATAGCCGATTTGGCTGTGGCATGCCGGGCAGGTCAAATTAAGACGGGAGCACCATGCCGGAGTGACCGCGTAGCCAAATATAATCGTCTATTGCAAATAGAACAGGAACTGGGAAGTTCAGCGCGCTTTTACGACAGTAATCAGCATAGGCGTTAAGAGGTTGCAACTTTAATAGGGCAAGGTTGAGATTTTTTTTAACGCAAAGCTCGCGAAGAACGCAAAGAAACGCAAAGACATACAAAAGAAATACAAAACAAATAAAGGGCTTCGCCTCATAACAACTGTTTGGAGGCGAAGCCCCATAAGGGCTAACTTAAAGTAAATTTAAGTATTTTGTCAGCCTCGAATGTCTGGGCTATAAAAGCCCAGGGAAACGCCCTGTGGTATATTTTGGATGCGGTTTGCAGGGCTGAAGGCCTGCGTTATAGCAAAGATTTTAGTTACGAAAATTCAAGGCATCAGTCTGCATTAATAATTGTTTACTATAACGCAGGCCTTCAGCCTGCAATCACATCCACAATATCCCCAGGGCGTTGCCCTGGGCTTTTATAGACCAGACCTTCAGTCTGAAAAAGATACTTTAAATCAAATTAAGTTAGCGCTTATGCGGCGAGGGTTTTTGTATTTCTTTGCGAATCTTTGCGTTCTTTGCGAGCTTTGCGTTA
Organism: uncultured Chlamydiales bacterium; assembly: GCA_963785335.1. Taxonomy (GTDB): domain Bacteria; phylum Chlamydiota; class Chlamydiia; order Chlamydiales; family FEN-1388; genus SZAS-7. The sequence goes on along the minus strand of CAWAUW010000006.1, from coordinate 2,801 downwards.
AAAAAATCTCACACTTGGACCTCTTTACCGAGAGGGGGGGATTTCTTTTGAATAATGTATTGGTATTTTTTTTAAATGTGGTAAAATAAGAGGTATAGGGAATAAAGGAAAGCAAAATGCCGAGGAGATGTTTATGAAGTCATCGGTAGTTGCTCTTTTTGGCGAAGCAGAAAAAGGGCTTTTGGATACAGTTTATTTTTGTCCTACCCTTCGCGAGTTATTTGAGCATTTGGGCCAGCCGCCTGCCAATACTTGCGGGCTTTATTATGCTGTACAAGCACTTTTATATGATTTGCCGGTAATTTATCTGAAAGTTCGTGAAGAGGGGGCAAGTCTAGAAGACTATTTTTCTGGATTTCGCTTACTTCGCAATAGTAATTCGCCTGTACTTTCTTTACAGGCGCTTTTTTTACCAGGTGTCGGCTCTTCAAACGTACTTGATGAGGGCGTCAATTTATGTCTTGAGCGCCATAGTGTACTGATTGTGAATGAATCTGATTTTTATGACTACATGACTCAAAGTTTGGCTGCGACGTAATCTTGCAGGCCAGCATGGGTGGCCTTCATGCCTTTTTTACCTTGAGACCAATTTGCAGGGCATACTTCGCCATTTTGCTCAAAAAATATTTGGGCATCTAGAATACGAAGGGCTTCTTCTACAGATCTACCAAGCGGCAATGCATTTACTAATTGATGAAATACAATACCATTTTCGTCGATTAGGAACAGCGCTCTAAAGGCTACGCCTTCATTAGGTACTAATACATCGTAATCGCGCGCAATAGTCTTGTTAAGATCAGAAATTAGAGGGTAGGTAACACCTTGGATTCCACCCTTACTTTTGGGCGTAGATACCCATGCAAGATGCGAAAATGCGCTATCTACCGAACAGCCTAAAATCTGACAGCCACGCTTTTCAAATTCATCTAGAGATTCTTGAAAAGCATGAAGCTCAGTTGGGCAAACAAAGGTAAAATCAAGTGGATAAAAAAACAAAAGTACTTTTTTGCCGAGATGTTGTTCGAGAGTAAAATTTTCGACTATGGTTTGGTTAACCACTGCTTTTGTTGAAAATCCTGGCGCTTTGCGTCCTACAAGTACACCCATGAGGCCTCCTCCTAAACTCGAGTTAAAAATTTAAAATGATAATTTACCAAATGCGTTTATATAAGTCAACCGAACATCTGCTCAGCTTGTGCCAACCAATTTTCATCCCCTATCGTTGTGGGAGAGCCATGGCCCGGAAAAACTTGGGTTTCTTTTGGTAAGATGCTTAATTTTTTAAGGGAGGTCCACATACGCTCAGGCTCAGATGTTGGTAGGTCAACTCTTCCCAAACTTCCCTTAAAGAGCGTATCGCCTGAAATAAGCACGCCTTCAGCTTCACAATATAAGCAAATGCCTCCTGGAGAGTGCCCTGGGGTATGAAGCACCTTCCACAAGCTTTCCCCTATAAAAAAGTTATCGCCTTCTTTAAGATAGCCAGCAGGCTCTACAGCCTCAATTGAAATCCATGATTTTAGTTTGTCTGCACCTGGATTTTTTAAATTGTGGGCATCTTCAGAATGAATGTAGCTTTTGAGCTTAAATAAGCTGGCTTCTGCAATATGATCCCAATGAGAATGCGTGAGAATGAGTTTTTCGAGCGTACAGAAACGTTTTTGGCATTCTCTAGTAATTTTTAGAAAACTATCTTGAGGTGCGTCAATAAGGGCGGCGATATTTGTTTTTTTGCAAACAACAAGGTAGGCATTTGTGCCAAGAGACCCTGAGGGAAAACAGATAATATCAATGTTATTTTTTGAATATGTGGGCATCTTGTAAAGCTGTTTGACAAATCGCACTGGAGAGGACTCGAACCTCTGACCCCCTGGTTCGTAGCCAGGTACTCTATCCAGCTGAGCTACCAGTGCAAAGAATGTCAAGATCATACAGAAAGCATACTTTTTTGGCCATTGATAAAGTGCATTTGTGTTAGAAATGCAACGTAATGGACAAAAGGAACTAGCATGCGTGTTGCGATAGTTGGTACAGATACGTTAAGTCAAAATGTTGCTGAGAGACTCGAAAAAGAAGGAATTGCCATAACTAAGCTAGATTCCAACCCTCAGTCTTTACGTCAAAGTCTGCAAAATCAGGCTTTTGATTTATTTCTTGCGCTAGATAATGATGATGAAACAAATTTGGTGTCCTGTGCCCTTGTAAAGCAGCTAGGGCCTATAAGGACAGTAGCATCACTTAAAAAAGAACCTTATTTGTTTCAGAAAGAAGTAGATCTGCAAAGAGCCTTTCATATTGACCATGTGGTCTTTCCTGATCTTCTTGTTGTAGATAAAATAGCACAGGTTATTTTTGAGGAAGGTATTTATTCTAGAAGCTTTCTTCATGGCAATGTGCTTCTTAGAACGATGCGTGTGGGTGAAAATTCTTCTTTTGTGGGTAAAACGCTTGCCGAAATTAGAGAAAAACATCATGAAATATTAGTTTGCCTTATCCATAGACCTCATAAAGTACTTGTATCAAGTAATCAGCAGCATCATGAGCTTTTGAGTAAAGGTGATGAGCTTGTTTTTGCGCATGGCAAGGACCGTTTACTGCTTGGTGATGAAATTACCATGATAGGAAAGACAGATCCTATTTTAGAAGCTTGTAAAGAGCTTTCATACGAGCAGCACATTCCTGATTCTGTATATATTGTCGGAGAAAATCCGGTAGGTCAGGCTTTAGCTTTGCGCTTAAAGCAGCACAACGTATGGGTGCAAATAGAGCCCAAAAATGCAAGTATCAGCGAACTTAGCCAA
>CAWAUW010000005.1:0-86560 GCA_963785335.1 uncultured Chlamydiales bacterium | reverse complement strand
ATTGTCGCACTTTGGGGCAGGAATTGATCCCGATCCTTTACAGTACATGTGCTTTCGTCAAACTTGGGGATTTTCTATGCCCGTTTTTTATTCGGGGCCGCCTACTACGAGAATCAGCAGAACTCATACACGGCCCGCGCCTCTATTTGAAGGGGGGAGATGGTTATACATTTTCTGATTGGTTCGAAAAAAAATGAAAATTCCTGGGAAACTTATTTGGCGGCGGCCATAGCGTGGCAAAATTCATCATTGAAATTGCCGAGAGTCTTGGCCGCAAATTATTATTTTTGTAGGGTATGATCTTGCCTTCGGTAAAGATTTTAGAGCGCTGACGGACCTAGGAATTGAAACTAGTGTTGAAACAGTAAATTCTACAGCCGAAATAAATGCTGAGGCGCCAATTTGTCTCTTGGAAAAACAGTAGATGGCAAAAAAATGCTAATAGCACGGAAGTGGCTTTTAGAAGCTAAATGGATCGAAAGATTTCGGCAAAAAACACAATCTCGCACAAAAATTATCAATGCGACACAAGGGGGTCTTGGGCTGAAAAATATTGTGCACACCCAAGTTAAAGAAGTAGAGCAAAAAAGTATCTTATCCAAATGCGCGATCTGGATGTCCTTGTTCATAATACCGGCAATTGAAGATGCAGGGACGTAGCAAGTAGTCATAATGTTATCCTTGAAGGGTGTCGCGAGACAGTGTTATAGCCTAGAAAAGGCAAAAGAATATCTCGAAAAACTAATTAAATGCTGCCCAAAGCATGAGCCCAAATCACGAAAATCTCATATCTTGCTTCAATATCAGGAGAGCTTAAATCTGAAATTGCATATCAGTACATTCTTGAAGTTTTTGAAAAAATGCGAATAAAGCTGGAATATTATCGATTAGAGTTTGCCTCACACTCTATATTAGCCAAAAAAAAAACCAAGAATTTGAAAGACAGCTCTTAGTATGAGTGTTACACTTTTTTGCGAGATAATGTTATTGTTAATCAGCTTTTAATCGCGCAAACTATAGCTTTTTTCCCCCCCCCCCCCCCCCCGTCCGCAAAGTCAAGTATTAGGTCAGGTACTAAAAATATCGAAATCAAAACAAATTGAAAGAATTCCTGTAACAACTGGTCAAGCAAGACGCCTAAGAGCAGATGGGAGTCTTAACTCCCTGGCAAGCAACATACCGTACGGTTTACTTGATGGAGTATGACTCGGTTTGATCTTCAAATGAAGTGAGCTGTAAGCTCTAAAGAAGCATTAATCCAGGCATTGCGCCACGGAATTGCCGAATATTTTGATAAACACGCGTGGCAAAACAAGTGTACTTAATTTTAAAAACGGGCTTTTTAGAAGGGGTTCAAAAATATTTTGATAACACTGGAAAGTCCAAAAATTCTGAAATGCCCTATTCAAATGGGGTACTTGACCGTAGAATTCGGCTTTTTTATCCCTATGCAAGCCTAGAAAACGAGAAGTTATAGTCACACAAGGCAAGCGCCCATGGTTCAGCATACATTTTGGGACCAGTATGCAAGAAGTGGTTTTTGCCCTTGAGTATAGTCATGGGGCCTTTTTTAAGGCTCAAACACAGGCACCGTATATGGAAAATGTATAAAATCTAAGATCATAAATTCTTCTATTTATAAACTCTTGTCTTGCCCAAAAAGAGCAAATGTGAGATAGTGGCTGCTTTCTTATGACTTAAGAGGAACTACACATGTCACGTTATACAGGCCGAAAGTAGGAGAGTGCCTGCTGTTTTGGCATAAATATTTTTGGACGCATACATAATCCTTTGGCACACAAGCCAAAACTGCTGCTCAGCATGGCGCAAAGCGGAAGAAAAAATTGGATCTCTGTATCCAGCTTGAAGAAAAGGCAAAAGCTTAAGGCTTGCTTTGGCATGCTGACTGAAACTCAGCTAGGCTGTGACTACAAAGAAGCTGCACGCCACCACAAAAATATTTTATAGCTATTCTTGCAAAATGTGTCGCATGCTGTTTGGATTAAGCTCTGCTATTGCATCAAGTTTGCAAACACCATTTTTCAAGCTGAACAGCTCGTTTCACACGGCCATGTTCATGTAAATGGACGTAAAGTTGACTGTTGCTCATTCCAGGTTATGCCGGGAATGGTAATTACAATTAAAGAAAAGTCACGTAAATCTAAAGTAGTGCAGCATGTACTTTGAAGGTTCAAACCGTTCAGTTCCTGCAATATGAGCCAAGACGTGATGGTTTTTCAGGACAGCTTTTATTTCGCCCAAGCATTACAGAGATCTCTCCACGGCTTGAAGTGATATTCCGATGGTTTGCGACTTTCTCGCCCACGGTGCATAATTTTTTTTTCATGAAGCCTCCTTTGTTAATTAAGTTGGCCCAAAGTTATACTTTGGGCCTTTTTTTTTAGGGTAGTCAAATGTCTTAATAAAATTTTTATATTATTAATTGCAATGATGACATTCTCTCATATACTTCGTTCAGATGAAAAAGGCAACTGTGGCCCCTTACCATGATACCCTGCTATATATTGCTAAAAATATGGCGTAAAACTTGATTCTGATTGGCTTGAACATGGTGCAAAAAAAATGTCTCAGATTAAGTAAAGCCGGGCTCAGCCTCTTTTGTTTCATCAAAAAAAAAAAAGGTCTACTTATGACCAATCATCATGTAGGATCTAAAGTAATACATGGTCTTTCATTGTATATTTTCTCTTCTCAAAAAATGGATTTTACGCAAAAAGTATAGATCAGGGAGCTTTGCTGCTCCTGATTTCTATGCTGACCAGCTCATTCTATCCAAATGCTGTAACAGCTCAAATTAATCAAAATCTTTTCAGATGACATGACACTGCTGAAAAAGAACAGACTGAGAAGGGGCAAATATAGCTCGTCTTACAGCTGAAGGCAAAAGCCAAACTTGGTGCAGCGGCAAGTGGTAATGCTATATAAGGGTGCTCAATATCTAATCTGTATTTGTACAAGCGCTATACCTGGATATAATGTCTCTAAGCTAGCCCTAGAACAACTAGTATGGCTTTTTTTTGGAGGGGATGATGAAAATTTTTGATAGTTTCCTAGACATTATCACTGGATGTCTGTTTTTTAATAATATACTGAAAATCAAAACACAATTGCTGAGAATGAATTTTTACAATGGAGCACATCAGGTCCGCTAGTTGATGAGCCTCTTTTTGTTCTTGGTTATCCAGGAAAGACTTGTAAAAAGGACTTGCTATTTCTAGTTAAACCCCCTTGGGTTTATACAAAAACATCTGATTTTCCGCTTATACTAAGCTTTCTGCAAGAAAAAAATCTCAAAGCTAGTAGGCTTTGCAACAAATATTATTTGATGAAAACAAGGAGAATTACCGAAAAAAACTGGATAGTCTTAAAAATTCTCAAAAAGTATTTTTGGCAAAGCTATGCATCTCTTAAGGATGATGTGATTATACAGCAAAAAAGAGCGAAAAAACTCTTTTTTGCCTCTATTGATAACAAGCCCTGGAATGACCTTAGAACAGGTGCTTCTACTTTAGAAAAATATCATGCAGAATATTTTGCACTTGAAGTGCTAAGTGGTAACTTTTCTGCAAATACTACGCTTGGGCCCAACATATTGTCTGAGGAGCACAAGAAAAAACAAAGCCAAGTGTACTGTCTTGGAGAATATCGATAAAGTGAACTTAAAGCCCTCGAGCTTAGTCTTTTTTCAACAGAGCCAGTATCTGCATTGTCAAAGCAATCCTTATTGATAGCCTTGAAAGACTTGTGAAGCTTTTAGGTGTAATATCAGGTTTCCAATTGCTTTAAATAATAAGTCAATTGAACAGCGTACAGAATGAAACTCAGCAATAGATACAACCAGGCTAGCAGATCAGGAATACAGAAAACAGCTATGGCTCAAACCAGAGGAACTGGAAAAAACCAACATGATCCATTTATCACTCTTGCCATTGCACTTGATCCATATGTGCGCAAGCCTTGCGTGAAAAATATGAAAAGTGAATTTTGCAGTATCGAAAAAGATAGCTATGCAGCCATAACAAACAAACTTTTTACCCATTATGGTGAAATGCTCTATCCAGATGCTTACATTTACTTTTAAGACTATCTTACTGGAACAATGAAAGGCTACCAGGAATCAGGAGTAGGATATAACCTGCAAGACTCAACCTTGTCAATCCAGACTCTTTTGCATGCCTCAAAGCACGACCAACAAGAAGGCTATATCCTGCCTAAAAGCTGGCAAGAAAATAAAGAAGCTCTTAATAAGGAAACGCCTTTTAACTTTGTTTTAGAGCCCATATCATCGGTGGCAATTCTCGGCAGCCCTGTCATCAAACAACACGGCCAAATTGTAGGGTTAAATATATTGATGTCAATTCGTTTAAGGCTCTTGCCCACAATTATGCATTCGATCAAACCCAAGCAAGGAGCCATCAGCGTTCACTCACAAGCCATCATTGAATCTCTAATCACATCTACAATGCCCCCGACTTTTTGCTGAAATCCTGGGAGAACCGCCTGAAGCGCATATTTTTGGACTAATCTTGAGATTTTTTTATCGCAGAGACGCAGAGGCGCAGAGCAACGCAGAGAAACAAAAAAACAAAGTGCTTCGCATAGAGACAATACTTTCTATGCGAAGCACTTTGTTTTTTTGTTTTTCTCTGCGTTCTCTCTGTGTCTCTGCGCCTCTGCGTTAAAAAAATCTCAAGATTAGTCCAAAATATTGCTTAGGCATCTCCCAGGATTTCGCGGGCAAGTTCGGGGGCATTGTAGATGTGCCTTAGAGCCTCAATGATGGCTTGTGAGTGAACGCTGATGGCTCTTCCTTGGGTTTGATCGAATGCATAATTCCAGGCAAGGCTTGACCGATTGCCGTCAAATATTAACCCTACAATTTGGCCGTGTTTGTTGATGACAGGGCTGCCGGAATTTCCACCGATGATATCGGCTGTACAAACAAAGTTAAAAGGCGTTTCCTTATTAAGAGCTTCTTTATTTTCTTGCCAGCTTTTAGGCAGGATATAGCCTTCTTGTTGGTCGTGCTTTGAGGCAATGCAAAAAAAGTGTGTTAAAGGTAGTGTAGGGGGCTATATGTTCTCCTGATTCCTGGTAGCCTTTCATTGTTCCGTAAGATAGTCTTAAAGTAAATGTAGCATCTGGATAGAGCATTTCACCATAATGGGTAAAAAGTTTGTTTGTTATGGCTGCATAGCTATCTTTTTCGATACTGCAAAATTCACTTTCATATTTTTCACGCAAGGCTTGCGCATATGGATCAAGTGCAATGGCAAGAGTGATAAATGGATCATGCTGGTTTTTTAGTTCCTCTGGATTAAGCCATAGCTGTTTTCTGTATTCCTGATCTGCTAGCCTGGTTGTATCTATAAGTTCATCTGTACGCTGTTCAATTGACTTATTATTTAAAGCAATTAAAACTGCCGGATGATCTACGCCTAAAAGCTTCACAAGTCTTTCAAGGCTATCAATAAGGATTGCTTTTTCTAATGCGGGATACACTGGCTCTGTTGAAAAAAGACTAAGCTCGAGGGCTTTAGTTCGCTTTCTCGATATTCTGCAAGGCGCGCTTCATTTGGCTTTGTTTTTTCTTGTGCTCCTCGGACAATATGTTGGGCCCAAGCGTAGTATTTCCAAAAGTTACCACTTAGCACTTCAAGTGCAAAATATTCTGCATGATATTTTTCTAGGTTTTGAAGCGCCTGTTCTAGGTCATTCCAGGGCTTGTTATCAATAGAGGCAAAAAGAGTTTTTTCGCTCTTTTTTTTTGCCTGTATAATCGCATCATCCTTAAGAGATGCATAGCTTGCCAAAAATACTTTTTGAGAATTTTTAAGACTATGCAGGATATTTTCGGTAATTCTCTTATTTTCATCTGATATTTGTTGCAAAGCCTCTAGCTTTGAGATTTTTTCTTGCAGAAAGCTTAGTATAAGCGGAATTTTATGTTTTTGTATAAACCCAAGGTGGCTGGAAGTAAGTCCTCTTTCAGTCTTTCCTGGATGACCAAGAACAAAAAGAGGCTCATCAACTAGCGGACCTGATGTGCTCCATTGTAAAAATTCATTCTCAGCAATTGGAGCATTATTTTCGTATATTCTAAAAAACAGACATCCAGGCAATGTCTAGGAAACTCAAAATTTTCATCATCCCCTCCAAAAAAAGCCATACTGCTTTCTGGGGCCATTACTAGACGTATATCCGTGTAGCGCTTGTACAAATACAGATGATATTGAGCACCCTTATATAGCATTACCACTTGCGGCTGCAGCCAAGTTTCGGCTTTTGCCTTAGCTGTAAGACGAGCTATATTTGCCTTTCTCGTCTGTTCTTTTTCGGCATGCGTCATGTCATCTAAAAGATTTTGATTAATTTGAGCTGTTACATCTTGGATAGAAATAAGCTGGTCAGCATAGAAATTAGGACAGCAAAGCTCCTGATCTATACTTTTTGCGTAAAATCCATTTTTTAAAATGTCGAGTTTCTGCGATGAAAGACCATGTATTACTTTAGATCCTACATGATGATTGGTCATAGTAGACCTTTTGATGAAACAAAAGAGGCTGAGCCCCCACTACTTAATCTGAGACACGATTTTTGCACATGTTCAAGCCAATCAGAATCAAGTTTTACGCCATATTTTTTAGCAATGTCCTCGGCGGGTATCATGGTAAGGGGCCACATTCCCTTCATCTGAACGAAGTATATGAGAGAATGTCATCATTGCAATTAATAATATAAAAAATTTATTTAACATTTGATTACCCTAAAAAAAAGGCCCAAAGTATAACTTTGGGCCAACTTAACAAAAGGAGCTTCATGAAAAAAAATTATGCGCCGTGGGCGAGAAAGTCGCAAACCATCGGGATATTCACTTCAAGCGGTAGAGAGATCTCTGTAATGCTTGGGCGAGATAAAAGCTGTCCTGAAAAGTTCGTAGCATCTTGGCTCATATATGCAGGAACTGAACGGTTTGAACCTTCAACTGCATGCTGCACTACTTTAGATTTACGTGACTTTTCTTTAATTGTAATTACCATTCCCGGCATAACCTGGAATGAGCGACGGTCAACTTTACGTCCATTTACATGAACATGGCCATGTGAAACGAGCTGTTGAGCTTGAAAAATGGTGTTTGCAAACTTGAGGCGATACACAACATTATCCAAACGGCATTCAAGCATTTGCAAGAATAGCTCTGGTGTATTTTTGTGGTGGCGTGCAGCTTCTTTGTAGTAGCGGCCTAGCTGAGTTCAGTCAGCATGCCAAAGCAAGCCTTAAGCTTTTGCTTTTCTTCAAGCTGGATACCAAAATCCGATTTTTTCTTCCGCTTTGCGCCATGCTGGCCGGGCGGATTTGGCTTGTGTGCCAAAGGATTATGTATGCGTCCAAAAATATTTATGCCAAAACGGCGGGCCACTCTATTCTTCGGGCCTGTATAACGTGACATGTGTAGTTCCTCTTAAGTCATAAGAAAGCAGCCACTATCTCACATTTGCTTTTTTTTAGGCAAGACAAGAGTTTATAAATAGAAAAAAAATTGATCTTAGAGTTTGTACATTTTCGCTATTGGGTCCTCTGTTTGAGCCTTAAAAAAGGCCCCATGACTATACTCAAGGGCAAAAACCACTTCTTGCATACTGGTCCAAAATGTATCTAAACCATGGCGCTTGCCTTGTGTGACTATAACTTCTCGTTTTAGGCTTGCATCAGGATAAAAAAGCCGAATTCTACCGTCAAGTACCCCATTTGAATAGGGCATTTCAAGTTTTAGAACTCCAGTGTTATAAAAATATTTTTGAACCCCTTCTAAAAGCCCGTTTTTAAAATTAAGTACACTTGTTTTGGCGCCGTCTTTATCAAAATATTCGGCAATTCCGTGGCGCAATGCCTGCACAAATGTTACTTTAGAGCTTACAGCTCCACTTGCAAAATAGCCCGTAGATACTCCATCAAGTAAACCATTACGGTATGTTGCTTGCCAGATAAGACTGCCATCTGCTCTTAGGCGTCTTGCTTCACCGTCTACAGGAATTTCTTCAATTTGTTTTGATTTCATGCTAGTACCTGACCTAATACTTGACTTTGCGGACTAAAAGCCGAAACATCTCTGCCCTGTTTGCGCTCAAAAGCTATAGTTTGCGCAATTAAAAGCTGATTAACAATAACGGTATCTCGCAAAAAAGTGTAACGCTCTACTAAGAGCTGTCTTTCAAATTCTTCATGTTTTTTTTGGCTAATTGTAGAGTGTGAGGCAAACTCTAATCGATAATATTCCAGCTTTATTCGCATTTTTTCAAAAACTTCAAGAATGTACTGATATGCAATTTCAGATTTAAGCTCTGCCTGAAGTAAAGCAGTGTGCGGATTTTCGTGATTTGGGCTCATGCTTTGGGCAGCATTAATTAGTTTTTCGAGATATTCTTTTGCCTTTTCTAGGCTATCATACATCTGGCTACACCCTTCAAGGATAACTTTATGACTACTTGCTATAGTCCCTGCATCTTCAATTGCCGTATGAACAAGGCTATCCAGATCGCGCATTTGGATAAGATACTTTTGCTCTACTTCTTTTAAGCTCATATGCACAATATTTTTAAGCCCAAGACCCCCTTGTGTCGCATTGATAATTTTTGTGCGAGGAGTATCTTTTGCGAAATCTTCGATCCATTTAGCTTCTAAAAGCCACTTCCATGCTGTATGTATTTTTTTGCCATCTATGTTTTTCCAGACAATTGGCGCCTCAGCATTTACTTCGGCTGTAGAATTTACTGTTTCAACACTAGTTTCAATTCCTGGTGCATAGCGCTCTAAATCTTTACCGAAGGCAAGATCATACCCTACAAGAATAATGGGACTGCAGCCAAGACTCTGGGCAATTTCAATGATGAAGTTTGCCACGCTATGGCCGCCGCCAATAATTTTTCCCGGGATTTTTAATTTTTTTTCGAACCAATCAGAAATATTATACCCATCTCCCCCCTTCAAATAGAGGCGCGGGCCGTGTATGAGTTCTGCTGATTCTCGTAGTAGGCGGCCCCGATAAAAAACGGGCATAGAAAATCCCAGAGCTTGACGAAAGCGCATGTACTGTAAAGGATTCGGATCAATTCCTGCCCCAAAATGCGGCTGAAGGCCCGCATCTAAAAGCGCATTTATACTTGATCCACCAGCAAAGATAAGAGCTTTATCGCCAAGTGTTTTAAGTAATTCAAGATTTTGGACAAGTGATGGCCCTGCGGCTACAACAATAGCAGGAATGCCCTTAAATACACCCTCAAGCTTGTTTGCTTTATAAGAACCAGGTAATAAAAAGAGATTTTTCCAGAAATTTCTAAAAAATGAAACTCCGTAGCCCATGTATTCATCTAATACCAAATGAATGTCTGATGTTTCATATTGAAGACGCGCTTTAACATCTTCAAAGGTTTTTTTGCGCTGTGTTTCATATAAAGGCAAGGCTGTAATAAGCATCTTCTTGCCATAGGCACTCCATGAAAGACTCTGAAGCACCTGCAGGCCGTCACTTGAATCTTCAATGTAATAAATATGCACTTGCGGATTCTTTAAAAGCTCGCGCGCCTCTTTAGACTCTAAAAATAATAAAAGAACACGTAAATCATCTTCTAAGAAAATCAATCTACGCGTTAAATCATCTTGCAGCCAAGAGTGAAGAGCCCAATAGCCATGACCTGAGCCAATGCCAAATACTGCTATAAAATCAACACCATCCAAGGATAAAGAATCTGCCCAAAGTTTCATTTCTTGTTTGGCAGATAATGGCGAATGATAAAAAAAATCTCCCTGGGATGTCTTGTCAACCAAGATAGACGTACCTTCTTTATCCTGAACTACTTTTAGCGTGCCGCTATCGACAAAAGATAAAAGTGCAGCTGCCTTTGGGTTTTTTAAGCCAAAGCTCTGCAAGTTTTTTGTAACCATAGATTTCAGCCTATTGCAAACCTTGGGAATTTGCGATTTTTGAATGATTTTGTCAAGAGAGTGTGCGATTTTTTTAACAGAAGAGACGTTCTTGTCTCACCCACCACTGAGCCACTGAGCTCACTGAGATATTTGAGAAAAATGAGAAGGCTTCTTATATGATTAAACGACGAAAGCCGCGTTTCAATATCTTTCATTAAAATTAACCAACAACCTTCTAACAAGTTAGGGATGCCACATAGCGAAAAGAGTATACTCCGATCCTTCTCCCTATCTCAACTCTCTCGGTGAGCTCAGTGCCTCAGTGGTTAACTATGCACTTTCTATGGGTATCGTAGCTACTGCTTCGGTTGTTACTTCAGCATCTTTTTGACGAGCTTTGAAAAGGCCATCTTCACGTGTTTTTACCGCCCAAAGAGGCAATAACAGTAATGATGAAATCATACCGCAAATTGTAAGTGAAAAAAAGTAGCCTTCCCAGCCAAAGTTTTGAATGACCATGCCAAGTGGATATCCTGCACATGCAGCGCCGGCATATGCCCAGGTGCCGGTAAACCCGCTGGCTGTTGCCGCTGCCTTTTTATGCGAAAGTTCAGCTGCTGCCATGCCAATAAGCATCTGGGGACCAAATATGAGAAAGCCGATTACAAAAAGCATCAGCGAATCTAAAAATACTGAAGATACAGGCATCCAGGCAAAGGTCATAATTGCAAAGCAAATAAACACACAAAAAAGCACATTAATGGGGCCTCGCCTTCCCTGAAATATTTTATCTGATGCCCATCCAGCTACAAGAGAGCCAAAAAAGCCTCCTACTTCAAACCACATCACTACGCCGCCTGAGCCAAGCTGTGTATAATTCTTGGCCTCTACCAAATAAAGCACGGTCCAATCGTTTACTGCTTGACGTATCACATACACGAAAAAATAGCTAAAAGCTAAAATCCATATAAATGGATTTTTTAATACATGTTCCACAAGGATTTCACGCACGCTAAGCTCTCTCTCTTGTTCACTTTGCGATTTTTTATCCGGATAATCATTTCGAAAGCGCTCGACGGGTGGAAGGCCTAGTGACTGGGGTGTATCACGCAGACGATTGAGCAAAAAAAAGCCCACTGCAATACAAATCATACCCGTAGCAATCATAGCTGATCGCCAGCCATACCATTCTGCACAAAATCCGATTACAAGAGGGATAAGTGCCCCCCCTAAATTATGAGAGGTATTCCAAAAAGACCACCATCTACCCCTCTCAGAATGCGAATACCAGTGTGTCAAAAGCCTTGCGCAGCCCGGCCAGCCAAAACCTTGAAACCAACCATTTAAACCCCAAAAAAGGGCAAAAAACAATAAAGTTGAACTAAAGCCAAAAAAGATATTAAAAATGCCTGTAAAAATAAGGCCGACTGCCATGAAATAGCGCGGGTTTGAACGATCGCCAAGTATGCCATTTGCAAATTTACTAAGGCCATAGGTAATAGCCATTACGCTGCCTAAAATCCCTAGATCACCCTTATCCAATCCTAAGTCTTTAATAAGCGTAGGCATTGCAAATGTGAAACTTTTACGAGTAAAGTAGTAAAAAGCATAACCTGCAAACATTGAGTAAAAAACTCGAATGCGCCAATAATTATAATTCTTTTTTACAACTTCGGCGTCCTGTATTTCTTCCGTGTGTGCTGCTGGCTTAAAAAAATTAAAAAGAGACATAGTAAGGTCCTATATGCATCTTGTTGCTAAAATTCGGACTCTAGCCGATTAAAGATAATGATGCATTGTTTTTTTTAGAAAAATTCAAAATATTTCTAAAACATGACTCTAGATATATTCTGGGGGCGAAAATGATCTAGTTGAATAGGACATTATTTTGGTAATTTGTTATGTTGGAAGCCAACCTTGTTTGCCGCCCATGCCTTTGAACTTGCCTTTACGGCGAATTTTTTCTTTGCCTTTGTCTCTTAGCTCGCCTTTAACTATTTTTAATGTTTCTGGATCAGCCTGCATAGATTGATAAAGCCTTTCACGAGCCTCTTCACAGGTGTTTTTAAGGTTTTGCATTTTTTCAAAAACCTTTTTTTGCTTCGGATCCAAGGCAGCAATTTCCTCTGGTGTTGGGCGAACATCTTCGGGAGTTAAACCAATCATGGCTAAATGGGCACGATAATTATCTTGAAAAATTTGAATATCTTTTTGTATTTGCAGAAGTTTTTTGTGAACGTCTACAAAAGAAACATTGGGCTTTAGATCTCTATTTTCACATTCTAATGAAATTTTTACTAGGTCCTCAAGTTGCTGTACAATAGCTGCAACATCAACTACATCGCCTCTATCGGGAGTAGTATCTTGTGGAGTAGAAGTCATGATTTTACCTTATTAATCCGTATATACCCCATTCTATCATATTAATTTATTTTTTAAACAAAAATCGCATCTAAGTATGAGGGGAAGACCTCAAAACTGCTTTGGTTTTGGGTATTTAAAATATGCATTTTATGAGGGCAGACTAGGGCTATAAAGCGGGCATGGATGTAAAAATTATATCCCAATAATTGCCTCAAATCCCTATCAGTAAAAGACTTGGCTTTACATTCAACGAGCAGCAGGGGGGTAAGCATTTGTCCTTGATAACAAATGATATCAACCCGGCGATTTGGCATTTTTTTTGGGTTGGCAGTCAAATGCGGAAGATCCGCCATTTTTCGTTCAACACATATAAGTGCTTGAGGATAGCCTAGGGAAAATAAAGAAGAGAGGGTTGCTTGACGCACCCTCTCTTCAGGAGTTTCTTTGACAATTTCTTTACGAATTTGGCAATAAAAAGAACTATTCGGCCTCGATGACACTGTAATTTCCATCATCTTGGCGATAAATCACCTTAAGCTTTCTGGTTTCCTCATTTCGATAGACCATAGCATGTCTTCCTGAAAGTTCCATCTTCATGATGGCCTCATCATCAGTCAAAATTTTCATTTGCTGAGATTCAACCTTTACGATTTTATGCGGCTGCAAGACATCTTGGTTAAGTGAGTCAATACCCTGATTCACTTCTTGCTCATCAACAGCCTCAAAGGATGGACTATATACTGTTACAGGCATATCTACAATAGGATGGTCTTTGGAATGATGATCATTTAAGCGGCTTTTGTACTTTCTTAGCTGGGCCTCAAGTTTTTCGACGGCTTGATCAAGTGAAATATACATATCATTACTTGCAGCATGGCTTTTAATAAGTGTATGGCCATATTTCATGACAATGTCTACTCTATGCTCAAGCTTTTGAATATCCATCGTGACGGCAATATCAATAATCCGATCCCCAAAACGATCTAACTTTGAAAGTTTTTCTTCGGCATATGATTTCATTGCTTCAGTAACATGGACGTGGCGCCCTGTCACCATAATAGTATATCCTGCTGGAAATTCTGCTATTCTTTGTTTACGGGTCAGAGTCTCTTTGGTCATGTCAACCCCCACGCTGGAATTTGTAATTATTGATAACCCGAGTCTTTTGCAAAACTAGTCGTTGGCAAGAGGCTCATAAGCACTGACTTTGCCTACACGCTCATTGTATCGCGGGTAATATTTATATTTCTAGTTAAAACAGCGCTGCCTAGCTGGCCGCAGCCTGCCATGATAGAGCGTCCCTTGGTGCGGCGTAAGAGCACTCTAAGGCCTGCCGTGTGCAAGCGCTTTGAAAATGCCTCAACCACCTCATTGTCAGGTGCTTGAAACCTATCGTTACTCTGAGCATTATAAGGGATCAAATTTATTTTTACATTTAAACCTTCTGCATAGGCTATAAGTTCATCTGCTCTCTCAAGAGAATCATTAATCCCTCTCATAAGCACGTAGGCAAGTAAAACTTGCCTTGATGTTTGTTTTGTATAGCTCTGAATGGCTTCTTTAAGTTGGGATAAATTATCTTTTCGATTATGCGGCATTATTTTTGATCGCAATTGATCATTGGGTGCATTAATAGAGACAGCTAAATTGGGTGATATATCTGTTTCTTTGGCAAGGCGCAGTATTGCCTCGATTTTGCCGCTTGTCGACACTGTAATGTTGTGCATACCAAAGCCAAAGCCATTTTGCTCTGTTAAAATTTGAATTGCCTTTTTTACCTCATCATAGTTATCAAATGGCTCCCCCATGCCCATAAAGACTACATTGCGAATAGGAGAATTAAGCATAAACCGGGCAGCAAATACCTGGGCAACAATTTCACCTGCCGTAAGATTGCGCACTAACCCCATACGGCCTGTTTCACAGAACGTACAGCCCATTTTGCAGCCCACCTGTGAGGATACACAAAGCGTCATAAGGTTTTTCATGGGAATGCAGACGCTTTCAACCATTTTTTCATCGTCTGTACGCAGCAAAAATTTTTTTATATCACCTTCTGTTCGTACCGTGGCAATATTTGGCAAAGTCCAGTCAGTTGATTCATAAATTACTTGAACACAGGCTTTTGCCTGCAAAAAACGAGGCTCGTCAAGAATAAGTTTTCCTGTTTTATACCACTGGCGATACAACTGCCCAGCAAAAAGCTTGCCTTTGCTAAACAAAGCACAAAATTCAGAATGTGTGTATGAAAATATTGGATGTTTTGTCATAAAAAATTATTCGCACCGAAGAGGGCTCGAACCTCTAACCACCTGGTTCGAAGCCAGGTACTCTATCCAGTTGAGCTATCGGTGCATAATAATTGTGCAATAGAGTATCATCAAGCTTTATTTCTGACAAGAGATGCCTTTTGCATACTACACAAGCCTTAGAAGGTGTAACTTTAGCAAGTTTTGCCTTTCAAGAAAACTCTCACATTATTTCTGTTTTTACAAAAGAGCATGGCCGCATTAAATGTGTAACCAAAAGTTACCGCAAATCAAATGTGCGTGGACTTTGTCCGCTGCTTGGCGTGGAAATACAAGTAATAGTCTCCGATAAAGAACTCTGGAAATGCAAAGAATGCCATGTCAATACCTCTTATCCAAATTTGCGCCTTTCTCTTGATCACCTACGATTTAGCGCTCAAGTAACAGATCTTTTGGATAAACTTCTGCCTTTGCATCATCCGGTACCTCAAATATATGAGCTATACAAACAATTTCTTGTCAACCTGCCGCATTTTGAACAACCGCATGTAGCTGCCTGCATATTCTTAGAAAATTTTTTAGTAAATGAAGGCATGCTTGAAGCATCATCTGCGGTCCTAAAAGGATCTCTTACAGAATCCTACGAGGCCCAAATTGACCTTGGATACTACCACAAGCTTGTTCATACTTTGATAAAATAGCTTCTGGGCATATAATGATAGGAGTTCCTCAAGGGTCTGTTACAAGTGTGTGCCTAACTTCTTTTTTTTTATCGTTTTTATCGTTCTATCGTTTTATCGCTTTAAATTTGAGGCATACTTATGACAAATTTTAACGGTAAGAACGATAGAACGATAGAACGATAAAAACGATAAAAAAATTAATTTAGTCAGTGGAATTTTTTGTGAGATCTTGATGAAGAGGCTGACAGGAAATATCTGGTATTTCCTGTCAGCCTCGAATGCGAAAGGGGGGACTCGAACCCCCACGAGGTTACCCTCACTACCACCTCAAGGTAGCGCGTATACCATTCCGCCACCTTCGCAAGAAACATGCGCAAATGATATGTGAAGAGGCCGTTTTGGATCAAGAATAATTTTCCACACTTTACAATATCCTTATGAACAATTATAGTTGCTGCAATGATAATTTAGAGACTTATGTCCTACTCATTTATGTCCGAAGCTGTCGATATTGCCCCAAAGCGCTCGGTTGCTTACTGTACTGCCACAAGCTACAACATCAGGCGCCTTCAAGACGCTCTTAAAGCCCGTTATAAGGCTAATTTATTTAGAGAAGTTGTCCATTTTGATCTTGGATCTGCCTCAGGCCACTCCGATGATGTAAAAGATGTTTTTTGTTTTCCGTACGGCGTTGTAGTAATGTGGGGCCTTAATGTTGACGAAGAACAAGATTTTTTAATACAGCTTAAAGAATTTCAAAACGACTCACAAGAAATCTACGAATGCGACCTTATGGGATTTGTTTTTGGCGATCAAGAGCGCATTGTAGAAGAAGTTATAGAGCTGCCTGACACTGATGTATTATCGCGACTTGCCATATCACATGGCCTTGCACAGTCAGTTCGCCTTGCAACTTTTGAAGCGCTTATCCAAAAGACGATCGATAAAACAAAAAGTATCCCTGAACAGCTTGCACTTCGAGGCAAGATTCCCCTTTCTAAAAAAGAAATCCGCAAAAAAATGGGTGAGCTATTTCTCGAAAGAAGCTCAGTGAACCTCCATTTTGATATTCTTGATGTACCGGAATTTTTTTGGGACCATTCAGAATTAGAACCATTATATGTTATGATTGCAAATCACCTTGATTTAGAAACAAGAGTTGAAGTGCTAAATCAACGCCTAGATATAGTGCATGATCTATTTGAAATGCTTGGAAACGAACTTAATCACCAGCATTCAAGCAAGCTGGAATGGATTATTATTTGGCTGATTTGCATCGAAGTTGTCTTGAGCATTGCGCATTTTGCATGAAAAAACTGATTCGCTTTTTTATTAAATGTTATCGCCTATGTATAAGCCCTCTGGTTGGCTCATGTTGCCGCTTTAGTCCAACATGCTCTGAGTATGCTTTAGAGGTCTTTGAAAAGCATTCTTTTTTTACAGCATTTTGGCTTACCATCAAACGCGTTGCAAAATGTAATCCATTTTATAGAATGCCCTCTTAACTGCGTTAAGAGCCAATCGCCTATTAAATTTTTGTAAAACCTAAGATATATGCTTGCAAATAAATTCGTAATGCTTTATGCCTGTTGTCACTCATTCGTGTATCGTCTCAATTGAAAGGCTTTTGAGACGTTTTTATACCTAATTTAAGGAGGACGGTATGAAGCACATTTCAAAGAAAACTTGGTTTACACTTTCAATTGCTATCGTGGCTTTGTCTGCGGTATTTGCATGGAAAAAACCAGTGCATAAAGAAAAATCCTCTCACATCATTGTGGATCGATTGGTAAACCAACTCGTATGTGGATTTTGTGTAAGGTCTGACAATTCAGGCAAGCGTTTTCCACATGGCATACTCAAAAGCTATTCACCAAACTCACGTGTTGCTATGCGCGATACAAAGCGTGGTGGAAAAGATGAGTACACACTTGCATCTTCTCACAAAATTGTGATGGGAAGACAAGGTAAACAACGTAATGATAAATACAGACCAGCAGGCGGCGACTTCCACCCATAAAAGTTTGGCCGTATAGCTCTTTGTATCACTTCTTTCAAGCCGACATTGTATTACAATGCCGGCTTTTTTTATCCCCACAAGATTGCATCTTGGCTGAGCCAGGGGTGAAAAGAATAAGCAAAAAACTTTGAAACTTTTTTCTCTAAAACTCCCTCCTTAAAATTGCCCTGTTTTTCTAACTGTAGCTGGAGGAGTGGGTAGCTCCATGAGCGCTAACTTAATTTAGATTCTAAGCACATTCCTCAGCCTGAAGAGCTGGCATGTAACAGCCCAGGGCAGCGCCCTGGGTATGCTGTGAGATGGATGCAGGCTGAACAGGCTGACAGCAAATAGCCGATTTTTCGATTTTTGAGTGATTTATTCTAGGTTTGTTATTTTTCGTAAATCCACATACTCTTGTGAGTAGGGGATTTACGAAAAATAACAAAGATGGAATAAATCGCCAAAAAGCGAATAACGGATATTTGCTGTCAGCCTCGAAGGCCTGCGTTATAGTAAACAAAAAAATGCAAAGGGTTTGAGCCAAATATCTATTTAATTTATTGTTTACTATAATGCAGGCTTTCAGCCTGCAAATGCTCTCACAGCACACCCAGGGCGCTGCCCTGGGCTTTTATATGCCAGCCCTTCAGGCTGAGGAATGTGCTTGAAATCTAATGAAGTTGCGCTTTTATGACTTACCCACTTAGCCCGCTGCCGCGCAATACCGTTCACTTAATCCTACTATCAAAGGTAAAACGATAGAATGATAGAACGATAAAAATGATAAAAAATGACTAAGATTTTAGCGGCAGATGAGCTGTCAAGAAATTTAATTTTATGTTTTATCGTTATTATCGTTCTATCGTTTTTATCATTTTTTTCTCTCTAGATTTTGATTAAGTGAACGGTATTCCGCTGCCGCTGGAAAACAGTGTGATTAATTGTGGGGATTTATCTATAGATATTCTTAAAATAAACCGTTCTTTTCACTTAGGCTTCAGCCCAATGATATCAACTTAAGCAATTTTTCTCTTAATCTGGGTCTTAATCTTGATCTTGATTTTTTTTTTGCAAAGTGCTTTAAAAAAAGATTAAGATAAAATCGCTTAACTGTTTTGCGGGATGCGCAAGGTGGACCCTGGCTTTAAAGAATCGCTGGTCAGTTTGTTGTGATTTTTAAGTTTTACTATGTCGATATTGTATCGTTTTGAGATTTGCCAGAGCGTATCTCCTTGCTGAACAATGTAGACAATTTCATAACCGGCAGGTCTTGTTACAAGTTTTGCTGTAGGTTTTGTAACAGGTTTTGTCGTAACTGGTTTTGTGGCGGTTGGCGTAATTGATGGTTTGATTTGTGGTTTTACAGGGAGCGCATTTGGTTTTTTTAATCCTGAAGTTTTTACAGGGGCTTGTTTCGTTAATGCTTGTTTCGTTAATTCTTGTTTAATTAATTCTGTTTTAGGCAAGGCAGGTTTGGCGATTACTTTTGTATCAGGAGCTTTTTGAAGAGGTTTTGATGAAGCTTGAGGTGGTATTTTGCCAAAACGTTGCAGTAGGGAATTGCGAGATTCGGCTTGCGAATCAAGTTGCAGAATTTCACATAAAACATTTTGTGCTTTTGTCCAAATGACTTTTGAGCGCGGCTCTTCAAGTAGTGCTAAAGCATATACTTTGGCAATTTCGGGATTTTTACTTAAAGCCTCAAGCACACAAAGAGTCTGTTTATCTGGAAGAGTATGCAAACAAAAACGAGAGTCTGTTTTAAAAAGAATCTCAGATGCCTGTGGAAGTGCCCCCACTAAAAAGCCGCGTCTTACAACGCTCGAAAAATCTTGGGCTTTTAGCATTTCCTTATGAAGATTTTTTATGTGGTTGTAATCGATATTTAATACCAGATTAAATACTTCATCTTTTGAAATAGGTGTGCCCCTTGTTAGCAGTATTTCAACACTGCGATATTCATCTGTTTGAAAGATAACATCCTGCAGTTCACGATTAGGAACTTCATTTTCTTTATATTTACAGAGCATACCTTCTAAGGTAAAGGGCCATTTTTCATTTTTAGCAAATTCAGAAATGTTTGCAAATTGCTCAGGGCTTAAATCTGGATAAAGCGCTATCTCAAATGACTCATTAGTATTAGACATATAACTAAAAAGCCTTCGCTCTGGCATTTGGCCGCCTAAGGCTTTAGTAATGTCAAAATAATGCTTATGCACAAGCAAGCTTAAGCTAATATTTTGTTTTTTATAGCCAATAGCTACCGGCATTTCATCCCTAAGTGCAAGCTTTAAGCCTTCAAAATCAAGTGCCTCAAGCTCTCTAAAGCTTTGTGTCAGAGTAGGTAGTTCTTTACCTGCTTGTCGGTAACATTTTGATTGCTGAGGGCGAAATGAGCTTACGGCTAGAAATGAAAATCCTGCCTCTTGCCATTCATAAATACCAAAAGTAATTAAGCTTATGTTTAAAAAAAAGCTAAGACCTAAAGCATAACTTAGTCGCTTGCAGCGTTTATGATAAAAAGGCTCTTGAGACATTATTTAAAAGCTTTTTGGAGGTTTTCAGTTTCTTGTTTAATCTCTTGGGGCAAACTCGCACCAAAAAGGGTAAAATAATTAAGCAATTCTTGGGCTTCTTTTTTCCATGCTACCGGATCTACCTTTAACAAAAGATCAAGTGCCCCTGGAGCTAAATTTAGGCCTTGTACATCGAGACTTTTGGCAGTTGGCATATAGCCAATGGGCGTTTTTATTTTTTCAGCTTTTTGCTGAATTGATTCGAATATCCATTTAAGCGCTCTGATGTTCTCGCCAAAGCCAGGCCATAAAAATTTACCGTCATTACCTTTTTGAAACCAGTTCACGTAAAATATTTCTGGCAGCTTAAGCCCTGGTTTTTTGCCCATAGCAAGCCAATGAGCAAAATAATTGCCCATATTATATCCGCAAAAAGGAAGCATGGCAAAAGGGTCATGTCTTACTTTGCCAACTTCTCCTTTGGCAGCTGCGGTCATTTCAGATGTCATAGAAGCTGCCAAAAAAACTCCGTGCTGCCAATTAAGCGCTTGTCGAACAAGAGGAACTGTGGATGAGCGCCTTCCGCCAAAGATAATTCCTGAAATTGGCACACCCTGAGGGCTATTCCATTCTGGGTCGAGAATTGGACATTGATTTGATGATACCGTAAAACGTGCATTGGGATGGGCTAGTCTACTCGCGGAATTTGGGGTCCAATCATCCCCTGTCCAGCTTATAGCATGCTCAGGGGGCTTTTCAGTCATCCCCTCCCACCAAACATCTCCATCATCAGTAAGTGCGACATTTGTGAAAATTGTATTTTTTTGAATTGTTTTCATAGCATTTGGATTGGCAGCATATGAAGTTCCAGGGGCTACCCCAAAGAAACCCGATTCCGGATTTATGGCACGTAGTGTCCCATCTTTTGCCCAATGCATCCAGGCAATATCATCACCTACGCATTCTACTTTCCAGCCAGGCAAGGTCGGAGAGAGCATTGCCAGATTTGTTTTACCGCAAGCACTTGGGAAAGAAGCTGCAAAATAATGCTTTTGTCCTTCCGGATTTGTAATTGCAACAATAAGCATGTGCTCTGCAAGCCAGCCTTCGGTATAAGCCATTTTAGAGGCAATACGAAGGGCAAAGCTTTTTTTATTAAGCAGAGCATTTCCTCCATAGCCTGAGCCAAATGACCAAACTTCATTTGTATCAGGAAAATGCGAAATATATAAATTTTTTGTATTACATGGCCAAGAACTATCCCAATTTTCATCGGGATCATCTGCTTTTTTTGGACTACCAACAGAGTGGAGGCATTTTACAAAAGAATGCTCATCAAGCTTGGCAAGCGCCTTTTCTCCCATACGCGTCATAAGACGCATGTTGGCTACCACATAAGCAGAATCTGTAAGCTGCACTGCAACTTTTGAATATTCAGAATCTAACGGACCCATGCAAAAAGGCACAACGTACATCGTGCGGCCTTTCATACAGCCTTTAAACAATCCATTGAGAATGTTTTTCATCTCTTTGGGATCTTTCCAGTTATTCGTCGGACCGGCATCGTCAGATTTTTCTGAGCATATAAAAGTGCGATCTTCAACACGCGCGACATCATCAGGAGATGATCGCGCCAGAAAACTATGTGGTCTTTTTTCGGAATTTAGCGCAATAAAAGTTTTACTTTTGACAAGCTCATCTTCTATCCAATGGCTTTCCTCTTCGCTTGCTGTAACTAAATGAATACGATCAGGCAGGCAAAGACTTGCTACCTCATGTATCCATGCATTGAGCGAAGCGATATTGCTTGGCATTAATTAACAAGGCCTCTTCGCTTTTTAAATTTATCTAAATACTCAAGAGCTTTTCCGGTACCTAAACAAACTGCCAATAGTGGATTTTGAGCAACAATAACTGGAAGTCCTGTTTCTTTATTCAATGCTTTATCAAGACCGCGAATAAGTGCTCCACCACCGGCTACTACCATGCCGCGCTCTACTAAGTCTGCAGCAAGTTCTGGAGGGCATTTTTCAAGTGTAAGCTTTACGTTGTCGATAATCTGCTGGATGGGCTCTGCTAGACATTCGCGTATTTCGACGGAGTTAATGCGGCGCGTAACTGGAAGACCTGAAACCTGGTCTCGGCCTTTAACTTCCATTTCAAGTTCGTGCTCGCCAAGCCCAAAAGCAGAGCCAATAGCGATTTTAATTTCTTCAGCAGTACGCGGGCCAATCATAAGGTTATACGTTCGGCGCATATAGTTGATGATGCATTCATCAAATTCATCACCGGCAATTCTAACCGAACGAGACTCTACAATGCCGCCTAAAGAGATAATTGCAATTTCGGTTGTACCGCCGCCAATATCGATAATCATGCTAGCAGCTGGCTCATGCACGGGTAAATCTACCCCAATAGCAGCAGCCATAGGCTCTTCAATCAAAAGAACCTCTTGAGCACCTGCATGAAGAGCTGAGTCTTCTACAGCGCGCTTTTCAACCCCGGTAATACCGGAGGGAACTGCAATAAGTATTCTCGGTCGAAAGAGACTTCTAGCCGGACTTACACGCCGAATGAGCGCTTTAAGCATGCCTTCGGCTATTTCAAAGTCGGCAATAACGCCATCTTTCATTGGACGAACTGCGTGAATTTTACGCGGTGTTTTACCAAGCATGGCCTTTGCCTTGTGGCCTACAGCCAATACTTCGTTTGTAAGAGAGTCAACTGCCACAACAGAAGGCTCTGCCAAAACAATTCCCCTTCCACGCACAAAAACAAGGGTATTTGCTGTGCCGAGGTCTATTCCGATATCGCTTGAAAACACTCCACGAAAACGTGAAAGGCGTCTGTTGGATGCAGTGAACATTTGCGTCAAAAATTGCTGGAGGCTCATGTGTGTAACTCCTAATAATTGTGAGCATAATAACATAAAAGACTAAAGGACAGCTACGTTCTTTTTTTCGCACTTCTGGATTTGTGTACTTAAGGCGGATGTGCATGGTCAAAACTTAATTCTTTTTATCGTTCTTATCGTTCTATCGTTTCTATCGTTTAGATTTGCCACATGATATTGACAATTTTAACGGTAAAAACGATAGAACGATACAACGATAAAAGAGTATTAACTACTCACTTGTGTCAGGCTTTGGGCAAATTCTTTATCCGAAAACAAACTATGCCCAAAGCTTTTTTCTAAAGAGCCTTTTGCAAAACTAGACGCTTGGCACATTTTTGAGTGATTTTGACCAATTTTGAGATTTGCCATAAACCCACATACTCCTAAGAGTAGGGGGTTTATGGCAAATCTCAAAATTGGTCAAAAGCGCCAGAAATTGCCAACGACTAGTTTTGCAAGAGACTCTAAATCTTAAGCAATTCCAAAACTTCTTCCCATGTAAGTTTAGAAATTACTTCTTCATCGGTTTGTACAATTTCCTTGAGAAGCTCTTTTTTACGGTTTTGAAGTTCAAGAATTTTTTCTTCGATCGTACCCATTGTGATGAGTTTGTAAGAAGAAACTGCCTGTTTTTGGCCCATACGCCATACGCGATCTGTGGCCTGGTTTTCAACAGCTGGGTTCCACCACATATCGTAATGAATTACCGTGTCGGCGCCCACAAGGTTAAGTCCGCTGCCGCCTGCTTTTAGGGAAACAAGGAAAAGAGGTACGTTTTCATCTTCGTTAAACTGCTTAACAATAGAAAGGCGATTTTTACTTGAACCATCAAGGTAGGCAAACTTGGTGCCCATCTTTTTAAGGTCATCGCGCAAAATTCCAAGCATACGTGTGTATTGGCTAAAGATAACCGTTTTGTGATTAGACTCAATAAGTCCAGCTACAAGATCTAGCAGCATTTCGTACTTGGAAGAATCCCCTGGCTCGGCTGTTTCTTTGGCAAAAATTGCTGGGTGGCAGCAAATTTGCTTGAGGCGTGTAAGTGTTGCAAGAACATGTATGCGAACTTTATCAAAGCCTTCTTTTTCAACCAGCTTTTTAAGCTGCTCTGTTGCCTGTTTGGCATACGATGAATACAGATCTTGCTGCGTTGGTGAGAGATGGCAGTGGTAGACAATATGCGATATTGGCGGAAGATCTTGAAGAACATCTGCCTTCATGCGGCGAAGCACAAAAGGTGAAATTTTACGTCTGAGAACTTCAAGAGATGCTTGCAGACCTGTTTGAGGCTTAATGTAGGTATTAATAAAGCGCTCAGGTGAGCCAACAAGTCCCGGCATAAGAAAGTCAAAGAGGCTCCATAGATCCTCAAGGGAGTTTTCAAGTGGGGTACCTGTCAAGATAAGCTTATGTCTTGCTGGTATCTTTTTAACAGAGCGTGCATTTCGAGTTTCACGGTTTTTAATAGCTTGAGCTTCATCAAGTATTAAATAACCAAATGACATCTGCTCATACAGCTCAATGTCTTTTTGAACAAGACCATATGAGGTAATAAGCACATCCCATTTCTTTTCTGACAGAGTTTTTTTACGCTCGGCCGGAGTTCCTACCACAGTTGTAACTTTAAGTGTAGGCTGGAAGGTGGAAAATTCCTCTTTCCAGTTATCGACAAGTGATGTAGGACATACTATAAAGCATTTACCTGGAAGTCCTTCTTGCGGATTTTCTTTTCTGTTATCAAAGTACTGCGTAATTGCCACAATTGCCTGCAGAGTCTTACCAAGACCCATATCATCGGCAAGAATACCGTTAAGGCCCATGGTGCGAAGCCTTGAAAGCCAGTCACAGCCCTCTTTTTGATAGTGTCTAAGCTCAGCGCGTATGCTGGCAGGAACAGGTGGAGCATTGGAAATCTTTGGATCAAAAATTTGATCTTGAATTTTGCTTAAGCCTTTTGAAAGAGATACCTGCAATGGCAGGCCTGTAAAGCGCTCTGGAAGTAAGTTTACCAAAATCCATAGCGGAAGCTCAAAGGTTGCATCCCCAAGTCTCTTAATTTGAAGTTCATCAAATACCTGAAGACATGCGGCTAAGGGCTCAAGCTGCAAAACTAAAATTTTATGAAGGCGTGTAACACCGTCTTCTTCGCCGTAGGTTTTTGTAGTCTTTTTTGGAGTAAGTGAAATATAGCTTTTTCGGCTCGATACACATTCCCACAGTGAATCTACAGATGCGCCTTTTAGGCCGCCATTGACTGTAAGCTTGGCCTGAATGCGATCAAACGTACCAGATTCTTCAAGATGAAGAATAAATTGTGTTTCATCGTAGGCAAAACGGCTTTGGAGGTTTTCTGGGCAGTTAAATTCAATTCTGTGACTGTTTTTAGGAACAATTTCAGTCATGAAATCTACGATTTTCTTTTCACTTGTCGCGCTATAAGCACCCGTTTTTTCATCGCGCACAAAACCTTGGAAAATCTCTCTAACAAGAGCATTTTCCTCTACTAAATTACGTGCGATAATACCTTGCGGGGTAACAAAGCTTTTCATCTGCTCTAAATCAAGGTTATGCGAAGCTTCTGGAATTGACAAATTACCATAATTAAAGAAAATACGTACTTCAAGTTGACCTTGCGTATAATCTAGATCACATTTGGCGGTAATTTGCTTTGGATGAGGTAAAGTTGCAAGTTGCTCGATTGTCTCTGTATTTTTTACAACCGCAAAACGCTGCAATTCTGGAAGTGAATTTTCGATAAAGCTTCCAAAAAGATACTCTGGAATTGCCATCTTTTGGATTGGGTCTATTTCTAAAAGATGCTGACGTTTGATAATTGGATTAAATCTAAAATAAAGGCCGTCCCAAATACATCCTGGCTTGGTGCATTCTAATAAAATAGAGTCATCCACAGAAATATGGTCATTTTCGGCAACTGCAAGTTGTGGGGACAAAAGAAGACGGGCAACTGGCTCTTTAATAAACTGCAAAGCAAAACTTAGGTCAATACGCTTAGCAGAAAAGAGCAGCGGTGTATCAAAGTTTTGCCAAAAAAGTCCGGGCAGCGAAAAGGCTTCTTTTTCAGGTGCACTATCTTTTCGCAAGTTTGCTGTCTCACCTGAGATTTCATGAGCGCAGGCAAGAATTTCTCCAAAGCCTTCACGATCAAGAAAACTTGTTTTATTTGATTTTTCTGCTTTTGCATCAGGAAACTGCAGATGCTGGCGAAGAGATTTTAAAAGCTCTTCACAAAGAGGCCCAAAGGAATCTATGCCAAAGATATAGCGGTTAGATCCGAGCATAAATGGCTCTTGGCCCTGCAGCGCTGAAAAAAACTGCTTGGGCATCTGTATGATATGAGGTTTTGATCTAAAAGGAAGACGAAGTGCAATTTGCACCTCAACTTGTTTAAAGGGCATCCCGCCTGTTGGAACAAACAAAAATGACAGCTCTCCTTGCTCTTTATTAAAGTCTTCTTCTGGCACAAAAAATGCTGATTTACCAAGAAGTTGAGCCGATGCTAGGTAATCTTGCATATCCTGTTTTTCGCGCTCTCTGCGGCTGCGATCTTGTTCTTTTTGTTCGGCAACTTTGAGCACTTTTTTCAGATCGTTTGTCGCTTTTTCGGAGATCTTGGGCATATTTTGATCTTTTGAGCGATTTTTACCTTCAAAGTGCTGCAAAACAAGAGCTTCGAAATTTTCTTCGAGATAAAAAAGTAGGCAGGCAAGGTGCAGGCAGTCATAATGATGTGGGCAGTCGCAATTTGAATCTATTAATTCAGATTCGTGTCGATCAACTTCGATTTCGCATGTGTATGCATTTGCATAAGCACCTGCTACTTGCGCTGATATTTTTATAGTCTTCTCGCCAAATTGTACGAGCCTTGCTTCTTTTACACCTGTTTTTTCATATAATGCCTTACCTTCGCGAAGCATTTGCGGTGAAAATTCGTGCTTCATCTTGCGAAAGTTAAGGAGCTGAGTTTGAGTTATTACTGGCATCTGTAGCTTCCTTTACTGTTTTGTCCGTGTTTGGAACCTTATTCAAAAAAAGCCGGATTTAAGCAACAACTTTCTTCCTAAATGAAAAAATAATAAGGTAAAAACCCTTTGAGAAAGACGCCACAAGCTTATGAGGGCGTGGTGTGAGATTTTCTCAACGCAAAGGCGCAAAGGCGCAAAGAAACGCAAAGAAAACAAAAGAAATACAAAGAAATACAAAGTGCTTCGCAATGATAAAATTTTTATTACGCGAAGCGCTTTGTATTTGTCTTCTTTAAAGTTTCTTTGCGCCTTTGCGTTGAGAAAATCTCACACCACTCCCACAACACCCTGTCGGCCCATGCGAAGCACCATCAGCCTATTATTATTTTTAAACCTACCAAAGCTTTATTCAAAAATTTTATGAGCCCAACCCCTTTGTATTTCTTTGTTTTCCTTTGTATTTGTATTTCTTTGCGTTCCTTTGCGGTTCTTTGCGCCTTTGCGTTGAATAAAATCTCACACCATGCCCACAATACCCTGTCGACCATGCGAAGCACAATCATACTATTATTATTTTAACCAATTTAACTCTGATATCTTTTTTGTTTTGCCGTAAAATACCAAAATTAGGTACTCTTTTTGCATCGCTGAAATGGCGAGTACAAAGTTTATCACATATGCGGGCGTAGCTCAGTGGTAGAGCATCACGTTGCCAACGTGAGGGTCGTGGGTTCGAATCCCACCGCCCGCTATCTTCTTCTTCTAATTTTTTGAGGTAATAATCTATGCAACAAACAACAGAAAATAACACACTAGAACTCCAAAACGACAACATTAAAGCCAAAATTATTCATAAGTCCGGCTGCCAAGTTCGTATGGAGGTTGAAGTTACACCTGTTGCTGTAAAAGCAGCTTATGATAAAGGCCTTAAGGCTGTTCGAAAAGAAGTTACAGTTCCAGGCTTTCGAAAAGGCAAAGTACCAGATGAAATTCTTCACCATAGATTTTCTCAAGGTATTGACCGCGAATCACGCGACATTGTGCTACAAAATGCCTTTACCGAAGCTTTGAGCTTATCTAATTTGCGTCCATTTACTCGTAATAGCCTTAAACGATCAGAACTTAAAAAATGCTCTCAAGAGACTGGTGCAAGTGCAATTTTTGAACTAGAAATTGAACCCAATGTTCCATCAATTGATTACTCAAATATCGAAACTGCACTTATCGCACCTCGCCCATTAGATTCTAAAGCAACAGAGCGCTCTTACAGACAACTACAGCTTATGCATGCTACATGGGAACCAATTAAAGACCGTGCCGCTGAAGACAAAGACTATGTTGAGCTTGACATCGATGTTACTGAAAATCCTGCCCACAACGTATGCACAAACCATCTTTTCTTGCTGCAAAAAGACGAAATGCCAAAATGGCTCTACGATGCTGTTAAGGGTATGCAAGTTGATGAATCAAAAGAAGTTGAAGCAAAGCAAGACTCTGAAGATCCTTCACATGTTATTGTGTACGAAGATAAAAACACATCAAAGCAATCTCGTGTAACTTTAAAAGCCATTAAAAAAGCCATCATGCCCGAAGAAGATTCTGCCTTTGCACAAAAATTTGGTGCAGCTAATGTCGCAGATCTTAAAAAATTTATTGAAGAGCGCCTGGTACGTGAAGAAGAAGAGTATGCACATGAACTTGCGCGCTACAATCTTCGCCGTGAAATGCTCCAAAAATACCCATTTGACCTGCCTCAATCACTTGTAGATGCAGAAGTTAGAGGGCGTCTTGCCTACTGCAAACAGGGCTCAGACCTACAAAAGGGCAGCCTTCCTTTAGATTCAAAACAAGAACAAGAACTTAAAAGCCAGATTGAAGCTGAATCCCGCGGCTTTTTCATGTGGATGTTTATGATGCGTCAAGTAACACCACAAGCAGAAGTAGGAATTACGCAGCAAGAGCTCGAAACTGAATTTTCTCATCAGATGCAGCTTCCTCGTCAGCAGCGACTCGTATATGCAGGACTTGCCCCTGATGAAGTACGTAACCGCTTGGTTATGATGATCATGATGCGAAAATGCGAAGATTATTTACTTAATCGCAAAAACACATCCGGCGCAACCGGCGAATAAATTGGCGAAATTTTTTCTGGCAGGGGTACTTACGCCTACCATGAAAGCAATTTTCACTATGATATGCATAAATACTTGCTCTCTATTCGCATTTTGCTATTATGACGAAATCAACTACAACTCATTGGAGATTAATTCATGACCACTCCCTATGTAATAGAAGATACTGGCCGCGGCGAGCGGGTGATGGATATTTATTCACGCCTTCTTAAAGACCGCATAATATTTATTGGCACAGGCATTGACGATCATATCGCAAATGTAGTTGTTGCCCAGCTTCTTTTTTTGAAGATGGAAGATCCAAAAAAAGATATACATCTTTATCTAAATTCACCTGGTGGCTACCTTACAGCTGGCCTTGCTATCTATGATACCATGCAATATATGGGCTGCAATATAAACACTTACTGTATTGGCCAGGTAGCATCTATGGGTGCTGTGCTCTTTTCGGCTGGTACAAAGGGGCGCAGATTTGTGCTGCCAAACAGCCGCATTATGCTGCACCAGCCAAGTGGCGGTATGGGTGGAACAGCCGCAGATATGGCCCTTCAAGCGAAAGAAATTATTTTTCAAAAAAGACGCCTCAGTGAAATTTTGTCAAAAAATTGCAACCAGCCATATGACAAAATTAAAGAAGATTCGGAACGCGACTTTTTCTTGAGTGCAGATGATGCTGTAGCCTATGGTATTGCCGATGAAGTATTAGTACCAAAAAAGAAAGATACTATACCTGCGACAAGCGCCGCATCTGCTGCATAATAAATAATTTTTATAATATAGAGTAGTGGAAGTTAATTATGACTAAAAGATCTGTTTTTAATAAAGAAGCGGCGGTATGTTCTTTTTGCGGAAGACCGGAAGATCTTGTTGAAAAGCTTATTGCCGGTCCAAATGTCTATATTTGCGATCGCTGCATACAGCTTTGTAACGGTATTTTAGACAAAAAACCTCAAGGCAATTTTGAGTTTAAAGTACTCAAACCAAAAGAAATCAAAGCAAAATTAGATGAATATATCATTGGTCAAGAAGCTGCAAAGCGCGTAATTAGCGTAGCTGTCTACAACCACTACAAGCGTATTAATGCAAAAAAAGGCCCCGGTGAAATTGAGTTTAACAAATCTAACGTGATGCTTTTTGGCCCTACAGGCTCAGGTAAAACGTTAATTGCGCGCACTTTGGCTCAAATACTTGATGTACCGTTTGCCATTGCTGATGCAACTACTCTTACTGAAGCAGGTTACGTAGGTGAGGATGTTGAAAATATCATTTTGCGTCTTTTGCAAAATGCTGATTACGACGTCGAGCGTGCTGAAAAAGGTATTATATACATTGATGAAATCGATAAACTCCATCGCACAACATCTAACGTTTCTATTACTCGAGATGTATCTGGTGAAGGTGTACAGCAGGCTTTATTGAAGATTGTAGAAGGTACTATCGCAAACGTCCCTCCAAAAGGCGGCCGCAAGCACCCAAATCAAGAATATATCCGCATAAACACAGAAAATATCCTCTTTATTGCAGGCGGTGCATTTGTAAACCTTGACAAAATGATTGCAAAACGTCTTGGTAAAAGCACTATTGGTTTTGAAATTGACCCTAAGTCCCATTTTGATTCTTCAGAAAAAAACACTTTATTGGCAAAGGTAGAGCCCGAAGACTTTATCCAATTTGGCATGATACCTGAATTTATCGGCCGTTTCAACTGCATAGCCAACTGCAATGAGCTTTCAGTAGAAGACCTTGTCACCATCCTTGTAGAGCCCAAAAATGCCATTATCAAGCAATTTAAGGCCCTATTTACTATGGAAGGCGTAGGCCTTGAATTTACCGAAGATGCACTTCAGGCCATTGCCAAAAAAGCGCACGAAGCAGGCACTGGCGCAAGAGCACTACGCATGATCCTAGAAAACATTATGCGTGATCTTATGTTCGATGTGCCAACAGATGATACAATACGTGAAATCTTTATCGACAAAGACACGATATTAGGTAATCGTCTACCAACCATCAGGCGCGAACCCCTCGAAAACAGCCAGGCGTCATAAATCCGTCCCCCACGTTCCATTGCAGGCCTGCCGGCCTTTCAATTCACGCGGGGCTTCCCACTTACACTGTTACCGCAGTAAAAACTATGTCCTTTCAAAGTTAATTTATATTTTTAGCTTTCGAATTTTGTTTTTTCTAAAATTTCCTGATTTTACATGTTAATTAATTATGTTGTTTTGTCTCGTAATTAGGAGATATTTGAGGCATAGCGTTGTTTTAAAAATTAACTTATGCTATAATGAGTAATAGAGGATAGAGAAGAAAGAGAATGAAAAATCTGTAAAATAGTAAATATTTATCCATTTCTTCTCAAAACGAAAGATTTAACGGAGGGCAGTTTATGACCCAGATTATTGTTAACTTCTTACAGCCAAATACTGTAGGATCGACGACTCTTAGTACTGATCCGCGCGTTTTTGATTTTGAAATCTCTTCTACTGCTCAGACGTATTATAATTATGAACTTTGCCAAATTCTTCTTGGGATGGGCGCGCAAATACAAGATTCAAATGGCGTGCTTCACGCCCCAACCCCCGATACATTAAACGCAGGAACTATTGTGTTTAGTGGTCCTACTAATGCTCAAACCGTCTCTGATGCTATAAATTTATTGAATAATTGGGCAGCAATGAAGATTGTTAATGCAGGAGGTGCCCAAACAAGCAGCTTTGGAGCTATTGGCACTACAGTAGGCGCTCAAGGTACAGTTCTTGCCACAGATCCAACCACAGGGGCTATAATATACCCAACAGTTGCTGCCCCCGGCTTAAATCTAAACACTAATCCTCCTACATTGACACTTATTCCATCAGATTCTGGCGCAAGCGGCGTTCCTGCGCTTGATACCACAATGGACCAGTACATGGGCCAAGCCCTAGATAAACTTATTCGTTCACTTCGTGCTGCTGGTTGGGATCCTATTGGTAATCCTGGTACAAGTGCTGCTGCAACTACAGCTTTAGCCAATGTTACAGGCCCAACTACTACAAGCATTTATGGCTTAGCTGGCGTTTTACAGCAGGCAGCGTCGGCTGCTGTTCAAGCACACCTTGTAAATGATGCCGCTGTAACTGATTCTATGTCTATCCAGCAGGTGTTAATGGTTGATTATGTGTCTCGAGGTAATGAAATTTTATTTAATGAAATGCAGCTTTTAAAAAATGCCATTGACATAAACCAGCAAGCGCTAAGCTATTTAAACTCACTGCAAGATTTGATGAACCAAAAAGACCCGCAAAAGTTCATCATGCAGCTGCAAGATTTAAACTCAGTAAACGTTAACACAACCAATCCACAATCTCAATTTGATACCTTTGAAAAAGACACCTACGATCAATCACTGGCTACAATTTCACGTTTAGGAAGCGCTTCAGGAAGTCCTACAGACAACGCTGCATATGCTGCTTATTTTAATGGCCTAGCCACAGGTAGCCCTATTACTCCATCTGATCCCTTATCGGTAGGTTCCTTTAACGACCTTAGTACTGCTGTAAATAACGTTGCAGCTTTTTCAGTTACTACAATCACCAATAACCTTCAGTATTTAATTACCCAAGTTGGCGCTCAAGGTGGCTCACAAGTAAGTGGGGGACTTATTTCAGCTCTTACTCAAATAAAAACAGACTTTACAGGTCTTGCCACCACAAACTCTGCAACAGCTATACAACAGTGGATACAAGATACGCAAACATCTGACCCCGGTTCATTCCAACGCGATCTTTCTAACGCTATAGTATCTTCACAATCGTTTAACGATACAGAGCGTGAAAACTTACGTGAAGTAATGTTCGTATACGAAGAATTTTATAAATCTGCAACAGGCCTATTAAGCCGCTTAACACAGCTTATAGAAAAAATGGCCGATGGAATAGCAAGATAAAGATAATTTAAGCTAAGGAGACACTTTTATGACAGTCTCAGCAATTAATCCCTATGAAGCTCCACCACCTGCTATTGGCAGTCTCTATGGAAATATCCTAGATGCTTTTTTTAGTACCCTATCAGATGCTCAAAAGCAGGAAATTTGGGTTGGCTTTTTAAAAACCTTAAACCTTCCAGCAGATACCCCCATTGGATCTGTGCCTGTTAACCTTGCCACGCAACAGCTTTTTTATACTTTTATCCAGCAGCTGATAGCACAAAAAGAAATGTCAATCATACCTACAGCTACAAATGATCAATTATCTCCTGATGAAATTAAAAAACGAAACATTATGTTTGGAGTGTTGAATAGCGTTATCAGTATGCTTTTATCGCTACAAAACACTGTTACAGTAGAAGCACAAAACCTTGTTTTCTTTGGCAAATGGCAAAACGCCTATACAGACATGCTTACACGTGTACCTTCATATGTTGGAGAGGAAAGCAGCGCTGTGCACGTTGACCTGACAAATTTAAGCAATTTTACTTTTGGTTATAACAACATTAGTGTTGAGGATATTGCCAAATGGTGGGCAAATAATCAGGTAACCTTAGGTACTAATAATAATCAATCATTTGACATTGGTGGGGTGTCTAGCATAACCACCACGGGTAATGCTACAACTGTAAACAGTGTATCTCTTAATTTTTTTAATAGTGGTATCTCAATCGATACAAATTCAACGACGTACACAACAACAAATGGCGTTACTACATCACAAACTGTTGGCGGTCAGGTTGCAACTATAGCTATACCTACAAATGCTTCTTTGACTTTTGATCAAAATGTAGCAAATTTTAAGACTGCTTTTACTAATTTTTGGCCTCAAGCAGGAGGCGTTTCATCCACCCAAAGCAATGCATACCTAAACTCTTTACCTACTTCAACACAAAACATTGACGTTAACTCAACTAATTTTGGTGATCAGGGCACGCTTATACAGTCAAAAATATTTTCACAATCAGATACGGTTAATGATCCTAATTCAATATTTAGCCTATTAAAACCATATACTTACGTTGCACCATCAAACGTCACAAAAACAGATGATGCAAGAAAAAATGTAAGTGATGCTGCATCAAAGGCCCGCGCAGAAATTAATGCACGCGATCAGCAGTACATCGAAAGCATACGATCAAACAGGCAAACTGTGCAAGATGCCCAACAACAGGTGCAAGCAAATCTTGATCAGTCAAGGCAAAATATAAGCCAGCAAACTGACTTAATAAGCTCAATTATTGACAGCTTAAAGGGCTTAATTGCTGCAATCTTTAGGTAATAAGGAGATCGCAAATGACAACCATCCCTAGCGGAAGCCAGTACGAAAATATAATCGAGGGATTTCTTGGCACAAACTATAGTGATGTCCAAAAGGGCTTTGTTAAACAAAAAGATCTGCTCTGGTCAGCTTTTTTAACAGCCAATGGTTTAAAGCCAAGTGATCCATCAGTCATTCTGCAAGATCCTACTGTTTTATCAAAATTTGTTTCATTTGTTCAGCAAACTTATGATTCTTTACAAACCGACGCTCTATCACCTGATGAAATATCACGTCGTGGTCTACTCTTTAGCGCATACGATCTAATTGTGCTTATGATAGAAACTTTGCAAAAAAATGTAGGGGTTACTGCCCAAAATGTGGTCTTTTTAGGTAAATACCAACAAGCTTATTCTGACATGATGGGAAGAGTTGCAGATGCAACCTATATTGGCGGCTCACTAAGCATACCTAAGCCTAATACAACTGATCTTTCTAAGTGGACTCTGGGCTATGGCGGCATTACTATGAATGATTATTTAACAGCCGCTGTACAAAATAGCATAACAGGCAAAACTACACCCGCTTCTACCGGTGTAGCTGGCTCCACTGATGTTCCCGCTAACTCCATAGAAATCCACTCGATAAACTATCAGGATCCTGTTCAAATCCCAGATGTGCAGCAAGTAGGTGCTGCAGTGCAGCCAGATGTACTTAGTGCAGTAAAACAAGAATCTTGGGTTGCCTTAGGGCCTGCCACAACTACTAGTTTTCCGAATATTGAACCTTCGGCAAGAGATACTTTACGCTTTTCTTATACTCCTACTGATGTCACTTTTACCTACACCTATATGCAGCAATATAATACCACTGTGGTTCCCTATACTATTGATAGCGATGGAAACATAAAGGCCCAAAATCCAATAAATGTACCAAGTGACCCTAATACACCTGCATTCTATCCAATTACTCTTACGTCCCCAGCTGTAACTTTTCCTCCAGGTGCCACACCCGAAGATAAACAAAAGCTGGCAGCGGCTGCTTTTCAAGCTTTTTAAATACTTCTATTCCAAATCAAGCGATTCTTCCTCCTGGCTTTGCTCCTCCGGCAGACTCTTTAGGTTTTTTATCCGTTACTTCAAATATACCACCTGCAGATTCTCTTACCGTAGGAACATCTATGACTCAGCCGGTAACATTTTATAAAATAGGACAAGCACTTGGCACACTATTTCCACCTACTACTGTTCGAACAGACATCACAGCCGTACGCGGCATGGCAACAGCTTGGGATCCAAGTTATAATATGGTATATACCCCAACTCGAGATGGCGAGCAAAATGCTAAGGAATCCGCTGCATCCAGAAGACGCGGTGATAAAAACAGCCTACTCCAACAATATATTACTAACGCCCAGACAAAAAAACAGATTCTCTCAAACCAGCAAGATGCAGAAAACTCACAGCAAGATCAGGCACAATCTGGTGTAAACCAGGCAGCAAGCGTTTTACGCGCAATGATAGGACAGTTGTCCACAATTATTACTTCGATATTCCAGGCAGCTTCATAAGTGGACAGATAAAATAAGGAAGTAAAAAATGTCTTCACCAATTGATCTAGACTTTGACAATGATCTAAACTCCACGGTTGTAGATCCAAATGAGCCTGTAGCTCCAACTACAGGCGTCTATGGAGGTCTTTTTCAACCGCTTTTTGGCACCCTCACAGCTGAGGATCAACAAGAAATTTGGATACAATTTTTAAAAAGCAATAGCTTATCACTTACTAACCCTCCACCCGTTGATGCTCAGACACAGGCTAAATTTACTACCTATGCTGTAGGGCGTATATACTCATCTCTTGAAAATTCAGTCACAACTAAGGTCCTTTAGCGTAAATCTTACCCTCCTACAGCCACCTCTTTCTGGCCCTTATGTTGCCGCCTTTCAAACCGCGTTTGGCAGTTTAATCGCACTGCAGCAACAACAAATATGGGTGCAGTTTTTACAAGATAACAACCTTACTACCACTGCTCCTGCCAACGATCTTACAACCCAGCAACTTTTTACAAGCTTTGTAGATGCGCATACACCTCTTCCTCCTACAGCAGGTTTTTATGCAACAGCCCTTCAATCCTTTTTTGGGGGCTTAAATATCGTGCAACAACAACAAATTTGGGCGCAGTTTTTAAAGAACAACAACTTAACTGCTACACCGCCAGAAACAGATAATTTTAAAAAACTTTTCATCAGCTATGGAACTTCTATACTTAGCGGCATACAAGGACAAAATGTTCAATCTCCCGAAGAGATGAAAAAGCGTCTTATCATGGCCTCAACCATGGAAAGCCTGCTTGCCATGCTTAATAGCCTGCAAGATACCATAGGCGTAGAAAGCCGAAACCTTATCTACTATGGTAATTTCCAGCAGGAATATACCCAAATGATGGCGCGCGTACCTACATATACAGGCCAGCCTGATGATACAGTCCATGTACCTGCCACTGTGGATGCTAACACTGATTATACCCAATTTACACTCGGCTATAACAAACTCAGCATTTCAGACATAGCCAACTGGTGGGCAACAAATTCACTTACTGCAACTAATCCACAGCCATTTGTGATCAATAGTACAGCTACTGTTGTTCCTGCCTTTGGACCAGTGGGCGCTCCAGCACAGCCACTTTTTTCGATAACCTTTACTCCACAATCCGGAACAACACCTGGATCTATTTCATGGTCACAAACAGATCCAAACTTTGGCGGCACTTTAAATGGCGGCACCTTTACCATCCCTTTACAACCGGCTGCTACTACATTTCCAAATACCGGAGTTCAAAGCCAGCTACAAGCTGCCACTGCAAGCTATGTCACTCAATTTCAAACAGCCTTTGCAAGCGCTTGGAATACAGGTGGAAACACCGGCACGTTAAATCAATCTCTGCTACAAACGCTCACTAATGTCAATCCTGCAAACCTTACAGCCTTAAATGCGATATCCCCCGCAAATCCAGGCGAGCAAACTCCCAAATCTGTTCCAGACACAAGCACCAACTCTGCCATGCAAATTGCTTGGAGATTTGGTTACGTGCTACCACCATATCTTCCTCATAGTGATAGCAGCGGCAATATTACCCCTCAAGGAAGTCTATCTGATCAGCAAGCAAGATTACGTGGTGAGATAAACGGAAAACTTCAGGCTGTACTTGAAAATATACGTTCTCGTCGTAAAGTTATTCAAAACCTTGCAAAAGACCTTCAAACAAATTTAGACTCATCCCGAACCAATATCACAAACCAGTCTGATCTGCTTACCTCAACCCTCCAAAGCATAACTGACCTTATCAAGGCTATCTTTAGGAAATAAAAAAAATACAAATACATTTTTACCGCAGAGCAAAAACCGAGCAAATACAGAGAAAATACAGAGAATACAAATACAATACATTTTAACTGTTTCAGGGCGAAGCGTTGCCGCCCCCAGCGGCATGCCCTTTGGGCATTTTTCTCACGGAAAATGGCCATTAGCCATAACCACATAGGAGATAAGGAAAAATACAAATACATTTTTACCGCAGAGCAAAAACCGAGCAAACACAGAGAAAATACAGAGAATACAAATACAATCATTTTAACTCAAATACAATACATTTTAACTGTTTCAGGGCGAAGCGTTGCCGCCCCCAGCGGCATGCCCTTTTGGGCATTTTTCTCGCGGAAAATGGCCATTAGCCATAACCACATAGGAGATAAGGAAAAATACAAATACATTTTTACCGCAGAGCAAAAACCGAGCAAATACAGAGAACAGAGAATACAAATACAATACATTTTAACTGTTTCAGGGCGAAGCGTTGCCGCCCCCAGCGGCATGCCCTTTTGGGCATTTTTCTCGCGGAAAATGGCCATTAGCCATAACCACAAGCCCATGGAACCTTCGCGAAGCTCTCTTTGTGTGTGTGTTAGATGTTTTCTCTTATGTTAACTGTATTCTCTGTATTTCCTCGGTATTTGCTCGGTTTTTGCTCTGCGGTAAAAATGTATTTTGTATTTTTTTGTATTTCTTTGCGTTTCTTTGTGCCTTTGCGTCTTTGCGTTGAATAATTTTTAAAAACCCTTTCCCAGGCAAAGCCCCTCTCTCTTAGATAATATTTTGTTTATTTCAAAATATTTGTATTAAACAATTATATTAAAAGGTGTACAATAGAGTTAGATGGAAAAGCATTATCCTTACTTAATAAGGGAGGAATTGACCCTATGAGCTCAAAAAGCCGTAGCGACTACGAAAAAATGGACCTGCCCCAGATACAGGACCGACTACAGAAAGTTAACTTTGGCGCTCCAGGCAAAAAGGCCGAAACTGCTGTAAAGCAGATTATGGAAGTTGCCCTTAAAAAGGGCATTATGCCAAAACAAGCCCTACAGATTAGCGACGACACAATGGAAGCGATCTATACACAAGCCTATACCCTTTATAACCAGGCAAAATACCGCGACGCATCCTATATTTTTCGACTTTTGATGCTCTTGGATTTTACGACGCCCAAATATGTTTTGGGACTCGCAGCGTGTGCACACCGATTACAAGACTTTACGAACGCTGCCAATTTGTATTTTTTATGTGCCGCACTTGACCCAACGAACCCGCTACCGCACTTTCACTCTACCGATTGCTACATCCAACTTGGAGCTACTGCTATTGCCGCTTATTCTTTAGAGCTGGCAATTGAAGCTGCAGGAGATCAACCGCAGTATGAATCGATAAGACAGCGAGCAGAGCTTATGAAAGAAGCCTTGGATAAGCAACTAGAACAGACAGCAGGAACAAATCCCACTGAAACAGCAGACGAAGACGCAACAAGTGAAGTAATAAGTGAAGAGGCACCATAACTCGCAATAACTTTTTGGAGATAAAATTATGACCGGCGTAACCTCAAATTCACAACAACAAGATCCCGCATGGCTTGCAAGTTTTTTACAAAAGCATGAAGGCGAGCAAATTAAAGTAACTCAAGGTCCCGGTGGCATGACAATAAATGTTGCTGGTGAAAGCGTTTTTATTGGCCCATCGCAAATGGGTGTATTAAATACTTTTAAAGGCCACGACGTTGTAGTTGCAGGTGCTGTAAATCCCGCAGATCCTTTTTTACTTTTGCCCCAAACTACCGCCTTTACAATTACACCTAGCTGGGTTAGCTATTTTATGACGGCTATTACCCCCCCACCTGATACTGGAACAGATGACAGTTTTGGCTTTAATTCAGGTGGAGGAGATAAACACCTAGATAGCGGCCTCACAATGACTGTACCAGGTGATTTAGGCTCTAAAGATCAATCTAAGGTTTTTGATGCTCTTGTTAAGTATACAGGAGTTGATAGTAATCCAGGCCTATCTGATGAACAAAAAACACAGTTCAAAGATCAATTGCATGATATGGCAGCCCAAATTGCCACAAAAAATGCAAACGGACCAATACAGGATCTTGCATCGGGAGATGCCACCGAAATTAGCAACTTCTTAGCAAGTATAGTCCCTAAAAATAGCATGTCAGCAAGTGATAAGGATTTATTTTTATCTACACTATCTGATGCAGCAACTACTATAAACGCAAATGAATACACAAGCGGGCTGCAATCAACAAATAAGGCTGATGTATTAACTGCCTTAATGGCATTTACCGGATTTGATAAAGATGCCTCACTTACTCCCGCACAAAGTAAACTCTTTTCGGCGAAACTAGATGATCTTGCCGGCCAAATTGCCACGCAAAATGGTACTGGCCATCCAGATCCTGCCCTATCGTCTTTGGATGCGAAAACTCTTGGAACCTTCCTGATGTCAAAAGTTGACATCTCTTCACTCTCACAAGAAGACAAAGTACTCTTTACAAACTTCATGAGCGAAGCATCTGTTGAATTAAGCTCAATAAATGCGGCAAGTGGTCAGGCACCTGCAAAAAGCGCGGTTCTGCAAGGTATGGAATCAACAGACCCTGCAACAGTGCTTTCAACCCTTAAAAACACATTAAGTTCTCAAGGCTTATCTGATAGTCAAATTGACGCACTTTCTACCAAGCTTACAAGTCTTGCTACCACAATTGCCACCAAAAATGGCACTCCAAACGGAGCAGGACTTGACATCACCGATGCATCTACTATGATTCAGTCTCTAGTAGACCTTCTTGGCGCTGATAATGATATAGCAAACGCAGATCTTCAAGCTGCCATTGGAGCTTTGGGAACTGCATTGGCTGCAGAAAACACACAGTTTTTTACATTGTTATCAAAATCTACCGATGCAAGTGTTGTCTTTGATGCTTTAAGGCACCTTAGCAACATCGATCACAACCCCAATCTTACTCCAGCAGAACGACAAGCAGGTCTTGATTACCTTAAACTTATGGCGACAGCGCTTGCCTTCATGTCTAAGATCCGGGCTAAAGTGTCAATGCTTGAAGCCGAACTTAGAAAACAAGAAAGCGCAGGAAAACTTGCCACCATTAAAGACCAAACCAAAG
Source organism: uncultured Chlamydiales bacterium (assembly GCA_963785335.1). GTDB lineage: Bacteria > Chlamydiota > Chlamydiia > Chlamydiales > FEN-1388 > SZAS-7. Next base: position 46,042 of record CAWAUW010000005.1, on the reverse strand, counting down.
CCGCTCTTGACACATTCAAAACTGGTATAGAAAAAATTAAACTTGATCTTCAGTCACAACTTAATGCCATTTTTATGAAAAAACTGATGGCTATTTTAGGCCCTATTATTCTGGTAATTTTAGCGATTATTACAGCTATTCTTTCCATTGTAGGCTGCTCGGCCATTGGCGCGGCGCTTATGATAATGGTTATAGTTGTCATGGTGGTAATTGCGATTGCCGATATGGAAACAGGCATGTTTGATAAACTTGGCAAAATGTGCAGTAAAGATAAGGCCGGACAAGAGGCTGCAAGTTTTGGCTTTCAGGCTATTATCATGGCCATCATGATAGTATTTACATTAGGTGCTGCATCGTTCGTTTGCGCCGCTCAAATTGGAGCGAAAGCTGCCGAAGCTGGCGTAGAATTAGCAATAAAAGAGATTATGGAAGCGGCTCTTAACAAAGTAGCAAGTCAACTAAGTCAGTCTGCTAATAAAATCGTACAATTTCTGATTGGTGAAGTAGTAAGCATACTTATGTCATCAGGACTTCTTACCGATGGCTTTATTAAAATGTTTAAAGCGATGGGAATGAGCGATAAAGATGCCGAAACGGCTTCTATGGTATTAACCATTATAATCATGCTTGTGATGATGGGTGCTATGCTAAAGTCAGCCGGCGGCATGGGTAAAACAGTAGGTGGTGCAGCAGGAGCCGGAGCAAAAGCCGGCGCTAATGCAGCAAAAGATGGTGTTGGCGATATTGTTATCGAAACCGAAAATACAGTAAAAAATACTTCAAAAACTACTGCTAATAAAGCAGCGGATGCAGCAAAGGATGCTGGCCAAACTGCAGGGGCTGCAGCAAATGATGCAGTTAAAACTACGGATGAAAGCGCCATAGAAACCGCTATCAAAGCGCTCCAGAAAAAGCTTGCCCAAATGGTCGAACTTGCTAAAGATCCACAAGCCTTTTTAAAACTAGCACAGGCCTTGGCAATGCTTGCCCAAATAGGTTCAGGCGTAGCTAATGCAGTAAACGAATTCCAGCAAGCAGATTTATCTGTATCTATGGCAAAAGTTACTGCACTTAATACCGAAACTCAAGCACTTATCGACTTTTTAAAAACCGTTGTACCAACATTTGATATGGTACAGCAAGATGTAGACAACGACTCTAAAGACTTTATGAAGGGCTATAACGACCTTATGGGCCTCTTTGCCAATATGGTTGCTTCTGCAAGTACCATTGTGTCTCAAGCAACGCAGACTGCTTAAAATTTTAAACTATACTTCGGCTTTTGTATGCAACGAAAGCCGAGGCACTTAAGCTCAAATGAGGAGTAAAATTATATGGGTATGAATGTAGGCGGCAACCAGCAAAATGTCCCCAGTAACCTACCTACCGATAGCACATCAAGCACCCCGAAGCATGATGCAAGCGTTGATCCAAATCAACTTCTTTTACTTGTGCCCGATTTGGATAAACGAGCTCGCGAAATTGGTAAAATGGCAAAAAATGCAGAGCAAACCCGCGATAAAATGGTAAGCGATACACAGATGCAGGCCCTTGAACAATTTGCTAAAACGCTCATTAGCCAGCCAGATCTTCCTGCTGGATCAAAAGCAGCTCTTGAAAAATGGATTGGCGATTTAAATGCTCAAACAACAGACACAGCTACCACAAATTCCAATGCAGATGTAAATGCCAATGCCCAAACTGGAACACTCGCGCAGCCAAGAAGTGCGCAAACTGGTGCTCAGGCAGGTGCAGGTGCACAAACTGGAACTGGCCAAACCGGAACTCAAACTGGAACAGGAACTACAAGCACTACCCAAACTGCTACCGGTGAAGATCCTAATGTATTACTTATGGACGATCCAAAAGCTTCAGCTCCGGTAAAATCACTAGGAAGACTTGCTCAAACTATGGCCTCATCTCAAGGCGGCAAGTTATCACCTGAACAAGTAACCTTGCTTACCAAAGAAGCAAGCGATCTTTTTTCTGCAACTCCCGGTACACTAACTGATACTGATAAAGCTGTAATTTTGTCATTTATTGGTCAGCTGGAAGAATTTCCTACTTCAGATGACCCAAATTCTGCAACTCCGGGTGCAAAGTCACCTTCCAGCAGTTCAACTACAAATACAGGCGCATCCCAAACTTCCCAAACACGCTCAGCTAAAGATCCAAATAATGAAAAACTTGCTATGGACACCTTTGGTTTAAGTGATGAAGTACGAAAGCTTGGCCAGCAAGCTATGAGCTATGTTCAAGGAAATTCAGGAAAACTTTCCCAAAAAGAAGAAGAACAGCTCAAAATGGCCGCAGAAGAGCTCATTGCGGGCGGTGCAGATGGCGATGATTTAAAAGCTTTACAAAACTTCTTAAAAGCCCTTCTTACTTTTCCAAAGACAACATCTACAACCGAATCCCCTCTTTCTTTAACTCAGCCGGGTATTAATCCAAAAATGGTCACGCTTGCGCAGTTTGCAAGCTCTATGCTCAAAGCTCAAGGCGGCACATTAACACAGCCCGAAGTAACTATGCTAAAACAAATGGCCGAAGAGCTTATGTCGCAACTAACACCCGAAGATCAGGCAGTGCTTAAAACATGGCTCGCCACCCTTGGAGGCACAAAAACAACCACACCACCGCCTGTTAATGTGTTTACCAATGCTATGCTGTTTGGCGCTACGCCAAAATCTAATCCTTTTATGCAACCGGGAATTATGGCCATGCTTGCTCCTATCCTTAGCGAGCTGCTTGAAATCAACAACGACATCATAAAGCAAAGCTCCAAGCTCAAACAGAGTATGATGAAACTTTTGGTTTCAATGGCCAACGAAGCATTTAAATTTGCAATGGCAGCCGGACAGGCAAAAGTTGATCAGCTCATGAATGACGCTGCCATGCACATGGCACTTGGCATCTCAAGCTGCGTTCAGGCAGCCATGACAGCGGTGACTTTTGGCGCGCAAAAGCAGCAAGAGCACTCAATTGGCAAAAAGCTTGATGAGGGACATGCTGAAACAAAACTTGGCAATTGGGTTGGTGAAAAAGGCCCTGATGGAAAATCAACAATAGCTTCACGTAAGAACGCCATGAATTTGGCCGAAAAAGATGTTTACAAAGATGGCCAGCTTGTAAATAAACCCGGTACCCCTAATGGCAAAGGGGGAAAATGGGGTTCGGCAAGTGAACAAATGAATGATAAAACCCAAGAACATTACAACAGAATGCCTCGAGCAGGACATGGTGAACACCCCTCTGATACTGTTCGACCTCATGGTGATAAAGACCTAGCTCCAGGAGAATTAAACTCAAAAAGCTTTGCTGATAAGATGCAACACATGCAGAATTTAAACCAAAAAATGCAATCATCTGGTATTCAAACAGCATCTTCTATGATCAATCAATTTGGCGAAGCCAGCAAGTCATTTATCCAAGGCGGCTTCGAGATGGCAAAAAAAGATAGCGTTATCGAAGAATTTAGCGCAAATGCCTATAAAGATATGATCTCACAGCTTATGCAACTAGTAACTGGTACTATACAAAGTTCAACCGAAGAGATGCAGGCGGCGCAAAAGAACTGGGATTCTTTTGTACAGCTTTATAAAGACTTTGCTAATACAATTACACAAGGCATCTACGGAAGATAATGATTTTGGAACAACTGTTTACTGTCCCCCAGTAAAACAGTTGTTCCTTTTCTTTAATTTGATTTTTTGTTGATATAAGAAAAAAGAAGAGGCCTTAAAATTATGCTGCAAGAATTTGTTACAAAGCTATTCAAGGAACTCGAATTAAAAGAGCCGCCAAATCTTGGCAGCGACTCAGGCTTTGCCATTGCCTTAGATGATGCTGTAATTTCAATTACCGATTCAGCTCCAGGCTTTAAGATATACTGCAGCCTAAATGCCCTTCCTACACAGCAAGTGGAGGACTTTCTTACGATAATGCTGCGAGGCAATCTTTTTGGCCAGGCTACGCATTTTGCGGCTTTAGGCCTTGATGAAACAGGCAATAAAGTGCTTATGCAGTACTATTTTCCCAATAAACCTACCTACCAAGAGTTTCACAACGCTGTTGAAGACTTCATTAACGTTGTTGACTATTGGCAAAACCAAATCAAAAACCACCCTGCTACAACATAGCAACATTTCTAAAATTGCAAAAATGATTTGCTAAATAGTCTTTGGCATGAGATAAAGATAATAAACAGACATAATAATCTAGCGAGATCTCTTTAATGGATGACCGACACGATACACTCTTCGACGAAGAAGATAACGAAAAACCACAAACTGCGCATGTGGATTTTGACTTACTTGACACCACAGGAAGATGGTTCCTCAAGGTATTATCGGGGCCAAATACCGGCGCTGAGTTTTCCATGCAAAGCGGCACAAGCTATCTTGTTGGAACCGATGCTGCAACATGCGATATTGTATTTCAAGATTTAAGTGTATCACGGCAACATTCACGTATTAGCATTGATGCCCAAGATCATGTTGTTGTAGAAGATTTAAATTCGCGAAATGGGACGTTTATTGATGGTGAAAAACTCGTTTCACGAAAAGCAATTACCTCAAATGCCCTTGTCTCAATGGGTACTACAACATTTATGTTGGTAGATAGAGAAGGCGAGCGCCAAACAATTGTATCGCCAGTACTTACAGCAGGCGGAGAAAAAAAAGATAAAGAAGAAGTAAAAGTAGATGCTGTTCCTGCAAAAATTCCTGGTGAAGAATTAGGCCCTATTAGACAGGCAGTTTTAGCGCCCATGCAATCTGAAGTTGAGCGCATCAAAGATGAAGAGCGCAAAGAAGCCAGAATTTCTCATGCCATTTCAGCATTAGTGGTTTTAGCCTCAATTACGGGCTTACTGGTAATTGTAGGGGTAGGAACTACGTTTTTATTTAAAACTCAAGAAATCCCTCAAGCACACGCAGCAGATGCTGACAGCATTATCTCTAAAGCCTTAAAAGACTACCCTGGCATACGCTATAGCTTTAATCCGACTACAGGAAGGCTATTACTTATTGGCCATGTACTTACACCCGTTGACAGAAATAAGATCCTAGAGACCCTCCAGGACCTTAAATTTATCACGCAGCTTGATGCCACAAACGTAGTGATCGATGAGCTTGTTTGGAGAGAAATTAACCAAGTTATCTCTAAAAATGCGGCTTGGAGAAGCGTATCTATTACATCGCCAGTAGCCGGTAAATTCGTACTTTCAGGCTTTTTAAAGTCCAGAAAGCAAGCCGAAGATCTCTACGATTATGTCTCGCAAAACTTTCAGTATGTAGATTTGCTTGAAAAACGCGTTATCGTAGAAGAAGATCTTAAGGCTCAAATACAACAAAAACTAAGTGAAGCAGGTTTTCGCACCCTGCAGGTATCGCTTAATAATGGCGATCTTACTATCTCAGGCAGCATAACAAATGGGTCTTTACCTCAATACAATGGTGCTCTTGCCGAGATAAAGACCATACCTGGCATACGAGGGGTCCAATCTCTTGTAAACGAAGTAGCCCCAGAACAGACCCTAGTAAATATCACTGACCGCTATCAAGTTTCTGGTCATTCCCTACAGGGAAGTAACGTAAATGTGGTTATAAATGGCAGAATATTGACTAAGGGCGATATTATCGATGGCATGACTATTACTGATATTCAACAAAACGCAATTTTCCTTGAAAAAGACGGAATACGTTATAGAATTGATTTTAATAGATAAAAGGGTATATAATAAATATTAGAGGGAAAAGTATGCCAACAACCCTCTTAGTAGGAGTAAAACTATGTTTGGAATGGAAAAGCAAAAGAAAAAAGGACAGCCTCCTTTTCTCTTTGATCTAGAAGTAGAGCTGAAAGATTCTGACAAGCAAAAAGAATATGCCAAACGCATTGAAGAAAGAGTTGGCAAAATTAAAGAATTGCTGCGTAAAGGTAGCAAAAAAGAAGAGTATGATTATTTAGGGATTCTGCTAAATGGATATCATGCCTTAGCAGTAGTTTTGGGAAGAGCCTCTCAACAAGGCGGCGCTCATAGATAACTAATCCTAGTCGCTAAAGCTCATGAGAGCTTTTGAGTAGTAAGGTGAGCAAGGTTGCTCTCTTGCAGTATGTTTAATAAATCCGTTAATTATAATGGAGGTTCTAATGTCAACCCCGTTCAGCGATCCATGGGCAGGTATTACCATTTCTTCCGGCGGTTGGTTAGCTAACCCTCAGCTGGGCCTACAATTTAGTGTTTTGGTTAACACTATCAACGACTTAACAGCTGTTGCTAAGTCAAAAATTGCTATCATTCGTTCCAAAAAGAGCGCAATGAGCATTGCTGATATGTTTGACCTACAGATGGCCATGAACAAACTGACACAGTTCTCAGAAATGTCAACGTCAGTTATATCTGGTATGAATACGTCCATTAACGACATTGCAAGAAACATGAAGGGATAATATCCTTTCATAGCTTGCCAATACGTTACTTCTTCAAAGCACAAAAGAAGCGGACGACAAGGAAAATTGAGAGTGCTGGATTATACAACTAAGATGGAGCTTACATTATGAGCGAAGAAAGTCTTTTAGACTACTTCAGAGAAGATTTTGCACTGTTCATCGAAGCAGGTTTTGTTGCAGTTAAGCAACTTGATGAAATTGCTGCAAGGCGGCTTTTTAAGTCAGCCGAACTTCTCCATCCAGATAATCCGGCCTCTCAATTAGGCCTGGGCTATATTGCCCTACATAAGCTTCAAGTAAATGAAGCTTCAAAGATTTTTGAAGGAATTTTAAAGAAAGATAAAGATCACTACCTTGCTCAAGCGCTACTTGGCATCTGCTATATGATGACTAAAGGCAAGATGAAAAAGGGCGAAAAGCTCATAATGGACGCAAAAGCTAAAAGCGATAATCCAACGATTAAGAATTTAGCTGATGTTTGCATGGAGTGGGCAAATAGTGACTTAAAAAAGAGAGATTTCTCACCTCTTGCAGCCCCGGTAAAAGCCGATGATGGCGAAGAGGAATAGTGTGTTGTAACCCATTACTAGTGGGTAATATATGGCAGAACAATTTAATAAGTTTGAACAAGCAATCGAAAAGATCGAGAAAGTCGAGAAGGTAGATCCTACCAAATCGACAGTTGAGGTCTTGCCGGCTGAAGAAGTTTCTGCCCCACATAAAGTCAAATTTGAAGAGGCTCTTACTAGAGCTGACTCGAAATGGGATAATCATAATCCTAAAACGACTCTTGTGGCAGCTGAAGACCCTGTTCAAAAACTTAGTCCTATCGATCAAATGAGCATTGGCTCACATAAGATAGAACGGCTAAAACCTGTCACAGTGGACCAAATCGTCCAGCAGGCAGATGACCTGCGAGCAAACATCCAAGCTCCTATTGCCAAAATTGAAGATGTGCAGCAAACACGTCCCAGTGCACGCATTAGCCCAGCTCATGATGCTATACTCACTGACAAGTTGATTCACGTTGACTCTAGCTTAAAAACAGCACTTAATAAAGTGGGCGTTGAAGTAACAGCGCAAGAGATCCAGAAAAATGTGGGTCAGCAGCCGCTTGTTAAGTATCTTAATATGCTTTCAAATAGTGATAGACAGCTTTCCTCATTGGTTGGAGAAATTAACTCAATGCAAAACTCAAAAGAGCGTCTAACACCAGAAAAGCTATTAGCAGTACAGATCAAATTAGGCTTTGTTCAAAGTGAACTTGAATTCTTCACAAACGTCTTAAACAAGGCGCTTGAAGGAACAAAGACAATCATGAACGTCCAAGTATAAAGACGATCAAAAAGAACTTCCTGCATTGCAAGGTATGGGACGGTAAGGAGAGATTTAATCTCAAGTTAGCGTTAGCATTGCAGGCACAAGAGGAAGGGCGATGACGAAAAAACAAAATGTACTAGAAGATGTACTTGAAAATCTTGAGATAGACAACCACGTAGAATTGATGATGGACCGCCTGGACCAGGTTCAGGTAACATCCGTCAGTGGTCGCATCACAGAGACTATCGGCCTTTTAATTAAAGCTATTGTTCCGCACGTTAAAATTGGCGAGGTTTGCCTCGTTAAACGCGATGGAATGGAGCCTTTGATGACAGAGGTTGTTGGCTTTACAAGTGAGGAGGTCCTTCTTTCGCCCCTTGGGGAAATGAAAGGCATAGGTCCCTCATCTGAAGTAATACCAACAAGGCTTCCACTTAGCATTAAGGTTGGTCCAAAACTTCTCGGACGAGTTCTTGACGCACTTGGCAATCCATTAGATATCGATACAAAAGGCCCTCTTGAGCTCACAGAAAGCATTCCTGTGATGAGAGCACCACCTGATGCCTTAAAACGAAAAATCATCTCTGAGCCTATTTCTACTGGGATTAGAGCCATAGATGGAGTGCTATCGGCAGGCATAGGACAACGTGTAGGCATATTTGCAGCTGCAGGCGGTGGTAAATCCACCCTACTTGGCATGATTGCTCGCAATGCTGTTGCAGATGTAAACGTTATTAGCCTTATTGGTGAAAGAGGACGCGAATTAAGAGAATTTATCGAAAAAGACTTAGGACCTGAAGGACTAAAACGCTCAGTACTTATCTGTTCTACATCCGATCAGGCATCGCAGCTTAGATTAAATGCAGCCTACGTAGGCACTGCGATTGCAGAATATTTTAGAGATCAGGGCAAGTCAGTCATACTGATGATGGACTCCGTGACACGCTTTGCCCGAGCAATACGCGAAGTTGGCCTTGCAGCGGGAGAACCCCCTGCCAGAGGCGGCTATACGCCATCAGTTTTCTCAACACTGCCACGATTACTAGAAAGAGCTGGTAATTCTGATAAAGGTTCCATTACTGCCTTTTACACCATATTAGTGGCAGGTGATGATATGAACGAACCGGTAGCTGATGAGGTTCGCTCAATTTTGGATGGACACATAATTTTATCAGCAGAACTTGCAAGACAGTATCACTTTCCGGCAATTGACGTGCTATCATCAGCCAGCCGCGTACTTACATCGATTACCTCAAAAGAGCATGTACAGCTTATTGGAAAGCTTAAAGAGGTTCTTGCAACATATAAGAAAAATGAGCTTTTAATTAAAATTGGCGAATACAAAAGAGGCTCAGATAAAAACGTAGATTTTGCCATAGATTACTATGAGAAAGTAAATCGCTTTTTAAAACAAGGCGTAGATGAAAAATGCGGATGGCAAGAGACCCTGCAGCAATTAAGGGCATTGTTAAAATAACGAGAGGGGATATAGCAAAGTGCCACAAATATCAGATCTACCGCCCTATCCCCTAGGGGAAGTATTAGAAGTTAAAATGAAACGCGTAGAGGACGCTGAAAGGGTTGTTAAAGAAAAAATCGCAGCTCTTGAAATAGAAAAAGAGAAACTTAAGGTACGTGAGGCCGAACGAGATAAAGTAAAAAGTCACTATGAAGATAAACTTTTACAGCTTCGACACGAATATGACACCTGGACGACAAGCACAAAGATTGATCAAGCCAAGTTATACATCAAAGTAGTGCAAGAGCGCTTAAGAGTTGAAGAAAAAAAAGTAAAAGATCAGCAAGCTCAGGTAGAAACTGCAGAAAAAAATGTAGAGCTTGCTAAAAACCTGTTACGGCAAAGGCAAAAGGAGCAAGACAAGATCGAATTACACAAAAAAGAATGGATTAAAGACACCCTCAAAGAGCTCGCAATTTTAGAGACGCGAGAAGAGGATGAAGTCGGATCTACGATGTTCTTGTCAAAATATATGCAAAATAGAGCCCAAGCCAGAAAAGATGCTTTAAGGGAGGAATAATATTATGGTAATACCAACAAAAATAAATCCGCCGCAAGATCCGGATGAGCCACAAAGCGCTCAAAGCAAGTCGCCAAATAATAAAGATACAACGGCGGCAAGATCTACGGCACCATCAACTGATGATGGAACAAGAAAGCCTTTTAAGGAAGTGCTAGAATCCACCATGGCCAATAAAAATCTGAAAACCCCGTCAAAAACGGTATTTAAACAGGCAACCGACGATGATGATGATGAAGTTCTATCGCTTCTTGATTTAGCAGCATCTGCACAAACAAAAGTGCGAGAAGGAAAAACAAAACTTTCAAGCTCAGATACTACAGTATTTTATGAAAAACCTCCAGAGGTTGTCTCAAAGTACAATCTAATAGCAGATGATAGTGATACAGATGTGGTAGATACTGATGTAAACGTAGATGAAGATACCACTGTAATTGCTGAACCCGTAGCTAAAAAATCAACAATTGTAGCTAAGGATGATGTGATAGCAGCTGCAGATGAAGATGTTGTTATAGATCCTAAAGATAAACTTGCTGGCAAAAAACCGGTTTTACCAACAACAGTAGACCCTCGTGCAACTGACGCTCTTAACGCAAAAAAAGCTCATGGCCATACTGATGATGTTGGCATTGATGCTGCAACAAAAGTAGCTTCTAAGGATGTCAAGGAACATAAAATTGAGACATCTAACGTTGTAGTTGGATCTGCGCCGCATCTTCTGCATGATTTGAATGTTGCAGTACCTGTAAAGGCAGCAGAAACGGTCTCTAACGTCAGAGCCGTACTTGAAAGGCTTGCCCAGTCAATGGTAGATCAAATTCAGCAGGTAACAACACCCGGAAAAGTGGAAACTACTGTTACATTAAAGTATCCACCTATGTTCGAAGGCGTACAAGTTAAGATTACTGAATTTAACACCTCACAAAAAGAGCTTAATGTTACCTTTGGCGATGTTAACAACCCAACAGCAAGAGCACTTATTGCGCAAACTGACAACCAGGTAAAATTGCAACAAGCCCTTCTTGATCGAGGTTATACAGTTCAAATGGTTATTGTTGAACAAAAAATCCCCGGCCTTAATTCTACTCAGACCGGTGATGTATCACTTCGTCAGCAAGCCCGCCCAGATGGCGGTGACGCAGGCTCTGCAACCGACCAGGATGAAGGCAATGTGACTTAGTATTATCGAGACCGAGCACGCGTGAGGCGATTATTATGTTAGCCGAGTGCAGTGTCAAATCGACCCTCATGTTCCAGAGGAACACTTTAATAATAGCCCACTGTTTCGCACCGGTAGGTGCAAACGGTGGGAACAGTACCAAAAAATAAAATGTAGTCGCGTCAGCGACTATTTATTACTTTGTATACCTACATAGCGGGCTTGTTGTTATTAAATAGTCGCTGGCGCGACTACTGGTGATTTTTGCTTTTTTCCCACCGTTTGCACCTATCGGCGCGAAACAGTGGGCTATTATTAAATTGTTCCTTCAGAACAAGTTAGCATTTTATGGAACTGGAAACCAAAACCAAACCCGTTAAGCATACGGTCGTGGGCTCGGTCACGGGCTTGGGCTCGGTTTGAATGATTCATGTTTTTTTTCTTCTTAATAAGATCTCTTGTATGCTATATCCTGAAATGAGCTAATTAAGGAAAAAAACACAAGTGAGCACTGACACTAAGCAACAAGAGGCCGCGCCTATTGCATGGTCTTGGCTAAAATCAATTAGCCGCGATCTTTATGCTCTTGATGATGCACCACTTTTGGGTTCATCACCAGATTTTCCATGGGAAAAGCTGGCTCAAGAATTTGCCAAAATTTTTTCACTTGAAAGCTTCAAAATCTCCCCCGGCGAGCTTATCTGGAAGGAAAAAGCAGCAGTACTTGCAGGGGTTGGATTGCCAGCACTTTGTACAGAGATATCAGCTACTGGGATGGATGGTACTGCAACATTTTGGATGTGCCGAGAAGATGTTGATCATCTTATGGCAAAAGTTTTGCAAATCTCAGAAGTAGTATCTGAGCTTCAATCAGACGAAGTTGTAAGTAATTTTCATCGTTTTTTAGGAATAGAAATTGTCTGTTTGCTCAATCAGCTAGGTTTTGATCCACGAATTTCTTTTAAAATTACTTCTTTTGACGAAAAAACACCTCCAGATGCCGCACTTTGTCAAGATATTAAAATTCAACTTGGAAATGAGCAGTGCTTAGCCCGCCTTACGATTTCTAACGAATTTCGTAAGTCTTGGCGCACATTTTTCTTAAAACCTATAACAATAAATGATGGCTCATCAAAGCTTGATCAAGTAGAAACTACAATCCGATTAGAGGCTGCAAGAACGATTATCCCTCTAGAGGATTTGATGAAAATACATGCAGGAGATTTTCTCTTGCTTGATCAAATTTATTACGCTCAAAGCAGCGATAAAAACGACATATTTATCAGTTTAAATGGCAAACAACTCTTTCGAGCGCACCTGGATGCAGGCAAACTCAAAATCCTCGAAATACCCAATCAAAGCGAGGCACATATTCCCATGGTAGAAAAAAGTACACCCTCAGATTTAGGATCGGTAGAACAAACTCCGCCGCCAGAACACGATGAAGAAAATCCTTTTCCAGAAGAAGAGGAAAATGAAAATGAAGGTATGGAATTAGTAGAAGCCGTCAAAAACACAAGCTCTGCTCAAAGCCCAAAACCAAATTCAAAGCCTGCCGGAATAAGTGTTGATACTCAAAACACTCAAACCTCAAAAGAACTTACGGCCAATGATATTCCTATCCAACTGATAATTGAAGTTGCCTCTATTACTTTGAGCGTACAAAAATTACTCGAACTTACACCTGGAAACCTTTTAGATTTAAATATCAACCCAGAAAGCGGAGTAAATCTGGTAGTTAATAATAGAATCATAGGCAGAGGCGAGCTTTTAAAAATCGGTGACCAAATTGGTGTCCGCATCCTGCAAATTGGTGTATGAGGCCTGATTCTCCCCTACCTACCTTTAAGCAAATTGGTAAATATAAAATAGAAGGGCTCATCTCCCATGGCGGAATGAGTCTTTTGTATTTAGCAAGCGATCCGTATACCCAAAAACCTCTTATCATAAAAGTACTACTTCCTAAGTATTGCAGTCAAAAAGACATCAGAGAGCGCTTTTTAAATGAAGCCCGTGTGATATCACTTGCTAATCACCCTAATATCGTTCAGCTTGTAGATTCAGGTACGTGGGAAAATGGTCTATACATTGCTATGGAATTTGTAAAAGGCTCTTCTCTACGTAAAATTTTCCAGCATCAACCCTACGCGCTTAAACGCGCCATGGACGTCCTTTTGCAGATAGCCTATGCCCTTAGTCATCTGCATGCTCATGGCGTTGTCCACGGCGATTTAAAACCCGAAAACATCTTGATTGACGAGCATGGTCAAGTCAAGGTAATCGATTTTGGTATTGCACGGGTACTTACAGATGAAATAAAAGACATGCCTTCACGATTTTTAGGCACTCCTATTTACATGAGCCCAGAACTTGGCATTGATCGAGATAAACTTTCTTTTCAGTCTGATATTTTTGCATTAGGCATCATAGCATATGAGTTGGCAGTTGGTAAAATTAGCCATGGTCGAATTATCATTTCACTCGCGCCAAAGGGCCTGCAAAAACTTATTCAAAAGGCTCTGCAACCTAACGTGATAGATCGCTATTCTGATATGTGCGATTTTATTGCTGATTTAAGCTCCTATATAAAATCAGGCGCGCTTGAAAAAGACAAACAAGGCTCTGATCAATTCCTTGAAATTTTTGAAAAGCTCGAAACTATACAAAACGATCTTCTGTCACATGAACCACCTTCTTGGGATAATGTCAAAGTAGATCTTGCTGTTGCGGGAGTAATGGGATTAACCGGCACATACATTGATTTTTTTGAGCCAGAAAACAAAAAAAAACTTATCTTTATTGCCAAAAGTAACAAATCTGGTGCCGAAGCTTTGATTGAGGCTTGCATGATCAAAGCTTCACTTAAAACGCTTTTAGCCTTAAAAAACACATCAGAAATCCCCGCATTTCTTGTAGATCAAATAGAAAAAAACTTTTTTTCAGGATCCTTTTCATTTGCATATCTAGTCATTGATCAACAACTTTGCGAGTTTTCTTATTACCATAATGGCTTTGGAATGCTTGCCATTATCTCCGAGAATCATGACAAGCACGTTAAGGCACATATAGTAACTGATTTAAACACTGCATCTTCAACTGCTCTTCAACATATCAAGGGGACGTACCAAGAAAACGACTCTTTACTTTTTTTCGGAACAAATTATAACAAAAATATGCAAACACTTTTAGATGACGCAGTAAAAGATGCACTTACCAATATCCCAAATCAAGCCGAAGCTATTTTGCGCAAAATCCGCTTAAAGAACGAATCAATAATTGAAGAACAACTCTTTTCGGTGATTTTGCTTCATTTCCTTTAATTCTTATGGCAAAAAATTGCCTCCTCTGAAATAAATGATGCCTGTGTAATAATGGCTCGTTAGCTCAAGTTAAATGATTTTAGTGATAAATTTTAGGTATCCTTGATTCTAAGGACGCCCAAAAATCCATCATTACATCACTGAATTTAGGCTTACAAGCCCCAAGTTTTGGATTTTCTACTTATGCATTTTACAATACGCTCGAAAGTTCATCTTTTTTCCTTATTTTTGGTATCCGCATCTTCTTTTAGCCTCTATGCCGCAAATGATGATATGCCGCGTGCTCAGACTATATCCTGGAGTGCTACGGGAAATTCTTTTGAACCAAAAATCCCTGAAGAGTCCATGCAAGATTCAGAAAAGTTCACTAGTCTTTCCCAAACAGGGCAACCTCGAGCAAATATTTACTCACATTCTAGTCTTGGCTCAAACACTACTACCCAAAATCTTATTGCCCAAGCATCAGACAATTCACCACCAACTACACAAGAGCCCCCTGTAAATATGTCACAGGCCCAAAGCGGTCCAAATATGCAAATGCCTGGCAACCCAGCACCTGCTCTTGGCCCTGTTATAAACTTTAACAATGTAAGCATCACCGAATTTTTACGTTTTGTAAGCCGCCTGACTGGTAAAAACTTCATATTTGATCCACAGCTTCTCCAATTTCCTGTTACAATCATTTCTGAGACGCCTGCTACTCTAGAAGATGTTCTTGCAGCACTTTTACAAAATTTACGCGTGCACGGATTTTACCTTGTCGAAGAGGGCAACAACTTTCTTATACACCAAACATCTGATCTTGGCGCACCGGCTGGCCTTTTACACGTGGATGAAAATGGAAAATTAGGCCCTGAAGTTGCTACAGCAGTATTTCAAATAGCTAATGTATCCCCTGCCCGGATTGCTACAATTCTAAAAACCATGTCGTCAAAAGATGCTATAATTGAGACCATGGATGAAACCATGCGGGTGGTTGTAACCGATATTTTAACAAATATTACCAAATTTTCAGACCTAATCAAAAAATTAGATGCGCCAAATAGCGGTCTTGAAATTGGCCAGTACGTTGCACTGAATAACTCACCTGTTGCCCTTATTTCAGTGGCACAGCGTATTGTATCTCCCATTGCTGCTGATAAAACGTTAATATTAGTGCCCTATCAGGCATCTAACAGCATATTTATCATCTCAACTGCATACCTCGTCGAAAAAACGCTTTCAGTGCTTCAGTCACTAGATCTTAACCAGACAACATTTGGCCTGTTAAATCTTGATTCTATGAAATTTGATGCTGAGGCCGCACGCCAAGCACAAGAAACCCGCAATCAGGAAACTCAAAAGCAGCGTCAAACAGCCGTTCCTCTTACCCAAGAAGAAATTGATACATTTTCACCGCGCGAGCGCAATGCCATTTTAAATACCAAAGGCTTTACACCCGAGCAAATCGGCAAGCTATCTGGTGATCAAGTAACGCGAATTTTGCGTGAAAAAGGCCTCACTGCCGATGAGAGACTAAAGATTTTTGGTGAAAAGAAAGGTGTTTACGAAAGTGAACTGCCACTTGGCCAAGCTGAATCCACACAATTTTTTATTCACAGACTCCAGTACCGCAAGGCCGAAGATGTCGTAAGAGCCCTACAGGCCATTGCAGCAAGCTTAAGCGGCGGCGGCACAACGAATTTAGCAACTGCAGCAGCAAGAAATTCTTTACCTCCAAGTGATCTTGTTGTAACGTTAAATAGCGTACAGGCTCTTATTGAAAATAACTCACTTGTGTTTACCGGTACAAGATCCACATTGCAGCGCGCAAAAGAACTCATCAATCAAATCGACATACCTGTTCGACAGGTATTTATTGAAGCACTTATTCTTGATACCACCCTTGGCAACACCCTAAACTTCGGCGTTGAATGGGCTGGCAAATACCAATCAAAAAATTACGCATACTCAGCTGGCTTTTTGAATGGCCCAGGATCTGGCGGGCAAAGCGTTATTGCGACACCTCTTACAGTTATTCAATTGCCAAATCCAGTGCCTACAGTGCCGCCAACTACGCTTCAGGCTATTCCTCTTAGTGAAGGTCTATCTGGCACTGCCATTGGCCGCAAAATTTTGCATCATGGAACAGCTTTTCGCTCATTTGCAGCCTTCGTAAACTTTTTACGTACTGACAACGATGTAGACTTAATCTTAAACCCTAAAATCGTAACAGAGCACAATGTGCCAGCTGAGATCTTTGTAGGCCAGCAGATACCGATTAAGGGTCAGTCAATTGTAAACTCAACTGCAAATAACTCCACAAACACTGTTTCAACAAACTATGAAACAGTACAGACTGGTGTAGATCTCAAGGTTACCCCGCTAATCAGCTCTGGTGATATGGTAACGTTGATTATCCAGCAGACAATTAGCAATGCCAACTCAACTCAGGTTGCAAACCAAGGTAACAACAGCGCGCCGCCTGCCACTATTAATGAAACAAGAACCACCACTCGCGTTCACCTACCTTCCAACTACTTTTTATTTATGAGCGGCATGCTCCAAACCCAAATTACTACACAAGTTGATACAGTACCTCTTTTAGGACAAATACCTATTATCGGGTATTTCTTTAACAACAAGAATATTCAAGATGTTAGACGTAACATTATCATGTATATTCACCCCAGAATCATCGATTCACCTATAGACATCGAACAGATCACGCAACATGAAGAGCGCGTCTATGATGATGCCAATGAACGTGCTGGCGGCTGGCGTAAAGAGCTAAACGACCTCAAAGAACTTTTAAACTTCTAGAGAGCTTCCTATAGAAGACGAAAAGTAATTGAGGTGTTGATGTGAGATTTTTCAGCCTTGATTAAAAGCTTTTTTTTATATATGCACAAGAAAAAGCAAAAAAGGCAACTTAGATGGTTGATCCAGCAAAGCGGGGTCGGGAGGATTTTGAACAGGCCCCCTCTCCCCCAGAATCACAAAAAAAGACAAAGGCATCAGATCTTGAAGGTAAAGTATCCTCTGTTGCGGCACACGCTACGCAGCCTGATAGAGAGGCGGCCTCATGGCACAAACTCCCAAGAGATATACGTAAAGGCCACATTCTACCAAAAATGGGCATGTATGAGCTTTTAAGCTTGGGCGCAACAAATAATGAAAATGCAAATCTTGTTCTTGAAGAGATCTGGAAGCGTCATCCCACCATACTGGCAAACGTAACAAGTTCAGGAGTTACAGCAGTCCTAGAAGTCAAACATAAGTATCAAGAAGAGGTGTTGCATGGTAAAGCAGTACTCTTTTTTGCACTAGCTCCAGGGCCTGGACAAGATTTTGTAGATGACAAAACTGTTGTGACGCTAAAATTAGAAAATCCAGGTGGTGTACCGATGGTTCTGCCAGCTGAGATTGCAATGTATACAAATCTTCAGTTGCTTGATGCAATAGACTGCTCAATAACAGCCTTACCTGAAGAAATTGGGTTGTGTAGTAAGCTTGCTTACCTTCATATTAATGGCAATCTCCTTAGAAAACTACCCGACACTATAGGCAACTTGGCATCACTTACGCAAATTTACGCTGATGGAAATCATTTAACAGCCCTTCCCTCTTCAATTGGTAATTGCAAGTCACTTATTTACTTAAACTGTGTAAAAAACTCACTCAAAACTCTTCCCCCAGAACTTGGTAAATGTAAGCAGCTTACAGCTCTAAGAGTGTCTCAAAACTGTTTGGAACAGCTACCTGCAGAGCTTGGCCATTGCACAGCATTAGGCGCATTGCTTGCCGCTAACAATTCTTTACATACAATACCTCCAGAACTTGCAAAATGTACAAAACTTTCGCAGGCGGACTTTTCTCGCAATCGTTTAACTGCCATTCCTTCAGCAATAGGCAAATGTTCTGCTCTTACGTTCTTAAATATCAATTATAATTACCTCAAAGAGCTTCCTGTAGAGCTTGGTCGTTGCATAAACCTTTTGGTATTA
Source organism: uncultured Chlamydiales bacterium (assembly GCA_963785335.1). Taxonomy (GTDB): domain Bacteria; phylum Chlamydiota; class Chlamydiia; order Chlamydiales; family FEN-1388; genus SZAS-7. The sequence continues at coordinate 27,765 of CAWAUW010000005.1, read as the reverse complement.
AAAGTACGTGACAACCAACTTCAAGTACTTCCTCCGACGATAGGGCAGTATCAAAGGCTTGAGGGCCTTAATCTTATTAATAATAATTTAACGTCACTTCCAAATGAGTTGAGCCATTGCACGTCTCTTCATCTCTTAGAAGTTTCTGGGAATCAGTTAGCCAAAATTCATGATGAAATACCCCCCTCTCTGAATCACCTTAGGATTTCATATAAATATCTGACGCCTAAGTATCTTGCTTTTCTTAACAGCAAGATCAACACAGTAGAAGATGATGTCCTAGAGTGAATTTATGCCTTGATACATTTTATTGGCTAATGCTCTCTAGTTTTAGCCAAGTAACCGTAGTACATAAGCTACCTGGCTAAAAGGAATAGAAAATTCAGCCAAGTAGCCACGTTTTTTGTCCTATTTGGCGGATCAACTTCCGCTCACACTCTTTTCCGGTTTGTGTTGTTTTTTTTAATTGGACACACTATACTCTCTGGCTTACCTTAAAGTGAAAATATGAAAAAACTTATTAGAATTGCCCTTGTCGGGCGCCCCAATGTTGGAAAATCTGCTCTATTTAATGCTATTTGTAAAAAAAAGATTTCAATTGTAGATGAAGCAGAAGGTATTACGCGCGATAGGCTCTATGCCAAAACCGAAGCCTTCGGCACAAACTTTGAGCTTATTGACACTGGCGGCATGGGACGAAAGGATGACCCTTATGGTGATCTCATATACAAGCAAGCTCGTATTGCCATAGAGGAGGCAGATTCTATCATTATGGTAGTTGATGGCAAGGCAAGGCCGCTTGATTTAGATATGCAGGTAGCGCGGCTTCTGCACCGCTCAAAAAAACCGATTTGCCTGGCAATTAATAAAATTGACCATCACTCCCAGCAAGGATCACTCTACGAATTTGCGGCACTTGGCATTGAAAAAATGATTGCCGTATCTGCCCTACATGGCTATCAAATAGCCGAGCTTATCGAAGCCGCACTTAAAGATATTCCTGTTCCACCAGTTGAAGAAGCAATTCCTGAATTTCCACACATTGCCATTGTGGGAAGACCAAATGTTGGCAAATCTACCCTGCTTAATTCATTAGTTGGTGATGAAAGAAGTATCGTAAGCCCACTTGCTGGTACCACCCGAGATAGCATTGACACAGAAGTAGTTTTCAAAGATAAACCATATGTTTTTATTGATACTGCTGGTATTCGCAAAAAGCAAAAAGAAAAAGAAGTAGTCGAAAAATATGCCCACATCAGAACGGAAGGTGCCATTGAGCGCTCAAGTGTCTGCCTTTTAATGATTGATGCTTTGCAAGGCATTACTTCTGAAGAAAAGAAGATTGCCAAAATGATCGAAGAAGCCAAAAAAAGCTGCGTCGTATTAATTAACAAATGGGATCTTGCTCACGGCTTTCGCATGGAGCACTGCATCAAGGGTATTGAAGATGAAGTTCCATTTTTAGCACACTGTCCTAAAATTTGCATATCAGCACTCAACAAGCGAAACCTCGATAAAATCTTTAAAGCTGTAGATGAAGTGCTAGAATCCTATGAAATGCGCATATCTACAGGGCCTCTTAATAAGTGCTTAACCACCGCCATGCAGCTATATCACCCTCCGGTACTTGGAGGAAAGCGTCTTCGTGTATACTACATGACCCAGGTTGATACAAGACCGCCATCTTTTGTGCTTTTTGTAAATAAACCAAATCTATGCGAACCCACCTATCAAAAATATCTTATCAATACCTTAAGAGATACTTTTGGTTTCAAGGGCGTACCATTAATTTTTCAATTACGCGCAAAAGCCCCGCAAAAGAAAAAGAGCGGCTTTGCACCAGATGCAACAACCTATGATCGCGATCTTCCTGCTCTTACTGATGAAATTAATGCTGAAATACTGGCTATTAATGAGCGTGAGTTTGACGAGATAGAAGAATAGCAAGCTTTGCATCATCTTCAATTTGTTTTTTACGTCGAGACTGCTCCTCTTGCTCTATTTTAGCGATGTCGGAAGCTAATTCTGCATCAAGAAGGCCAAATCCCGTAAGCATTTTTTTATGAATAGTCTCAAGAAATGCATTCCAATGTTTTTCATGCTTATCTACTTCTAATTCTGCCCTGCATAAAGGACAGGTCCTACGAGGCTTTAACCACTCTGATGCACATGGAGCATGTAAATACTTCAAACAACACGATACACGAAGAATACGCTTATCTAGATAATCCTGCTGGCTAAAGGTTTCATAGCATGTCGAACATTCTTCTGTAATAGCCGCGATATAGCTAACAAATTTATATTCCTGATCTTCAATATCAACAACATCACCTACGATATTCTGCACGATGTGAAATGGAATGCCTGCACGAATTGCCTTGCCAGCTGCCTCTACCAGAGGGGGCGTAGCGCCTCTTATTAGAGGATAAAGGTTTGTCAGCAGTCTAACATCAGTCAAAACTTCTGCGGGAAGATCTAAAGTATCAAGTGCTAGCTTGTAATACAAAGTATTATAGGTATCAGAAATGCGCTTTAAGTCAGCGAAATATTCACTTGTCCTTCCAGTAATCGAATAATGCCCTCGCACATGCTTGCACATGTTCATAAAGCAGTCCACAATCTGGGTATCATCAACATAAGATGAGCAAGAAAAACAACTAAATAATGACCTAAAGATTGAAAACATAATACGTTCCTTTCTACATCATCGCCAGTATACCCATCACAATTTAAAAACAAACAACAAAAATAAGGTGCATGATTTACAAGGATGAGGAAATTTGGATCTTTTTATGATTGGCATTAGCTCTTTTTTTATCGTTCTATCGTTCTATCGTTCTTATCATTTTAGATTTACCGCTTGCTGCTGACAAATTTTAACGGTAAGAATGATAGAACGATAAAAACGATAAAAAAAAGATCGAGATTAAGATCGAGATTATGTTCCATCCTCTTCAGGAAGACCCTCTAGCAATGAAATGATCTCTTGTCTTGATAGACGTTTGACAATTTGGTGATCATCGAAGAAGACTACATCTTCAAGCAGATTTGCCTTGCGCGAGATTAACTGGTCAATGCGCTCTTCGATGGTGGCCTTTGTAAGCAATTTGAATACTTGTACCCCGCGAACTTGGCCTATGCGGTGCACACGGTCGGTTGCTTGGTTTTCGCGCGCTGCATTCCACCAGCGATCGTAGTGTATTACAACAGAGGCAGGCGTAAGGTCAATTCCAAGGCCGGCAGCCTGAAGAGAGCCCAAAAATATTTTGCAATTAGGATCGTTATGAAAACGATTTACCTCATCACCGCGGTTTTTGGTTTGTCCGCGAATTTGTGCATAACCTATACCATTCTTTTTTAAGAAAAGCTCGATGATATCAAGCATGGCAAGAAACTGCGAAAACACTACTACCTTCTGTTCACTTTCTACAGCTTCTTCAATTAATTCGACAAAGGATTCCCATTTGCCAGACTCGTAAGCCTCATAATTTGCTACATCCTTAAGATATGCTGCTGGGTGATTGCAGATCTGTTTAAGGGCGGATAATACGGCAAAAATATGCATGTAGGGAATTGGCGAGCCTTCATCTTGCAATTGGCGTATAAGCGGAAATGCCTGCTGTGATGCTACAGTTTTATAAAGAGTTTTTTGCTCAGGGGCAAGCTGTGCATAATATAGCTCTTCAGTTTTTACCGGAAGATCAGGAAGCACATCGCATTTTCTTCTACGCAGCACAAAAGGCCGAACAAAGCGGGACAAAAGCTCTTTTCGCTTAGGCGAATCACCGCGCTCTATGGGCCGCATAAAAAATTCACGGAATTCAGCATCGTGCGGCATGTAACCTGGAAGCACTAAATCAAAAAGTGCTTTTAGTTCGCGAAGATGATTTTCTATTGGCGTTCCGGTAAGACCGACTTTTAATAAAGCTTGAACTTGTAAAAGGGCGCTGTGAATTTGACTTACGTGGTTTTTTGCAATTTGAAGCTCATCAAAGAAGGCGGCATCAAAGACATATTTATTAAGCTTCTGACTTTCATTTCGCCAGATTCCATAACTTGTAAGTAAGATATCGTAATCACCTGCAAAATCATCAAGAGTTCGTAAAAAACCAGTATAAACTTTTATTTTAAAGTCCGGTAAAAAACGCTCAAGCTTATCTTGCCAGTGATACACAAGGCTTGTAGGGCATACCACAAGAAAGAGGCTTTTTTTACCGTTTTTTTTCTGGTAGCTTCGGACACCATCCATTAAACCCATAGCCTGGTGGGTTTTTCCTACACCCATGTCATCGCATAAAAGACCTGAAAGATCATTTTGATATAAAAACCAAAGCCAATCTACTCCGTGCTTTTGATAAGGCCTTAAGTCGCATTTGAGCGATGATAGCTCAAGTGGCACGCTAGGTTTTTGAACTAAAAGACGTTCAAGTACCTGCTTAAAGTTCTCACTAGATTTTAAACCCTTAGTATCAACATGTATTGTATCGTAGGCCGTGACACGTAAAAAATCGGCCGGATTTAGGGAAATATCGCCTTTACCTTTACCCTTAAGCCGGGCTGAAACCGTATCAAGCCAGCGAAAACGATCTTCAGTAAGATCTACAACGCCTGCATCAGTTGGTAAAAACCGCTCTTGTCTTTTTTTAGCAGAAACTAGGTCTTTCATAGCTATAGAGCCTTTTTGGCTCTGCCATGATACATCAAGTGCCCAGTCAGATAACCTCATAGGAGTGCTGCCGGCTTTTTCTTGCGGTGATACTGTGAGGTCCAGCTGCTCAGCTTTTTCCAGCCGAGGATCTATCTTGCACTGGTATTCTGTTTTTAATTTAGGCAGGAGATTTTCAAAAAAATCACTCCACACCTGCGGGTCAGTGGCATTTACTTCACGCGTTAAATGTACTGGTCTAAATGTTGGCGGCAGGCGATAAAAGCCGGAGTCTTGAACAAAAATAAATTCATCATAAAAAAAACTTTTCTGAGCATCGGTTGGTTTATGCCACTCATACTCAGGTAAGATCTCGATAGTCCCTTTCTTTTTTAATCCTATATTTAAACCAACACTTGAAATTGGATTTTGCTCGGCAAAAAAGCCAGGAACCGCCTGTAATAGCTCAAGGTGATGTCGAATATATTCAGCTACAAGATGTCGTGGAATCTCTCTTCCAAAAGGCAGCGGCGGGTTGTCATCGGTAAAATTCTTCACATAAAAGCCGTCGCCTTCCGCATAAAGCCAGTCGCCAAGATCAAGACATTTTTTGGTTCCAGGAAGTTTTTGAAGCTGAGAGCGAAAGGTAAGGTGTCCGACCTGATTTACTTCATAAAGAATTTGTTCTTCAAGCTTTGCCACATGTACTTGAAAGCCATCAAACTGAGTTAGCCACTGTCTATTTGCCATTAAAAAAGTGGATAGTTCAAGTTTTTCCACAATAAAATGAAGTTCTTCAAATTTTCTAGGAGCAAGCTTAACAAATTTATTACCAACATATGCCCAATCACCCCAAACATGGGCTTTTTCTAGGTCGTGAGCTTTGTAAAGAAAAGCTTCGATATGCAGGCGACATTTAGTATCAAAGTAAATTGCATACTGAATTTCCTTGGCATCTTCTTCAACCGGAACATCAAGATGTGTTTTAAGTAGTCCTAAAGATTCTGTAAAAAGCCTAATAATTTCTTCTTTTTCTTTTCGGATAACTTGGCTTTTAGGTTTATGTGCAAGTGATATAAATCCACGCTTTGGCAAAAATCGCCATGGGCCGTACGGGGTGCCTTCTTTGGCATTTGACGACTCAAGCGCTGCTGAATGGAAAGTAAATATTCCCCCTTTAGGATCAAAATCAATTCGTTCAAGTGAGAACTCACTATCGTCTAACACCCTCAAATTAGCATTAACGGTATTTAAGCTATCAATAAGAGGTAAAATATCAACTTTTGCTTCGAAGAGCAGATCTTGATAGGAAATTTCAACTTCTTGGGGAATAGTATCTTGCGGCAACAACTTTACAGAAATTTTTTGATTCTCTTCTTGTTTAAAGAAAAACCACTTGGCAAGATCTGAAAAAAATGAAAGTTCATAGCGCAGCCGAAGTGAAGGACGTCCTGTTTTCCAACGATCAATTTCTTCTTCAGAAAGGCTGGAAAATTTAATTGAAGTCTCTTCTGTCTCTTCTGGCTTTGGCAAAAGCAGCAGAGCAAATGCAGCAAAGCTTGCGCCTTTACCCGTTACCTTAAACAAAAGCGTACCATCATCGGTAAAAACTTCTATCAAATGCGGCTTTTGCACCACTTTAGGCGGCCTTGGGGCTGCATCTTCTTGCATCTTTAAAAAGAGATGGTGCCAAAAACTTATCTCAAAGCGCACATGCTGGGGCTTATTTTTTTTGTGATATACATAGTAGCAAGCAGCTGCCATATGGCTGCAGGCCCCTTTTTCACTTGACTCTTCACAGCTACAAAAAAGATCTTTGATCTCTTCATTTTCATCAAACTGCAAAAAAACCCAAAGGGGATCTGACAAAACAGGATCATGTATTTCCACTTGATATGTGGGGCCAGAAAACACAAGGCCCTTTACAGCGCCTGATGTAAGCAGCTTTTGTCCAGATATTCGATAAGGTTCTAGAAAATCAGGGATATGCATAGAACCAATGGTTAAAAGTTCTCAAATGTGGCTAAATATATAAGTTATGCAACAATAAATTATTGCACAGTCCCTGAATGAATTACACTAAAAATTCATCTGCTGGGTGATACGGCAAGCCAAGATCATTTGCCACATCTTGATGTGTGACCTTGCCAAGACATACATTGAGACCATTTTTAAGGCCTTTATCTTCCTGGAGTGCTTGTTTGTAGCCTTTGTTAGCAATGCGCAAGGCATAGCCCATAGTAGCATTTGTCAGTGCCTGGGTAGAGGTCCGAGCGCATGCTCCTGGCATGTTAGGAACGCAGTAATGCAGTATGCCATCAACGCTGTAGGTTGGCTCTGAGTGCGATGTAGGACGTGATGTTTCTGCTGCACCGCCCTGATCGATAGCTACGTCAACTATGACAGTTCCCGGACTCATAAGTTTGAGATGTTCTTTTTTAATGAGCTTAGGGGCAAGTTTTCCTGGAATTAATACGGCACCAATAATCAGATCGGCCTGCTTAAAACACTCTTCAAGAATAGCGGGAGATGAATAGAGCGTCTTTAAACGGGGTCCATAAAGTGCATCTAAAGCACGAAGACGACTTAAGTTGGTATCAAGTATTGTCACATCTGCACCAAGACCAAGGGCCATACGAGCAGATTCTGTTCCTACAACGCCGCCTCCAATTACAATAACCTTGCCAGGCGCAACACCTGCAACGCCGCCAAGAAGTACACCTTTTCCGCCATTTGCAATTTGCAAGGCAGTCGCCCCGGCTTGAATAGCAATGCGGCCAGCAATTTCACTCATTGGGGTCAAAAGGGGTAATCTTCCTTCAGGATCAGTAACTGTTTCATAAGCAATTCCCACAACGCCGCGATCTAAAAGAGCTTTTGTCTGAATAGGATCTGGAGCTAGGTGCAGATAGGTAAAGAGCACTTGACCTTCTCTTAACAGAGGATATTCGGCAACTTGCGGCTCTTTTACTTTTACAATCATGTCAGATCGCTTATAAAGATCTTGAGCACTTCCTACAATTTCAGCGCCCACTTTAGCATACATTTCGTCGCTAAAACCAATTTTCGCGCCTGCCATAGTTTCAACAAGTACCTTATGACCAGCAGCAACTAAAGCTGTAACAACCGAAGGGGTAGCTCCAACTCGATACTCATGGTTTTTGATCTCTTTTGGAATGCCAACAACAATTGATTTTCTCTGGGTCATCTAATACTCCTTTAAAATAATAGGAATAGAGCATTCTAGCATAAACTTTCGATTTTAGCCAACTAAAACTGCTCCAGCAGGAGTTTCACGGCGCTTAAAGTCTAATGAAATTATCTGAGAGACACCCTTTTCTGCCATGGAGACCCCTATGAGGGTATCGGCAATCTGCATAGTCTTTTTATTGTGGGTGATGACGAGAAATTGCGTTCGGTCGCAAAATACGCGCAAAAGGTTGCCAAGGCGCTCAACATTTGTTTCATCAAGCGGTGCATCAACCTCGTCAAGGATGCAAAATGGGCTTGGCCTAACATCAAAGCAGGCAAAAAGTAAAGCCAGTGCTGTGAGGGATTTTTCACCCCCTGAAAGTAGTTGCATAGAACGCATCTGCTTACCTGGTGGTTTTGCCATAATGTCAACGCCCGCATCACCCTCTGTGAGTACAAGATCCGCCTCTCCGCCTTGAAATAACGTTTGAAAATGTTTTTGAAATGAAAGCCTTACCTCTTCAAAAGTTTTGCTAAAGGCCTTAAGGCTTTCCTTTTCTAGTGCCGTAACGATCTGTATAAGTTCAATTTCAGCATTTTCAAGATCTTGTAGCTGGCTTATAAGCTGGGCATGTCTTTGGCAAGCCGCTTCATGTTCTTCTACCGCTAAAAGATTTACATTGCGCATTTTTTCTACGGCATTTTTAAGACGCACTATATCATCATCTGTGGGCCTTGCTTCTTGGAAATTTTCTAAACCATCAGGTGCCGGCTGAGAAAGCGCTGTATCGTAGGCTAAAAGCTGCTCTTGCAGATGTTCAAGTTCGGCTTGTTTACTTGAGCTTAATTTAATATGGTCTTCTTTTTTGCTTTGGAGCTCATCTATCATCAATGAAAGAGCTTTTGTTTCAGCTTCTAGTTGTCCTGAGGCCTCTTTTTTTATAGAAAGCTGCTCTTTTATAAGCGCTTGTTCTTTATTTTTTGCTTCTAAAATTTTGGCAGTATCCTGCTTTTTGCCATCAAGTGATGCGCGCTCTTGCTGAATAGTCTTTTGCAGCTTTAGTTCTTGTTCAAGACGGCTTGTCACTTCTTTTCTTTGCACTAAAAGAAGCTCTAAAGCATGTCTTTGCTTTTCTAATGCCTTTTGGCAATCATCAAAAAGGTAAAAAGTTTTTTGCTTTTTTTCTTGCAGCAAGGCGACATTTTCTCTTATCTGATGTGCTTTTGTCTCGCACGAGGTAAACTCAAGCTCTAGATCAGTAAGAGCCCTCATAGCCTGCTTTAGCTCTTCTTCTTTTGTTTCGAGTGTAACTTTAAGCTTAGCTGTAAGTTCATTTAAGCTTGCCATTTCACTATCTTGTCTCTCGACATCTCGCTGAATTTCATGCAATCTTCTATCACTTGTTTGCAGCTGAAAGTTAATAGATACAACTTGCATATCAGCTTTTCGCATTTCCTGGTCTTGTCGTTGCACATCCCCTTGTAAAACTTGCCTTTTGGCATCTTGAACTTGGATTTTTTTCTTCGATCTCTAAACTAGTCTGTGTGAGTGCTTCGATTTCAATCTGCAGGGCTTTGATTTCTTTTGAGCGTGAAAAGATATTTTCACCTTTGGATTTTGCTAAGTAAAGTACACCAAAGCCGTCAACGTAGTACTTATCATCAAGCCATGTTTCAGGTGTAATTTTTTGCAAAAAGTGGTTTTTGAGGCCTTTTGGATCGTTAACTTTGAGCATTTCTAAACATACAAACGATACATCCTGGCATTTAAGTTTTTCACAAAGCTTTAAAGCCTCTACTAAATCATCTTTGGTATACACAAGTAAACTGGCATCATAAAGGCGTCCTAAAAGCTCGTGATCAAGCTCTACAGCGTCTGCTAGGGGCGTAATTTTACCAAAAACTGCAGAGCCTTGTTTTTTTGATTCTTGCAAAAGGGCTTTAGCACCTGATGTATAGCCTTCCATATGGCTTGCAAGTTGCGACAAGGCTTTACAGCGGGCCCCTTTTTCATACAGCTCTTGCTTAATTTTGTTTTGGCTTTCTTTATGTAAGTCCAGTGCTTTAACGTATTCTTTTAGCAAAAAAGTTTGTTCTTGCAGTGCTGCTTTATATTTTTCAACAAGGCCAAGGGCCTCTTGAAGTTCGTTTTTTCTTTGGCCTGACTCATTTGCAGCAGTAGTCTTTAATGCTTCAAATTTTTCTTTTTGATGCATGCGCTCTTGCACTTTTTCTTTAGCAACATCATCTGCAAGCTGGCTTTTTTTGAGATCAGACTCACAAGCTTGCATGCGGCTTTGCAAAGAAAACCTTTTTGCGTAAAAGCCTTTAAGCGTATTTTCCAATGCTTCTTGTTCTTGATATACCTTCTGCCACTGGGTAAAGGCTGTATCCTTTTGTTCTCTTAAATTAGAGAGTTCTTTTTCTTTTAGTGTAAGATCTTTTTCAAGAATTATCTTTTGCTCTTCAAGGCGTATATTTCGCTCTTCTAAGGTATGTAAAAGCGAGGATGACTCTTTTTCTTGGGTAGAAAGTGTCCCCTTTTTCTCGTCGCAAAAATCGATGTCTTTTTTAATTGCCTGAATGGTTTTCTCTAATAGGTGATCGGCATCATGCAGGTCGCTATAAGCCTTTTGGCACACCTTAAGTATCTCTTTTTTTTCCTGCAGGTCTATTTTGAGCTGTGATTCTTTTTCTTGGGAGTCTTTCAGCATTTCCTGGGATGATTTTGCCTGAGAAGAAAGCAACACATGCTCTTTTTTTAGTTCCGTAAAGCGGTTTTGGCACAAAATACGCTCGTAGCAGGCAAGCTTTTGGCGCTGCTCGGAAAAGCGTTTGGCATCATTGGCCTGTTTTTCCAGTGATTTCTTTTGGGCTTCAACTTCTTGAGTTATGTCTTTAGCGCGTGCTACGTTTGTTTTTGCAAGCTCAAGTTTGCGCTCGCTTTCTTTTCGCTTTATAAGAAAATGCGAGATGCCTGCCACCTCTTCAAACAGGCTGCGGCGATCTTGCGGGCTTTGGCTGATAATTTCTGATACTTTGCCCTGTCCAATAACGGCAAAAGACTCTTTACCTACGCCGGTATGAGCTAAAAGTTCTACAATGTCTTTAAGTCTTACACTTTGTTTGTTGATGAGATATTCTGATTCACCATCTTTATAAAGTCGGCGTGTGATGGCCACTTCTTGAAATTCAACAGGTAAAAGGCCCTTTTCATTATCAAGAACTACTGTGACTTCAGCCATGCCTTGGCTTTTACGTTTAAGTGATCCAGCAAAAATGACATCCTGCATAGAGGATGCGCGAAGCGTTTTAGCTGATTGCTGGCCCAAACACCACAAAAATCCGTCTACGATATTAGATTTGCCGCAGCCGTTTGGCCCTACAATGGCATTGATGCCATCGCAAAAAGAAATGCTCGTATGCTCTGCAAACGACTTAAACCCAGAAATGATAATTTTTTTCAGTCCCAAATCTGCCTCAAAAAAAACAACACAAAAAGATACTCTAGACGCCTCTATACTTGCAATAACCAGAATTTGCAACACTCCAAAGCAAGCAAACAATAAACTATATCGTATATGACAAATAAAATAAATAGCTTTATGTTGCTAGAGAAAAAATCTTTCCTTAAAACAGCCTTTTATAGAATGTAAAGGCTACAAGAAATGTCTGTTATGGGGTATTCAATGCACATTTTAAGCTATTCACAAAAGCTACCTATAACATTAGATAAAGCCTGGGACTTTTTTTCAAACCCAGAAAACCTAAAAACCCTTACTCCCCCGCACATGGGTTTTGAAATTATGAATACCTTGCATAAGCAGAAGATGTATGCAGGCCAAATAATTATTTACACCATTCGTCCTTTCTGTAATATACCCCTTGAATGGATTACAGAAATAACCCACGTAAAACATCATGAATATTTTATAGATGAACAACGCTTTGGACCCTATAGCTTTTGGCATCACACTCATTGCTTTACTGAAATTGAAAATGGCATTGAAATGACTGACACAATTTATTACAAACTACCTTTTGGCATTTTCGGCCGCCTGCTTAATTCCCTAAAAGTTGAACAGGACATAAAAAAAATTTTTTCATACCGCAAAACAACTCTAGAATCCCTTTTTGGCAGCTAAGGAGCTGTATCTCTTAAGACAACGCCTTTCACAAAAAAGACTATTATGGAAGCTCCCTTCACAATGTTTGGGGGGCACGGCCATTTTCACCTGAAAACTTCTTTAAATATGTGACCGTTTTTCTTCCAGTTTGGAGAAGTGTTGACACCGAGTAAATGATTTACAATTATCCTGCTTATCATGCCGCTTGCGATCATGTTTATCCTGTCTTTATGGATTTAGCAAAGAACAAGATAAGCAGGATTAAGGAAGAGATATGATTGGGGGTCCTCGCTTAGGGTGTTGATTTGAGGGCGTTTTTGCGAAATGAATATCATGCAATATTTGTCCTTGAATGAGGCGCTTGGCGCATGTTTTTTGAGCGAAGTTCTTTGGAGTGACTCGATTCATCGAGTCTTTTCTTAGGCCGATTCATCGGCCGCGCTGACATGAGCTTTATGCTTATCAATCTGGCCGCAAAAGTTTCAAGCGGTGCGGCCGATGAATCGGCCTAAGAAAAGACTCGATGAATCGAGTCACTCCAAAAAAACTTCTGCCAAGGACAACTATTGAAAGCAAATCATTTTGTAAAAAAGCACTTAAATCAACACTCTAGGCCCGGCCCCCAATCTTATAATTCCAAATCCAACAATTAATGTTTATAGCCACCTATTTTTAGAGAGAAAATGAAAAAAGCCTGTTTCCGGGCAACCTTTCGTTAGTCCGGGAACAGGCCAATTTTGAATATCCCTTTTAAGGGTCTACCAATCAGTTTTGAATATCAAGATTATCCAAAATGCTAGGAGTTGCTGGTGCTGGCGATGCCAAATATGGTTTCCAAAGTACAATTGGTACAAATGCATTAAGCCCAACGTAATTAGGTCCTGCACCACCTGGCCCATTTAATGCGGCATAATTACCCGTAATAACACTGTCCTTGGCAACAGTGAAATCTATGATTCCACAGGTATCGCAATTAGTCAGAAGGTTATTGCGAACTATGCAGTCATTGGCTTCAGAACTTGGTAACCTATCAAGAACTACTCCGTATGCCGATGAACCGGTAATGCGATTTGCGGTACAATCTAAAACGTTGAATCTTTCATCAACAAGTATATATCCTGCTGAATAGATTGCATCGCCTGTGCCAGCAATATCTTGAGCTATACAGTTTTTGAAGGTAATATCTGCGAAATTTGAATTGAATGTCGGGACTGGAGAGCCTCCAAAACCAAAGACCCATCCTACTGATCCTAAAAGATCTGATGCCGTAGAACGGATAATCTGCACATTTTCAATTCCATTACTACCCAATCCGGTAGCAAGGTTAAACCCAGCGGTATACGTTGGATTCTCAGGAACTTGGCCACCATCATTTTTCAAGCCTATGACTGTACAATCTTCTACTAAGCCACCTTTGGCTGCATCTCCTATCACATCGACAATAAATCCTGCACAATCAACGTATCCAATTGGTGAAACTGTGAAGTCGGTTGGCACTTGAGTTTGTACAACGTTTCCAGAGAAACTCACGCGGCGCATGGTCCAATCTTGACTAGAACCGATCTTGGTGCCTTCTGCTCCATGTCCCAATGGAAAGGCGGTTGAGTCTGGAATGACATTCATAATAATATTATTTACTGCGCCGTCTTCCATCAATAGATTTTTACAAACAGCAACTTCCACACCTTTTGCCAGGCCGAATGTAGAAATATCATTTATCTCGTAATTAGATAACACAATCGCAGAGCTTCTCGAAAAGGTAATTCCCCACGATAGCAAATATCCAAAAGTGCCATTTACTACTACATTATCTACTTTAATATCATTGCTGTAGTTTATAAAAAGGGTAGAAACAAAGCCAAATGGTACAAATTGACTATTTGGATCACTTACTGTCAATGCTTCAGGTACGTTAACTGTTTGTGCTGAAGAAATCGTATACACAGTTCCTGAGCCTGAAACTATGATAGGATTTCCAGTAACTGAAGGACCTGTAAGTACAAATCCTGGTGTCAGTGGATAAAGTGGTGGTGTATCTAACGTTAATGTGGTTCCTGAAATTGTCCCAACGAACGAGACCGGTTGTGTGCCGATTATACCGTTATCGCAGAACGTGCAATTTGTTATTATCACATGTTCAATGGGATTCTCTGGAGAACCATTAAACAGAATTGTTCCTGAGAATGCACCAAAGCCAGGTATAATGGGAGAGACGGATGTTACACCATTATATGTGCATTGACTACAATTTAATTCATCAAGTGTGATGCAATTAGCACCTGGTTGTACGATTAGTGCACCACCTGAAAACTGCTGTATAACTCCATTATGCACAAAGATTTCTTGTGAAGATTCAGCAATATTTATGGCAAAATTATTAGACACTGATGTGTCAACCTGTTTGATAAAATGGCCATCAAGATCTAACGAGATGTTATTTCCCATGATGGTAATAGCATAGCTATTTGCAATCCTGCCGCGCCAGTTTACATCTTCGCATAGTTTGTATTTTCCGGGTTTTCTGATAACCAATCCCATACTGCTTTTCCTAGACGCCTTGTTGATATCATGTTCGGAAATGATGGTAACAGATTTACAGCGTGACTTTTGATGACTACTACTTTTTTTGTGGTGATTGGATGATTTGGCATGCATAGCTTTATATTTTGTAAAAGCTAGCTTACCGTTCGGTTTGGGTAATTGTTTTGGCGGTAAATTCGGCCTCACAGCTATTTGCTGAGGTTTTACTAATTTTTGTTGTTGTGCATTTATAGTGGGTTTTGTTCTTTGCAAAGGTGCTGCAAAACTAATAATGGGCGTTAATGCCACAAAAGCCGCAACTCCAAAAGATAAAAGTGAGCGAGATGTTTTGGTCATGATCATTCCTCAAAGTTAAAGATGACATAACCTAGTATTATTTGGATTTAATATGCAATATTTTTCAGATCCCAATTTTTTTGAAAACGCCGCTTATAGCAAAGATTTGATATTGCCAACATAGTATCGTATTCGTATTAGTTTTTTACCTATTTCTTAACGCAGGACCTCAATACATTCACTTTCGCGACTCCAAATTCCCATGGCTATAGTAGCAGCGATACAGACTTGTTTCGCTGCTACCGCAGCTTCATTTAATAATAATCCACCATTCCCCACGTTACAATACAGATCTACCGGTTTTCCATTTCACGCGGGGCTTCCCACTTTACCAGCTGCCGCTGGAAAAACAAGGCAAAAACTTGGGGGGGGTAAATTTGTGAATATTATTTTTTAAAATGATCGATTTGTTTCACCATAGGCTGAACCCTGTGATTCGTGCGATTCCGCTGTAAAAAGGCCGGACTTTGCGATTATGCGATTTTTGTTGGAATCCTTCTGAATCATGGATGAGAAAAGCCAAATCGCATAATCGCAAAGTTCGGCCTCCTTTTCTTTTATCGGTTATTTCTCGGGGAAAAATTTAGAGGCTTATTCTTCTTAAATGGATTAAGTCTTTCCTCTTACCCTTATTATTTTTCTGACCATTTTACGTAATGTCGTAAAATGGTCTTGACTAATTTACGATATTACGTAAAATAGTCAAAGAGGTTACTATGCAAAGAATATACGAAAAAATAGTTGAAGAACATCTGAAAAAAGAACGTCAAATGGTTTTTTTAGTGGGGCCAAGACAAGTGGGTAAAACCACAACTAGTCTTGAAGTTTCTAACGAAAACCCCAAGCATTTTTATTTAACATGGGATATCCAGAACGATCAGCGACTTATTAGAGAGGGTGCGGATGCTGTAGCAGTAGCAAATGGACTTGATATTTATAGTCAAAGTATTCCTGTTATTGTTTTCGATGAACTTCATAAATATAGAAAATGGAAACCTTTTATAAAAGGTTTCTTTGACAAATATTCAAAAAAAGTACGAATTATAGTTACTGGAAGTGCTCGACTCGACGTTTATAAAGCTGGAGGTGACAGCCTGATGGGACGTTATTTTCTCTATCGTTTACATCCTCTTTCAATTGGTGAAATTGTAAATCCAAATCCTAGAGACACGGAGATTGGCAAAGAGGCTATAGAGATTTCAGATGGCGATTTTCAGTCGCTTTTTGAGTTTGGAGGGTTTCCTGAACCCTTCACAAGACGAGAAAGATCTTTTTATACACGCTGGAAAAAACTGCGATTCCATCAGCTTTTCAAAGAAGACATTCGTGAATTAACCAAAATTCAGGAACTTGGCGAAATAGAACTGTTAGCAAAGCTCTTACAGGCACAAGCAGCTAGCCTTACAAGCTATACTAATTTGGCCAATAAGGTGAATGTATCTGTAGATACAATTAAAAGATGGATTAAAATTCTTCAATCTTTTTATTACTGCTTTACCCTACAGCCTTGGACCAAAAACATCACAAGATCCTTATTAAAAGAACCAAAAATATTTTTATGGGACTGGTCATTAGTAGATGATGCTGGAGCGCGAGCAGAAAATTTTATCGCTTCACATCTTTTGAAAGCCGTTCACTATTGGAATGATACAGGACTAGGAGAATATGGACTTCACTATCTAAGAGACAAGGAAAAAAGAGAGGTTGATTTTATAGTTTCAAAAAATGAAAAACCTTGGTTTTTGGTGGAAGTTAAAAATTCACAAAACTCCGGTCTTTCAAAGTCCCTTTATTACTACCAAAAACTTACGCAGGCCTCTCATGCTTTTCAAGTAGTCATAGATGGAGACTTTGAAGGCGGAAATTGTTTTAACACAACAGAGCCAGTTATCGTCTCTGCCAGAACATTTCTTTCTCAGTTGATATAGTCTTATCGTAAAGTGATTTTGTAAAGATGGGGGCCTCATAAAGGGCCCCCAATTGATACTCTACTTATTGCTTTCATCTTTGTCGATGATTTCAACTTCGGCATCTTCGATGGTGTTGTCATCTTTAGAGCCGGGTTGCTGGCCTTGGCTTTCACCACCCGCTTGGGCATGGCCATCTTGGCCTGGTTGAGCTTGCCCCTGAGCTCCGGCTGCCTTGGACATTGCTTCGCCAATATGCTGCATGTGCTCTTCAAGTTCGCTTTGAGCTTGCTTGATGCGCGCCATATCATTTGACTCTGTGGCCTTTTTGGCGTTGTCAATTTTGGCTTGCACATCTGCTGCAACATCTGCTGGAATTTTTTCTTTGTAGTCGCGAAGGGCTTTTTCGGCGCTAAAGATTACAGCATCACACTGGTTTTTAACGTCGATGGCTTCTTTGCGTTTTTTGTCTTCTTCGGCATGTACTTCGGCATCTTTGATGATGTTTTTGATTTCATTTTCATCAAGTCCAGATTTTGCTTGAATACGGATTTTTTGTTCCTTACCCGTAGCAAGATCTTTGGCATGTACATGCAGAATTCCATCGGCATCCATGTCAAAGGATACTTCAATTTGCGGCATACCACGTGGTGATGGCGGCAAGTCAGATAAGTCAAAACGGCCAATTTCTTTGTTTGCTTCTGCCATAGGACGCTCACCTTGCAAAATACGGATGGTAACTGCTGTTTGGTTGTCACCGGCAGTTGAGAACACCTGTTTTTTCTGCGTTGGAATGGTGGTATTACGCTCGATAATTGGCGTCATAACACCGCCAAGTGTCTCGATACCAAGTGTAAGCGGTGTTACATCAAGAAGTAGTATATCTTTTACTTCACCTGCAAGCACGCCGCCCTGGATGGCTGCGCCAATGGCAACTGCTTCATCAGGGTTTACACTCTTATTTGGCTCTTTGCCAAAGATTGCTTTTACCATCTCTTGCACAGCTGGCATACGCGTCATACCGCCAACAAGGATAGCCTCTTTGACATCATCTTTAGAAAGGCCTGCATCTTTTAAAGCCTTTAGGCATGGCTCACGAGTGCGCTCAATCAAATTATGAGTAAGTGATTCGAGCTTTGCACGAGTAAGTGTTATGGTAAGGTGCTTTGGACCGGAGGCATCCATTGTAATAAATGGCTGGTTAATCTCAGTTGTGGTAGTACCTGAAAGCTCGATTTTGGCTTTTTCAGCAGCATCTCGAAGACGCTGAAGTGCCATTTTGTCTTTTCTAAGGTCAATACCTGTTTCTTTGAGGTATTCTTCGACAAGCCAGTTTAAAATTACCGCGTCAAAATCATCACCGCCAAGGTGTGTATCGCCATTTGTAGAAAGCACTTCGATAGACCCCGTCACCTATTTCAAGGATAGAAATATCAAATGTACCGCCGCCAAGGTCAAATACAGCAATTTTTTTCTCATGATGTTGTTTATCCAGACCATAAGCTAAAGCTGCAGCTGTAGGCTCAGGAATAATACGGCGTACATTTAGTCCGGCAATACGTCCTGCATCTTTTGTAGATTGGCGCTGAGAGTCGTTAAAGTATGCAGGAACCGTAATCACGGCTTCAGTTACTTTTTCACCGAGATACGCTTCTGCTGTTTCTTTCATCTTAATGAAAATTTAAGAAGCCACTTCTTCGGGAGTGATTACCTTTCCAGCAATTTCAAAGGCAGCATTGCCATTTTGACCTGATACTACTTTATACGATACAATTTTTGCCTCTTCAGTAACTTCTTAGAACTTACGTCCAATAAAGCGCTTTGATGAGTAAATTGTATTTTCTGGGTTTGTAATAAGCTGACGCTTTGCAGGAATACCTACCAAGCGCTCTGTTCCTTTAAAAGCCACAACAGAAGGTGTTGTACGCGAGCCTTCTGCGGAAGGAATAACTACGGGCTGGCCGCCTTCCATAATAGCCACGCATGAGTTAGTTGTACCTAAGTCAATTCCTATTATACGTTGTCTTTTTGCTTGTTGTTCTGCCATGTCTTTCTCCTAATATAATCTTGTATTTGTTTTTAACTTTTTTGGCCGTTTGCTTTTGGGGCTGTTGCCACTTTCACTTTGGCTGGGCGTATGATGCGAGTACCCATCTTATAGCCACGGCTAAATTCATGAATTACAGTGCCTTCTGTAAAGGATGGATTTTCTTCTGTTTCTATAGCTTCATGTAGATGCGGATCAAATGCCTCACCAACAGAATCAAATGTTGTTATACCATTATCTTGAATCACCTGTTTAAGCTGCTGCAAAATCATGCGAAAGCCTATTGCCCAGTGCTTAATCTCATCAGATGCTACTTGAGAGGCATTTAAAGCCTGTTCTAAATGATCAAGCGGCTGCAAGAAGTCTAACACCACATCCTGGATGGCATAACTTTGTGATTCTATTTTTTCTTTTTGCAAACGCTTTCTGGTATTTTCGGTTTCAGCAAGTGCTCTAAAGTACTTGTCTTTACACTCGGCAAGCTCGGCTTGTAGCTTGCTCATTTCATCTACTTGTTCCTCTTGAGGAACTTCATCTGGCACGATTTCAGTCATTGTCTTTCTCTTTTGTATGATCCTCTAGAAGGGATGTTAATTTAGGTCCTGCAAGAAGTTTTCGGGTTTGATAATCAAGTTCATAGCCTGCAGCTTGAGGTCTACGAAAGTCGATTTTATATTTAAAAAGGTTTTTGTCTAAATAGCGAGTAATCTCAGTGACTATAGAATCAAGTTTTGTAAATAGCTGCCCATAAGGCACTCTCATAGGCCCAATAATACCTACAGAGCCAACACATCTGTTTCCAATAGTATAAGGAGCAGAAATCAAGCAACAGTTTGGTTTTAAAGGTAAAAAGGCAAAAAGGTCTTCTCCAATCCAGCACTTCATTTTTCCAGCTCTTTGTACATCGCGCGCAAGTGATCGAAGAGCTGTTTGATTTTCAAAAAGACTCAAAGATGAAGCCAGGCTTTCTGCTTCTTGAAATTCAGGATAGCGTAGTAGCTTTGAAAAACCAGTGCAAAAAACATCTTCTTGGCTAAAGTTTGCATAGCTTACAAGATAGCGTGCCATAGTTTCTTGGTAAAAACGAACCGCAAGCTCATGCTCTTCTTGTGAAAGCGATTCTACAACAAGGTCGTTATTCATTAGGCGGCTATGGAAATAGCTTTGAATTCGCTGTATGCTATGAGCACTTATTTTATGAGGAGCATGTAATATCTCGGTATATACCTGGCCGAAATTGGTTAAAATAACAGCAAGACAACGGCTTGAATCTAAGGAAATAAGCTTTATATCAGTTACAAAATCTTGATCAAATCTCGGAGCCGTTAAAAAGGCCGCGCACTGCGTATGCTCGGCAGTAGCTTCGGCTATACGCTGCAAAAAAAGGGCTACAGCTTTTAAATCTTCGGCCCCATCAGTAGATGCCAATTGGGTATGACCATCCTGACGAGTTGTTTTTTCAAAATCATCTAAGCACTCTTCAGCATAAAGGCGAAAAGCCTGTTCGGTTGGAACACGTCCGCCTGAGGTATGATGCTGCTTCAAAAAGCCTTCAGATTCAAGATTGGCAAAATAGTTTCGGATGGTAGCTGAGCTAAGTTCAGGGAAGCCTACGTCTTTAAGGGTGTTGGAACCCACGGCTTTGCCAGTTTTGAGGTAATATTCCACTAAAGCTATAAGACAACGTTTTTGCTTATCTTGTTTGCCGCTATTTTTTGAGGTATTGAGCATTTTCATCTGTATTTCCTCGTTTGCTCAATTGTAAAACGAGAGACGATTATCGGTCAACAGAATTTAGCACTCATCTTATTAGTCTGCTAAATGAGAAAAATATATCACTTAAAAAATAAGTTCCGAGGAGAGTCTGAGATTTTTTTTAACCGCAGAGGACGCGGAGGAAAATACAGAGGAATACAAAATTTAAGACAATTACTTTATTCAATTTTTTTGTTTTGTATTCCTCTGTATTTTCCTCCGCGTTCGCTCTCTCTCTGCGTCCTCTGCGGTTAAAAAAATCTCATACTACTGCTTCGGACGCAGTATGCAAGAGGTAATTTGAGGATCTTGAACTAAAAAAGGCAAAACATCAACGATAGAAGGCGACCATTCAAGACCGCGCATGTATACCACTTTAGATGCAATCCAAGAAGCTATAATTGCTTTTTTATGCACCTCTGGAATTGACTTAATAAGCTTTTCTGAAAAATTTGTGGTCAAAAATGGAAGGCAAAATTCAAAGAAACAGCTCATATACGGGCCACTTTCAAGCTCGATAGATTGTAAATATGCTCTTATTTCTGCACTGTAGCTATTTATACGCTCTGAAATATGCTCTGAGATATGACTACAAAACTCATTTGTACGCTTATTTGTATCTAGAATAAGCCTTACTTCATCTTTGGCATACTGTTCAATTTTTTCTAAAATTTCTTTTACAATTTCTTCTTTATTTTCTATAAACTCTAACTCCGTTAGCGCAAGCGATGTAATTACCTCAAAAGAAGAACAGATCACTCCTCCCTTATTAGCCGAGCTATCTTTGATGATAATAGTGCCTTTTTGCTCCAAAAAGTCTCGAGCGTGACTTGTCAGATATAAATTTGCCCCTTCAATGATAGCTTTAGCTGTCGGTTGATGCTCTTGATCAAGAAAATCTGCCACGTTAAACTCACTAAGAGTAGCAGGACGGCCGCCTGCTGGAATAAAAACATCCGCAGGGGTTTTATGTACAAAAGTTCGCACAATTTCTTGAGCTTCACTGCCGGAGAGCCATACTTCTTTTAAGACATTTTCAGCTTTTTTAAGGCAGAGAATTTTTACTATATGAATGGCTTCTTTTTTTTCAGATCGTAAATCAAGTAAAAAACCACCGTTAGATAATTTTTCAGCAGGATAAAAGCGGATGGGCTTAGCTTGTAAAAAAAGTTCTTTGAGCACTAAAAGATCAAGTCCCTCAGGATCAAAAATAACTCCAGATATGTCTATTAGACATAATAGCTTTGCAGTCTTTGAAAAATTCTTTTCTAAATTTAAAATCTGATTGCCGGCAACATCGCCATCAGGCCCGCCTGCCATCTTAACAGTAAAAACATCTTTAAACGGATCGATACCGAGATATATAAGAGCCTCTTGCATGCATACATTTAGTCCAAATGAAGTAACACCGTAGCGTTTATGATTTATGCCAATTTTGGGCTTACTGGTAATAAAAGCACTTGCAGGCAGGTAGTTTATTTTTTTGGCATATTCTGAAATCCATTCAATCATCGAATCATGCATGTTTTCATCAGGTCCCAAGTAGAGATACTCCGGAAGCCCGTAGTAATCAACGATGGAAGTATCATATGGGCACACAAGCTGCAGTAAACTGGAAATAAAAAGTCTCTGGGCTCTATAAAGATGGCCTTCCGGAAACAAAAAGCAAATTGCTTTAGCGCCGCCTTCTGGGATATCTTTGTTTTTCTTTTCCTGCGTCCAGGCCAGCTCGTAGCATTCTAAAAAGGTTAAAGGTGCCTCTTCATAGGCAGTCTCTTTAGATCTTAGATTTACCGTACGCATGCCGCCGCGTGCAAGGTCCTGAAAGCGTATATGAAATCCAAAAAAGTCCCTTGCGTACAGGTAAAAAATCCCGAAAGGCTTTATGGGGAAAGTATCATCAAGCTCATTCAAGATGCTTGAGTCCAGCCTATAAGAAACCGCTCCTTTTTTCATAACAAAGAAATTAGTTTTGAGTATGCTATCAACAAACAATAAGCCATAACGAAGGCATGTTTTTCGGCGAAGATCTCTATTTTCTTTGCCTGTATCTTGTTTGTCGATAAGCTCGGCTAATTTTTTGCGAAGTGGGTCAAAATTTTCAGGGCTTTTTTTATAAGGATCTGCTTTTAAACAAAACAGTGCAAATAAGTTTTTTGCAAGATCAGGCCAGTAGCAAAATGCCTCCTGGACATTCTCTAAAGAATACATATGAGGATCAACATGAAAAAGCAGCTGCTGAACAAAGCAGCTCACACTGCGCAAAAATACAAGTATCTGCCCATCAACGTCCCCTCTTCGAGAAAACACTTTTTCAAATGAATCAACAACTGCAAAATCTCGTACGGCTGCAAGCTCTTGTACAAGCTCCTGGGCATCCATATTCTCCCAAATGAGATTTTTGTCCTTAGACTCACTATGCTCAGATTGTCTTATCTGGGCTTCAAAATACAAGACATCAGGCTTTATAAATGCAAAATACAGTGAACCAATTTCAATATCTTGGACAAAAAGAGTCTTTAATAATAATCCAATATAGCCTTTATTAGGCGCTTCTCTCAATGCGAGTCGTAGATCAAGATAGCTAGCAACTGTGCTTGCCTGTTGCTGAGTTGACCGCATGAGCTCTACTTGCGTAAAATCTGAGTTTTTTGCAAGTTCAATAATTGCTTGAGCATGCTCAGGCGGGTTTGCATCAAATTCGCCAAAAGAAAGTAGAGAAAGACGTATCAGGTATGTTTCTTCCGGAAGAGGAGCATTTGAAACAAAAGTGCGCATTGAACTTATGACTTTTGTTTCATACTGTTCATAAATTTTATAATCGCTATCTTGTTCGTTGCGGCTTAAAACAATGCTAGACTTCGCAAAGTTCATTGCACTAAAGTAGCCTTGAAGCTTAAATCCCACAAGACTATGGGCAATTAAAAGAAGCTCATCTTCGGTTACTTCCTTAAAAAAAGCTTCTGTAAATGAATTTTTTAGCCATACATAAAGGGCGCGAAACTGCTCGGTTTCCTTAGCTAAAAAGCTTTCGGCATCAGACATTATGCTATCCCTTAATTGCTTATTTCCCCTCTATAGCATCATGATGATAAATAATTCTATACATAAAATCCCCGTTTGCAGATTGTGAAAAAGAATGCATAAAAAGGAACACAGTATGGGTATTAGCAGAATGTTACTGTTGTGGTTAATAGGCGTACCTATTGTTGGTATTATCCTATTAAAAGTTTTAGGAATCATATAACTAAGAGGAAACATATGGAAAAGGGAATTAAAGAACTACTTATTGATGAATTAGAAGATATACTTAGCGCAGAAGAACAAATTGTAGAAGCTTTGCCAGAAATGGCTTCAGCTGCTCAGTCTTCTGATTTAAAACATGCTTTTGAATCTCATCTAAAAGAAACAAAAGGGCAAATTCAACGTCTTACCAAAATTTTTAAGCTTCTTGAAATTGAGAAAAAAGAAAAATTTTGCAAAGGCACTAAAGGACTTATCGATGAGTGCAAAGAAGTACTCAAAGAATTTAAAAGCCCATCTGCTATGCGCGATGCAGCTCTAATTTCAAAAGCTCAACGAATAGAGCATTATGAAATTGCAGCTTATGGAACAGTGTGCACTTATGCAGAAGAAATAGATCTTGATGATATTGCTGATCTGCTGCAAGAAACATTGGACGAAGAAGCCAGTGCTGATAAAAAGCTTAGCAAAATTGCCGAGGGCGGCCTGTTAAAAACAGGAATAAACCAAAAAGCAAATATGCAAAGCAATAAAAAGCATTAAGCACCATAATGTAAAAGAAGGAAGACCCGCTTCCTTCTTTTATTGTAGGCATGTTAATTTATGGCTTCATCTTTACCGGTTCTTACGTGTACAAAACTTAAAAAAGTTTACGGCAAAGAAAATCAACTTGTAGCTGTAGATGAAATCTCATTTGATCTTAAGCCTGGCGAGATTTTAGGTCTTTTAGGTCCCAATGGCTCAGGCAAAACCACCACCATCCAGATGCTGCTTGGCACCCTTACACCTTCAAGCGGCTCTATTGCCTATTTTGGTGAGGATTTTTTTAAAAACCCTTCAAAGCTTCTGCAGCATGTTTCATTTGCAAGTGCTTATACAAGCCTTCCTTTTATCTTAACTGTAGAAGAAAATTTAAAATGTTTTGGACTCCTCTACGGTATTAAAGACCCTATTAGTAAAGCTAAACCACTTTTAGAAAGATTTGGGATTTATGATAAAAGAAGTGCCAGGGTTTCAACGCTTTCTGCCGGTCAAATAACTCGCCTTATGCTTGTTAAGGCTTTTTTTACTGAGCCTAAAATTGCCCTTCTTGATGAGCCAACAGCTTCACTTGATCCCGATGTCGCAAGAGATGTATGTGCCTTTTTGTTAGAAAATAGAAAAAAAACTGGATTATCAATTCTTTTTACCTCGCACAAGATGCAAGAAGTGGCCGAACTTTGCGACAGAGTAATAGTTTTAAAAAAAGGCAAAATTATTGCCGATGATCTTCCAAAAAATTTAGCAAAAAGCTCATCACTTTATCGACTAAGGCTTACTATCATCGATGGCATGAAAAGAACTATGCAAATAGCTCAAGAAGAGGCAATTACTTTTCAAGTTGATAACCGATATATTGCCTTTTCTTTAGAAGAAGGACAAATACCCCTGTTTTTGCATAAGTTAATGCAAAAAGACGTATCATATGTCAGCATTCAAATCGAAGAGCCTACTCTAGAGGATTACTTCCTCAAAATTGCAGGAAATAATACATGAAATTCCACAGAGTATTCGGTGTGTTTTTGCGCTATTTTTATGTGATGCGAAAGGGGCTGCATCATCTTTCAGACCTTTTTTATTGGCCAATTGTTGATATTCTCCTATGGGGCTTAACCTCTATATGGATACAGTCGCAAAATTTTCATGTCCCCAATATGCCACTTATCTTGATGACCGCGCTCATTTTTTGGCAAATTTGCTGGAGAGGTTCTGTTGATATTTCAGTATGTTTATTACAAGAATTTTGGCAGCGAAACCTGGTGAACTTTTTTTCTACCCCTCTTAGAATTTCTGAGTGGATAACAGGCGTTCTGCTTTTGTCGCTATGCAAGCTATTTTTTACCATCAGCTTTGCAAGTCTTGCAGTTTATATTTTATATTCTCTCAACGTTTTTACGGTCGGATGGGCCTTTATTCCCTTTGCGGCCTCACTTTTATTTTTTGGCTGGACGGTAGGATTTTTAGCATCAAGTGCCATTATATATTGGGGCCACAATGTTGAGATGTTTGCCTGGATGGCAGGTGCTCTTTTTGCCCCTTTTAGCGCCGTTTTTTACCCGGTATCAGTCCTTCCGCCTGTAGCCCAATATATATCATGGTCTCTTCCAACAACCTACATCTTTGAAGGCATGCGGATTGTTCTGCACACAGGCATATTTCCAACAAATTATTTTCTAATAAGCCTTGGCTTAAATGCCATCTACTTAAGCGGCTCTATCATCTTATTTAAGCGCATGTTCGAAAAAAGCCGCAACAAAGGCCTTGGGCGCTTGGAGTAAGCTAAAAGTATACTTGACAGCAAATTCTATATGTAATAACATATAGAATGAACACTCTTATATAGAACAACATATAATTTATGAAAGATTTTGCAGCATATATAGGGCAGAGACTAAAAAATGCTCGTATAGGGAAGGGACTTTCACAAAGCGCTTTAGGAAAAAGTGTTGGTTTGCCACAAAGTCATATTTCAAAAATTGAAGGCGGACTTGTCGACCTGCAAACAAGTACTTTAATTGAAATTTCACGAATCTTAGATTTAGAACTTATGCTCGTTCCGCGCACTTTGGTTCGCAGCTTACAAGCACTTGAACGCAAACGAGATGAAAAAATCGCTGAGTCTCGGCCAATGTATCGACTTGAGGAGGATGAAAATGAAGAGTGAAGTTGCTGTTATGGAAATATTTTTACACAACATTCCCGTAGGGACATTGACAAACCTTCCTGACGACAAAAATATTTTTTCCTTCCATAAAGAATATATTGATAATCCCACTCGTCCAACACTTAGCCTTTCATTTAAAGATGAATTTGGAAATCTTCTTACAAATGTTAAAGCAACAAGAACACGCGTGCCGCCATTTTTTGCAAATGTGCTTCCTGAAGGCTATATGCGAGAATATTTGGCAAAACATGCAAAAGTACAGCCAGATAGAGAATTTTATTTGCTAGAAGCACTCGGAAATGATTTACCAGGTGCTATTAGAGCTGGATCAATCACACATGTAACGCAAACACCCACTTCTCTTGCAGAGCAAGATCAAGAACATGAAAAAAAAGAACTAGAAGGAATCCTTCATTTTTCTTTAGCCGGAGTTCAGCTTAAATTTTCCGGCATTTGGGAACATGGAGTTGGATTAACAATTCCCGCACATGGTGTTGGAGGTTCCTGGATAATTAAGCTGCCTTCTCCCTCATTTGCAGGAGTTCCAGAAAATGAATACGTCATGATGGAACTTGCAAGACAAGTTGGAATAGATGTTCCACAGACTGCACTAGTTCCACTAGATACTATTAAAGGGCTTCCAAGAGATATACAACGTTTAGGCAAAAATGCTTTTGTAATTAAACGATTTGATCGCGACGAGCAAGGATGCGCAATACATATTGAAGACTTTGCACAAGTGTTTGGTGTATACCCAGAAAAAAAATATCAAACCGCAAGTTATCGCAACATTGTTGACGTAATTTGGACAGAAATGGGTACGCCCGGACTTGAGGAATTTATTCGCCGCTTTGTCTTTAATGCACTTATTGGCAATGGAGATATGCACCTCAAAAATTGGTCTCTCATTTATCCAGATCAACGCACTGCAAAACTTGCGCCAGCATATGATTATGTCTCAACTCTCCCCTACCTTCCAGATGATAGTCTTGCTTTGAACTTTGTTCATTCAAAGGCATTTAGCGATTTAACGATAGAAAAATTTACGCACTTTGCAAAAAAATCAGGACTTCCAGAAAAATATGTTCTGGACACAGTACAAGATACAGTAGCACGCTTTCAAAAAGCATGGAAATCAGTGGATTCTTTAGGCCTGGATGAACATGTTTTTAATACCATTTCTGAACTTCATACCAAGCTCCCATTGTTATTGTGACGCAGGCTCAATCAAGGACTTTAAGGATCAAATATTGAAGGAGGCAAGATCT
>CAWAUW010000004.1:0-71366 GCA_963785335.1 uncultured Chlamydiales bacterium | reverse complement strand
GCCCAAGCTGAAACCGATAGAGAGCTTGCCTATAGCCACGAAACAAAATTAAATCATGCTAAAAGGCCGTTTAATACGCGGAGGCGCGATCGTTGCACTTGATCCTAAAACAGGTCAGGTGCTAACAGGCTTGCAAGCTTTCCTCGCTATGATCCAAACGATTTTATCCGTACAAAAAACACTTTTTCTGAAAAGTATCAAGAGCATGTTTTACGCTGGTTAAAAAATAAAACCTATATAGGTAAAATGTGGGATCAGTTTGTACCCTTTAGCCTGCAAAGATATTGTGAAAAGACAAAAGAGTGTATTGATGTTGAAGAATATTTAACCTGGGATCGTTTTTTAGAGCTTATTTTGCCAGAAAATTCCGAAATTTTGGAAAAGCTACCATTAAAACAAACCGATTAAAAAAATTATTCAGCTCAGCAAACCGTTCTCAGCAGGATATGCTGGTAGTTGACTTAACCGGCTTGTGTTTGTCATGTGAAGATTTTTCTTGTGACTTATCGACAAGCTGGGAAATGTTTTCAATAGATGAATTTAGAGATTTTGCATCGGCCTTTGCCCAAGTTAGTGAAGAAATCCGCAAGAATGCCCGTCCACTTAGGCGTAGAGCCTTCTTTGTGCCTTGGAGAACCCAAAATGAAAAAGAATTTTAAAGCAAAAGCATATCGAAGAAAGTAAAGCCAAAACGTATTCAAAGCCTTATCTAGACTATCTCGACAAAGAAGAGGCTAGGCAATTTGAAGAGTTTTGGCAGCAAAAGCGCTTTGAGCTCACGCTTGCCATGCTAGAAAGAGACAAACTTCCGAGCAACTATGCTGCACTTGCAGGCCAGCTTCAAGAGCTCTTACCTGATGAGCAAATAGCCTTTTTAGCAAGTCTTAAAAGCTTTAAAGATCTTAAAGAACCTCTTTATGGCACGTATCCAAAACTTACAAAAGAAGAATGCACCTTGCAGGATTTGGTAATGGGCGTAAGGCGCGGACTTGGTGAGGGATCACTCAGGTCCTATGCTTTTAGGCATGCAGCAATTCAGGGCTCACTTTTTAAACTTGTTACTGCTTATGCAGGCCTTAAACAGCGCTATTTAGAACTTAAAGGCCATGTTACAAAAAAAGATCTTACGTTATTTGAACTTGTTGATAGAACGTACAAGCAAAATGGCAAAAACTATGTGGGAGCTTTTGCTACAGGAGTGCCCATTGCTCAAATATATAAAGGCGGACGAATACCCAAAAGCCTTCACGCAAATATTGGTACAATAAATCTTTTATCAGCACTTGAAGTATCAAGCAATCCCTATTTTTCTATTCTTGCTGGTGATTATTTGCATGATCCCATGCAGCTTTATCATGCTGCAGAAGATTTTGGCTTGGGACAAAAAACTGGAATTTGCCTACCAGGAGAAGTATCAGGCTCTATTCCTCAAGATTTAGCACAAAATCGTACAGGGCTTTATTCTATGGCAATAGGCCAGCACAGTTTGCTTACAACGCCATTACAAAGTGCGGCTCTTCTTTCAGGTATTGCTAATGGAGGACACATCCCTTCAGTGCGCATTGTTGATCTTGTAGTTGGCAAAGGCCATATTAGTGAACAAACCGATTATGTAAAGAAATCAAACTTTGCCTACAAAGACCTTTTGGCACTTGTTGGCATTGACTTTGCACTTTTTTCTAAAGCAGATTCAAATGCTTGCAAGAATGAAGTTGTTGTGCCCCCGGTAAAAGATGCGCGCAGTTTATTTATGCCTAAAGAAATTCAAAAGACACTTCTGACGGGTCTAAAAAGAGTGCTTTCGCATATACACGAGGATCGCTCAGGTGCCTTAAAGCGCTTAAGCCAAACTCGGCCAGAGCAATATCGTGCTTTTATTGAACTAAAGGACTCTCTTATCGGCAAAACAAGCACTGCCGAATCCCAAGAAAAAATTGGCATAGACATAGGCCAGCCTTCAATTATCTACAACCACACTTGGTTTGGCGGCATCTCCTATATAGGCGATGAGCCGGATCTTGTTGTAGTCGTCTACCAACGCTACGGCGGATACGGCCGTGAAATTGCCCCCATCGCCGCTCAAGTCATCAAAAAATGGCGTGAAATCCGCCAAAGGGAAACGGGCCTGTGTGTGGGGTGAAACGAAGGGGGTTAAACTCCCATTGCTTCAGGTTCTAAAATTTTCCCTATAGTTTTGTTTTGGTTTTTTATCGTTATTATCGTTGTATCATTTCAATCGTTTCGCCTTTCGTGAAATGCAAAACGATTGAAATGATACAACGATAATAACGATAAAAAAAACGGGACAAAATCTAGGGGTAAAATATCTAATGATTTTCTGATCATGCAAAAGAATTTACTTCCGCAAAAAATAAATGTATGGCAAGTCTTGAGGAAACAAAGGGGGATTTTATGGATCAAAATTTGAAGGGCTTAAATATTGCCATACTAGTATCGGAGGATTTGAACAGCAGGAAATGACCGATCCTAAGAAAGCATTTGAACAGGCGGGTGCCAAAACTACTATTGTTTCGCCTGTTAAGGGCAAAGTTAAAGGCTGGAAAACAAAAAACTGGGGCGATGAGTTCGCAGTTGATACAGAACTTAGTCAGGCAAATGCTGAAGATTTTGATGCATTATTACTTCCTGGCGGGGTGATAAATCCTGATACTTTGCGTATGAATGAAAATGCGGTTAATTTCGTAAAGAAATTTGTTGAGGCAAAAAAACCAATTGCTGCCATTTGCCATGGTCCATGGACGTTGATTAACGCCCAAAGTGTAAAAGGCAAAAAAATAACCTCTTGGCCATCTATCAAAACCGATCTTATTAATGCAGGTGCCAATTGGGTAGATGAAGAAGTTGTGGTAGATGGTAATTTAGTCACTAGCCGCAAACCCGATGATATTCCCGCATTTAACAAAGCAGCTATTGAATTATTTTCTCAAAAGACAAAAAAATGAAAGATTCAAAAGTTGCCATTGTAACCGGAGCTGGCGGCGGAATCGGTGCAGAAATTGCTCTGCACCTTGTTGCGCAAAATATTCGCGTTGTGGTGGCAGAGGTTAATCCTCTTTTAAAAAAGAATCATAGCAAAGATCCTTCACGGCTGCTTTTTATTAAAACGGATGTTAAAAGTGAATCTTCTGTAAAGCAAATGATTAATCAAACAATCAAGCATTTTGGCCGGATAGATTATTTGGTTAATAATGCCGGTATAATTGCCGATGAAAAGGCTTCTTTTTTTGAAACAAGCGTAAAAACGTGGAATGACTATATTGCCACAAATTTAACTGGCGCGTTTATTTGTGCAAAATATGCCGCAAAATATTTAATTGAAAATCAAGGAAGTATTGTAAATATAGCTTCCACGCGTGCCTTTCAATCTGAGGGAAATAACGAACCCTACGCAGCTTCTAAAGGCGGCCTAGTAGCTTTAACTCACGAACTTGCCATGAGTTTAGCTCCAGATGTTCGAGTAAACTGCATAAGTCCTGGCTGGATTAACGCCCATAATGAAAAACTTAAAAAAATAGATCATCAACAGCATCCTGTAGGACGCGTAGGTAGGCCCGATGATATTGCACATATGGTTTCATATCTCATATCTGATCAAGCCTCATTTATTACAGGCCAAAACTTCATCATTGATGGCGGAATGTCTGTAAAAATGATTTATGCCTAAAATGGCTTTGCATATTCACCACTAGAGCCACTGAGCTCACTGAGGTGTTTGAGAAAAATGAGAAGACTTATACTATTAGGCGATGAAATCCGTGTTTCAAGGCCTTTTATTAAAATTGATCAACAACTCTGGTCCACCAACCAATCCTTCTCCCGATCTCAGCTCTCTCAGTGAGCTCTGTGCCTCGGTGGTTAATTGTGCAACAAGGCTGCCTAAAATAAGAAAGAAGTACCCGTAATCAAGTGAAAATTGGTATACTATTCAGCTTTACGGGGTCTAAAAATAGATTATGTCAAGTCAGGCGTTTGCAAGTACCGAATATAAGTACGGCTTTGTTAGTGATGTGGAGATGGAGACATTTCCAAAAGGCATCAATGAGGAAGTTATCAAGGCGATTTCATCTAAAAGAGATGAACCTGATTGGCTGCTTGAATTTCGCTTAAAAGCGTATCGCAAATGGCAGACAATGACTGAGCCACAATGGGCAAATGTTACTCATCCGCCAATTGATTATCAGGGAATTTGTTATTTTTCATCTCCTAAAAAAATCCCTAAGGTAAACAATTTAAGCGAAGTTGACCCTGAAATATTAAAAACTTTTGAAAAACTTGGCATCCCGCTAGAAGAGCAGATGCGACTAAGCAATGTCGCCGTTGATCTGGTTTTTGATTCTGTTTCAATTGGCACAACATTTCAAAAAAAATTGCAGGATGCTGGAGTTGTACTTTGTTCTATTACCGAAGCCATCCATAAGTACCCAGAGCTTGTAAAAAAATATTTAGGAAGCGTAGTTCCAAGTGGTGATAACTTTTATGCATGCCTAAATTCGGCAGTATTTTCTGATGGCTCATTTGTCTATATTCCAAAAGGTGTTACATCACCTATGGAATTATCTACCTATTTTCGCATAAACGATCGAAACTCCGGCCAGTTTGAGCGTACTTTAATTATTGCAGAAGAAAGCTCTTTTGTCAGCTATTTAGAAGGCTGTACGGCTCCTGCTTTTGATACAAATCAGCTGCATGCGGCAGTAGTTGAGCTGATTGCTTTAGATGATGCTGAAATCAAATATTCCACCATCCAAAACTGGTATTCTGGAAACCCAAAGACAGGTGAAGGTGGTATTTATAATTTTGTTACCAAGCGCGGTCTTTGCCTAGGTAAAAACTCTAAAATTTCTTGGACACAAGTTGAGGCAGGTGCTGCAATTACTTGGAAATATCCAAGCTGTATTTTGCGCGGGGATAATTCAGTAGGTGAATTTTATTCTGTTGCCCTCACAAATGGTTTTATGCAGGCAGATACCGGCACAAAAATGATTCACATCGGTAAAAACACGCGCTCTACAATAGTTTCTAAAGGAATAGCTGCTGAAAAGTCAAACAATACCTATCGCGGCTTAGTAAAGATATTCCCTAAAGCAGAAGGTGCCAGAAACTATACACAGTGCGATTCTATGCTGGTGGGTGATGAATGCTCTGCTAATACGTTTCCCTACATCGAAGTGGGTAATGCCTCAAGCTCTCTTGAGCATGAAGCATCAACCTCAAAGATTAATGAAGAGCAGCTTTTTTATTTTCGCTCGCGCGGGATTTCTTTTGAAGACTCCGTGAACATGATCGTTAACGGCTTTTGCAAAAAAGTGTTAGACGAGTTGCCTTTTGAATTTGCTCAAGAGGCCAAAAATTTACTTTCTATGAAGCTTGAAAATTCGGTTGGATAATATGTTAGATATACAAAACCTTTTTGTTGCAGTTGATGGCAAAGAGATTCTCAAAGGCATTAGCCTAAAAATAAATAAGGGCGAAATACATGCCATTATGGGACCAAATGGTTCTGGAAAATCAACACTTGCTAAGGTGCTAGCGGGTCATCCTGCCTACAGTGTCACTCAAGGGACTGTATTCTTTAAAGGTCAAAATATTCTTGAGCTTGCACCAGAAGAAAGAGCACATCTTGGCCTATTTATGAGCTTTCAATACCCGGTAGAGATTCCGGGAGTTGGCAACAAACAGTTTTTACGCCTTGCCTATAACTCAAATAAAAAAGCAAATAGTCTTCCTGAGATGTCGGAGGCGGACTTTGAGCATTATTATAATGAAAAAATGACTGCCATGCATGTACGTCCAGAGCTAAAGGATCGCATGGTAAACGAAGGCTTTTCAGGCGGTGAAAAAAAGCGCAACGAAATTTTGCAGATGGCAATTTTAGAGCCTGCCTTAGCCATACTTGATGAAACAGACTCTGGACTTGATATTGATGCCATGAAGGTTGTAGCAAGCGGTGTAAATCACCTTATGACACCTTATAAAGCCCTTTTGATGATTACGCATTATCAGCGCCTGCTAGATTACATAAAACCTCATTTTGTGCATGTATGTATCGACGGTAAAATTGTGCTTTCAGGCGGGCCTGAGCTTGCACTCGAGCTTGAATCAAAGGGCTATGACTGGCTTGTAAAATCTCCTGAGGATGAAAAAGCAAATGTCTAGCACAAGCTGCCTACATCCATTTCTTAGCTCATTTGAGTCTGAAACAGAACATGAAAATTCAGCTTTACAAAAGATGCGCGAAAAATTTTCTAAGCGTTTTTTGGATGTTGGATTGCCTTCAAGGCAAAGTGATGAATTTCAGTTTATGCCGCTTAAAGAGCTAGAAAGCTTAAGGTTTGTAAAAGCCGAACAAGCGGCTACTTCTACTGCCAAATCGGCATGTTGCATAATCTTTGTAAACGGCTATTTTAGAGCAGATCTTTCTGATATTGCAGCACTTGGTAAGGGCTGCCAGCTTATGAGCTTATCGCAAAGCTTTAAAAGCTACTCAGTGCTTTTACAAAACCGCTACAACAAGCTTTTGCTTGAAGAAACAGATCCCTTTGCTCTTTTGAATGCGTCACATCATCAAGATGGGGCGTTTTTATATATACCGCCAAAACTAGAATGCAAGGTGCCTCTTGAAATTATTTCTATTATCGATACCACTAATGAGCATGCGTGGGTTATGCCACGTCTACACATATTTGTAGGTAAGTTTACCGAACTTCAGATTGTGGCAAGTACACAAGGCATCAAAAGTAATAGCAGCTTTTATAATGCAGTATTTGATTTTGAACTTGAAGATGAAGCAAAGATAAACCTTACGCATGCAGATTTAGGCGGCACATCAACTCACAGCTTTCGCTTTGATGCCTTTAGGGCATCCTTGAAGCGAAATAGCCATTTCAGAGCCATACAGCTTACCGATTCCGAAAAAAGCCGTCGAGATTGGCGCGTAGTGTTAGCAGGAGTTGGTGCTGAGGCAGATCTTAGCGGCCTTTGGTTTTTGGATGGCGACAAGCAAACACATACCAATGTTTCAATCGATCATCAAGAGCCACATACAACCTCTATGCAGCTATTTAAGGGCGTACTTGATGATGCATCGCTT
Source organism: uncultured Chlamydiales bacterium (assembly GCA_963785335.1). Lineage (GTDB taxonomy): Bacteria > Chlamydiota > Chlamydiia > Chlamydiales > FEN-1388 > SZAS-7. The sequence goes on along the minus strand of CAWAUW010000004.1, from coordinate 64,255 downwards.
TCAAGCTTTCAAGGAAAAATTTTAGTACGTAAAAAAGCCCAAAAGACAATGGGTTATCAGCGCAATAACAACCTTATTTTAAGTAACAAAGCAATTGCTAACAGCAAACCTAACCTGGAAATTTTTGCCGACGATGTAAAAGCGTCTCACGGTGCAACGGTAGGCCAGCTTGATCAAGAACAGCTTTTTTATTTGAAAACGCGCGGAATGGATGCAACTCTTGCTAGAGGTCTACTTATACGCGGATTTTGTGAAGAGGTGCTAGATAAGGTTAGCTCGTTGCAAGTACGACATAATGCTCAGCAGCATTTAGAAAATCGCTATCATATAGCGGTGTCATAAATGATAGAGCAGGCAAAAGATCAATTTCCAATGCTTAAAAAAACTGTGCATGGCCATCCATTTATATACCTTGATAGCGCTGCAACTGCCCAAAAACCGCAAGCAGTAATCGATGCTATGAGTGATTTTTATACAAATCACTATGGCACAGTTCATCGGGCAATTTATACAACAGCCGTTGAGGCAAGTGATGCCTATCAGCAAAGCCGTAAGACAATTGCTGCATTTCTTGGGGCAAAAAGTGAAGATGAAATTATCTTTCACGAAGGGCACGACCGACGCTATTAACTTGGTTACCTCTTCATTTGGGCAGGCATTTATTCATGAAGGTGATGAAATTATCATCTCTGAAATGGAACATCATTCAAACATCGTACCCTGGCAGCTATGTGCTCAGGCGCGAAAAGCTACACTTAAGGTTATACCCTTTTTTGATAATGGCGAGCTTGACTTTGAGGCTTTTTTAAGCCTTTTAACCGACCGCACCAAAATTGTGGCAGTCACGCATCTTTCAAATGTGCTAGGGACCATAAACCCTATTCAAGAAATTGTAAAAGCAGCTCATGCAGTTGGAGCAAAAGTGTTGGTTGATGGTGCGCAAAGTGCTCCTCATATGCCTATTGATGTGCAGCTACTAGACGTTGATTTTTTTACCTTTTCAGGGCACAAGGCGATAGGTCCAACAGGCGTGGGAGTACTTTACGGAAAATATGAGCTTTTAAACCAAATGCCGCCATATCAAGGTGGGGGCGACATGATTGAAACCGTAAGCTTTGATAAAACAACTTATAACGTGCTCCCCTTAAAATTTGAAGCTGGTACGCCTATGATTGCAGAGGTTATCGGTTTGGGCGCTGCAATTAAATTTTTGATGCAGCTTGGCATGCAAAACATTGAAGCTTATGAAAAAAAACTGCTAGATGTATTGTGGGAACAAATAATTGATATTCCTCATCTTCATATACTTGGCTCCCAAGCAAAGCGCGGCGCTCTTATCACATTTACGGTCGACGGCGTACACCCGCTTGATATAGCAACATTACTTGATCTTCAAGGAATTGCCATACGATCAGGCCACCTTTGTGCCCAGCCCATCATGCGCCACTTCGGTCTTAACGCTGCCCTTAGAGCTAGTATTTCCTTCTACAACAATTCCGATGAAATCTGGCACTTTGCCAAAGTCCTCCGAGCAGTTGTTAGACGTCTTCGAGGGTAGGGTCTTTCTGCTTAAGGCTTGAACACTTTTAGCTCTAAATCGACAATCGCCCTATAGTGTTTTGCATTTGCAGAGGCTAAAACAAGGCCATTTTCTTTAGCTGTAGCTGCAATTATTGCATCACCTGCTCTTAGATTGCATTTTAGAGTGTATTCTTCTACGTAAACAGCTGCACGATGGCCGATATTTTCAGTAAAAGGGAGCACGACAAAATTGTATTCTCGTAAAAGGTCATGAATGACTCTGTGTTCCGATTTTGAGCGAGCTCCTTGAAAAAGCTCCATGTAGGTTTGAATAGAGATAAAACGCTCTTCGGTTTGATCGATTAGTTTTGCGGCTTTTTCGTTACCACGTTGGCCCCAAATAAGTATGTCAGTATCAAAGAGCATTAGAAGCGTCCGCCCCTTAGTTGCTCCATCTGGGATTCTACGGAGTCTTTCTTATCAGCATGCATGCCAAAAAAGGCGTGGTCCTTGAGCTTTTTTTGGGTTTTTTTGGGATGTTCAGGCACCAGTGTTCCCACCAACTTGTTGTGGTAGTAAATTTTAACATCCTCATTTCGCTTGAGAGATTGAAGTACACCCTTCATTTTATAGCGTAAATCCACAATTGAAGCTTCCATATAACACCTTTTTATCTACCTTTCATTCTATCACAATATAGACATTTTATATATACATAAATGAAATGGGCATCTATTGCTTTATATGAGGGCTTTTCCTGAGGGAAAAGTTCTACGAGGCTTCTATCTTTTTTCAGGCGAGCTTTGTGCCCAGTCCATCGTGCGATACTTCGACCTTAGCGCTGCCCTCAGAGCTTGTGTTTTCTTCTGCGACAGTGCAGATGAGCTCTTGAGCTTGGCAGAGGTCCTCAGAGGAATTGTTAGCGGTTTTTGGAGATAATGCGTGTTCTACTTCGGGTAGGGCAAGTAGCGCATTTTGCAGGCTTAAGCGATCGCTGGATTTTAGTTGGAGCATACTTAAAGCAAGATCTTTGAGTGATACAATTTTATTTGGGCGGGCAGGCAGATTTTTTAGTTCAGTTTGTATATTTAATAAAGTAGCTTTTTTGCTTTCTACAATTTCCTTATTTTTAGCTTGGAGATGCTGTAAAATAGCATCAATTGGCTCATCTAAAGGAATTGAAAGCTCATTTAATATATTAATAAGTGCTGCATTTTCTCTTATTTTTAGTGATTTATTTGAAATTAGAGCTCCGTAGGCATAGTGAATATCATTACTGTTAGCAAAAATTTCTAACAAAGTAAAAATGTGACGATGCAAAAGTGATACGCAATTTTCACTTATGTAATATAAAAATAAACCCAGTGACCAGACGTCTGCTTTAATGTCTAAAGTAGCTTGTATGGGAACATTAAACAAGGCCTGCTGCAGGATTTCAGGACACGCCCAAGGTAAGCTTCCCGATAAACGCTCAAGTTGTGCAGTATCACTCAAACTGCAGGCAAGTCCCAAATCTGTAAGCTTTACATCTACTAATTCATTGTGCTGATCGGCAAAGGCAAGCACATTATCAAGCTTTAAATCGCGGTGCGTATAGCCGGCATCTTCCATGTCTTTTAGAGCGCCTATCAAGTTACGCGCGATCATTAGTTGGCATGTTGTAGAAAGAACCTGTTTTCTTTTTGGATTTTCAAGATAATCATGCAGGTCTCTAGACGCTTGTTCTTGAAAGATGCGTAATTTTGGACCTTTTTTACCAACATTTTGGACAAAGGCATAATTTTTTGGAAAATAAGGCGATGTTTCAAGCTTTTGCATGATAGAAATTCGGCGGATTATTTCCATAAACTTTTCATCGCTATCCTTAAAAGGAGTTGCTATGCTAATAATTCGTTTAACAGAGTCTGCTACAAAGCGGCCGCTCGCATCAAAGGTAAGCATGATGATTTTTTTGAAACGAAGGCCCTGACCACCAGGATGTGCTTGTAGGGGTTGGTGTAGTGAAACAAATACAATTTTTTGATTATTGGAAGATGGGATAATATCGATAGAGTTTCGAATAAAGCCGGCTTTTTCTTGAGGAATATGATTGCCCGTTCCTTTAATATGTAAAGGTGAGTTTGCATTGAAAACTCGTGTGATAGTGCATATTTTTTGAATAGTGTTTGAGGGAAGGCTTTTTTCGTTAAGTGCCGTATCGATCAGTGAGGCATCCTCCGAGATCTCTACTAATGATGAATCAGTGCAATATGGTTGAAATGAGGCAAAAGAAATAGTTGTAGCCATTGAAACTTTGTAGGGATAAACGGGATGCACGTAATTCCTCATTTTTGGATGTTCAGGTTAAATAGAATGAAGAATGATAAGAAAAAAGTCAATATTTAACTGTAATTGTAATTTATTGTATCATCTATAATAATTGCAGATAAAACATAGTGGGTTTATGAGTAAATTGTTTCTAAAATGTATTTTTTTATTAATGTTATTTTCTTCATGTCATAGGCCAATTATTGGTCAAAGCCAAGATGTTATTATTGTAGATAGCATTCGCAAAGAAAATAATTTTGGATTTGCGGTAAAGGGATTAGTGCGTGTGGGATTTAGCGAACCTTATAGCTCTGATGTAGGAATGCTAAGAGAGTCTTACCAAACTCGTAAAGTTATTTTCATTAAACGTGATGAGGCTAGGAACTATTTTGTTAGGATATTTAATGAATATGTTAAACCATTTAATGCTAATAATCGCTTAAAAGTACTTGCGAAGAACTTTCCTTTTGATCCAGGCAATACTGAGATTCAAATAACCTTTTTAGATGAGCATGGCACACCTCCTGCACCGCCTTACATTGCTCGCATACGTAATAGTTCTGGCAAAATCCTCATTTATAGCTACGATAGCGAAAGTGGTCTATACACACAAATCGCAGATGAGCCTTTTATTTAAGGAAAATTAGGTAGCGGCGGTATTGGTGCTGGTATGACTGGGGGATTACCAGTGTTAAAGCAAGGTACAAGCTGTAAGAAATCGCGCAGCCAGTTGATGCTTTCTTTTTTTAGAAGTTCGCTAAAGTACATCCAGCCCACACAAACCATCAAGCAAGCAAGCCACGATTTAAGGCCGATGCCTAAAAAGTAGATCTGTACTTGTGGAGCTAAGCGGTTAATTACACCCAGAAATGTATCAGTCATCAGCATGGCAATCAAAGATGGTGCAGATAGCTGCAAGGCCATTACCACAAAGGCCTGAAGACATTTATACAGTTTTTCCTTTAGATAGCTATGGGGCGCAAAAAATTCGGGGTTTAGGTACTGATCTGGAGGCACAATTTGGAACGAATCCAGTATAGCATCAAGTACAAAAAACGGGCCGTCAATTGCATAAAAAATTACGATAAGCACAAGGTTATAAATCGTACCAATGGGCGATGACTGGTTTTGAATAGTTGGGTCATTTACCATTAAGCTTGCAGCACCACGTTGGTGATCTATAAGTACGCCTGCTGCGGAAACTATCAAAAAAGGCAGCCCCAAAAAGAAACCCATGACGAGCCCGATGAACATCTCCTTGAATCCCAACACTATAAGTTGCACGTTAAAACCCAATGGTACCGTGGCAGTCATTAAAATTTTGGGCAATACAGCAACGACCAAGATGAGAGAAAACACAACCTTTACCGGGTGCGGCAAAATACGAGCGCCAAAAAATGGTGCAAGGGCAATTATAGGCATGATACGAAAAGCTGTTAAGACGATAAGTGCCATCACAGAAAGCAAAGAGCCCTTTTGGGCTACTTCACTTCGCATAAAGATATCGACATAATCAACTGCCATTAATAGGCTCCAAAATTGCTTATCTTCGGTATAACCGATTAATGAGAAAGAAGCACTTAAAAAATTAACCGTTGGCTAGAGATGAGGGCTTTTTGAGTTTGTTTAATTTGTTATTCGCTTTTATGGGAGAGTCAGTAAGCGTACTCATGATTTCAGCTTGGCGTTGTTTATAGTATGTAGCAAGCTCAGGATAGCGAACCTTAAGCCAATCATGCAGCGGTGCAACCCGAACGTCAAATTCAAACGTCATGCGCTCCTTAAGGTTTACATGCTGTCTACGAGTAATATGGCCAGTATCGATGTACACCGCACGATTCTCAACAAAGCCTACATTGTTATTACGCATGAGAGCAAGATCTCCATCAAGAAAGCCTTTTTTAGCCATGCCAAGCAGTAGCTCAAAAATTTGGTTAATCCTTACCTTCGCTTCATCAACTTTTCCTTCGAGCATCAGTGTTTTAATGGTAGGAAGCACATAGATTGCTCTTTTTTGAAGGATAAAGCATGTTTCATCTCCGCGAACTCGGTAAGAAAACCCGCTAAAGTCATGCAGCTTTATGCCTTTAATTTGGTTGTCAGTACGGTTAAGATGAACAAAGAGAATACCGCATTCTTCTGGAAATTCTTCGTAGGCCATTTTGGAGCTTGAGAAAATCTCTTCGCGATGAGACTTGCGCTCTTCCATTCTTCCTCTAAAATCTTGGCTGAATAGATAGCCAATAGGGTTATGTTTAAAAGGAACTTCTTTAAGCCGGCCTTGATGAAAGAACTTGAGTACATAATCGCCATCTTCGCTTACAAAAGCTGTAGCTTGAAAGCCTTTTCCGAGCCAGTAAAACGGTTGCTGGGTAAGCATGTTTACAAATTGAACAATTTCCGGAGGCGTTGTTACTTCCCATTCTGGGTTATAAGGATGGCTGCTGATTATTTGGTTAATTGCAAATTGTTTTGTAGGTTTTGCGAGCAGTGAAACTTTATCGTTGATGCGTTCAGTTTTTACTGTTACGTAAGCAAGCATTGCAAAACAGATAAATATAAAAAAGCCCCGTAGGGAAAAAAACTTTTTAAACATGCAGGAACTCTTAGATTAATTAGGCATATAGGATAAAGGAAGGCCTAAATGGATGGCAAGTATTTTTACTAAAAGAATTATTCAAAAATGGCCTTGTTGAATAAACCACCACTGAGCTCACTGAGATATTTAAGAAAAATGAGAAGGTTATTAGCAAATCCAGAGCCATAAAATTATGATAAGTTAGGGATGCCATATAGCGAGAAGTGTATCAACTGACCTTTCTCCTTAACTCAACTTTCTCTGTGAGCTCAGTGCCTCGGTGGTTTGTGCAACAACGCTGGCTAAAATAAAAAAAATTTTAAGTGCCGCTGAGGCTCCAGATGGGGAAGTTTACAAAGATGTTGGTTGCAAAGGACATAATTTGCGAGCCAAGCCATGATCCCATAAAGATGAGGGTAAGGGTAACGGCTACAAGTTTTACAACGAAGGGAAGCGTTTGTTCCTGAATTTGAGTGGCAGCCTGAAAGATAGCGACGATGGTACCTAAAAACATACTAATTAAAACAGGCGGAGCTGAAAGTATAAGAATGAGTAGTAGTCCCTGATAAGCAAGTGCTACAATTTGGCTTGTAAACATAAAATACCAAAAATACCTTAATTATTTTTTTAATAACAGATTGCAACTTTCCTAACTAGCGGAAAGTTGAGACCAAGCCTTCAATTAACAGCGTCCATCCATCAAGCATTACCAGCAAAAAGAGTTTAAGCGGCATTGAAATTGTTACTGGAGATAGCATCATCATACCCATGGCAAGTAAAATATTTGATACCACAAGGTCAATTACAAAAAAGGGTATATAAATTAAAACACCAATTTCAAAGGCCGATTTAAGCTGCGTGGTGATAAATGATGGTACAAGAATCATAAAGTCATCCGGTTTTAAATCAGCTTTATAATCTTCAGGAAGCAGGCGGTAAACCGTTCTGAAAAATATGCGGTGGTGCTTTACAAGTGAGTTTGTACGTAAAAAATCGCGAAGGGGCTCACGAGCTGCCGCGGCAACTTCTAGTACATACTGCGCAGTATCATTTGACATTAGGGTTTCAGGAACATTTTGCCTTTGAAGTACACCTTGGGCCGCATCATACATTTTTACCCCTGTAGGATACATAACGTAGATACTTAATAAAAATGCAACGCCGTTGATAACCTGGTTCGGGGGTGCCTGCTGAACTCCCAGGGCATTTCGTAAAAGTGATAACACCACAACAATTTTTACAAAGGATGTTAAAATCATTACAATAAACGGCATAAGCGACATAAGCGCAATAGCTGCTGTTTGCGTAATAAGAGATGGACGAGAAAGTGAAGAAAAGTTTGACATCTGGCTTGGCAAGGGTGTTAGCTGCGTTCCCATACCTTTAGGTGGCGGTGAAGGTGGAGGTGTGCTAGTAGTTGAAATAGCCGCCAGTGATGATACAAGGCATAAAAAACATGCTAAGAGTATAAGTGAAATAAATAGTCGTTTGTTCGGCAGTCGGATAATATTCATGCAGTTCATGCGCTTGGTTTCCTTAAAGTATCAGCTAAAGCTTCAAATGCCGCTTCTAGATTTCTCCAGCGATCTTTTAAGCGGGCGTTGATAATGCCGCCTTCAGTTTCAATAATACAGCCCCCGGCTTCAACATCGTCTCGTTCGCGAATCGATAGTGACTCTAGTGATTCAAAGAGATCTTTTATTTTGCTTTTGTTTTTTTCTATGGTATCAAGATCAGCTTTATTTACATAAATAACAATACGTTTATGCTGTGAAACAGATTTTAAGGCATTAGCAATGATTTCTAAAATGGCTGCTGGCTTTAATTCAAGTTCTGCTGCGACTATTTTTTTGGCGGCCTTTAGTGCAATTGGCATTACAAGCTTTTGCATTTCACCTTGTACTTTAGCAATTTCTTCTTCCATTTTGGCAAGCTGCAGGGTCCACTGATCATAACCTTCTTGAAAGCCATCTTTGATAGCCTGTTCTTTAAGCACCTCACATTCGGCAATAACCTCTTTACGATACTGCTCGGCCTCACTTTGAATGGTCAAAAGCACATCTTGGCTTGTAAGAAGCTTCGAGAAGTCTTCGGCGGGAATAATCTTTGATTGTGGCGCCTGGTGGATAGAGTTTCCGTAAATCAGGCTAAAAAATTTTTTATTTGTCACGTTACGTTTTCAGTTTTTAGGAATTGGATAATATGCTGTACCTGAAGCAGTGCCGATGGCGTCTGATTTGGTACTTCTTCTTGTTTTATATGATTTAGCAAAAATTTTGCACGTGCTAAATCAAATGTATGCACAATATGCCAAATAAAATCATCGGTTGCCCCAGAAAGTGCAAAGCTTAAGCGCTGCAAACCAAATTTATGCAGCATTTGGGGAAATTTATTTCCTTCTTTAAGCAATTCGCGCACTGATAGGGAAGTTGGCTTAATTCTGGATTTTTGACGCAGTAGTATCTGGAGATAATGCTGCTGTTTTGCTGTAAGATGTTGTAGGACACCCTGAAGCAGCTTTTTATCTACAATGTGGCGCATTTCTTCTACAAGATCATGCATGGCAAGTAAATCGGCAATATCTAATAGCTCAAGTCGTGTTAGCTGCAGTAAAGGTGAAAGTTCCCAAATAGGCAAAAGATCTTTTGGTGCAGGTTCTTTTTTCGCCCCAGGCGGTATGCAGGTATGAAATAAGAAAATCCTGAATAGTCTCATTATAGGAGATTGCCTCTGTAGTTTTTCCAAAAATTGAAGGAAAAGCCTTAGCATACACTTCTTGAAGTGGATTTGATAATTTTTGCACTGTAGGAAGAAGCCATGATTTGTCCATAGAAGAAAGCCACTCTTGAGGACGAAAGAGCATTAAGGCAGGTTCTATTTGTGGCAAAAGTACGCTTGACAGTGCGTCATGATCTTCTTTTGGCATGATTTTAGCTAAAGTATCTGGCTTTGCAGTAAAATACTTGTTTAGTAACAGGCGCAAAAAAATTACGCCATTATAGGGTGCATTTTTTACGGGCTTGTTTTCGGATTGCATAAATTATTGCCTAAACTTATGAGCCTCCTGCAAACTTGGGCGTTGGCAAAAGACTCTTTCTTTAGCCTATGGTGGCTCTACGTTTTCTTGAACTTTAGGGCCTTTGGATTCTTCTTGAGCCTTCTGCTCTTCTTTAGGTTTATCAGCATCGGCTGCTTTTGATGATGACGGCTCAAATTCATCAGGTAAAGGCGCCATGTGAAAAAGCTGCTTTAGCCCGCCGCGTTTCTTTAAAAGTGGATATATTTTCCAGCTAAGCCAAAATGAGTAAAAAGCTAATAAGAGTACTAATAAGCAAAGCGTAAAAAAGATAACCTGAAAGCGCATCAGTGAATCTCGCGCAATAGCAAGTGTCCATACTCTTACTAAATCTTGCTGAGCCGCAGTATCGCGAGACAAATTGAGCTCAGAAAAACGTGTGCGATCAGGAATTACAGTAACGTTATCAAAGGATAAGCCAGCTACAGAGCTTGCTACAAGACGCTTAATTTTTGTAATGAGGTGACTATTTGGATCGTCTAGTACGCCTGTATGTTTTACATAAACAGATGCTGTGATATTGCCTTTTGGAGCATTAGGATTTAGGGCGTCCTCTTCAGGAAACGAAAGCTGCACGTCGGCATCGACAATACCATCAATTTTTCGAATGGTGTTAGCAATGCTATCAGCAAGGCCTGCTTGGTATCGTATTTTCTCTTGCATATCAGAGGGAACAAGGCCTCCTGCAGAAAAGAGCTCTATAAGATTTTGGCCGCGGCGCCTTGGTAGGCCATTTGCAGAAAGAAGAGCCATGGCGCGATTTGCGTCCTGAGCATCTACAGAAATATCCCAAAGTGCGATTTTTGCACCCCCGCCGGCTCCGCCTTCTTTTTCTTTAAGTTTGTAAGCAGGTATGTTTTCGCGAGCTAAAAGCACTAAAATTTCGTTAGCTTCTCTTTCATCTAGGCCATTGACGATAGTTTTTTTGGATTCGCAACCGGTCATGGCAAAAGCAAGAATAGCAAAGAAAAAGAGGACAAGCAAAGATTTTTCTCTGATAAAGCTAGCAGGAGAAAAGAGTTCTTTAATTGCTGGGGGACGGTTATCGTCAGTATCTTGTGTCATAAACTACCTTTTAATCTTTTGAGCCTCTTGCAAGAAGGCTGCTCTTTTTAGTCCTGATAGATCATAAACGTCTTTTTTTGCTAGAAACATTTATTCATTTCTTGACGAACGTGCTCTGGCATTAAAGAACTGAGCTTTTTAAAACGGTCTCTCAAATGCGAAGGTATATGAGAGCAAGCAAGCACTATGTACGTTGCAAGGCTTTCATTTTTTTGCACTTCAGGATCTTCAAGTTGTGTAATAAGTGCCTCTATTACTTCGTCATCATCTTCGATCGAGCTGCATACAATAGCAGCTCTTTCATTATTTTTGGTAATAGGCCGTGAGGCAAGTTGTGCCAGACTAAATTCGCGTGCTGGTTTCCCAATAGTACTTAAAGCACAAATAGCGGCACTTTCTACATCAAAATTTTCTGTGCCGATAAGGCCAAAAAGCAGCTTTATGGCCTCTTTTGCTCCTAAAAGTCCAAGAGCAAGGCACGCTCTTACAGGTGCTTGTCCATATCCCGGAAAAAGCGGATCATACAATACATTTGTTCGTAGAAGTTGAATAAGATAAGGAATCAGCTTAGGGCCATGTAGGGCAGCTTTTTGAGCGGAAATATCGTTTTCTTCTTCGCTGAGTATAAGCTCGCCGATAGCAGCTACAAGCGGTACATTTTCAGAATGTTCAAGCTGCTCTCTAAGAGCCTCATACATTCTGATCGACTGAGCTACTTTTTCAGCGTCGCTGCCTTGCAGAAGATATGGAGCCAGGTTTTGGCCTAAAGCAATTTCTAAATCCATAAGAGCTTTTATGCGGCGCGAATCAATATCTAAAACGGCGGCTACACCTTCTTGTTCATAATGTTCGAGCATGACTTCAAAGTTTTTGCCAAAGTGAGCTTCTCGATGCATGAGAATATCGCGATCTTCTTCTTCCAGAAGGGGCAATTCCGATGAATCAAAACCCTCAAGCGGAGGCTCGTAGTAGGCATTTGGGCCTGCTTCATCCTCAGATGCGGTGCGCTCAAATGATTTAGCAAGCAAGGAATCAAAAAGGGACCTGGCTGTAATATCAAATTCTTCGTTCATATAAATTTCTCATAACAATGGCTCTATTATAGCCAGAGAGGATAAAACTATGCCAGCATAGAAGAGCCTAATGAAAGAATTAGAAAGGTGTGCCGAAGCGCTAACTTAATTAGTTTTCAAGCACATTCACAACTTGAAAGGCTGACATGTAAAAGCCCCAGGGGCAGAGCCCTATAAACGCTAAATTAATTATATTTCAAGTGCCCTCTTCAGACTGAAGGTCTGGACTATAAAAGCCCAGGGCAGCGCCCTGGGTGTGCTGTGGATGTGATTTGCAGGCTGAAGGTCTGCGTTATAGTGAACAATAAATTAACAAACATTTGGCCAAAAAACTATTATATTTTTTGTTTACTATAACGCAGGCCTTCAGCCTGCTATCAACCTCACAGCATACCCAGGGCGCTGCCCTGGGCTTTTACATCCCAGCCTTTCGAGGCTGACAGCAAATATCCGTTATTCGCTTTTTGGCGATTTTTTCCATCTTTGTTATTTTTCGTAAATCCCCTACTCACAAGAGTATGTGGATTTACGAAAAATAACAAATCTTGAATAAATCACTCAAAAATCGAAAAATCGGCTATTTGCTGTCAACCTCTTCAGGCTGAAGAAGGTGATGCAAATTTAATTAAGTTAGCGCTTATGGGTTTTAATAAGCTCAGTATTTAATTAGATTTTTGAGGCTCACATGGAATTTTAAATACGCTTATACCCCAGCCTACCACTGTAATAGTTTGAGGCTCTGGGCTTCCTCCATTTGTTGCAATTAAAGAAAGTGTTGTGCCTTCTTTAACGTTTTCTAAGATTCCTGTTCCTTGAACTGTATTGATGAATCCTGTGGGCAAAGTTACTACGCCGCCAAGGGTTAAAGGATCGGTAGGATCATAAACGCCATCGATGGCTACAAAAACGGGAATTAAAGCTGTGTATTCTTCTTCATTATTTTGTAGTATAGCTGAGAATGTGACAGAATAATTTCCATCCTCATTAATTTTTATACCGGTAGATCTTGTGCGAATTTCTCCTTGCGTGGAACCAAAATTTGAATTTTTTGATAGCAATACAGTGTCGGGATAGGTAGGTGTATTTATTGTGTACCATTGTGGAGGACCGCCAGACCGCCCCACAGTACCTAAATGGCATTTGCAACCGCAATCAATTGAGCTGCTGCTAGAGCTGCTGCTGCTGCTGCTTGATTCAAATACATGGGGTTTTCTTTTGTTGTTTTGTTCGGCAGATAAACACTGGCTAGAAATAGCTAAAAGAAAAAATAATTGTAAAGTTTTAGAAAAAAACATGGCAAACTCCTTTTTATGTTGCTCATGATTTTATATAACTTATTCAGAATTTATTTCGCATAAATTTCCGGCACGTTTTACAAAAAGTTTTGCATTATAGCTAGAGCGCACAAATGGCCCGGCATACACATGCTTGAGACCTAATTTTTTTCCCGCTTCAGCATATTCTGCAAATACATCGGGATGAATAAATTCTTTAACGCGGGATTTAAGACGGCTTGCCTGCAGATATTGGCCAATTGTAACAATGTCACAGCCGATATCCTTTAATTCTTTTAAAGTATCTAACACTTCATCTTTTGTCTCACCAAGACCTACCATAATGCCTGATTTTACAAGCATTTCGGGTTTTTTTTGTTTTACATATGAAAGTACCGATAATGAACGATCAAATGTTGCTTTGTGGCGAATTGTTGGCGAAAGGCGTCTGACAGTTTCGACATTATGATTAAAAATTTCAGGGTTTTCATTGATAACAAGCTGCAGGGCTTCTTTATTGCCCTCAAAATCAGAAGTAAGGGTTTCAAGCGTGGAATTTGGACATCTTGTATTAATAGCCTGAATGACTTTTGCTAGGTGATTTGCACCGCCATCGGCAAGATCATCGCGCGCTACCATTGTAAGTACCACGTGCGTAAGGCCAAGCTCTTCAACTGATTCTGCCACATGCAAGGGCTCTTCAATATCAGGTGCTTGTGGAGCCTTTGAAAAGTCGATATCACAAAAACTGCAAGCTCTGGTGCAAGCCTTTCCTAAAATAAGGAAGGTGGCTGTTTTTTTTGAATAGCATTCCAGAAGATTTGGACATTTTGCTTCCTCACACACAGTGTGCAGGCGCTTTTTGTGGATAATATTGTTTGTGGCAAATAATTCATTGCCTTCTGGCAGTTTGCGGTGCAACCAGCTTGGAAAGCGTCCTGGGCCTACAAGTGCATCGTTAATTTGCTCTTGAGGGTTTTCTGGAAGTACATTAAGCCTGTAAGTTGTTTCTGCCATTATTTTTTCCTTACAGGGGGATAGTGCAAGGGTTTATCCTGTACAAGAAATGCCGCCTCCATCCATACCTCTGAAAGGGTTGGGTGGGCATGTATTGTTTCTGTAATGCACTCTACGGTAAGCTCATTAGCTATTGCATAGGCAATGCTAGATAACAATATGCCCGCTTCGTGGCCTATAACCTGGCCTCCAAGAACTTGGCCTGTTTTTTCGTCGATAACAATTTGGGCAAAACCCTCTGTTTGATGGGCAGCTTGTGCTTTGCCAAGTGCTTGAAAGGGATAGCTTGCAAGCTTTGGCGAAAATCCGCGTTTTTTGGCTTCTTCTAATGTCATGCCGCAGCTGCCGATTTCTGGGATGGTAAAGATAACGCCTGGAACTGCGTCATAATTCATACGAGATGTATGCCCTAAAATATTTTCTGCGGCAACTATGCCCTGGTGTGTTGCTACGTGGGCATAAAGTGACTTTCCTGTTACATCCCCAATTGCCCAAATGCCTGGAACACTTGTTTTCATAGTATCATCAACTTTAATGGCACCTTTTTCTATTTGGACACCGGTTTTATCAAGACCAAGCTTGTCGCTATTTAAGCTTCGGCCAATGGCAATTAAGGTGCATGTGGCATCAATTTGTTTTTTATTAGCTAAAGTTATGCTTACGCCTTTAGCATTTTTTTGAATTGATGATACAGCAACGCCAGTTTGAATTTCGATACCTCGTGCAGTAAATGACTTGGTAAGTGCAGCAGAAAGCGCTGGGGCTTCAAGAGGAATGATCCGATCAAGCATTTCAATAATTACAACTTTTACGCCAAATTCGCTATAAAGCGATGCAAATTCGCAGCCTATTACACCGCCTCCAACAATGGCCAATTTTTCTGGCAGCTTTTCAAGTGATAAAATGCTGGTAGATGAGTGTATGAGGGTATTGTCAAAAGCAAATGCAGGAACTTCTTTTGCTTCAGAACCCGAGGCTATGATGATGTTTGGCGCAGATACAAAACAGGCATTTTGTCCTTTTATTTCAAGCTTATGCGGTCCTACAAAGGTGGCAAAGCCGCGAATGATGGTAATGCCATTAGATAAAATGAGGCCTTCTAGACTTTTTTTGAGATTATTGACTGTTTCGTCTTTTGTTTTTTGCATAGCAGCAAAATTTATTTTGACTCCCTCTACTTGTATGCCAAAATCTTTAGCTTTACGTATGTGGGAGAGCACTTCGGCATTCGCAATGAGTGCTTTTGTGGGAATGCAGCCGCGATTAAGACAAGTACCGCCAATTTCCAAGGCTTCGATAAGAGCTACTTTTTTGCCATTTTGTGCTAATTTGATAGCTGCAGGATATCCTCCAGGGCCACTTCCAATTACGCATACGTCAAATTTCTTTTCCTCCATGGCGATTATCCTTATTTTTGGGTATGAGTATCTCGACTTTGCAGCTTTTTGGCGAGTAATTTCTCCTCAGCAGCCCTTTAGATCTAACTTTAAAAAGCATGAGGCCCCCTGGCCATCTGCGGGCTTAGCCCCAATACCGTTCACTTAAGCAAATTCTAGAGAGAAAAAATGATAAAAACGATCGAACGATAAGAACGATAAAACATAAAAAAATTAAATTTCTTGATAGCTCATCTGCTGCTAAAATTAGGAAAGCTCTTTTTCGTTTTTTATCTTGTTCTATCATTCTATCATTTTACTTTTTATATTAGGATTAAATGAACGGTATCGGGCTTAGCCACCGAAGGCGAAGCCCAGCATCTTGAGAAATTAAATTTGAAATGGAGGGCTGTTGTGGAGAAAGCGCCCCCAAAAAGTTGCAAAGTCGAGATTAATACCAATTTAGCACTTGCATGAAAACAGAGAAGAAGACATAGAATAGGAGATATGAAAGCTAATCTAAATACAAGTCAAATTTTTTGTAATAATTGCGAAGAAATTGTGCATGCTTATGCAGTTCGCTGCCCTTACTGCCACAAAGATCTTGACCATGGCCCATCGGATAAAATAGCGCAAATCACCACCCAGCAGGTGCCATTAGCATCAACTGTGGTTTCCATGCCTACGCCTGAACAAATGATTCAAGAAGAAGCCCCAAGTGTTATTCCTGAGGCCTTTACGATTCTTATTTCATTAGCATCGCTACTTGCAGCATCATTTTTCTTTTTCTTTGGCGTAATCATTAAGCTTTTTTCCACTAATGGCAGCTTTATCCTTGAATGGAATGTAGGCTGCTGGCCTTATTTCGTGGGCTCATCGCTTGTTTTACTGGCTTTAGGCCTGTACACCCTTTCTAATCTTGAACAAGATTAACCAAATTTAAATCTGAAGATCTTTGAAAGAAGCTTCGAGCCTTTGGCTAGAGGCTATTTTGACTGCATAAGACGGCAGAAGCGATTCAATCAAAGTAAGGATAAGTTTTTCATCAGCATCAAAAAAATTGGGATCTTGTGTTTTAAGAAATTGAACACAATCTTCGGCCTCATACCAATTTTTGTTGCGTACAGCCCTAAAAGCATGCTCAAAGTACAAACGAGCTGCTTGTTCATGTTTGTTTTCTGCAAGAAGTTCCTTTGCAACTACGTTGAAAGGTTTTTTTGTAGTGTCTTCTAAAAGTTTTGTAACAAGTTGTTGGTTTTCAGGCTTTGTTTCTATATCATATACTGCATGTAATTTTTGCAGTGCTTGGCCCATAAGTAGTGGTTTTCCAAGTTGAAGATAGCAGGTAAATTCACGTTTAGATAAAGAAAATCGCTCATTTGGAAAACGCTTATCATTTGTATCATTTGCATAACGGCTCCATCCGGGTATAACGCCTCTTAGTATACCTATGATTTTTTCAATGGCTGCTGGAATGTACTTGTAAATCCCCTTTTCTATGAGGCTATCAATAATTGTAATGCCTAAATCTTTAAATTGTGCGAGCTGTTGGTTTGAAAGTATTGCTTTGCATTCACTTTTGACATACTGCTGTAATGAACTAAGAAAAAATACATTGTTATTAAAAAATTTTTGCATCAAAAGATGATGTGCGCATTTAGTGGCATCTCCGAATAAATTTATAAGGCGATTATATTCTTCTACCTTTTTGAACTTTTCTTGTTTTCCATAACGTGCAATTCGAGCGCATCCAAGTAAAGGATTGTCTCTATTTAAGCGAACGGCTTCTTGGTAAAAAAATTCAGCCTCTTCAAGATTTCTACTTCGTAAATAAAAAAATGCATGAAGGCAAAGTAAAAAGAGCATGCCTGGCGGGGCATCATCTTTTTGTAATTTTTCTAAGATCATGCCATATATATCAGCCGCTCGCGGATCATCTATTTTTAGAGCTACATCAAGAGCGCGCTCTAGGTAGGCAAGTAATTTACTTTGATAAAGAGTGCAAATGCTATTTATTTTTGGTCTTGCTCTCAGACCTATTGTAAGTAATGGATTGAGCTCAGATTCTTTTTCAATGCCATACAATCGTAAGTATTCTGTAATAGCAGTATCAGTATTGTCTTCAGAGGCAGGTAAAAAAATCTGTTCGGTCGAAAAAAACTGTTCAAAATTCTCTTCCCAGGAGGGCATAGAGGGTGCTTTTACATAATCATAATACAAATCAGAAACCAGTTCGTAAACAGGCGGGCCACAAGTAAGAGCATGCGCTTGTTGTAGACAGTCTCGGGCAGCTTCATATTTTTTCTTTTGTAAATGCGCATTTAAGGCTGCAATGCATGTTCGAATATGTTTGGGCAGCTCATCTAGTGCTTCATTGATCTGGCGTAAGAAGTAATCAAATAATTCTGATTGAAAAAAATCACTTAAAATAGGGTTTTGTGGATCAGATATTTTGATAAATTGTAGATATTCGCTATGAATATCCTTGATGAGTATCTCTTGCTGAGTTTCTTGAGTGATCTTACGAGCAGCCAAAATACACTGCTCTAATTGAATATATTGCTGATTTTGAGCGTGTTTTTCTATCGAGGCAATACATGTAGCTAGCTCTTTTATTTGACCTTTAGGAATAGCTTTTTTAATAGCCCGTATTTTCTTGGGAAATGATTCTATGGCTGCAAATTGTGATAGGTCTTTTGGTAAGGACGTTTTATCTAAAAATATTTCAGTAATAAATGCATCTAATGACTTTTTAGAATTTACAGAGGTTTCAAGGTCCCTTTTTAGGATATAGAATTTGTGGATATGTGCATTTTGGGGGTCGCAGGGGTCAAAGAAACCTGCAAGAGTATCAAAGACTTTTGATCTTTCATGTCTTGCGCGTCTATCTAAGCATGCAAGATGCCCCCATGGGATACAAGGATTGGTTTTTTCGTTGGACGATCTGTTATAAAATACCTGTAGCTCCTCTTCTGATGCAGCGTCATTGCTTTTTAGGTATAAAAAGGCATGCAGGCGGGCTTCTGCAAGGTGTTGCGAGCTAGTTTGCTTTTGGCAAAGAAAATTAAAGATTTTTGCGTATATGCGTTCAGTGCCTTTTATATGCATAGCGCAAGATGCACTAAGAGCTCTTTGTAAATAATGCAAAGTCCCTTTAGGAGTCATTTCCGTGCTTAATTCTTGAAATATTTCAACTGCTTCAGGAATTTCAAGAAGAGCTAGAAATTCAGCATATAAATCGGCAACTTGTATCGGAATAGGCGACGAGCGGCTTTCTACATAAGCTTTTTGTATGCAATCGTGTGCTAAGCTTGCATTATCGTCTGCTAGATGGCCAACAAAGTTGTCAAGATGAGCAAGTAATTTTGGTAAATTGTTCTGAGGAATAGCTTTTTGCAGCTGCCTGGCTTGCTCTACAACTAAGCTTTTAAGTTGCCTTGCTCGAGATTTGGGGTTTATAAATGTTATTTCTAGATTTACTTCTGTAGGTAAATATCCAGATGATAAAAACCATCGAATTGTTTGTGCTTTATAGAGTTGTATATCCTCTGGTGCTCCCGCAGGTAAGTGAAGAGGGTATTCAACACATTGGCCATCTAATAAAGAATAAACTTTCGCGCGTGTTTTAGTAAAAATTATCCTTTTAGAAATAGAAAACCAACAGGCAACATTTTCAGGATGATCGATCTTAAAATAGGCGCCTTCTCCAAAATGTGCATAGGAAGCTATATTTGTGCAGGATACTTCTTTAGAAAGTCCCGAGGTGCGTAGTTGCAGTGCCTTTTCAATCAATAATTTAGTGGATAAATTGTATTTGGCTGCAAATAAAGTAAGTAAGTAGATAATTTGTCTGTTATTTTGAGTAAATGAGCCATAAGTTGGATCAATCTGTTCAAGCTCGAGAAGGCTGGCATGCAATTTACTAAGGCAGGATTTATTGTATTCTGATTTTGCAATAGTAAAAAGCAGCTGTGCACTTTCGGGTGTTTTGCTTTGTTGATGTAGGCATGCTGCGAGAGTTTTTCCAACATCAAATTTTTTTTCTCGTTGATAAAGCACCCTTCCTACCAGTTCAGCTTTATACCATTTTTGTTTTTCATGATAAAGCCAGAAGAGCCTTTCTAGGCATTCATTTTCTGTTAAGTCTATGTTTTTAGTTTGCAGAGCAGAAAGATACTTGATAGCAATAAGAAGTCTTTTATAAAAAGAGCCTTTTTCACCACATTTAATTCTAGCTTCGCAAATTTGGCTGGCCGCGTCATTATATCTCTGCTGCTTTAATAATTTATTTACATACTTAATATAATACAATTTTGTTGGCGCGCCGCCAGAAATTTGATAATTTGGAGATTTTCGATACTGTTCTTTAGGTGAATCTTGAGAAGAGCGCTCAACTTGCAAAAAAGACTCTGTTGCATGAATTCTTTTTCTTTGCGCCTGCTGCCAGGTACTATTTTGGGCATTTTTTTGGCTTTTTTCAGCAAAGTACTGGCTTGCTTGTACATTTGCATTTGTTTGCATCAACTGGCTCAAAGTTTTGTAGTATTCAGATTTTTTTACAGCATCTGGAAGAAAACGTACTTGTACGATCTGAGCAATTCCATCTTCTATTTGAAGATCCAATGCTTCTTGAAGATAGCTTTGGGCAAGTTTACTTGTTTTATCGCTGCATGCTAAATAAGCAGTTAAATAGTAGTGCATTTTAACAGCATCGGAACATGTTAAGCTGCGAAAGAAGGTGAATATATTTTCATTTTCAGGATCGCTTCTGATCGCTTTTTCAAAATAGAATGAAGTTTCGTTATTGTTTTTTTCATCAATTAATTCGAAATATAAAATCGCAGCTTCTGGACATTTTCGAAAAAAAAGAAAGTCTGCATAGAGTTCTTTAAAAATGATAGATTTATACGTAGCTTCGTATGCTTTTAATAAACAAGAATGTGCTGTATCATGGTTTTTATTTAATAAATTGGTTCGAAAATCTTTCAAAAGCGTACATGTTAAGTCTAAAACAGCAGTAAATTCTTTTGGATTTAGAGCCATTTGAAGTGTAAGCCATTCAGGATAAAGTTTTACGTGATCTTGATTTTCTTTTAACTTTATCAAGCGTTTCATGATTTGATTACTTGCTCGCAAAATGTGCGTAATCTGTGGATCATGTTCAGCAGTTGCACCTTGTATAAAAGTGACTTCTTTATCTTTTAGCACGGGGATAAAATTATGGTTAAGAAACCAGCGTATGAGTCTTTTTGAAAAAAGACCTACTTCAAGTGGGATATCGGGCAAACTGGGAATTTTAAGCTTACAAATTTTTACAGTGGGATGAGGATCAAAAGTAAAGACATCACAATCTTTTCTAGTAAAAGAAATGCGATGACCTAAACCAAAATAATATCCAATATGCGGTGGACATCCAACAGTAAGATGCAGCATTTAATACCTATTGGCTACTTGGCCTATTATTAAATACCCACCTATTCTAGTAAACTCCGAAGATAGATTGTGTGGTTGATAGCTTTGGTACCTCTATAGGCCAATGTATGAGATTATTAAACGCAAAGGCGCTAAGGCGCAAAGAAACGCAAAGAAAAATACAAAGAAATACAAAGGGCTTCGCCTTGTACCAAGTATTATTATACTCGTTATAAGGCGAAGCCCTTTGTTTTTGTATTCTTTAAAGTTTCTTTGCGTCTTTGCGTTTAATAAAGCCTCAAATTAGCTCCCAAATTAGTTGATGGCAAGTTCATCTTTGGTAGCCCCGCAGCACTTTTTGTACTTTTTGCCGCTGCCGCAAGGGCAGATGTCATTGCGGCCGGTCTTTGGGCCTGCAATGATAGGCTGTGCGGGATGTGAGTCTTCATCATTGGTTTCAGGCTCATCATAATCATCAATCTGGAGATCTTCATCATCTTCCATCTCTGAGACAAGCGAGCGACCGGTTTCGAGGTTAAATTCAGGTATTTGGCGGCCTTGTACCATGCGAGTTGGAAACATCTCAAACTTAAAGAGTGTATGAACCATCTGTTCTTTAAGCAGCAAAGTAAACTTTTCAAATAAATTAAAAGCTTCGTGTTTAAATTCCATGAGTGGATCTTTTTGACCAACTGCGCGTAAAGACACATCAGAGCGCAAATGGTCCATAGCCAACAGGTGTTCTTGCCACAGATTGTCGATTGTACGCACCATGATATTGCGCATAGCATCGTTTAGAATCTGTTCTGGGTTGAAATCAGGATGTTGAATAAGCTTTGCAGCTTTTTGCTTTTCCATCTCAATTTTAAGTGTAAAGGCAGCTAAAATTTTTTCTTCGGCACGCTCTACAAGTTCATTGGCATCAGCTAGATCATCGTCAAAAAAGCCCGGTTCAAATGATACTGGAGTATGTTCAGACAGCCAGTAACGAAAGCCTTCAGGATTCCAACCATCTGCTTTAGAGCGGCTTTTAAAGTAGATTTCAGCTCCCATGTCAAGCATGCTTGAAATCATCTCTTGAGCGAGCTTAAAGCTGTCTGTGGTATGTAGTATATCGCTACGGAAGGAGTAGATTTCCTGGCGTTGTTTGTTCATGACATCATCATATTCAAGCGTATGCTTACGGATGGTGTAATTACGGCCTTCAATACGCTTTTGAGCAGTTTCGATAGAGCGATTAAGGATTGGCGCAGAAATCGGCTCGCCATCTGGCGGCCTAAATTTTGTAAGAAGGGCAGTAAGTGATGGTGATGCAAAAAGGCGCATTAATGGATCTTCGAGAGAAATAAAGAATTTCGATGAGCCAGGATCGCCCTGTCTTGCGCTTCGTCCGCGAAGCTGGCGGTCAATTCGGCGAGATTGGTGGCGAGTAGAGCCTATAACATGTAGGCCGCCAGATTTTGCAATGCCCTCACCTAGTTTAATATCAGTACCACGGCCTGCCATGTTGGTAGCAATGGTAATGGCCCCTTTTTGGCCAGCAAGGGAGATAATTTCAGCTTCTCGTGCATGGTTTTTGGCATTAAGGACTGTATGTTCAAGGTGATTAAGCTTTAAAATGCGCGACAGCTTTTCAGATACCTCTACAGACTCTGTACCAAGAAGTATAGGGCGACCAGCTGCGTTTATTTCGCGGACTTCTTTTAAGATGGCGTTATATTTTTCGCGCTCTGTCATGTACATTTCATCGTTGGTATCGGTGCGAATGCATGTTTTGTACGTTGGTATTTGGAGCACATCGATTTTATAAATTTCTTTTAGCTCATGTGCTTCTGTGATAGCAGTACCTGTCATGCCGGCAAGCTTTTGGTACATGCGGAAGTAGTTTTGCAGCGTGATTGTAGCAAAAGTTTGAGTTTCTTTTTGAATTGATACACCCTCTTTGGCTTCAATAGCCTGGTGTAGTCCATCTGAAAATCTCGGCCTGGCTGTGGACGGCCTGTGTTTTCATCGATAATGATGATTTTATCATCTTGGACGATGTAGTCTACATCTTCTTCCATCAAAAGATGCGCGCGTAAAAGTTGTCTTAGGTTATGTGAGCGCTCTTTTCGAAGGGCATCTTCCTCTTGAAGATCCAGTTTTTTCTTTAATTTTTCTTCGTCGGAAAGATCTGGGTTTTGATCGACAAGTAAAAATTCATGGCCAAGGTCAAGCATTAAAAAGTCATCTGCATTTCCGCCGCATTCTTGCCAGGCATTAATACCTCTATCTGTCAGCTCATATTCATTGCCTTTCTCATCAACTGTAATGTAAAGATCGGATAAAAACTTGGCTTTTTCATCTTTATTTTGTTCGCCATAAAAATAAAGGTCCCATTTGTCGATGGCTTGGCGCATAGCAGGATCTTCGCGCAAACGCTTGAGGATCTTATGACGAGGCATTCCCTTGCCCACCAGCCACATGGTTCTTAAAGCATCTTTTTCATCATCAGCTAGTCTTTTTTCATCTATTGACTCATCGCCGATATGCTTTTCAAGCCTTTTTTTGGCCTCTGTTGCTAATTTGCTGCAAAGATCGCGTTGTTTTTGAATAAGCATAAAAACTGATTCTTTAAGCACATCATACATTTGGCGATTGGAGTTAGACGGTCCAGAAATAATAAGGGGGGTTCTGGCCTCATCGATGAGGATGGAGTCAACTTCGTCAATTAGTGCAAAGTAGTGGCCGCGCTGCACAAGTTCATCTTTTTTCATGGAAATAGAGTTATCGCGAAGATAGTCAAAGCCAAATTCTGAGGCTGTTCCATAAACAATATCGCATCGATATACTTCTTGGCGCTCATCAGATGGCATTTCTTGGGTAATAACGCCGGTTTTTAAACCAAGCCATCGAAAGATCGAACCGACCCACTCGCAGTCACGAAAAGCAAGGTAGTCATTTACAGTGACAATGTGCACAGGTTTGCCTGTAAGGGCATTAAGATAAAGCGGCATTGAAGCAGTAAGCGTTTTTCCCTCGCCCGTTTGCATTTCGGCAATATAGCCTTGGTGCAGGGCTATAGCGCCTTTTAGCTGCACATCGTAGGGGATCATGTCCCATTTTTGATCATATCCAGATACATGTACATCTGTTCCCCAAAGTCGTCTACAAGCATTTTTTACCACAGCATAAGCTTCTGGAAGTACAGAGTCGATAGACTCTCCTTTTTGGAGTCGCTTTTTAAATTCTTCAGTTTTTGCACGTAATTCATCATCGCTTAAAGCCTGCAGTTTTTGCTCGTAGGCATTGATTTGAGCCACTATTTTGTCATATTTGGCAAAAGTTCTTTGTTGTGCGGTGCCGAAAAGTCTTTTAAGAAATGAAAACATGTAGGATCCTACTCTTATACATTACCTATAGAATACGTTATTTTAAGAATTGTTGCAAGTTATGGTACTACTCAACGAATTTAGCTGGTCATTTTCGCGCGCAAGCCTCTTTAGCGACTGTCAAAAGAGGTATTGGTACACCTATTATGGATCTTGGGAAGGTTGGCCCAAAACCCCCTGGGATAAGCGAAAACAAATAGATCCTTTGTCATCATGTCTTTATACCCTTAAGCAGATGCAAAGCATGCCAACTTTTATTGGCTCTACTGTGCACGAAAGTATTGAGCATTTTTTGAAAACAAAGAAGCCATTTGAACTTAATGCGCTATTAGATAATGCCAAAAAAGCTTTTAATGAAGGCATTGAAGAGGCAATAAGCGGCAAATGGAAAAATGCTCCAAAAAAGCATACAAACCTCTTTGAATACTACTATGGTGATCTTCCATCAAATGAGACACTAACACATGCTGAAAACAAAGTAGTAAGCTGCCTTGAAAATTGGTATGCATCACCTATAGTGCAGCAGCTTGCCTTTCATGCCGATTCTCGTTTTTTAAGTGTTGAAGAGCTAGCGTCTTTTCAGCTAGCCGATAAATATAAAATCATTGTTGTAATCGACTTTGCAGTGATGTGGAAGGACTTAAGTATTCTTTTTGACTGGAAAACCGGAGAAGAAAGCGAAAAAACTGAAGAGCAGCTGTATTTGTATGCACTTTTTGCAAATCGAGTTTGGTCAATTCCTTTTGAAAAGATAGTATTAAGCCCTTTTTATCTTTCAAAAAATAGTTACACAAAGATTGGGGCAGGATGTGCAAAGCCTCTTGATCTTCAAAAAATCCAAACACTTGAAAAAAACATTGAAACGAGCTGTGATCAGCTTTCTTTGCTGCATGTAGTCCCAAATGTAGAGCAATTTGCCTATACAGCTGAGCGGAAAAAATGCGCTCGTTGTCCATTTAAGGAAATTTGTGAACATGCAGATTATCAAAATTTGACTCGCGAAGAATTAGCCGATGCGGTACTTAAAGGAAAATCTGTAGTCGTATAGGGAAATCATGAAAACTAGGTTTTATGTAGTTGGTATTGTTTTATTACTTGTTGTAGGCGCATATAGTGCGTATTGGTATGTGCGTGCTGAACACATCGAAAAGATTCTCAAAGCCGAAATTGCAAACCTTAGTGAACATGCAACTATTACATATGATGGTATTCAAAAAAAGGGATACCCTTATTCCATCCAGATTGCTTTTGTAAATCCAAAAGTGCATGTAGAAAATGAGGCTATTTCTTTTGATCTTAAAGGATCACTTGCTGGAAGGTGGTCTGTATTTGGTGATATAAACGATATAGAAATGGCAGGAATAAGTCGGTTATCTCTACCTATTAACGAAGCAGGACCACTTACAGAGTATCATTTTGAAGGCACAACTGTTGCTGAAATTGACTCACTTAAGACTTTAGCCGACAGAGGACAGATTAAAATCACAAATGGAAAGGCTTATTCGGTAGGAAACAACTTACATGGGCCATTTGTTTGGATATTTGATCTATTAACGGTTGATTATGATGTAGATAATGCAAGTGTCGATCGAAGCGGCATAAGTCTTGATGTGCGCCTGCGAGGTGCGGAACATAAGGGAGTAGCTCAAGTAGAGCATCTTCCGGTGGACTTGTACAACGTATTTGCTGGCACTATAGCTGAAAAAAGCGGTAAAACTAACTCTTCATTTGTAGTCAATTGCGATCTGCCAAGTTTAGCCAAATGCCAGCAGCTTATGGCCTCTCCGCTTTTACTGCTTACCCAAACACTTCCTAAAGTATCCATAGATATAAAAAAGCTTAATTCTTTTAACGCGCTGTCATCTGATGAAATTAGCGGGTCTATTCACATTTTAGAAGATGATCAAAAAAATATCGTTATACAGATAGACGGGAAAGGTTTTATACATTTTTTTGCACCATATCATGATGCAGTAGTTGCGGCTATTGATAATGTAAAAAATGCGGCGCCAAAGTGGGAAGCACCCCAAGAGCTATCTGAAGTAAAAGACTTAATTGCAAACGACGCAGACAAACTAAAAGTTTTAGTTCCGCATCCAGATGCCTTAGGTAAAATTGAGGGACTTGAGAATTTACTCATCGTAATAAGTAAAAATACATTTAATTGGCATCTGGCACTTAATAGTCTGGATGTATCTTGTGATTTGTATGGAATAGCCATTAAGGCTAATGCGCAAAGCAGAAACAATAATATGCAAGTTGATGTAGGTGTATCTTTAAAAAATGCCGCCGGGCTTGTTCAGGATGTAGTAAGCATGTATAACAGGGTGCAAAGCGTTGCATATATTTTTGAACCCTATACCCAAAAGCATCTCAAGGCCTTGCCTAAGGAGGCCTCAGCTAAAATTGTGGATTTCTTGCAGCTTCTATCAATAAAAAAAGATGTAGATAAAACAGATTTACATATCAATATTTCGTATAACGATGGGAAACTCATGATTGGTTCGCTTACACGCGAAGAGGCGAGGGCTCAAGCCGAAGAGCTCTGGTCAGAAATCATGGAAGAGATTAAGCCAACGGAACCGTCGCCCTCTGCAACACCATAAGAGTTTATTAAAAATTCGTTTGACCCTGAGCGTAGCTCTCTGGAGTGCGGGGCAGTTATGCACCGCTCTTAGATTTATCGCACAACTGAACGTAAAAATCCTCCAAGCATGCTGTGAAGGCTATTTTGGCTTCGGCAATATTTAGTTTGGAAGTCTTTGATAAATCTAAGAGCGGTGCATAACTGCCCCATAAGCGCTAACTTAATTAGATTTTAAGTATCTTTTTCAGACTGAAGGTCTGGTCTATAAAAGCCCAGGGCAGCGCCCTGGGTACGGTGTGAGATGGATTGCAGGCTGAAAGCCTGCGTTATAGTGAACAATAAATTAATTAGATATTGGCGCAAACCTCTTACATTGTTCGTTTACTATAACGCAGGCCTTCGAGGCTGACAGCAAATATCCGTTATTCGCTTTTTGGCGATTTATTCCATCTTTGTTATTTTTCGTAAATCCCCTACTCATAAGAGTATGCGGATTTACGAAAAATAACAAATCTTGAATAAATCACTCAAAAATCGAAAATCGGCTATTTGCTGTCAGCCTGCAATGCCTCTCACAGTGCACCCAGGGCGCTGCCCTGGGCTTTTACATGCCAGCCTTTCAGGCTGAAGAGAACATTTTAGATTCTTAGGTAAGTGCTTATGCATAACTGCCCCGCTCTCCCAGAGACCTTCGGTCAAAAGTAACTGCAGAAAAATTTTATTCCTCAAATTTTTCTATAGGAGCGGCTTTTTTCTTTGCCGGTTTTTTCTTGGTGGTCGCTTTTTTGGCCGTGGTTTTTTTAGCGCTGCTTTTTTTGGCAGGCTTCTTTTTAGTGGCCTTTTTGGCAGGAGCCTCTTCTTCGTCTTTGGCTTTAGCGCCTTTTCGGAATTTGGGCTTGGCAATATAGGCCGTTTTTTCGCGGGCATGATATTTTTCTAAGACTGCTTCTAGTTCGTTGCCAATTACGTCGCATTCAGGAAACTCTGAGCAAGCAATAAACGTCTTTCCAAAGCGTGAACGACGCTTTACCAGCTGGCCAGTGCAGCCTACTGCTGGACACGGCGTTGGTGGAAGATCTTCTTCGGGAGCTTCGTTCTTTTTGGGAATACGTACAACACCGCGGCATTCTGGATACTTTGTGCAACCTAAAAACGCACCAAAGCGGCCAAAGCGCAGTTTCATTGTTGATTGGCATTTAGGGCACATCTGTTCGTAATTAAAGTCATCTTTGTAATCGTTTTTATCAAAGGTTGATTCTTCAACAGAAATGGTGTAGTCGCATTCTGGATAGTGTTCGCAGCCTAAAAAGTACTTATCTTTTGACCAAACTTTTTGGAGCATACCGCCGCATTTTGGGCAGGGAATATTAGTTGGGATTTTTGGAACGATAGCATTTTCTTCTGCCAATGCCATAGTAGGTGCAAAATCAGCCCAAAAATCTGCAAGCAAAGTGTGCCAATCTTTTTTGTCTTCGGCAACTTGTTCTAAATCATCTTCCATATTTGCCGTGAAAGCAATTTCCATAATGGTCTTGAAATTGATTTCCAGAAGCTCGCATATCACTCGGCCAAGTTCTGTAGGCTTAATTCTACTTTGCTCTTTTACCGTATAATCACGGCTTTCGATTTTTTTCATGATTGGCGTATATGTTGATGGGCGGCCAATACCTGATTTTTCTAGTTCTTTGATAAGAGTCGCTTCGGTATAGCGTGCGGGTGGACGCGTAAAGGACTGCTCGCCGGTAAGCTCCAAAAGTGAAAGAAGCTGATCGACACTTAAGTTTGGAAGAAGTCTATCCTCATCACTTTCTTGTTCTTCATCACTTTTTTCTTCGTACAGCGTTAAAAAGCCCCTGAATTTTATTTGAGAACCAGTTGCCCTGAGCATATAGATATCAGCCTGAATATCAACAGAGACAGTGTCGTAAATTGCATGAACCATTTGAGAAGCTAAAAAGCGCTTCCAGATAAGAGAATAAAGAAGATGCTGCTCTTTTGTAAGGTATTTTTTTAATTCATCAGGTGTGCGCATAATGCTTGTTGGACGTATAGCTTCGTGGGCATCTTGCGCGCTTTTTTTCGTCTGGAAGGTTCTGGCAGTTTCCGGAAGATAATCTTGTCCAAATTCTTTAACAATATAGCCACGTGCCTCATCGATTGCCTCAGGCGCAGTACGTACCGAGTCAGTTCTCATGTAGGTGATAAGACCTTCCGGGCCATCTGAGCCTAAATCAACTCCTTCATAAAGTCCTTGGGCAATTTGCATGGTGCGAGATGGAGAAAATCGATAGTGGCGGCTTGCTTCTTGCTGCATTGTAGAGGTAATAAAAGGCGCTTCGGGATTACGTTTTCTTTCTTTGCGATCAACTCGTGTGACTACATAGGTGGCCTTTTCAAGATCTTCTCTTATGGCTTTTGCTTTTTCTTCATTGTTAACCAAAATAAAATCGGTGCCCTCGATTTTATTTTCTAGTTGTTCTTTTTCAACGCGAACACCGTTTATGGCTGCAAGAGCTGCAGTAAAAGCTTTATCATCACCTGGTTGCACCTTTGCTAGAATGGACCAATATTCTTGAGGAATAAAAGCTTCGATTGCTTTTTCGCGATCAACTACAAGCTTTAGGGCAACAGATTGCACTCGTCCTGCAGATACGCCCTTTCCACGGCCGCGACGAAGACGCTTATTTAATAAAGGGGAGATGCTATAGCCTACTAATCTATCAAGTAGACGCCGTGCCTGTTGGGCATCAACTAGTGCAGTATTTAGTGTAGTTGGATTTTTTATGGCTTCAAGTACTGCATCACGCGTAATCGAATTAAATGAAATACGCTTAATATTTGCATCTTTGGGCAGAATTTGGCTTATATGCCATGCAATGGCTTCTCCTTCGCGGTCTGGGTCGGGTGCGAGATAGATAGTATCGCATTCTTTGGCAGCCTCTACTAGGCGATCTACAACTTCAGTTTTTTTGGGAAGTAGAACGTATTTGGGCTCAAAGTTATTTTCGATGTCGATACCGAATTCCTTTTCGGGCAAATCACGCACGTGCCCATAGGAAGCTTCAAATATAAATTTTGGCCCAAGTAGCTTTTTCAGCGTTTTAATTTTTGCGGGCGACTCAACAATAACAAGCGATTTTGACATGCTAACCTATTCCTTTATAACGCTTTCCTGGAAGTTCTGCTGCCAATTTCCTGAGTACCAGCTTCGTAAGTGAGACTTGAAGAATTGAGATTGAAAGGCAGCTTTTTACAGAAAGCTCCTCTAGGGATACTTCCGATTGGTACAAAATATCAAGGATTTTCTGCTCCACAGGTGAAATTAAAGGTGTTTTTATAGTAATTTCGGGTGATTTTCTGCTTTCAAGAATAAAATATGAAGAAAGTTCTTGAGGGGTTTCAACAAGCTTGGCTTTGCCTTGTTTTAGTAAAATGTGGTTGCCACCATAATTTTCATTCATAGCACGTCCTGGTACGGTAAATAAGGGCTTTTTGTGCTTTTCACCAAGATACATAGTTATCATAGCACCACTTTTTAATGGCGCCTCAGTAAGCAAAAGGCCATCCGATAGAGCGCTAATAAGACGATTTCTTTTAGGAAAGCTAAACTTTGTAGGCGGCGTGGTTAATGGAAGCTCGCTTATAACGCAGCCATGTTTTGCTATATCCT
The DNA here is from genome assembly GCA_963785335.1 of uncultured Chlamydiales bacterium. Classification (GTDB taxonomy): domain Bacteria; phylum Chlamydiota; class Chlamydiia; order Chlamydiales; family FEN-1388; genus SZAS-7. Next base: position 33,928 of record CAWAUW010000004.1, on the reverse strand, counting down.
GAGCCAGCTGTATGTTTTCTGTTGGATAGATGTGCAATAGCCCAGATCCTATTATAGCACATGTGTGATTAAGGCTCGCCTTATGTGCTGCCGTATCAACTCCGCGAGCAAGGCCGCTTATAACCCAAGCACCGCAATGAGAAAGATGCCTAGCAAAAGCAGTAGTGCACTCTAATCCCCAGTTGGTTGCACATCTTGTGCCGACGATGGCTATTTTTGTGACGTCAGGTGTTGGCAGCTTGCCTTTCACATATAATATAAGAGGTGCATCGCTAAGTATTTTTAAGGATTCAGGATAATCAGGTGATGTGATGGGAATTAGGGTTATATCATGCTGCTTGGCAAGTGCCATTTCTTTTTGTGCCATTTGCATGCTCATGGCATTTTGGCAGGCTTGCCAGACTTTAGGCCCTGAGCCATAATGCTGGTATAGATCGTAAAATTTTTTCGTCGAAAATGAGGGAACAAAGGTGCAGGCAAGTAGAGCACAACATTCTTCTGTAAATGAAAAAGTGGGACAGAGGTTTCTGTCCCACAGGATATTAGTACTAGAAAGCAACTGAAACAGTTCCTTCTATGTAGACGATCTCTTCAAGTGACACTATTTTGCTTGCGCTTGGGTGTCTTTTAGAGGCATCTTTAACATACGGGCCTTTCGAATTTGATCTCTTTAAGAAAAGAGCGGCTTCGATGCCGGCGTATTCACTTGAGTGAATTACATGACTTGCAATCATATTCACACCTTTATTTCGGTGATCTGATTTTCTACTTTATAAATATTTTCTAAGTAGCCCGGCTTATGACTTCTTTTAGCTCCTGTTCACCTCCTTATTGGCCAGCTAAGCAACTTAGTTTGTAGAGACAATCTTTGAGAGATCATCCCGTTTTAGTATTTAACACATCATTATTTAAATGGGCAAATTAAATAAAAATTTAAGTACCCGATGCTTTTGGCATTTCTTCTATAAATTCTAAAAGCGAGCTTTGTCTGTCTTGCAGATGCGAAAGAACTTGCGATGCTAGTTCTTTTTCATGTGCTGAAAGTGGAGTCGCTCTTTTATTAAGGCCCAAATATTCTTTAAGCTCTAAGGTTGTCTGCATCATTGCATCATGAAGTCCTAGCTTTTGATTGAGTGTGGCAATATGCAAAAGCAAAAAGGCTTTGAGCAAATACTGATGTGATTCACCTGATTGTTTAGACAATTCGGCCTTCAGGCTGAGTGCCAGTTTAAGGGCCTCTTTATAGTTTTGCAAGCCAGTAAGGCGTGCAACTTCTGAAAATTCAGCAAAATCATTGAGGCCTAGCATCTTCAATCGCTCGATCGTGCGTTTTGCATAAGGATCAAGATCATCCTTTTTATCGCGAAGTAGCATCTCTTCGGCAATCAAACCATCAAAGCGGGACTGAAGAATTGAATATTTATCATCAAGTTCTTTTAATGTAGCTAAATCTTGATCAGAGGCAATACTTGAGGTTTTATCATCAAAGATTTTAGGGTTTTTTTGCAGCTCTTGAGCCAAAATATCTGCGGTATCAAAATCCCTAATCCTTTGAGAGGATCGTGCCTGCAAAAACCAAATGCCTGCAATAACCAGCAAAAGTGCTGCGGCACACATTAAGGCAACTAGTCGTTTATTTACTACAAGCCAATCTGCCCAGGTTTCTGTGGCAAAAGGAGTAGATTCGCGTTTTTCATGATTGTTGTTCATCTCAAATCCTCTAAAATGACAAAACTATTTGGAGTAATTTACTACAAACCGGTGAATATGCAAACTCAAGAATTGCAAGAATTAGGAAAAAGTTATGCAGACCATAGAAGAAGTTTTTTTAAATAATGTTGTTTCGAATCGATATCAGCCTCGCACGGTATTCGTGGATCAAGATATTCATGAACTTGCTGAATCAATTCGCACCATGGGAATTTTGCATCTTCCTGTAGTAACAAAAATTTTAGGAACCTCGCAATATGAAATTATAGCCGGTGAAAGGCGCATTATGGCCTGTCGCTATCTTGGTTTGCAGAGCATTCAAGTTGTTGTAAGAGAGAGGCCTACACTAGAAGAGCTTGCTGAGCTTGCCCTCATAGAGAATGTGCAAAGGGTAGATTTAAATCCGCTTGAGATTGCCCGGTCAATTAAGACGCTCATCGATGATTTTTCCTTGAGCCAAGAGAATATTGCCATAAAGATTGGCAAAAAGCGCTCTACTGTTGCCAATTATCTTCGTATTCTGCAACTTCCAGCAAATATACAGCAGGCTATAAGTGCAGGAAAAATTACCTTGGCACACGCCAAAGTGCTACTGTCGTGTGATGGCAAGGCCCGTGCAAAGTTGTTTGAGAAGATGTTAACAGATGACATTACAGTTGAAAAAGCCACAAAAATTGCCAAAAAGCAAAATAGCGATCAGCTATATTACAAGGATTTAGAAAGTAGACTTAAAAGGCATTTTGGCATGCGCTTAGAGGTTAATGGATCAAAAAATAAAGGCGTCATCGCGCTGCATTTTTCAGATCTTGATGAACTTGATAGCATTTTAGAAAAAGTTGGACTGCATGCGAATTGATGTTGGAACATTTGCTTTTTTGCTAGCTCTTTTGGCCTTAGGTTATTATCTAAAGACAATATGGTATGGCCAAAACCCATCTTTGCCGGTTTCCAATTTAGCCCCATTTTTAGGTAAAAAAAGTTATCGAAGCTTTTTAGGATTAGCTACAGAGTGGTTTTTTTGGGCAAGTTTGCTGTTTTTATTAGTCGCTATTTCGCATCCTCGCAAGGTGGAAGAATTTAATTCTCAAAAGTCGTATGTAAGAAAGGAGATTCCACGTAGCGGTGTGGCACTGTATTTTTTGCTTGATCAATCAGGTTCGATGAAAGAATCAGTAACAATTCGTAATGCTAGCGGCTCAAGAGTTGAAGTTCCCAAAATTGACCTTGCAAAACAGGCAATTATGGAATTTGTTGAAGGAAAACAGGCTTTAGGTCTTCCAGGAAGAAAAAATGATCTAGTCGGTCTTATGGCTTTTGCAAGAGTGCCAGAGGTGCTTTGCCCGCTTACGTTAAATCGAGCAGAAATTGCAGCTCAGCTTGCAAAAGTGGAACCTGTTAAAGAAGATACAAGAAATGGCACGGCAATAGGCTACGCTATATTTAAAGCTGTAAATATCATCGTGGCAACAAAGCATTTTGCTAAAAGACAAGAGCAGTCGCATAAAAGTGTGTATAATATCACAAATCAAGCTTTAATCATCATCACAGACGGTCTGCAAAGCCCGCATCCTGAAGATAAAGAAAATCCATTTCGCTTTATGCCCCCAGATGAGGCTATAAACTATGCAAAAGATAATGATGTGCGTGTATTTTACATAGGAATCGACCCGATTTTGGCAAAAAGTGATTTCGCTCACGATATACAAGAAATGAAAAAATCGATGCAGCAAGCAGGTGGAGATCTGTTTTTAGTAAATAGTAGTTTTCCGATTGAAGATATATTGTCGCAAATTGACAAAATGGAAAAAAGTGCACTTCCTCCGGAATTTCAGGCATTGCCAATACATGAGGTATCGCTAATGGGATTTTTTGTAACTATTGCGATGATTTCTTTGCTGCTGGGTGTGTTTTTTGAAACCGCACTTGTGAGATCTGCACCATGAGCTATGTTTTTTCTGAAGGTTTTTTGCTTGTTTTGGCATGTCTTATGGCCTTTGCTTACTGGCGACTTGCCATATATAAAAAAGGAGTGGTTTCAGAATATCTACAGAGGGCAAACTTTCCCAATAGCGTAGCGAAAAGAAGTTATTTTGCCTTCTTTGTACGAACAGTATGTTTAGTTTCGGCCTGGATTTTACTTAGTATTTGCCTTGTTAAAATTGCAGATACCAAATCCCATCAAAATGCACCTCAAATAGCTTCTGTTGTACAAACACAAACTTTGCTGCCTAAAATTGATGAAGTGGCCTTTGTACTTGACCTTTCGGCTTCGATGGGTGCCAAAGATACCTCAAATGGCGCCTCAAGACTTGATAGAGCAAAAGAAATAATAAGCGCGATGATCGAGAATTTAGGGGGTATTAATGCCTCCTTGATCGGCTTTGCAGGCAATTGCCAAACTGTAGTTCCTGACACGCTTGATTATTTGTATTTTCGCATTCTGATGGACTCCTCAGGTATTAATGACACAGGTGAAGCTGGAACAAATTTACTGGCAATGGTAGATACTATTCAGCAAAAATATGTTAACGGCCCTTATCGTAAATCTGTGCGTATTATTTTGTTAACTGATGGAGAAGATACTGGCTTTTTAGATATGTCAGACGCTGCCAAAGCTAAAGCTGAAAATGTACTTATTCAGCATTTAGGCGGCACCGTCTCTGATACACTTGATTGGGAAATTATCGGACTTGGCACAGTTAATGGAGCAGAGGTGCCAGGCGTTATTTTTGAGTCAAAGCCTGTAGTATCGTATATGAGACAGGCTTTGTTGCAAAAAATGGCCAAAGCAGGTGGTGGCCATTTTTATGCAGAAAAAGATGCGACTCTTACTGAAATTTGTGATGATATACTTGCAGATGTCGCCGGAGCTGGATTTGCACGCCAGGGTCAAAATGAAACACCTTCTAGCATTTATGCACTGCATGCAACTACGGAGGTATTAATGTTACTGTATCTTGCAATTACTCTTTTATTTGCAAGTCTCGTACTGCCGCAGAATGAAAGAAAGGTCGTAGTATGAAGTTTTTTATAATTTTTGCGCTTTATTTTTCATGCTTTCTTGAAGCAGATAGCAGTGTGGCTCAGCAAATTGATAATGGCATACAGTTTGCAAATGCCGGTAGGGGCGATTTGGCCTTGCAGATCTATACTAAGCTTTTGCAAAAGAATCTTACGGCTTATGAGAAGTCAAGTGTGCTTTATAATACCTCGGTGCTCTTTGCTACATCGGGGGATTTTTGGAAGGCAATGCTTTGCCTTAATCAGATTGACGAGAATATGTTTACGGCGACACTTGCCATAAGTCCTCTTGAAGCTACCCTTATAGCGTATAATGGGGCAATTTACAGTGTAAGTTATGTAAAACAGGAAATGCTTGGTTTAGCAGAGGACAAAAAATTATCTCAAGAGGTTTTGGATAATATTTCTCAAGGGTTAGAATCTGCAAATTACTATAGTGCAAGATTAGATGAGCTTACCAAAAAAAATGTACTAGAGACTCCAATATCAACTTTTATTGCGCGCACAGAAATTCGAGAAAATATTTTAAATATGTCAAGCTTACTTGCACACTTTCAACAACTTTTAACACTAGAGCCCCTTGATAAAACGGCTTTGCTAGATGAGCTTGGAGGGCTATTGCAAGAGGAGTTTTATTCTTTACTTGAGCTATATTTAACAGTAAATTCTGATAGCACAAGTCTTATGCCATATATGAAGACTTATGAAAAAAAAGATGTAGCATCTATTTCATTTGGTATAAAACGCCTACTTACATTTTTACAGGCTCCGGCAAAACAATCTCAAATGCTCATGCATGCATTTTTGGCAAAAGAGCTTGTTATTCTTCAAGACATGCTAGAAAAGTCCTTTGTAAATAATACACCGTTAACGGCTTTATCAGCCTTAAATCAGCTTGCAAGCATTGTGTTGGTTATTCAGGCGGAAGTTTCAAATAGTGATGTGCAAGCTTTGCTAAATGCGCGAGTTGAAGTGGCCATGCAACTTGCCTTAGCTGTTCCCAAAGGGCCCCTTAGCCAGTTTTGGCAAAACGAAATGAAGCTTAAAGCTGCATTTATTCAACGTTATCTTAAGCAAAAAATAGCGGCAGCTGATGCTAAAGAAGCGGCGCTTCTTACACTTTTACAAAAAAAGATTGCACCTCAAACTTTTAGTGCAGATCAAGCGGCAAATGATGCAGAGTATTGGAAAATTTTGTCTCAACCTGAAAATAAAACCTTTAAAGATCTGGCAGTCGAGCTGCATGAAGCATCCGAAATTGATTATACTTTACTCACTAAGACCATAAAAGCTTTAATTGATCGCCTAACAGTGCAAAAACACGAGGCAGCAAAAGCTCTTCTTGTAAGCATGCTAAGTACTAAGTCAGATATTCTTCTTTTTCAGGCAAGTATTGAAGCTTGGTTTTATGTCGCACCCCTTGATGCGCTTTCATTTATGTTTGGACTCTGCCGTGATGAGATAAATACGCTATATGCTAATCCAACCTTTGATAGTTTTACTGCCCGCACAGACTATCACCTTATTATGCGCCTAATAAGCCTCTCCTTAAAAAATGATGCCTTGATGACCGTGGTATATAACGATCTTCTAAAAAAAGTTTTTTGGTTTACGGCAAAGGATAAAAAAGATTTAGATTTTTTTACAATGTCACTTGAGCTTAATTGGTTTAAACAGCAGCTTACGGCTAAAACTGAACATCTTGAAGAGATCACAAATGCAGTAGATTTTGGGGTCGACTTTCAGAAAAAAACCATGAGTCTTCTGCGTTTTAGTCAGCAGTCAAATTTTCAAGTGCAACTTGATTTGCTCTCACAAATGCAGCAACAGCTTATCCAGCAGGTAAATAGCGGCCTTAATAGCCTGGCAACAAAAGGGCCAAAAATTAAGCAAGTGCTTTCAATTATAGCGGATGCTCATAGACATGTTCAGCTGCAAAATAAAGAACTGGCAAGCATGCAAGCTGTGCAAAATGATCTGGAAGAGGCAAGTCGTATCCTGCATAGCATTCAGTCACAATCACAATCTGAATCTCAAGCATCTAAATCATCGAGCTCTACGAGTAATACGTCACAAGAGATGCAAAAAAAGACCCTAAAGCTCGCACCGGAGCTTTCTATTCGCCTTTTACAAGAAATGGAACAAGACGACAAAAGCCTAAAGACACAAAATATACCCCAAGTATCAGGCAAAAGACCTTGGTAAAAATGTGGTCAGGCTTGGGCTGTATTACATAAACTAAAAATTCATGACCATCGGGGCCGGCCCTTTCGATCTTTCGATTTTTGTGACCATCGGGGCCGGCACTTTCGATCTTTCGATTTTTGTAGTTATTACAGTCTGCGAGAAAACTTTTTGAAAATTGACAATCGAAAGATCGAAAGGGCCGGCCCCAATTCCCTTTTTGAAAATTGAAATCGAAAGATCGAAAGGGCCGGCCCCAATTCCAGGCCCCAATTCCATAAATATATCGGGGATATGCATTATGACTTGACGAATTCACATAGCAGGATCGCAAGCGGTATGATAGGCAGGATTGTGGAAGAGATATGGAGTCACCATGAAATTTTTAGTTTGTGTAATATTTGACAGCCTAGGTCAGGCCTGACATTCCGACTTCTCTTGTTGCGCAAAATAACCAAAATCCAACTTAACTAGTACACAGGTAAACCGACACGCTTTTTAAAGTAAAGAGCCTGACAGGAAAATCCTGACAGGCTCTAGTGAAGACTAAAATCAGTCGTTAAAGATTCTATGAATGGTTCCTGTGATGTTTTTTGTCCTTTTTCTTGGGACAATCACAAGATCCGCACTCAATTGCAATGTTATCGATATATGATTCTGGCTTAGGATAGCAGCTTAAGTTGCCAGTTGCTACCGGTTTTTTGCCGCCCCAGTTAATTTCATAGTCCGTTCTATTACAAAATGAGGTATTGCTTAGCCAGGCACTTGATGTGCAAGGCGTTTTTGTATCCTCATAGCCTGCAAGAAGGCAGTTTGTCACATCGTTATTCTTAATTAAGCCACGATCTGAGAAACCTGGGACATAGACAATCAGGTAATAGGTAGTGCCGCTTACCAGTTCATCAATGTTTGAGCCTCCATTGCTATTATAGACAATCGGATCGCCTGCTTTCCATCCCAAACTGTTTAGATCTACAGTTGGCCATATCATTGAATGCTGCGTATCTACAGTACCTGTTTGACCCGCTATTGAACCGGTTCTCTGGGTAGGAGAAATGGTCACCGCATTTTTTCTTTTCACATTTTTAAATGTTTGAAGAGGAGAAGGCGCAGGAACTGTAGTAAGCGGAACAAACAGTGGCTGGAATGCCAAAGCATCTGCCTTAGTAGCTGCCAGCTGGAACGCATTTGGCGTTATCTTGTTTGTACCCGTTAACAAGATGCCACGGTCACAGTCTGTGATGCTGTTATTGGTAATAACAGGAAATTGGACAGAGCGAATAAGAATCGCTGCTGAATCATCAATTACAGAAGGCGCATGAATATCTGAAAACCTGCAGTTTGTAACCTGAAAGTCCCTCATTTTAGCATACTCGGCAGTAAGCTGGCCAGGCCTTGCTAAACTAAATCCTGCGTGGATCAAGGATGTACTAAATCCAGCAACAACTTTTGGTGTACTTTGGGTAGATGAAATCCGTTCAAAAATACAGTTTTCTACAACATAATCTATCTGTACTTTCTGGTAGCCAAGGGCGGACAGATCCACAACACCTGCTATAAGTCCTACACTTATAGGTCCCCCATGAATGTCGCTAAAAATACAGTTTTTAAATGTCTGACAAAAGGCGCCGCCAACATCTAAAGGAACATCTCTATATGGCTGAGAGCCTAAAAATATGCCGTACGATATATAGTTTGGATTGGTTCCACCAATATTGCAAAACTGGCATGATTCAAAATAATCATTGTTTGTTGATATAGAGGTCATGCCCACAACTTCATTCGTTGACAAGCCTCCCGGATTATCCGGTGAAACTGAGGCTCCGTTGAACTGGCAGTTAATAAATTTAGTGCCATTTCCATTCATAAACTCTGGATTTGCGGATGACCGATGAACTCCTGCGACAACTTGTGCTCCTGCACCACCCCGAGCGTTATTAAACTGTACATTTTCGTACACAGCATTTGAGCATAAGCCTAGGTTGTTGTTCACAATATAACTGGTTTCACCAAAGCTATCATTAAATTGGCAGTCCTTTACATAGATATTCAAAGAATTATTTAGTAATAGTCCTCCACACTGTGTGACATGCGTTGGACCTACGGGCGTTGGATCAAAGTCACTTGTGCCATTTGCTTGGGTATTGTTCATTTGCAAGTTGCGGCCGTTTATCGTGATTCCAAAACACTGCCCTAAACTATCAAGATTTGTGACGCAGTCATTGGCCTGTGTATTTTTAATTATAACATTATCAAAAGTATAAATATTAATTGCCCCATGCCCAATACATCTGTTCACATTGCACCCTTCAATAAGCACCTCTGAGTATGCTACAGGAGTTGTAGGGTCAATAACATTAGGAATGAAGGCAGCTGAATCAAAATCAATTCCCGAGGCAAAGTCTTTCGATTCATTGCCCATAATTATCGTTTCACTTGCTACCGTTTGCGATATATTCACGCTGTAGGTGCCTACACCGCCAGTTCCAGTTAAAAACCCTGTTACAATGGTTCCTGGAGCAATGCTTCCTGTTACATCAACAATAGGTTGGCCAACGAGTATATGTCCATTTTGGATTGCAGTTACTGTTAGGGTGCCCGTATTGTCAATTGATCCAGTAAAGAGTGCAGTAGGTGGACCACATTCCAAAACATTTAAATTAAAACAGTGGAGATCCTGAAAAGGGATTTGTGCAGTTGGCCCGTCAAAGCTTCCGTTATAACAAAAAACTCCCACTGCAGTAAATTCACGGATAGTGCCATTTTGCACGGTGACATTTGAAAGTACTGCATCCGGATCTGAGTAGAAATAGCCCTCTCCAATCTGCACGCCATAGCAATTTGGGGTTGTATTGCCTTGAGATAACGTGTGCTGACATAAATCGAGCACTACGTCATTGGATAAAATATTAATGGCCGGAGTAAATTCATCAGCCGGCATAAAGACTACATCCTGTCCTAGCACATACTTGCCGGGGCTGCAATCACATAAGTAGTATCAAGATTATCGCCAAAATCAGAAGCTAAAATGGTAATACATTCACAGCAGCCGGTAATTTCATTGCTAGATGCCGCACGAGTTGCCCCAGAAGCCTGAAGAGAGCGCTTTTTTTGCAAAGCCTTATGTTTGGTTGCATTTTTTGCTCGTGCCTCGCGGACAATTTTGCCAGCAGACTGTCTTACATCACGGACTAAAAGATCTCTTTTTTCTATGCCAATATTTTTGGCTTTTCCACCTTGCACTGTAGCTGCATTCAGCAATGCCGTGCAGAGGCACATAACGGCAGCCACTGCCGCAAATTTCTTTCGTACATTCATTAAATTCATCATTCTCACCTTCACTTAAAGGGTTAAAAAAATTCAGCACAAGCTGATGGGGTAAAAGTGCCCTTGCAATGAGAAAATGTCAAGAAATTAAATTTAAAATGATGAGTCGCAATGAGCCGCTCAATTCAAAGGATAGGAAGAACAAGGATGTGTAGGACCATTGGGGCCGGCCCTTTCGATCTTTCGATTCTTGTGGTTATTACAGTCTGCGAGAAAACTTTTTGAAAATTGACAATCGAAAGATCGAAAGGGCCGGCCCCAATTCCCACAATTCCCATGTCAGAGCCAAGCACCTTGCCTACAATTTTGACTGAGCTTCAAGAAAACAATCCATTGCCAAAATCTCTTCACTTTTGGAATAGTCAACGATATCTAAACGTTTAAACATAAGGGGACGTTATGAACGTAACTATAGAATCTTTACAGCACTCTGTGCGCTATTAGTTTCCTGCGGAAAAGAATTTATTAGAAAATTCACACCTGATTCAAAACCTCCACTTTTTCGTTCCAAAAAGTGTGATATTTTACACTTTTTCGTTCCAATAAATGTAAAAACAAGATAGCTTTAGGATATGAAACGAAAAATAACGGAAAAACTTTGCCAATGGAAGCGCCAGCCGCTGTCTAAAAGAAAGCCTTTGCTCTTAAAGGGAGCAAGGCAGGTAGGGAAGACCTATGTTTTAAAGCAATTTGGAAAGCATGAGTATGCAAACTCGTTGTATATAAATTTTGAAAACAACCCTCGAGTGTGCCAGCTATTTGATGCAAGTTTGGATCCAAAAGTTATTATCAAGGCGTTGTCTATTGAAATGGATGCCCACATTGTTGCTGGAAAGACGCTCATTATATTTGACGAAGTCCAGGAATGCCCTAACGCTTTAAACAGTCTAAAATACTTTTGTGAAGACGCACCAGATCAGCATATCATTGCTGCTGGTTCTTTACTTGGAGTAAAACTTGCTCATACTAAAGGGTTTCCCGTTGGAAAAGTCCAATTTCTGACGTTGTATCCCTTAAGTTTTTTAGAATTTTTAGAAGCGCTTCAAAAAGATAAATTAGTAAGTTTCATCGATGAGCTAAATACATTAGATCCGCTTGCTCCTAACATACATGAGAAGCTATTAGAACATTTTAAGGAATATCTTTTTGTAGGAGGGATGCCTGAAGCTGTTGCAGAATATAGTTCATCTCAAGATCTTACTAAAGTCCGAGAAATCCAAAATGCAATTTTAAATGCTTATAGTTTAGATTTTGCGAAGCATGCTCCTAAAGAGCAGATCATGAAGATTAATCAAGTATGGGGCTCAATCCCAAGTCAGCTTGCTAAGGAGAATAAAAAATTCATTTATTCAATCATCCGTGAAGGTTCACGCGCTAAAGAATTCGAAGGTGCTCTCCAGTGGCTTATGGAAGCAGGATTAATTTATAAAGTTACTCTCGCAAGCATCCCTAAAATACCCATATCGGCCTATGCCGACCCTAACATCTTTAAAATTTATCTCGTTGACGTTGGATTGCTTGGTGCCATGTCTCATCTTTCTGCAAAAACTATTTTGCATGAAAATGAACTTTTTCAGGAATTTCGGGGTTCTATCACAGAAAATTATGTCGCCCAAGAACTTACTCATAGCCAGTATCCTCTCTTCTACTGGACAAGTGAAGGCAAAGCGGAACTTGATTTTATCCTGGAGCATGATGACGTGGTTTATCCTTTAGAGGTTAAATCAGGAAATTCTTCTAAGAAAAAAAGTCTTTTAGTCTATGGGAATACCTATCATCCATCAGTCCTTATCCGCACTTCACCCATGAACCTAAAAAAAAATGGCGATATTCTCAACTGCCCTCTTTACCTTATCGAAAATTTGCGAACATTATTACGCTTCATTACTTCTACATAGGCATCATGTAATTTAAATGATCCATTATCCAGATGGAAAATGCCACGATGATAAATACGATGGACACGGTGGAAATAAATACGCCAAGATTCCAAGGTGGGCCTTTTTCACTCCAGACATTTAGAAAAAATATGAGCTGAATAATAGCCTGAATAAGGGCAAGGCCAAAAATTGTGGCAATGGCCTCTTTTGGACCAAGATGAAAGTATTCAGGATCTACGATAATATAATAGGCAAGTATTGTAAGTGCAAGAGATAGTATGAAACCGAGTACTCTCAAGTGTAATGTATTTGTATTTTCATGCATACAGATGCCCCATGCCGTAAACTACCGTAAAGATAAAGATCCAAACAAAATCCAAAAAGTGCCAAAAAAGCGCCATGCGTAAAATTCTTGAAATATTATGGGCTGAAAATGAGCCAAATCCAATTTGAAACATGCTTACAAGCATCCACAATAAACCTGTGGATATATGCAGCCCGTGTGTACCTACCAGAGTAAAAAATGACGATAGAAAGCCACTTCGTGTTGGACCTGCGCCCTCTGCCACAAATTTGGAAAATTCTGTTACTTCAAGACAAAGAAATGCGATTCCAAGTAAAAATGTGATGAAAAACCAGGAAATGGCCGTCTTTTTTTGTTTTTTATACACGCCAAGCATGGCAAGAGAACACGTAAAGCTACTGATTAGCAGTATAATTGTCTCTTTTAGGGCAAATGGCATTTCAAAAAGCTCACTGCCTGACGGGCCGCCGAAAGTATTTTGACGCAGTACGATAAATGCAGCAAAAAGCACGGCAAAGATCACAAGATCAGTCATTAAGTAGATCCAGAAACCGAAAACTTTGCTGTCATCTTCTTCAACGTGTTCCATACGCTTGTCCCTGTTCCTCAATTTTTTGAACTTCTGCTGCAGGTAGCACATATTCACTATGTTCATCAAATGAAAGTATGATCACGCAGGCTATTGCGCCTACAAGGCCAAAGATGCTCAGCCAGAGGATATGCCAAACTAAGCCAAAGCCGCATAAGAAAGAAAAGCAGGATATGTAGATGCCCATGCCAGTATTTTTGGGCATTAAAATATCGTGGTATTCTTTTGGTTTAAGTCCTTCTTTTTTCATCTGCCAAAAGGCATCACGCGTAGTGACATGGGGGATTGTGGCAAAATTATAAAACGGCGGAGGAGATGTTGTTGACCACTCAAGAGTTCTTCCATTCCAAGGATCACCTGTGGTATCTAAATTTTGTTTTCTGTTCTTTATGCTTATATACAATTGATAACATTGAATGATCACTCCGCAAGTCATAATGACAAATCCAATCAGTGAAGTTATATATAACGGCTGCCAACCGGTAGATGTTTCATAATGATCAAGTCGTCGTGTTGCTCCCATGCATCCCAAGAGATACAGTGGAATAAACGATACAAAAAATCCTACAAGCCAAAACCAAAACGCCATTTTGCCAAGTCTTTCATCAAGCATAAATCCAAAAATTTTAGGAAACCAATAGGTGATGCCGGCAAAAATTCCAAATAGGGCAACGCCAATAATCATTGTATGAAAATGGGCCACTAAAAAGAGGCTATTATGTACCTGAAAATCTGCAGGTGGTGAGGCCATAAATATGCCTGCCATGCCTCCGATCATAAATATGCATACAAAACCCATAAACCAATACATGGGCGAGGCGAAGTGCACTTTTCCTCTATACATTGTAAGTATCCAGTTGAATACTTGAACACCTGAAGGTATGGCAATCAGCATAGTCACAATGCCAAAGAAAGAATTTACATTTCCGCCCCGCCCCCATGGTAAAAAAGTGGTGCAGCCACACAAGATACGAAAGTGCCGTAATAGTAAGTGCTGCCCATACCATAGATACATATCCAGTAATCTTTTTTTGTGAAAAAGTTGAAACGATTTCTGAGTACATACCAAAGGCGGGCATTACCAAAATATAAACCTCAGGATGGCCCCACATCCAGATAAGATTAAAATACATCATTTGATTTCCGCCATGGCTGACGGTAAAGAAATGCATATCAAAAGCGCGATCAAGCCAAAGAAGAAATGTGGTTGCCGTAAGCACAGGAAATGCCGAAATAATAAGAATCATGCCGCATAAAGAAGTCCATACAAATAGCGGCATCCTCATTAAAGTCATTCCGGGCGCGCGCTTTTTGATGATCGTTGCCATAAAATTAATACCGGCAAGTAAACTGCCAAGCCCCGATAGCTGCAAGCTCCAAATAAGATAATCAACACCCGGGCCTGGGTTAAATTCAAATTCTGATAAAGGGGCAACTGCAAGCCAGCCGGTATTGGCAAAATCTCCGCCGATAATAAAAAATAAATTAATTAAAACTCCTCCTGCAACAGTAAGCCATAGTCCAAGAGAATTCAAAAAAGGAAAAGCCAAATCGCGCGCGCCAATTTGAAGTGGAATAATCCAGTTCATGAGCCCAAAGAAAATACTCATCGTCACAAAGAATACCATGATATCGCCATGCGACGTGAAAATCTGCTGAAAGTGATCTGGGCTAAGATATCCTTCAGAATCTGCTCCTATTGACTGCTGCAGCCAAAGCATTCCAGCATCTAGCATGCCGCGAGAAAACATAAGGCCAGCAAAAATCATGTACATAGTGCCGATCTTTTTGGGATCAGTGGATGTCAGCCATTCATTCCAAAGCCAGCCCCAGCTTTTTGTTTTTGTAAGTATGATAACGCACGCAATCAACATGCAAAAAATCGTGATGGTTGCACCTAAGGTGTACCACACGTGAGGAAGCGAATCTAAAGTGAGTTTTCCAAAAATAGCGTCATTCATGTGGATGCATATATTTCATAACAATTTTATTGAATAGCTCTTTTTCGACATTCGAATACAGAGCAATTGGATGTTTTATCGAACGTTCCAAAAGTTCGGCATAAGCCGAGTCATTTAGCTGTAAAGGCGATTGCTGGACATTCTTTACCCAATCATCAAAGCTTTGGCGCGCAGTAACATTTACCTTAAAAGTCATGTCCGCATACCCTGCCCCATTGATTTCAGCGGCTTTTCCGGTATAAACACCAGGTTCTGCCATAATATGCAATTGGGTAATCATTCCTGACATGGCATAAATTTGACCGCTAAGCTGTGGAATCCAAAATGAGTTCATGGGAGAGTTATCAGCGGCAAGTTTAAAATTAATGGGAGTATGCTCTGGCAGTTGGACAAAATTTACTGTGGCAATCCCTTGTTCTGGATAGATAAAAAGCCACTTCCAATCCATGGCCACAACCTGCACAGTAAGTGGTGCAACATCGCTTTTAATTGTCTGAGATGGATCTAATTCATGAGCTGCATCCCATGTTATAACTGACATCACGGCCACGACAATTGAAGGGCCCAACCATAGAAGTGTTTGATCAAAAATTCCACTTGATTCATCAGGTTCATCTTTATTCTTGGCATTGCTAGAGCGGTATTTGCACACCACCCAAAAAAGAAGGATAAAAGTTGGGACAATAATAACAAGCATAAGAAGCACATTAGTAATCATGAGTTTAAGCTCCCTATGGGCAATAATACCTTTAGGGTGCGTAAGAACGGCATGTTCACTTTGCAAGACAAAATAAATTGCTGTAAGCGCAATAATTACAAGAGCGCCTATCAAATAGTTCATTCTTTTCATATTTTTGCAATGTAGTAATATGGAAATTTTAAAGCAATACTATTTACTATCTGCCTCAAAGACTTGCCAGTGTTTATGCGATGGGTTGGTTAGATAGACCCGCAACCTACTACAGGGCAAATTTTTTTGATCATCATTTGGGGGCCACTCGTGAATGAATAGTTCGATGTTCCAGGCTTGAGCAACAATTTTGAGCTCATCTGCTGAAAGCATTTGAGGCTCTTTTTGAAGATATTCTGCGTAATTGGCAAAGAGTAAAGGCCAGATAGGTCGGATCATACTGCCAACTTTTAATAATAATGTATGAGAATCGATATCGTCGTTGTGATTGGGCAAGGTGTAGGTATTGCCATCTAAATCAAAGCTTGCAGAAGCAAGAAATCCAAAGAACTTTATGACGAGATTTTTTTTAGCTTTTGTTGTAACTGCAAGCTGATCCTCAAACTTTTTTTCAAACCAAGTATTGGCCTGATTTCGCACAAGTACCCTTTGTTCTTGTGTGGGATATGATGCCCAAAGTACTGACAGAAGCTTTTTTTGTTTGATGATTCGATCTAAAGCACTTGGTGTATCTTGGTAAAAAGAATCTATAGATTCAATAGATGCATCCGAAATATCATGGGCAGATATTTTGGCAGCATCGCTATTGAGCATTTTTTCGAATTCTGTTCGCTCTAGTTGACTTAACTGATAACACTCGAGTTTTACTTCTGACTCAAGAAAAGACATAAACTCTTCGTTACTAAGAGCAAGAGCTTCCATTTCTTTGGCATAGCTTTGATTGTACACAAGATTATGGCAAAGAGAGATAAAATCTATAAGGCGGGCTTGTTGAAAACTTGCATTAGCAAGTAAAGCCTGCTGCAGCATTTCACGCAAGGAACTATGGACTTCATCAAGTATATCAGCGTCATTATTTGTGCGCATTAGCCATGACTGATCCCAATTAGAAAATTGGGCTGGAAGCTTGGCGCTATTAACCGGCTTTTGTCTATCTGCGCGCATGGCACCCAGGGCAATTGCAAATAAGCCGCAGCTATTTTTATAGCCCGGAACATCGATGATGGCAGGTGCAACAAGCGCATAAAAATCCTTGAGATGTGACAGTGACCTGCAGCGCTGCTTTAGGCCTTCAAGACAGGCGGCAAGATGCACATCAAGAAATGCAGCAGCAGTTACCTGATTGCCAGAAAGAATCGCGCCTTTTTCAAGAACATCGATAATATTCAAACAGTTATTGGGAGCGAGTGTCCTTGTATTTAAGGCTCTAAGCATGACTGCATGCAGCCTCTTGACACAGGCCGGTCTAATTTTATGTTTTGCAAACAAATTAAATTCTACCGAAAATGTTTCACCCGGCAGAGCTATTTGTATTTTTCCTAAAGTATGTGAAGGAAACTTACGTATATATCTTCCATAAATACCGCTGGATTTTTGTTCAAATGCATAGCTTACAAAAGTATTGAGACTGACATATGTAAGTTCTTGAGTAAGTTGTCTTTCTTGAAATAAAGGCTCGCCGCTTGAGACTTTTCGAATGGCATAACCCAAAGAAGACCCACCAATCAATACCGCGGGAGCCAGCCAGATATTAAATAATCCCACCGCGACGGCTGCACAGGCACCCTGAGCTATGCTAGAAGTAGTTGTAGAGGCAGCTTTTTGCTTTGCTTCTAAAACTTCCAAGTGCCCTAGCATCTCATAAAGCGAGCAGGCAAGCACATGCGGCTGATCTTCTGCTGCATCACTTACTGAATGCATTACTTTATATACGCTTGCTGCAAGGTTAAATAGATTTTGTAGTTTATCAATGCCAAGGTGAGAGAGTGGTGTTTCTTTAAGAAATTCTACGGCGGCCCATTCAGGGTGTGCAAGTTGGGTCTGTCTGAGAGCTGAATAGTAGCGTAAAGGGTTTGTCTGATACTGTTCTTTGAGAGTGATAAGGCATTTTGCAAACTGCAAGTCGGTGCTGATATCGCTGATTGCTTCTGGCGTCTCTTGGGGTGCTTCTTGATGCATTACCCGATAAAGTTCTTTAGCCTGTTCAAAATATGCAGAGCATCCTAATGTCGCTTCCATAATTACCCTCGTCATAATAATGAGACTATTAAGTTTCAGCTATTTATTGGAAATGTATTTTTTGAGATTACGGCTATAACAAGTAATTAACCGCGAAGATCGCGAAGAGAAGAGAAGATGAGAAATTTGTTCAGACAAAATATATTAATTAAAAACAATCTTCGAGATCTCTTCGCTATCTTCGCGAGCTTCGCGTATAGTTTAAAAAAATTGGCTCATGGAGTATTCATTGACTATAAAGCTAAGAATTTCTTATACGAATACATAAAGTGCACGGGCATCACGAGCTAAAAATTATGGTCGCAAAGCATCTCTTCAGAGTATTTCTTTTTTTATTGACTTACTCTCTACATTTGGTATCTCTTGATGCTGTAGAGCCATTGCAGGCCAAGATTACAGTTGCAATACCTCCAAGTTCTCCAAATGAGGAAATTCGTGGGTCCATTGATATTACGCATCTTGCAGTATATTCAATTGATGATTCAAGTTTTACAATTGAGGGACAGCCTTTAAAGGTAACAAAGCAAGAGGATACTTTTCCGGCAGGAAAAGCAGCTAATGAAAAAAATACGCTTGTTTTATCAAAATATACCTTTAGCATGCCTGGAAAGGACCATGGGCTTTATTTGTTTCCTGCAGTGCGCGTAAAGGTGGGCTCGAATGTGCTTGCATCATCTCCCATTTCATTTGAAGTCGTAGGTGGGGCTTCGGCTACTAATGAATTACAACTTGATGCACGAGTTGCAGAAAAAGGTCCATTTTATCCAGGCCAAAAAGTAACTTTTCAGTATTATATTTCTTTTCATAGCCCCATACAGCTTACTAAAGAAAAGCTTCCTTTACTTGAATTTCCAGGATTTAGAACTGTTGGTGCTCCAAAAATAGACAACGTTGCTCAAGATACAACTACAGTTCAGGTTATTTCGCAGCAGGCTATAGCTTTAGAACCAGGTACTTTTGATTCAGGGCCGTCTTCCATTGAAGGATATATTTACGGCAAAGATGTATATGGCAATAGGGTAGTTTCTCAAAGTTTGCTGCGGGCTCAAAGCCCAAATGTGCAAGTTAAAGTTTTACCTTTTCCAAAAGAGGGCATGCCTGTGTCATTTAATGGCGCCATAGGTGTTTTTTACTGGAATGTAAAGACCAAAGGCCCCACAAATATCGCCGTTGGCGAAAAGATTGTTCTTGAAGTTAACGTTTCTGGAAGCGGAGAGTTTGATACAGTTACCTTTCCTGATTTAGCCCTTCAAAAAGGATTTAAGGACGTATTTCGTTTAAGTGATTTGGCACCTGTTGGTGAAATGAAAGAAGGCCAGAAGCGCTTTACTGTAAATTTAAGACCCGTTGTAAATGGTGTAAAACTTATTCCCTCCATAGAATTTTCTTCTTTTGATCCAATCTCAAAAACCTATGTAGTTAAAAAAAGTGATCCTATTGTAATTAGCGTTAGACCTGGTAAAAAATTTGAGCGAGATGAGCCGAATATGGAAGGTATGCCTCCTGCCGTGTGGCCCATTGAAGTGCAGGGAAATGTTGTTGTGGAGCAATCAGATGCACGTGCACGGCATATGGAAACGATACTTTTAGTATATACAGCACTTTTTTTAATTGCCATGCTTGCAGCACAGCATTTGTTTCGCAAAATGTGGCTTGCAAGCCAGAAAAAAGGTGTTCAAAGCCGAGATATTATTTTAGATGCGATTAAGCAAAAATCAAATCCAGAAAATTGCTGTAAACTGCTTTCTAAAGCCCTTTTGTTAAGGCTGTATGAAGTTGGGATTACTCCAAAGCTTGTAGAGCTTCCTCAGGAACTTAAAAATGAAGGCTTAGAGGGGGAAGTTCGCAGGCTCTTAGTTTCTATTGAACAAAAACGCTTTATGGGATTAGAAACGCAGTTAGAGATAAAAGAGATTATTAACGAAGCCTCGCAGCTTTACTATCGGATGAAATAAAATGATGAAAAAAGGGCTCTGCCTACTATTTTTATTTATGCCGCTTTTTCTTTTCGCCGAGGACTATGCATTTTTAAAGTATAAAGAAGGCGAGCGAGCATCAGATGCTCTTTTACGAAAGCAGGCCTTTAACGAAGCCTTAGTTATGTATCAGCATATGGAAACTGAACGACCATCTGCTAAACTCTGCTTTGACATAGCCAATACATACTACCAGCTTAATGAAATGGGCTTTGCCATTTTGTATTACTACAAAGCGCTCAAAGAAAATCCTCGCTTTGATGCTGCCAGAACAAACCTTCAAATAGCTCTACAAAAAGTTGGGGCAGCACCTGATGAGCCTAATTTTGTGCAAAACTACTTACTTTTTTTTCATTATAAGCTCTCGCATAATGAAAAAGCGATAACGGTACTCTTAATGCTCTTTGTAGCATTTACACTTTTTTCTGTGCATTTATGGGTGCCTCAAGCTATATTAAAAAAATTGGCAAGTATATCTGCATGGATTGCTCTTTTGATGTTTGCTAGCATTATTTGGCAAGAATATTTAACGCCTCCGCAAGCAATTGTGGTGCGTCCTGTTGCTTTAAGACGCGATGCAGGTGATCAATATGCATCGGTCGTGGGAACGCCAGCACTTGCTGGAACAAAACTTAGCGTTCTTTCTGTGCAGCCAGATGGCAACTGGCTTAAAGTAAGGTCTGCTACGGGTGAAGTTGGTTATATTTCTAAAGAGTATGCACGCATTATTTAAAGGTATCTGAAATGAGAAAAATTTGTTTTTTACTATTGGGTGTTCTTGCACTTAATTTATATGCCGATAACCAAACAGTTACCGTAAGTCCAATTTTTTCTGAAGAGAGTCTTCCTTTTACTGTCGAAGTGGTGCAAGCTGATTTTATGCTGCCAAATGGGCTGCATTCATATGCCTTTGGTATATATGAGGGCAAATGGGTGCTTATCGCAGGAAGAATGAATGGCCTGCATGGCTTTAATACAGGTAATAATAACTTTCCGCCAGATCAACAAAATACTGCTGTGTACGTAGTAGATCACCATAAAAAAACCGTTGTTATAAGAGATTTACAAGATGCTGCCTCAGGACTTACGCAAAATGTAATTGATTCTTTATCTGTTACAAGTCCGCAGTTTTATCAAACTGATACTACACTCTACATGACAGGTGGCTACGGGGTAATTACTGCAACAGGTGAGTTTTCGACAAAACCTTTACTTACAGCAATAGATCTTGCTGGGATCATTGCTTGGGCAGAACAAAAAACTATAAAACCTGCTTCAAAATATATTCGGCAGACATCAGATAATGCCTTTCAGGTAACTGGGGGAGTAATGGCAAAAATAGATGATAACCCCACTTTGCTTGTGTTTGGGCAAAATTTTGAAGGATATTATCAGCCAGGCTCAAATGGTGATTATACCCGGCAGGTACGACGCTTTACAATTGATGATAACGGCAAAAAGCTACGTGTAGATATTGAAGATCCAATACCAGCTAATCCTAATCCTAACTATCGACGACGCGATTTAAACGTTGTTCCTATTATGGAATATAGAGATTCAAAAACAAAGCCAGCACTAGTGGCTTATTCAGGAGTATTTACTATATCCGGTGGTGCGTGGACTGTACCAGTAGTAATTGAGGCAGATGGCAAATCTTATATGGATAATCCATTTGCTCCGACAACACTCAAACAGGGTATGAATAACTATACTTGTCCAACTCTGGGGCTTTATTCCAAAGCCAAACGGGATATGTATACAGTTTTTTTTGGAGGCATCAGCTTTGGCTATTTTGATAATGGGCAGTTTGTAACGGATGAAGAACTTCCTTTTATAAATCAAATTACGACAATTAAACGTGATCGACAGACAATTCAGACCCAGTACCTTATGGATGCTGAGTATCCAGTAATTGCGTCAACTGGCACAAATCCAGGAAATACACTGCTATTTGGAGCAGGAGCTGCTTTTTTTCCAAAAACAAATGTGCATTATTATGATAATGGTGTAGTAAAATTTGATCATTTGAAAAAAGGGAAAATACATATAGGCTATATTGTAGGTGGGATCCAAAGTACTGTGCCTAATACCTCTGATCAGTCAGATACCGCAGGATCGCCATATATCTTTAAAGTCTATTTAACTCGAAAATAATTTGATAGAAAATTTTCAAAGAGGCACACTAGTGCATCTTTAGCTTTTGATGGATGTAAAGTAATCATGGATATTTCGCCTAAGGCCCTTTATAACTCATTACGGATGAGTTTTTTGCAAAATCCTGAGTTTTCCGTTGAACGTTGGAAGGTAGAGGATTATCGAAAAATTCCTTTGGAAGATCTTTTTGTGCGTCTTCAGGCCTTTGATTTGCATTTGGATCGGCATAGTTTTTCGTCATTTGCTGATGAATATGATAGTCCGGAAGAACTATTTGACCATCTTATTGGTGATCGCAGCGAAGCAGGAGAAGAGCAAGATGAGCTTTATTTGCTCATATTTGAACTTTGGAGACGCCTTGCTCCAGAAAAGCAAAGTATTTCTCTCATTTGCGACGAACTTGATTATCAAATTTTTCTTTACGATCAAGAAGAGCTAGAAAATGTTGAATCCCTCGAAGATGCTCTTACGAGTTTTCATGCAGCACTCGAAGAAAACGTTGATCAGGGCTTATCGCGTGATGATGTCTACGATGCAGTATCAGAGTATCTGGCAAATGATGTTCAATCGTTTATGATTGATTACTTAAGCGATCTCATAGAACATCACGAATATGCATATTCTGAAGAGCTTTTAGAGCAGTTTTATCCCTACATGCCCGACAAAAAATGGTTTGATTTATTCCATGCCCGCATAATTGGTTCAAAAGACATCAGAAAAGGCCATGAGCTACTGGCAAAGATTTTTCGCCATGAGCTAGCGTCTCCAGATCTTCAGTTTAATTTTGATATTCTCTCATATCTAGCAAGTCTACCAGATTATGAACTCTTTTGCCATGTGGCAAAGCGCAGCCTTGGCCTTGTCCAAGACGAAGACGAGCTTTTAGAGCTTCTGCATATTTCAAGTGATATCTTTCACTCTCTTGACATGCACGAAAAAGGCGATGCGCTGCACACCCTTTACGATCTACGCAAAACAAACCCCGCGCCATTTTCAAAAGATGACCCCGCACTTACCGAACTAGACAAGATGCTGCGCTAGAAAGTCTTTTCGCTAGAATAGAAATCGCTCGTCAAAAATGTACAAAGCCTGAGATGATACCTTCTTCGAACAGCACCATAACTCCAAATGCCATCATGAAAAAGCAGCTTCTATTCCTATTATTATTATTAACATTAGTAACTAGCCCCCTTTATAGCTGGTATCGTCTACAAGATAAAATCGACCATATTGAACTTGAAACTCTGTATGGCGCTACATCTATTCGCGAGCCTGTGCTTCTTGAACTTATCAGATCCCCTGCATTTGAACGCTTAAAGAAGATTCGTCAGTATGGCATTACCTGGTTTATTCAGGATGAATATGAATACACTCGATATGAGCATTCTCTTGGCGTTTTTTATTTAGTACAAAAATATGGCGCTCCACTTGATGAGCAAGTAGCTGCTCTCTTACATGATGTAAGCCACACAGTATTTTCGCATGTTGGAGATTATCTTTATGGCCACATACAATCAGATAGAGTTATGCAAGATGATATGCATGAAGAATATTTAGCAGAATCTGGCCTACTTGATATTCTAAAAAAATATAAGCTTGCATACGCCGTTACTGAAGAAGCCAAAACTAAACAGCGCTGTTTTGAACAAGATAAACCCAATATTTGTGCAGATCGCCTTGAATACGTACTTAATGGCGCTCTTATTGATGGCATCTTTACCCAACAGGATATTACCAATATTCTTCAGCATGTACATTTTAAAAATAGTGATTGGTATTTTGATGATATATCCTTAGCCAAAAAATATGCGAAAGCCTCTGTTTCACTACCTGAAAAGCGATGGGGGTCGTTATGGCATGCCTTTGTTTATAACTGCATGGGTAAAGCCTTAGCACAAGCTATTAACATAAAATTTATCACATTTAATGAAATACGTTTTTCAACTGATGATGTGATGTGGAATAAGATCCATGAAAGCAAGGATCCAGAAATTACCAAACAGCTTCAACTTCTTAAAAATTGGCAGACAGCTTTTCATCCAGCCTCCTCCCAAAAAGAAGCAGATGTCCACATTATTGGCAAATTCACAGGCCAAGACCCGTGGGTAATGACTGAAAAAGGCCTTCAGCGCATCTCTATGCTTGATAGTGAGTTTCGAGAATATTTCACGCAAGTTGCCGCAAGTCAAAAACAGGGCTACTGGATAAAGTTTAAAGGCCCGGAGCTTGCCTCAAAATGATGCTCGGGTTGTTTAAACTCGCATGAATATTACGAAGCAATTTTAAGTAGTTTAAAGCCCAGCCAGTCGCAGGCCACAAAATGATAGGCAATGCCATTTTTTGTGCCAAAGAGCTTAGATTCCGGTCGCACGCTATGTAAATGGCCAAAGACGCAAATATTCACGCCAGCTTGTTCAAGCATATTTGAGACGATGGATGGCTCTAAATTAGCGCCGATGGGTGGATAGTGCACCATGGCGATTTTGAGGCGCGCATTTTTACTCATGGCATTTAAGGCCATTTCAAGTCGTAGTACTTCTCGTTTAAATACGCTTTCATGATCTTCTGGAGGTTTGTCTTTTGCCCCTTCTTTAACGGGTTTTCTCATTTCTATGAAAGCGCCAAAATCGTATTCAGGACTATCCCAGAGCCTTGTTCCGCAGATGGCTACATCTTTCCACAAAAAGGCATCAGACCAAATAAGATGTATGGAGGAAGGCAGTGCTTTACGTACCTTTGTAGGGGCAGCGCACCAATAATCGTGATTACCGCGTATAAAAACCTTTGTTCCAGGACGATCATGAATCCAGTCAAGATCCGCTTTTGCTTCATCTAACTTCATGGCCCACGAAATATCTCCTGGTATAAGCACCAGATCATCAGGTGAGACGTGAGTGTCCCAGTATTCTTTAATTTTTTTGTCATGCTCGATCCATTCAGGACCAAAGACATGCATTTCTTTGCCAGCCACACCAAATGAAAGGTGAAGATCCGCGATTGCCCAAATTGCCATATTTGCCTCTTAACTACTTTGACCGTAGGTCTTTGGAGTGCTGCGATTCTTCGCAGCTCTTAATTTGACCACGCACCTCAACTTCAAGAACGCTAGAAGCCAATACAGCCCTCACATGCCTTCTGAAAGCTGATATTTGCTTCTAGAGTTATTGAGGTTGAAGTGTGTGTGGAATTAAGAGCTGCGAAGAATCGCAGCACTCCAAAGACCTATGGTCAAAAAAATAACGCAAACGGGCTTTATTGTGAAGTTAGAGTATGAAACCCGGGGGGATTGTGGCGCCGCGTTGGACTACGATGATGCCGTCGCGTATAAAAACACCAGGACCATCATATTCGCGCAGGTTATTTTTGTTGATGAGTTTGGCGCCTTTTCCAATGTAGACGTTTTTATCAATGATGGCGCGTTTGATGGTGCAGTTTTCTTCGATGACAAGTTTATCAGGAAGGCCGTGAGAGTCGCGATTGGGTAAATGATAAAAATCATTACCCATGATGTAGGAGTCTTCGATGGTAGTTCCCTTTTTTACCACGCTTCTTTGCCCTAGGATGCTATTTTTGACGACATCAGCCTCGATGTGCGAGCCTTCACAGATAATTGAATCTGATAGGGCTGTGTTAAAAAGGCGAGTGCCAGGCAAATAAGAGTGGGACGTTGCAATAGGATAAGATTCATCGTAAAGATTAAATGGGGGGCTTGCTTGCGTTAGAGCTATATTTGCTTGGTAAAATGATTCTATAGTGCCTATATCTTCCCAGTATCCATCGTGGACATACGCTGCAATGCCGCCGCTTTTTACTTTTGTGGGTATAAGGTGCTTGCCAAAGTCATCTCGCAGATCCTCAAGCAATAACTTTATAAGACAAGAGCGTTTAAATAAATAGATACCCATTGATCCAAGCAGGGTGCGATCTCCAAGTTCTGTAAGCCCCATTTTTTCAAGTGCTGACTGCGGGGTTGTATAGTGGTCAAGTGTGTCATCATCTTGTGGTTTTTCGTAAAAGTCTACGATAGACTGATCTTCATTTACCTTCATGATGCCCATGCGCCGCGCATCTTTTCTATTTACAGGTAGTGTCGCAACAAGCACATCTGAATCTTTTTCTTGGGCCGTTTGCACCATTTTCTGAAAATCCATGTGATATAGCTGATCACCTGACAAGATAAGGAAATAATCTGCCGGAGTTTCGATCAGATATTCTAGATTTTGGCGAATAGCATCTGCCGTGCCCTTAAACCAGCCAGTTTTTTCAGGTTTTTGTTCGGCACCCAATATTTCAATAAAACCGCGTGAATGGCTACTATTTCGATAGGCATGAAAAATATGCTGATGCAAGGTGGCTGACAAAAACTGAGTGACAATATAATTTTTATGAATATTAGAATTGAGAGCATTAGAAAGCGGTACGTCTACAAGACGAAAGCGTCCGCCAAATAAAATAGCAGGTTTGCAGTTTCGCTTTGTAAGAGGAAATAGCCGGGTTCCCTGTCCGCCGCCTAAAATTACGCAGCAAACTCGTGACATATCAATAGAATTATTATTATGTGTGGAGGCTTTTGGGGTTGGCTTTGTTTTTTGTACAGAATCTGCAAGTATTGACATAACATTATCTTTTTTAATATTAACCCTTCTATTTGCTATAACGCGGGTTTTTGTCAATTTTAAAAGTAAAGTATTGGAATATAATATACTCAAGCAGACCAGAACCTCTTGAATCATAAGCTTTTACAATAAATAATTTAAAAGCAAAGAAAACAGTATTTTGTTTTTGTTCTAATTGTGTTGTAGTGCATGTCTGAGATCGACAAAAAAACATTTTTTGGGTATACTCTGGAACCTAATTAATGTACTTTTTTGCCAGAATAAAAAAATGAATGCATCGGTAACAAAAACAACTAACTTTACTCTGCCGCTACTTGCTTTTATTTGTTTAGGTCATTTTTTGGTCGATTTTATGCTGGGAATTTGGCCGGTATTTAAGACAATGGCAGGACTTGACCTTGCCCTTGCGGGCCTTCTAGCAGCAGGATGCGTGGTTGTAGGAGAGGGGCTTCAATGCTATTTTGGGGCACTTTGCGATAGAGGATATCAAAGAGTTCTTTTATTGCTCGGGATAAGCTTTGCCACAGCGGCTTGTTTTTTAAGTTATACATCAAGTTATGCCATATTCTTTATACTTTTCATGTGCACCTGTTTGGGATCTGCTGCCTTTCATCCAACTGCTGCAAGCATTTTATCCAATCTAACAGTAACAAATCGCGCAGGACTCATGGGAGTTTTTACTGCATCAGGTATGTTGGGTTTGGGAGTAAGCCAGCTATTGTTTTCCTGGACACATCAGGTCTATGAGGGCTCTACAGCCCTTTTGGCAGTTCCTTCAATTGTTTTGGCTTTTGGTGTCTTTTTTTTCTTAAAGGACAAAACACAAACAAGCGAATCTAAAAAATCTGAAGGTTCGTTTAGCCTTTATATGAAATTTTTAAAAATAAAAGAGCTTCGTGCGCTTTACTTGAGTATGCTTGGCAACCAGATTGTTTTATGGTCACTTGTTTTTTTGCTGCCAGACTTTTTGCAAGAAAGAGGATATATGCCCTGGGTGGTTTTTGGAGGGGGAAATTTATTTTTAATGGCAGGAGCTGCCGTCGGGCCGCCCCTTTTTGGCTATATTGCTGATAAAACATCATCGCGAAAGGTTATTGTTTCGACATCCGTATTAACGCTTTGTTGTTTTTATTTGCTGCTTGCACCTATTGCCCTTTCGCCTGAAGTGCTATTCGGCCTTTTATTTATGCTAGGAAGCATGCTTGGTAGTGTGCCGCCCCTGATTTGGGCCTTAGGAGCACAAATGGTGCCGCAGCATAAAGGCGTAGTTTCGGCTTTTTTAATGGGCTTTGTTTGGATTTTTTCTGAGAGTTTGGGCCTTGGTCTTAGCGGCTTTTTAGCTACGCTCTTTACTGATAATTCAGCTTCTTGGGCGCTTGCTCTAATGGGTTCTGTTCAATGCATTTCTTGTTTCGCAAATACACAGCTTTCAAAAAGCGTAGATGTTGTTAAGGTTTACTGATATGCGATTTTTTACTAGTTTCTTTGTCTGCCTTTCATTATTGGTTATGCCTAGCGTTGATGCTCAAAGTATACTTGCTGCAAAGATCTCTCTTAAGCCACTTGAGCCGCAGTGGACTACAAAAGTGATTACTAGCTATTCTAACGGCGCAGTAAAACAAGTTATTGTTTGCGATAATGATATCGCCGTAAAATCAATTTACTATTTTCCAACGGGCGATATTGAGGCAGAAGTTGACCTTGCCGAACTTCCTTTAGAAGAGGGCCTATTTGCTCATGGCTCATCTGTAAGCTACTATCCAGATGGCAAAATTGAAAGCATCAGTAATTACGTTATGGATAAGGCAGAAGGTGTTTTTCAACAGTTTTATCCTAATGAAAATATTTACCAGCAGCATATCTATAAAGATGATCTAGAACATGGTCCATATGTGATTTATGATGAGGAAGGACATCTTTTAGAAGAGGGCCATTATAAGCATGGCATGCAACATGAATATAAAGTTATATACTATTCTGGCGGTCAAAAAAAACAGTCTTTAAGCTACTGTAACGGCCTTTTAAATGGCAGATCTACAAGATGGTATGAAAATGGTGCAGTTCAAGAGGTAAGACTTTATTTTCAAGGTATGCTGCATGGGCAAAAGGGCAAAAGTGCCATAAGACGTTTTTATCCCGATCAAAGTGTAGAGATGTCGCAGGAATTTTATTTCGGCAAAGCGCACGGACATCTAGTTTCTTATCATCCGAATGGTAAAGAAAGTCATAAGGTTAATTACATATCAGGCCATAAAGATGGTCTTGAGTGCTTTTGGATGGCAAATGGCGAACTTATAGGCGAAGCTGAATTTAAAACGGGAATGCCTTGTGGCAAGCACTATCATAAAAGCCTTGATGGTTCTACATTATTGTACAGCGCGCATTACGATACTGAGGGAAAATGTATAAGTCCGATCGTTGAATATTCTGATGAAGGAGCGAAGCTCAAAGAATACAGCCTAGAAAATGGCCAACTTCAAACAACTTATTTAGAATGGTATCCAAATGGCCAGTTAAAAAATCATTTTCATTTTAAAAATGGCCTTTTTGATGGTGATCAAAAAAGTT
Source organism: uncultured Chlamydiales bacterium (assembly GCA_963785335.1). GTDB lineage: Bacteria > Chlamydiota > Chlamydiia > Chlamydiales > FEN-1388 > SZAS-7. The sequence continues at coordinate 4,709 of CAWAUW010000004.1, read as the reverse complement.
TTTATCCTGATGGAGCGCTTGCTGTGCAGGTAAAATATGATTTAGGCAAACGCCAGGGACAGCAGCTGGAATGGTATGATAATGGACAAAAATGGATTTCTTTTAGCTATGCAGATGGACATAAAGATGGCCCATGTGAGCGCTGGCACAAAAACGGCAAAAAGTATTATCAGGCAAGCTATAAGCAAGGCGTCCTTCATGGAAGTGAAATAGTTTGGTTTGAAACAGGCAAGCTGTCATCAACGCAAGACTTTAAAGAAGGACTTTTACATGGAAGAAAAAGTCAATGGCAGCAAGATGGAACTTGCCTCTTAGAGCAAGACTATGCAGATGGACTTTTGCATGGTTATCATCAGGAATGGCACCCAAAAGGCACTTTAAAATCTAAAGTACACTATATTAATGGCCTTAAAGATTCACTTGAGGAAATATACTATGAAAATGGTAAGCCATGTATGCGGGCCAGATATATTCAAGGTCAAGTCGATGGGGAGTGTCTCTCATGGTTTGAAGATGGCAAGCCTCATAAAGAATATGCATATAGCAAAGGTAAAGCTATAGGTGAGGCCAAAGAATACTACCCAGCCAGCAAGACAGGTAAACAGCAGCTTTCAGTTGTCGTGCGCTACAAAGACGGAACACTAGATGGCCAGCAGGTAAGTTTTTATCCAAATGGTACTAACAAAGCCCGCTTTGTCTATAAAGATGGGCGACTTGATGGTAAAAAATCTCTTTGGGCTGAAGATGGCAAGCTTATCTACGAGGCAACATATAAAAACGGCAATCTGGACGGCTTTTTATACCAGCAATTTCCAGATGGAAGTGAGCTTAAGCAGTATTTTAAAGACAATCATCCCCACGGTCTTTATCAGCTTTTTTATCCTCAAGCAAACTTTGTTGGCAAAATAAAAGCCAAGGAAGCTACCTATGTGCATGGAAAAATTGATGGTGAAGTGTGTGAATATAATGATGTTGGTACAAAGATTTTAAGCGTGCTTTTTAAAGATGGCAAGAAAGAAGGTTTGACGACGGTATATAGCAATGACGCAAGCACCCTGATGAGCATAGAATTTCATGATGGTAAACAAAATGGAAAATGCGTTCAGTTTTTTCCAAATGGAGCTCTTTTTAAAGAATCTATTTTTAAAGATGATCTGCAAGAAGAAGATGAAATAACCTATTTTGACAATGGTAAGAAAGCAGGTATAAATAAATATCTTCATGGAAAGCTGCATGGACTTTGCCAGCAATGGAACGCAAATGGAACACTCATATTTGAAGCCCAGTATGCAAATGGTCTTCGAAACGGTGTGTTTAACAAATATTTTGATGATGGCAAACCCAAGCTTATCCAACAATTCGACCATGATCTGCTTGTTTCAAAAAAGAATTTTGATAACAAAAGTACTTAATGGTTTACGTATGAGCCTTACGGAATTTCGAGGTGTGAGATTTTTTTTAAACACAGAGGCACAGAGAACACAGAGAGAGAGAGAGAGAGAAAGAGACCTCGTGAAAAGTAAAAAGCCCTATTTCGTAACGCTTGAGGCGCCATAACTTTTTAATTGCGGGAAGCTTTTTTTTCTCTCTCTCTCTCTCTCTGTGTGTTCTCTGTGCCTCTCTGTGTTTAAAAAAAATCGCACACTTCGCAAAAATTCCCCAACGCTCAGGCAAAGCCCTCTTCTGACTGATTAGTTAATTATGCAACAGATGCCAAATTTTGAATACAAAGTGCCATTTAATTAACATGTTCTGTTATAATAATAGGCCTGATAATGAGGTGTCAGTTATGTTTCGTTTTATACCCTATATTTTTAGTATCCTGTTTATAGTTTCTTGTGTTCCAACTCAGCCACCTGAGCCAGAAAAAACACAGTTAGAAGTTCGTGAATGCCAAACACGTACTTTTGAAGTGAATGATTATTCTGCTGTAATGAAAAGCATTTTAGATGTTTTGCAAGATGATGGCTACATGGTAAAAAATGCAAATTCAGATCTTGGCTTTTTATCGGCAACAAAAGAGATTGGCATGCAATCACATTGGGCAAGAAATGATGATTCAAGCTTTGATCTAGCAGGTGATTTAGGATTTGGATTTTCTGTTGGTAGAGGTATGGGCATAAGCAGCCGTTTTCCAAGCTCTAGACGAGCCCCGCGAGCATATCCAACCCATCAGTGCATTGAAGCTACTGTTAATGTAAGCCAGTTTGGTGAGAAGGTACGCGTACGTGCAAGTTTTCAAAGCAAGATTTTTGATAACAACGAAGCTGTAATGCGCATACAACAAATTACAGATGAAGTATTTTATCAGGATTTCTTTTTGAAAGTGGACAAGGGTATCTTTATCCAGCAGCAGCATATTTAGGATGCACATTTTAAAGATTGGCAATGTGAACAAAAATAACTAACTCGATGGCGATTTCCCGTCCATCTTTTAGTTATTTTTTCTTTACAAATCGGACATATGCTTTTTCGATATACTTGGTAGTGTTTTTTTAGCTCAAATATTTTTCGCCATTCATAAAACTGCTGTGAGAATTTTTGCACTGCCAAAATGAGTTTTTTTAGTTTTGCAAGTGGAATATCTTTAACATGAGTAGTTGGTTGCATTTTCATCAAAAAAAGCACTTCATTTTTTATAATATTTCCGACGCCGGCAAATACGGTTTGATCTAATAAAATATCGTCAATTTCGCTGTCTGGATAGCATAAAACGGCATTTAGTGCTTTTTTGGGATCCCACAAGTCAGACATTACATCAATTGAATAGTCATACAGCTCTTTTGCATGGGCGCTTTGGATAAATCGCAAAGAGCAGCTGTATAGATCCATTTCGCCGTTTGTAAAAATAGTAACTGCAGACGAAAGGGACGATTTTTTCGAGGGTAATCACCGGTTATCTTTTTTTCCTTTAATAATAGCTTCAAAACTGCCGAACAGCATGAAGTGAATGCGCAGTGCGAAATTGTCAAATTGTATGACAAGATGTTTGCCCCAACTAAAAATATCAATGATTTTCTTATTAAGAAGTATTTCTTTACCAATTTTAGTGTTGCCGGTTACAGAAAGGATCTTTTTTTTTATGAAAGGCTTTAATTGTTCAGCTGCTAAAAAAAGTGAAGGTCCTTCCATATGCTTTCTCAGGTTGCATTTCTTGATGTTTGTCAGAAAATGTAATTTAGGTGAACCAAAAAAATAGGATTTTCATAATTTCTGTTATCTGTTACTACTTTTAGGTGGGTAAAGAGACGGAGCCCAAATTGAACACACATTAAATACACCAAGGAAATTCAATATGAGTAAGAAACATATAGTAGGCTTAGCAACACTTGTTTTAGGCTTTGCCTCTTTTGCAAATGCTGAAGATTATACAAATTCAAATATGCCTCAATCAACTACTAATGCAGATTTTGCACACGATAGAACTGCTACAACAGATAAGACAACAGATCATGATGGTATGTCGATGAATAAAGATGTTTGGGCCGGAAAATGGCTTGAGCTAAAAGGAAGAGTTAAAGAAAAGTGGGAAAGCTAACAGATGATGATTTAGCTCAGATCAATGGGACAAAGAGAAATTCTTCTTGGCAAACTTCAAGCTAAATATGGCTACGATAAAGAAAGAGCAAAAAAAGAACTTTCAGATTTCGACCGAAATAACCATCTTGATTCAAAGTAAAAACAAAAAAATGAAGAGGCTCTTAATAAAGGGCCTCTTTATTTATCTTTTTCAAAGCAATAAAGAAAAGAGTTTCCAAAGCTTCGTTTGCTTTTGAGGTCCAAAGTTTTTAAGAGCTCTAAGGCATCGACTGAAAAATGTTTGCTTTCTTCCATAAGAAGGTAAGCATTTGCATTTAATAAAATAAGTGCTAGAATCTGAAAAATAAAAGTATTGATTCTGAAAACTGGGAACTATTGGGATTTTGCGTGTAGGGTGGATCAAAATAGCAAAGAGTATATGTCTTCTGCTGTTTTTCGAGCCTTTTTAGGGCGTAAAGAGCATCGGCTGCAACAATATGCGTTGCTGCTTCAAGTCCTAATATTTTGATGTTTTCGTTAATTGCAGCTATGGCAAAATGGTCGCTATCAATAAAGGTGGCAGAATGAGCACCGCGGCTTAATGCTTCAATACCCATGCTGCCGCTTCCTGCACATATATCTAAAAAGCGGCTCATCGGAACTTCGTTTTGGCATATGTTAAAGACAGCTTGCCGCATTTGTGATGTAGTAGGGCGAGTAGATGAGCCTTTTGGTACAACCAAACGACGCCTAGCATATGTTCCTGCAATAACTTGGATGTTATGAGCTTTTGTCATGTGATCCGTAATAGCTTATAAGCTCTTCGGCTTTAGTTGGGGCAATTTCCTGAAGCTGCTGGTATATTTTAAGTCCTTTTCCGCGCAGTCCTTGCTTAAAATAAAGCGTGCCAAGACAAAAAAGAGCTTCTGGATCATCGGCATTTTCTTCTAAAATTGCTTCATATTCAACAATGGCTTGTTCAAGCATACCTAGACATAAGTAGCATTCGGCAAGTTGGCTTGAACAGACTAGATCACTTGGGTCATATTCTTTTACAATTAAAAGCTCTTCAATGGCAAGGCGTGCGAAGGTCTGAAAATTTTCCCAAAAACGTATAGCTATTTTGGATGAGGAAGTTAAGCTATCAAGTGGCGCCTGAAAATGCTCTGCAAGGGCCATGTAGGCAGAGG
>CAWAUW010000003.1:0-189265 GCA_963785335.1 uncultured Chlamydiales bacterium | reverse complement strand
GACCAATCTACTGTGTTTGTAGCCTGCCATAGCGATGAAGAGCACAATTTTGTGCTAGCCCTTCAGGCAAAAGATCATGGGCTTACTAAAGTAATTGCAGTCCTTTCTGATAAGGCCACATGCGAAGAAGCTGATAAGCTTGGTATTACGCATGTCAGCTCTGTACCAACTTCGGCAACTGATAGGCTTTTAGAGCTTATTCAGGGATCAAAAGTAACTTCTGTGATGTCATTGTATGATGCCCGAGCGGAAATCTTGCAGGTATCAGTAACAGTAGATTCTTCTATTGTTGGCATACCGCTTTCAGTACTTGGGCCAAGCTTGCCAAGTGAAATACTTATCGGCGTGATTTATACGCGGGGCCGTATCTTTATTGCCGGTGGCACGCATATTCTCAAACCGCAAGATGAATGCTTAATCATCACAGATCCAAGGCATCGAATGCTTTTAGAAAAAATCATCTAGCTTTAATGACAGCCGCAGGAGCCTTTGGGACAGCTACCTTTGCTGTCAGGTGTGTTTTTCTTGTCATAGTCAGTGATATAAAAGCCTGAGCCTTTAAACTGAATTGAAATTTCTTTTGGGGGTACACGTTTAAAGCTGTCTTTATTACAGAAAGGACAGTTGCAAATAGCAGGCTCTGAGATTTTTTGGACAATCTCTTGCTCTTTTTTGCAGGATTCGCATCTGTAGCAATATGTAGGCATAAATATAATCCTTATATTCGTTGTCAAACGTCTTTTGACCGAAGGTCCCTGGAGTGCGGGTGCTTTTTGCACCGCTCTTAATTTTACGCACAATTTAACTTCATAAGCTTAAAAGTAAGAAAAGGCTAATTATCGGCTTTAAAGGTTTTTGAAGTTAAGGTGTGCGTAAAATTAAGAGCGGTGCAAAAAGCACCGCACTCCAGGGACCTTCGGTAAAAACGGTGTACCCACAAATAGATGAGGGTACGCTTTTTGTGGTATTTTTAGTAATCACCCATGTCCATTCCGCCCATTCCGCCCATGCCCATTCCACCCATGCCACCCATACCGCCCATTCCACCCATACCCATGCCGCCGGCAGTTGTAGAGATTTGTTTTGGGTTTATCGGTGATCATGCAGGCTGTTGTCAGTAGCAGTGATGCAATGGAAGCAGCATTGATAAGTGCAGCTTTTGGTCACTAGTACAGGATCGATTACACCTGCTTTTAAGATCTGTAAATTCATCGGTTAAGCCATTGTAGCCAAAAGCACCTTTCGCTTCATAAATCTTTTCAGCAATCAAGTTGCCTTGTTTTCCGCAGTTATTGGCAATGGCAGTGGCAGGTGCAAAAGCCGCTTGCCGAATGATGTCAGCGCCAATTGCTTCATCACCTGTCAGTTTTAGTTTATCAAGGCTTTTACAGCACGTAAGTAAGGCCACGCCGCCGCCTGGAACAATTCCTTCAGCTACAGCAGCGCGTGTTGCATGCAAAGCATCTTCTACACGAGCTTTTTTCTCTTTAAGTTCTGTTTCTGTTGCAGCACCAACATTGATGACAGCAACTCCGCCAACAAGTCTTAGCTAAGCGCTCTTCCAGCTTTTCTCTTTCATAGTTAGAAGGGTTATTAAATGCTCAGCTTTGATTTGTGTGATGCGCTCTTGAATCAGTTTATCAGATGCCTGCACCATCAATGATCGTTGTTTCTTCTTTTGAAATTTTAATTGTTTTGGCTTGACCTAAAACTTGAAACATCGACTTCTTCAAGACGCAATCCTACTTCTTCGGAAATAACCGTTGCGCCTGTTAAAATAGCAATATCTTGCAGCATCGCTTTACGACGATCGCCAAAACCTGGAGCTTTTACAGCACATACCGGCAGCCGGCTTTAATCTTATTGACAACAAGAGTCGCCAAAGCTTCGCCATCGATATCTTCGGCAATAATCAAAAGAGGACGTGGTCCTTTTGCCATCACTTTTTCAAGAATAGGAACAATATCTTTTGCAGTAGATATTTTTTTATCTGTGATTAAAATGACAGGCATTATCAAGTTCGACTGTCATGTGTTTCGCGGATTGGTGATGAAATAAGGCGATACATAGCCTTTATCAAATTGCATCCCTTCAACTACTTCACATGTGTTTCAATGCCTTTTGCTTCTGCAACAGTGATGATGCCATCTTTGCCAACTTTTTCCATGGCTTCGCCAATAATCTTGCCGATTTCCGGATCGTTATTTGCAGAAATTGTGGCAATTTGCTTGATTTCATTGAGCTTGAAACTGGAGTTGCAAGATCATTAAGGCCTTGAATGAGTGCATCAACGGCTTTATCAATACCACGTTTAAGGCTCATTGGATTTGCCCCAGCTGTTACATTTTTCACGCCTGCTTGAAAAATCGCTTCCGCAAGAACAATCGCTGTTGTTGTGCCATCGCCTGCAATATCTGATGTTTTAGAAGCCACTTGTTTGACAATCTGCGCGCCCATATTTTCAAATTTATCTTTTAAAGCGACTTCTTTAGCCACAGTTACACCATCTTTTGTCGAAAGCGGAGTCCCAATACCTTTATTAATGACAACATTGCGCCCTTTAGGGCCAAGTGTAACCTTTACAGCTCGGCTAGTGTTTTAACCCCTCTTAAAAGCGCTTTAAGGGCCTCTTCATTAAATTGCAACATTTTTGCCATTGGGTAATCCTTAAAGTGCAGTTGTTATTCAATAATGCCTAGAATCTCATCTTCAGAAAGAATGAGATATTCTTCTTCATCGCCCATGTCTTTGACTTCAGTTCCTGCGTAAGAGCCAAAAAGAATAGTGTCGCCAACTTTAACGGATAGTGCTTCTAAAACGCCGTCTTCATTTGTTTTGCCTGGGCCTGCAGCAACAATTTTGCCTTCTTTTGGCTTTTCTTGTGCTGTATCAGGAAGCAAAATGCCACCCTTAGTCGTTTTTACTTTTGATCGCTGAACGAGGACGCGATTGCCTAATGGTTTCAACTTCATCATGTGTAAATTCCTCTTTTGATGTGGTTAATGTAAGTGTAATTTATACGCTTTGCGTCTTTTTTAGTCAACAATTTAGCAAACAAGCATTTGGAGTGCTAATCTCGACTTTACAACTTTTTGGCGGCGCTTTCTTCTTAGAAAGCGTTCAGCTCTAATTTAATTTCTCCGGATGGCTTGTTTAAGCCTATCCGGAGAAATTAAATTAGAGCTGAACGCTCTCTAAGAAGAAATCACTCGCTAAAAAGTTGTAAAGTCGAGCTAATATTCCGGATTTAGGTATTTTTTGCGCACTTCAAGAAATTTTTGGCGCTCTTTTGCATGAACCGCCGTAAGTTTTGCAAAAGGTAATTTTTCCTTTTCGACTAGCTCCAAAATTGAGTGCGTACCGCAGGCCTTAAAAAAAGTATCGGGCCGCGCTTTTAGATCCCGAATAGCCTTTGTGATCTCATTAGGATGCTGTTCTTTAAGCGTGCTAAGTATGGCATAGGCTGTAGTTACAGGAAGAAAGCGCTGTGGATTAGTTATTTTTATGAGAATACCTTTGCAAGGTTTTGCTAAAAAGGAACCGCCTACAGGCTGAAAACGAAACGGATAAAAAAATACTCCGGGTAATTTACGAGCATTGAGTGCAGCTGCAAATTTAGTAGGATGAATCCATGGTGCTCCAACAACTTTAAATGGCAAAGTATAGCCAATACCTATGGAAACAAAACGCATATCACCTAAAAAGCCTGTCATAGGATAAAAGCCGGGAGTTGATGGCTCGGGTATATTTGGGCTTGTAGGTATCCAGTGCAAGCCTGTATCTTCAAAATTCATCCAGCGTTTCCAGCCGCGCATGGCAACTACATGAAGATCACAGCCAATTTTATATTCTTCATTAAAAAAGCGGGCAAGCTCGCCTATTGTCATGCCGTGACAATAAGGCACATCTATATAGCCTACAAAAGATCTAAGTTCTTTTTCGAGCATAGGACCATCTACGATAATGCCGTTAATAGGATTTGGCCGATCAAGAACGAGCATTGGAATATGGTGTTTGGCAGCCTCTTCCATGGCATAATACAATGTGGTGGCAAAAGTGTATGAACGTGTGCCAATATCTTGAATATCAAAAACTAGTAAAGTGATGCCTTTGAGCATTTCGGCAGTTGGGCGACGAGTTAAGCCATGCAGACTATGAATGGGCAGACCTTCTTCGGATTTTGAGGAAGCCACATCAATTCCCGCGTGTGCATCGCCATGCAGACCATGTTCGGGTGCAAATAGCGCGACAAGTTCAAATTTTATTTTATCCTGTTCTTTCAGGAACAATTGGATACTTGTCTCTAAATTGCGGCTAACGGCAGTATGATTTGTGATAAGACCAATTTTTTTGCCTTTAAGCAATTCTGCATAGGGAGGTTGAAAGGTAAGGTCAAGACCAACCTCTATAGAATGAAGTTTTATTGATAAAAGAAGCAAAAGATAGAAGAATCTAGTGGTCTGTTTCACGCCAACACCTTAGAATTTTTGCCAAATGTAACACGGATTGGCACTTCTCATGCAGCAATTTCATCAAGAACTACAAAGTTTAAACCCAGAACAGCTTAAGGCTGTGAAGCATATAAATGGACCAATGCTTGTGCTAGCCGGTGCAGGATCTGGCAAAACACGCGTGGCAACACTTCGTATTGCACATCTTTTAACATCAGGAGTGCGCCCTTCAGAGGTTTTGGGGCTTACATTTACCAATAAGGCCGCTCACGAAATGAAAGAGCGCGTGCAAAAATATGCCGGTTCCAATGTTCTTGTAACAACATTTCATAGTTTAGGAGCAAGATTATTACGCGAAGCTATACATCACATGGGCTATAACAAAGACTTTGTGATTTATGATGAATCTGATTCTGAGAAACTTTTAAAAGAAACGGCGCGCGAAATGCAGGTGAGCTCCGAACTTGATTTAAAAGCCTTGCGAATTTACATCTCGCGCAAAAAAAATGGACTTGTTGTTGAAGAGCAAGAAGGCTTTAAAGTGCTTTATGAGCGTTACAACGAAAAGCTCAAAAAATGTAATGCCGTTGACTTTGATGATCTTCTACGCCTGCCTGTAGAACTATTTGATGGCTTTCCTGAAGTGCTAGCATTTTATCAAGAGCGCTGGAAATATATGCTTGTAGATGAATATCAAGATACAAACGGCGCGCAGTATAGCTTTGTAAAGCAGCTGTGCGGAGAGCGCTGCAACCTTTTTGTCGTTGGAGATCCGGATCAGTCTATATACTCTTGGAGAGGCGCCAATATTCAAAATATCCTCAATTTCGAAAAAGACTTTCCGGGAGCAATTCTTGTTCGACTCGAACAAAATTATCGCAGCACAAATATTATTCTTGAGGCAGCCAACGCTGTTATTACCAAAAATGGGGGCCGCTATGATAAAAGCCTTTGGAGCTCTCTAGGAGATGGAGAAAAAATTAACTTTTTTTCAGCAAGATCCGAACGAGAAGAGGCCCGTTTTGTAGGCCGGCAGGTGCAGGATATTGCAAATAAGGGTACAGCACTTGCAGATATGTGCATATTTTATCGCACAAACGTGCAATCTCGTGTACTCGAAGATGAAATGATTTCGCGAAAGATCCCCTACGTTATTGTGGGAGGTGTATCCTTTTATCTGCGAAAGGAAATTAAAGATGTATTGAGCATGCTTCGCTTACTTGACAATCCCAAGGACTTAATTTCTTTTTTACGTGTAGTAAATCTGCCAAAGCGCGGCATTGGCGAGACAACTTTAGAAAAAATTGTCGATGCTCACGAAAAATCTGGCCTTCCTATACTTGATTTTATGCTAAAAATATACTCTGAAGAGGCTTATTCTACATTGCCCTTTACAGTGACAGCAAAGCAAAAAGAGGGCTGGGCGGATTTTGCCAAAGTGTTTCTTATGCTTAAAGAAACTGCATCAAATGAGACCATCGAGGAGCTTGTAAGAGCCGCTATTTTCAGAAGTCGTTATATTGATGTTATAGCCCAAGATGCTGAAACAAAGCTTGAGCGTCTAGAAAACCTTGAGGAACTTATCGTTAAGGCCCAAGAATGGCAAGAATCAAAAGAACCCGAAGAAGAAGCTACGCTTTCGAATTTTTTGTCAGATACTTCTCTTGCAACATCCATGGATAATGCAGATGATGATCAAGATGCCCTTACTCTTATGACTATCCATAACGGCAAGGGCCTAGAGTATGAAATAGCCTTTATTGTAGGACTAGAAGAGGACTTATTTCCGCATATTAACTCAAAAAAATCCCCTGAGCAAATTGAAGAAGAAAGAAGACTGTTTTATGTTGGTATAACACGCGCTAAAAGGCATCTTTTTATAAGTTTTGCCCAAGTACGAAGTCTTTGGGGAGCCACAAGAAGCATGCGACCCAGTCGATTTTTACAGGAAATTCCCCAAAAACTGCGCCAACTTATTGGTATAACTGCGCCAGCTCCCATGGAGGCGATGGCGAGGATAATGCCGCAAACACCTTGCGAGCAGACAATTTTTTCAATCGGTGAAGCTGTTTTTCACCCTCAATTTGGAGTTGGCAGAGTAGAAAAGGTGCGAGAAGGCTCTCATGGGCTCATGTATGACATTCTCTTTTCAAAAGATGATGCTACTAAGTGTTTAATTGCAAAATTAGCTCCATTATCTCGTCTTTCAAAATAATAATTGATATAATATCCCCTTAGAGTTTAATAAGAAACAAATGGGGGTATTTATGAGACATTTTATGATATGGCCAATGTTAGTGCCTGCAATTGCCTTTTGTCATGATGAAATTTCGTATGAACTAACTGTAAACCCCCCAGAGATACAAATTGAGCTTTGCTGTGATTGTCATGATTACGTAATAACTGACAGCTGGCATACGCGAGATTTTGACAGTTTTTTACAAGATCCACTTCCAGAGCACTCTATAAATGTTGAGGGTACAATAACGGACGAAGGCTGTGATGATGATATTTTTTATGATCCTTATGATATGAATGCTCGGTAGTAAACATATTGCATAACCTCAATTCCACCCATTCCCTTCCCTTGCCCTTGCCCTTGCCCGATTAGTGTTTTTTTGAGCCATTTTCATCAGACAAGGGCAGGGGCAAGGGCAAAGGCAAGGACAAGGGCAAGGAATTGAGGTTATTCAATATGTATAAATTCACTTTATGGTATACTCATTCTCTTTGACAAGGGGTTGTATACCATGTTTCGCATTGTGCCTTATCTTTTTTGCTTATTATTCTTAGCCGCTTGTACGCAAGACAAACAAGAGCCCGAAAAAACTCAGCTTGAAATTCGCGAAATGCAAACGCGCAATTTTGATGTTACTGATTACAGGCTAGTAATGAAAAGCGTTCTAAACGTACTTCAGGACGAGAATTTCATCGTCAAGAATGTGGCAATGGATTTGGGCTTCTTAACGGCAACCAAAGAAATTGATGTAGAGCCGCCTAATGCAAAATTCTGGTCGAAATTCCAACGTACCGAGACTGCGCGCTGGAAAAAACATGAAGTTATCGAAGCTACTGTCAATGTAACTGAATTTGGCAAGCAAGTACGCGTACGCGTTAATTTTCAGTCAAAAATCATGGATAACAAGGGCTCGGTTCTTTCAGTAAAACAGATGACCGACGATACATTTTATCAAGATTTCTTTACAAAAGTGGATAAAGGTATCTTTATTCAAAATCAAAATATTTAGAGGTATTATGAAAAAAGCTTTATTTGCATTTTTATGTGTATTATGTGGATTTGCCACCGGCTGTCAACCAGCTTCAACTCATCATAAAGAGGTCTCTGATGATTCTGCCGAACAATTTACGCTAGGTAATGTTCAGCGCAAAATTCAAAAAGGGATGTCGCAGGCGGATGTGGCTGCATCACTTGGCTCACCGAATATTGTCACAAAAGATGTTCTAGGCAAAGAAGCTTGGGTTTACGATAAAGTCGCACGTGATGTTACCTATTCACGTGATCAAGGCGGTATTTGGTTCATTATTGGCGCCTACAACAAAGAAGCTGGCAGCTCAAGACAAAGCCAGCGCACACTTACTGTAGTAATTAAGTTTGATGACAAAGGCCAAGTTGACGATGTCACCTATCACTCAAGTCAGTTCTAGTTGTTTGGACTGGAATAGGCAGGGCTTTTTAGCCCTGCCTGAAGATTCCTATGAAACATACTGCGATCGTATTTCCAAGCTTAATGTGGCCTTTTTTGGCGAGCTTTCAGCGCGCGATAACGTAAAAAAAACTTATGATATTGACCCTGCATGGGTTCCTGTAGAGTATTCTAATGATGGTTTAAGACTATGGGAGGCAGGCTGCACCTGGTATGGTGAGTCAGCCGAGGATGCTCCTACTATACAGCTTGTAAAGAGCTTTGAGAAATCCAATACCTATCTTGGCATGTATCACAAAGATGAAGTGCTTTCTCATGAATATGTACACGCTGTTCGTGCAGGGCTTGGCTCTTCTTACTTTGAGGAAATTTTTGCCTATTTGCTTTCGTATTCATATGCTAGTGGCTTTTTTAGCAAAATAGTGCGCGGCGTGCGAGTTGCCCTAGGCCCCGTATTTGAGCGCTCATTTGAATCTTCACTTCTGCTTTTTTCTTTTGTCCCTTTGATGCTTTTAGCAATAAGTGATTTATTTGTAGATTCCTACAATGCATCTTTTTTATCGCTGTGTCTTATTCCAGCGGCATTATTTTCTGGCGCAATTGCTGCGTTTTTTGGCGCGCGTTTAGCTGTGCGTTGGTGGCAATGGAGCTCTTGCAAAAAGCTCCTAGATGTGCTTGTAGGCGGCAATAGTCTTCCTTTAATGGTTCGTCTAACAGACGAAGAAATTATTCTCTTTAGTAGGCTGAACCTTAAGCAAATACAAGATTGGATCGATGTCCAAGCAGTAAATTTTCGTTGGCAACTCTTGAATCAAGCGTACATAAGTAAGCCCTCAGATGTATGATTTTGCTTGCAGTCGTAGGCAAGTTTTGGCAGTCTAGTTGCTAACAACTTGCAAAGAGTGGATATGTTAGAAGACTACGAAGAATTTAGCCCAAGTCAAATTAAGCTCTTAGAGCGTTTTGTAACAAATACTAAAAGTTCTGTATTTGTGCTGCGAAACCTTCCTGAGGTAATCAAGGGCGCACTTTTTTCGCGCTATTCAAGATCTTCGTTGGGATTAAGAACGCTTCTTTTAAAAGAGTTTATATCAAACCCCGATGAAACTGCCTTTGACCAGATTGCAGGCCAGACTGAAGATGAGGATCCAAACCAGCAGCTTATTGCTATTAAAAAAGCACAAAATTTTTACGATCGCATTCTAGATGGATATGGTGATGATTCAATTGGAGAATTGGGAGGAGCTCACCTTGCCATCGAAAACATTTCCATGCTCGCTGCTAAGGCCGTTGAAGATAGCCGTCTTGGTGGCTCGCCGCTTGAAAAATCAACGCGTTATATCTATTTTGACCAAAAAGTAAAAGGCGAGTATCTCTTTTATCGCGAACCGATATTAATGACATCAGCGTATCGCTCTCTTTACGTTAATACCTGCAATATGCTCTTTGATACATATGCTAAGCTTATACCTCCGCTTACAGCATTCATGGAAGCGCGATTTGTAAGAGAGGCGGAAACATCAAAAACTGCCTATGCGGCAGCTCTTAGGGCAAAAGTACTGGATTGCCTGAGAGGTCTTCTGCCGGCAGCTACTCTTACTAACATGGGTTTTTATGGCAATGGCCGATTTTTTGAATACCTTATCCATAAAATGCATTGTCATAATTTAGCTGAGCTTCAAGAGCTTGCCAAGTATTCCTACGAAGAACTTTATAAAGTTATCCCATCCTTTATACGCCGTGCAGAGCCAGGTCACAAGCACCATAAGACTTTTGCGCAATTTACCGAGGCTATGCAATCAGAGCTTAAAGCATTTACTCAAACAAATAGCCCAAATTCTGCCAATAATAGTGAATCAGGTGTGCGTTTAATTTCGCATGATATTGACGGCGTCTTTAAAGTGGCTGGGGCACTGATGTATACTCATTCCCAAAATAGTTTGGACTCACTGGTTAATTTTGCTCGCCAGATGTCAGCTGAAGAGCTCGGAAGGCTTTTAGATGGAGCTGCCTTATGTCGAGAAAATCGCCGTCAGAAATCACCACGAGCACTAGAGCATGCAAATTTTACATTCGAAATTCTTGCAGATTTTGGAGCTTATCGCGACTTGCATCGACACCGCATACTTACGCAAGAGCGCCAGCTTTTATCTTGTGAGTACGGTTACTACCTTCCGCAAGAACTTATAGATAGTCATTTAAGCAGCGACTACTGCTCTGCAATGGATGCAGCCAAGGATGCCTTTGATACTATAGCAAGAGAGCTTCCAGAAGAGGCACAGTACGTTGTTCCTATGGCGTATAATGTACGTTGGTATTTTTCGATTAACTTACGCGCTCTTCAATGGCTTTGCGAGCTTCGCTCATCTGCTGCGGGTCATCCATCCTATCGTCTTGTAGCCCAACTCATGGCAAAAGAAGTCGCGCGTGCTGAGCCGCAGTTTGAACGTTTCTTTAAATTTGTTGACTACGAAGGCTATGAACTCGGCCGTCTTGGCCAAGAGCAACGCACTGCCAGCCGCCTGGGCCTTGAATAATTTTAGGACCTTTTTTTGACCGCAGGTCTTTGGAGTGCGGGGCTTTTTGCCCCGCCCTTAATTTTACGCACACAGTAACTACATAAGGTTCAAAGAAGAAAAAAGCTTATTTTTCGCTTTATTGTTTTGACGTTACTGTGTGCGTAAAATTAAGGGCGGGGCAAAAAGCCCCGCACTCCAAAGACCTGCGGTCAAAAAAAAGTCTGCCTATGTCTGCAAAAAATCTCACACTTTCCCAAACAATTAAATGATGCGCTGGGTGTAACTGCTAATTGGAGCATCAAAATTTGTGACAATAGTAGTTGGGTTTTGCACCGCATAATGCCTTGTGGAATTATTGAAAGAGTCAAATACAATATCAAATCGTTTTGTCTCTCTATCCTGGAGTTTTAATACTGTTGCATGGTGTTGATCAACATGCAGCACCGGAGTAATTACAGGACGCCTTCCGTAATGAGGGTGGTGGTATACTGGCGGGCGATTTCGTATGTAGCCAATTGATGTTTCTGTAGACACAGTATGCTGATGATCTATTATAGAACGGCTAAAGCCTATTTCTTGACCTACGGCTTCAATATTTGCTCCACAGCGTCTCATAAGCTCGCAAAGTTGGTTTTGTCTATGGTCAGCAGCAAAAAGCAACGGCGTATACTCGCGTATGGTGAGTTCCATTTGCCTTGTGGCAAAGCCCGCGTTTCTTGCATTGAATGAAATGCCATATTCACCGCGTATCCAAAATGACGGGCCTAAAGCAGCACCTTTTATAGTATATTTTTTTGCGCCGTCAAAATTATTGGCATACATGCAGTGTACAAGTTTACGGTATAAGGATGCAGTTTTGTAGGAGCTTAAACATCTGTTAGTAGGTGCAGCATTATCTTGAGGAGGTTTTATCTGTAGAAGGCAAAAATCAGCAAATTCCTTAACAACTGCCTTACTTGCCCCAATTACTGAAGTGTGATTATTGAGCCAATTAGCATAGTCTGTTTTATTGACAGAGCGACTTTTACCATTAATATTTATACTTATAGACCATCCAAAGACCCAAGCAAATAGCTTGGTAAACCAGTTGTTATAGCTATCAATTGAGCCTGAATAGAGCCCATCGTATGAAACATGAAGTCTTCCTTCATCTACAGTACATTGAATAGAATTTGCCATAGTCTTAAGTCACCTTATTAAAAGTGTATAAATATTAACATAATAATAAATTTATATCAATAATTATAATATATTAATATTATTAATTGTATTCAACTTTACCACTGTGGCACTAAGCTCACTGAGATATTTAGAAAATTGAGAAGCTGACAATTAAGCAAGTAAGACAATTTCTATTTAAATCTAGAGTTTTAAACCCCCAGTCTCTTATTAATTTTCTCCCTATCTCATACCCCTTCAGCGATCTCAGTGACTCGGTGGTTTATGAAACAAGGCTTCAGCAACCTTTTAGTAAGTAACCTCGAGCTTATTATTTTCTTTTTTTAGCTACTGGCGTACACTTACCGGGATTTTTATTAAGGAACTTTATGAATAGGACGCTTGGGGCAAGCCTTTTAATTTCAGGGTGCTGCATTGGTGCGGGAATGCTTGGGATTCCTGTTGTAACAGCCGAAGCTGGCTTTTTTCCTTCGCTTGTCTTTTTTTTGTTAGCTTGGGCTTTTATGACAGCAGCAGGGCTGCTTTTGGCAAAACTTGTACTATCATTTAATAGACCAGATATTCATTTATTAAGCATGGCAGAGGCAACTCTTGGCCGTGTTGGCAAACTTGCGACTTGGGTGTTATTTGCTTTTTTATTTTATGCTATAATGACCGCATATGTCATTGCAGCAAGCGTAATAATTTCAGATTTTACAGGCATTAACTTTTATCTTTCGGCAAGCATCTTAGTTATTGGAATGTTTTTTGCTATTGCAAGAGGTGTGCGACTTGTAGATTCACTTAATCGTTACTTGCTCTTAGGAATGTGTGCCTGCTACTTGCTTTTGGTGGCATTTGGTCTTCCTTCAGTAAGTATAGAACGACTTGCACGAGCAGATTTTAATGCCGCATGGGGCGCACTTCCGCTGTTGGTGATATGCTTTGGCTTTCACAACCTTATACCGTCACTTGCAAGCTATCTTAGACAAGATGCAGTAGCGCTAAAAAGGGCAATTATCACAGGCAGTATCATCTCCCTTGGAATTTACTTATTGTGGGAGTTTGTTATATTTGGCCTTATTCCAGAGGCAAATATTGCTGCCTGGGTAGCGGCTGAAAAAAAGGGAGAGCTTGTCACGCAGGTTTTAGCTAATACGGTAGGCTCAAATGCAGTTGTAGTATTTGCTCAGGGTTTTGCTTTTCTGGCTATTGCTACCTCGTTTTTGCCTGTAGCATTTAGCTTTCTAGACTTTTTAAAAGATGGCCTGCATCAAGTTCATAGACAAGTTTCAAGCAAATCTCTTGCATTCATTGTACTTGTTCCGCCTCTCGTGCTTTCCTTAAGTGATCCACATCTCTTTTTAGAGGCACTTGATTTTGCAGGTGGAATTTGTGCTGTGAGTATATTTGGAATTTTGCCGGCGCTTATGGCAGCAAAAAAGCGCATTGTAGGACCGCTTTACTGGGGACTCATTCTAGCCATATCACTTGTAGTATTTTCAATCGAACTTGCCCACCAGCTAGGATATATATAATATGAAGAATCGTTTATTTGGCGCAATTTTGTTGATTGCAGGTACGGCTACAGGTGCTGCCATGCTCGCACTTCCTGTAAGTACGGGACGAGCCGGGCTTATACCATCTCTTCTTGCCATGGCCTTTGTTTGGGCCTATCTTTGTTATGCGGCCCTATGCACCCTAGAAGTGGCTATTAGCCTGCCCAAAGACTCTAATCTTGTCACCATGGCAGATCATACCCTTGGCAAATGGGGCAAAGTAATCAGTGGTATTTCATACCTTTTTTTATTATATGCGTTAAATACTGCCTACATTGCAGGTACAACGGCACTTTTTCAAGATCTTTTTGAGGATGTAATAGGTCTTCGATTTGCTCAAGGGGCTTATGCTATACCATTACTTATTGTATTTAGCCTGCTGCTTAGACGTGGTGTAAAGGCAGTTGATGCTATTAACCGAGTTTTTATGCTGGGGTTAATAGTGAGTTTTGGATTGCTGTTGGCAGTATCGCTTCCGCATATTCAATTGGAAAATTTAACAAGTAAGCGCTGGGAATATGTGCTTCCTTCGCTTTCTATTGTACTTACGGCCTTTGGCTATCATGTAGTTATACCAAGTCTTGCCTCATACCTGCATGATGATGTTAAAAAGCTTGAAAAGGCGATTTGGATAGGCAGCGCCGTCCCCTTTATAGGATATTGCGTTTGGCAGGTTGCGACGCTAGGAATTGTCCCTTTAACCGGCCCTATAAGTATTGAAACGGCTTACAACCAGGGCATGAGCGGGGCTGAAGTACTTGCCAATATAAGCCAAAGTAACTGGATTGCAGGTATTGATACTCTTTTTGCTTTTTTTGCCATTGTCACTTCTTTTTTAGGGGTATCTATGAGCCTGCTGGACTTTTTAGCAGATGGACTTAAAAAGAAGGCTATATTTAAGTATAAGTGGCTTTTATTTGTGATTGCCTTTTTGCCGCCGCTTTATTTTGCCCTAAGTTATAAGCGGGCTTTTTTGTCGGCACTTGAGTATGCAGGGGCTTACGGCGTAGTAATACTTTTGGCAATAATTCCCGCTCTTATGACGTGGAGAAAGCGTTATAGTTTAAAGATGCCTGGAAGAATTATTGCTCCAGGGGGTAAAACGGCACTTGTTATCTTTATGGCAATTTCTTTTTGCTTTATCCTATTAGAAACGTGTTTTAAAATTGGAGTTTTATAGTGGATAAAGTAAAAAAACGTCTAGTATCTGGAGATCGCCCTACTGGCTTATTGCATCTTGGACACTATGTAGGCTCCATTCAAAATCGCCTAAAGATGCAAGATAGTTACGACTGTTACTTTTTTGTTGCCGATCTTCATATGCTTACTACAAAAAAATCTAAAGAAGATATTGTTGAATCACGCATACATATTCGTGAAATGCTTTTAGATTATTTAAGCTGTGGTATTGACCCAAAAAAATCGCATATATATTTGCAATCGGCCCTCCCTGCTATTTATGAGCTTAATTTGATTTTTGAGATGATGGTGTCGATAAATCGTCTGCAAGGTCTTCCGAGCTTAAAAGAGATGGCAAAAAATGCAAAAATGGATGAAGACAGTATCCCATTTGGACTTATAGGCTATCCTGTATTGCAATCGGCTGACATTTTACTTACAAAAAGTGATGTTGTGCCTGTTGGAAAAGATAATGAAGCTCATATTGAGCTTTGTAGAGATATTGCACGGCGCTTTAACCAGCTGTATGGTGATTTTTTTCCTATGCCTCAAGTGCTTTTGAGTGAAGTTCCAACACTTATAGGTACAGATGGCCAAGGTAAAATGAGTAAATCAGCCGGAAATTGCATCTTTTTATCAGATGATGCAAAAACTGTAGAAAAAAAGGTTCGCAGCATGTACACCGACCCTGCACGAGTTCATGCGCATATCCCTGGAAAGGTTGAAGGTAACCCTGTATTTATTTATCATGATATTTTTAATCCTAACAAGGCCGAACTTGAAGAGCTCAAAAAACGCTACTCTCAAGGCAATGTAGGTGATGTAGAGGTAAAAGATGGTCTTATTCATGCTATAAATGCTTTTCTTGATCCAATCCGCAAAAAGCGTGAGCTATTAGAAGAAGAAAAAGGCTACGTCGAAGAGGTGCTTTATGATGGCACTGAAAAAATGCTTGATGAATCAAATGAAACGCTTAAAGAAATAAAAAGTATTATGGGCCTAGCTGGTACTTGGAACAAGATTTCACGAATTGCACGCGATAGAAAAAGCAAGCATGATAACATTCATCATCCTGTGATGTAATAGATTTCACCCTAGGGATACAAATGTGAACTCTTTTTTATCATTATTATACCCGCAAAATCTCTGAGATAAGGTGAGTAAGGCTATTTTTCAATCTTGTTTTTCCATAACTCACCTACTCTTAGGAGTATATGGTTTGTAATAAAACAAAAATCATGGTAAACTTAATTTAAGTTTCGACAACCTAAATTATGCAAGAGATCTAATGTTTGAACTAGTTACAAGCTTTTCGCCAAAAGGCGATCAACCTCAAGCCATAGCAAAGCTAAACCAAGAAATAGAGCAAGGCCAAAAAGCCCAAGTGCTTTTGGGAATTACTGGCTCCGGTAAAACATTTACCATGGCCCAGGTTATTGCCAAACAGCAAAGGCCAACTCTTGTGATAGCGCACAATAAAACTCTTGCAGCACAGCTATATCAAGAATTTCAGAGCTTTTTTCCCACAAATGCAGTGGAATATTTTGTGTCATACTACGATTACTACCAGCCAGAAGCCTATATCGCAAGAACCGACACCTTTATTGAAAAAGATTTTGCGATTAACGAAAAAATCGACAAAATGCGACTTAGCGCTACAAGATCATTATTAGAGCGGCGTGATGTGATTATTGTAGCCTCGGTAAGCTGCATCTACGGTCTTGGAACTCCGGAATATTACCGAGATATGGCTATCAAGCTTGTCGAAGGTCAAAAAATACGCCGAGACGATCTGCTTTTGCACCTTGTAGACATGCAGTACACACGAAATGATATCGACTTTGGCCGCAAAAACTTTCGTGTACGTGGTGATGTTTTAGATGTCTTTCCAGCATATGAAGAAGATATTGCCTTTCGTGTAGAGTTCTTTGGCGATGATGTAGAGCGTCTTTCTGAATTTGACCCGCTTACAGGCAAAATAAGACGTCGTTTAGCGCAAATTTGCATTTTTCCGGGGTCTCACTATGTTACTCCTGAATCAGTTCGACTGAGTGCTATAGATAGTATTAAGGCAGAACTTGCTGAGCAAATAAAATTTTTTGATAGCCAAAATAAACTCCTGGAAATGCAGCGCATACAGCAGCGAACATTATATGATATTGAAATGATCCGAGAAGTAGGCTTTTGTAAAGGTATTGAAAATTACTCTCGACATTTTAGCAGAAGAAATCCCGGAGAGCCATCGCCTTGCTTAATTGACTATTTTCCAAAAGATTATTTGCTGTTTATTGATGAATCCCACCAGACCGTCCCCCAAGTACGTGCGATGTATAATGGCGATAAAGCACGTAAGCAGGCACTTGTTGATTTTGGCTTTCGTTTGCCATCTGCCTACGATAATAGACCGCTTAAGTTTGAGGAATTTTTGAGACTTATGGGTCAAAGTATATTTGTTTCGGCAACGCCATCAGAATTTGAAATCATGGAAGCCAGGGGTACTGTTGTAGAGCAGATCATACGTCCTACAGGTCTTTTAGATCCTAAAATTGAAATTAGGCCAGCATCGACCCAGGTAGATGATTGCCTTGCGGAAATTAATCAAGAGACACAAAAAGGCTCTAGAGTACTTGTTACCACAGTCACCAAAAGACTTGCTGAAGAGCTTGCTACATACTTAACTGATTTGGGAATAAAGGCACGCTATCTTCACTCCGAAATTGAAACACTTGATCGTTTAAAAATTATCCATGACCTGCGAAACGGCGTCTTTGATGTGCTTGTGGGCATTAACTTACTAAGGGAAGGCTTAGATATCCCCGAAGTATCTTTAGTCGCAATACTTGATGCTGATAAAGAGGGCTTTTTACGAAGTGATACCTCACTTATTCAAACCTGCGGCCGAGCTGCACGTAACGTAAATGGTCGTGTAATTATGTATGCCGATACGCTAACAGGTTCTATTAGACGAACAATTGCTATTACTGAAAAGCGTAGGCTCGTACAGCAAGAATATAATGAAAAGCATGGCATTACGCCTAAAAGCGTTATACGCGAAAATACCCTTTTGCACATACTAGAAGAAGGACTTGCCGAAGTTGAAGAGCCGCCTACAGCCAAGAAAGTAACTGTGGAGCACGAAGAGCTTACAATTGGCGACGTGCGTAGAAAAATTGCAGACTGGGATAAAGCTATGCGCAAGGCTGCAAAAGATATGCGTTTTGAAGATGCTGCGCACGCTCGCGACATGATGCGTCGCTATGAACAGATGGAGCTTACTTTGTCATAATTAGCTTTTTTTGACCGCAGGTCTTTGGAGTGCGGGGCTTTTTGCCCCGCCCTTAATTTTACGCACACAATAACGTCAAAAACAACAAAGCGAAATTAGGCCTTTTTCTTCTTTGAAGCTTATATGGTTACGTTGTGCGTAAAATTAAGGGCGGGGCAAAAAGCCCCGCACTCCAAAGACCTTCGGTCGAAAAAAGGTTAAACTCAGAGTCGGTGACTCTATAGGCTATTTGCCAAGGGATTGGCCGATGAGGCAGCGGATTTCTAGGCCTTGTGCCGATGCTGCTAAAAGGTCTGCATCAAATTGTATTCGACCTTTTTCGAAAAGAATGAGCAGTGCTGAGCCGCCAAATTCAAAAAAGCCCTTTTCAGAACCTTTTGAAGCTGGAACATTCGGAATATAAGTCTCTACGATGCTGCCTACGTTTGTTGCCCCAACCTCAAAAAAAGCTACTTTGCCATAGGTATTAGAATCTAGCGTTGTCAGCATGCGTCGATTTGTACCCCATATCCAGGGATTGTCTTTTGTGGCAATGGGATTTACCGAAAAAAGCTTGCCGTTGATACATTTTGCCTGACTTGGTATGCAGTCAAAGGGAAAATAAAAGCGGTGGCAATCAGTAGGACAAAGCCGCGCAATAACTAGGCTTCCTCCATCATAGCGCTTGGCTAAATCTTCATCTTGCAATACTGTTTTTAAGCAAAAGGATTTGTTTTTAACTGCGAAAGTATCATCGAGAGTAATTTCGGAATAAAATGTATACCTTCCATCGGCAGGAATTATCGCAGCACTTTCTAAGGGTCTTGCAGTGGGCTTTAGCTTGCGTACAAAAAATTCGTTAAAGGTGTTGTAGGTATCAGGATGTTCGAGAAACTCACTTGTGTCGATTGCAAAGCGTTTTATGAAGGGCGCTACTTTTGTTTTTGATGACTTATGATTTTGCAAAAAACCATAAAATGAGCTCATAAAAGGCCACTTGGCAAAACCATGTAAAGCCAGCTTTCCCAGTGTTTTAGATACATAGGAATTGCCATATAAAAAGCGGATGGCAGCTTCACCGAAAACTTCTTCGGTTTCAATTTGGCAAGTTTGACGATTTATATAGCGAATAGAGTTCATTTTGCTTGTGGTATATTTTTCTTTAGCGAAATTTCTGAAAACTTTTTAATCTCTTCAAGAAATTGCGGCGAAAAGTAATCTTGCATTGCCTGTTCGTCAATTACATCATTTATCTGCTTAGCAAGATCTATAAGTTTAAGCAAATTATCGGTGTCATTTGGGTTTTTTACCGCTATAACCTCAGATTTTTTGTACTCGGCAAGCAATGATCGTAATGACTTAAGGCGTACGAGGCTATCTTCGGTTGCTTTTATGAGCTGGTCCATTTTTAACAATTCATCTTGCGCTTCTTGTATATGGGGATTCTGAGTTTCAATTGCCGAATCTAGGTTAAAGCTAAATGTACACAATAAAAGCATTACCAAAAGCATTCTATTCATGAGAGATCCTTTAGTATTAATAAAAATTCGCGATTACAAACGGCGTTGTTGCATAAACCACCACTGAGGCACTGAGCTCACTGAGATATTTGAGAAAACTGAGAAGGCTTATTAGCACATCCAGAGCCTTAAACATCATGACAAGCTTAGGAATGCCACATAGCGAGAAGAGTATCAACTGATTCTTCTCCCTATCTCAACTCTCTCAGTGAGCTCAGTGCCTCGGTGGTTAATTATGCAACAAGGCCTTTGCAAACACTGAACTTGGGTTAAGAATACTGTAATTTAAAGTTTTTTGTCAAAGTCTGGATAATAATTTACGTGTAAAGCCGCTTGACAATGGCAGTGTACATTATTTTGAAATTATTGTATGATTTTGGCATGGAATTTGTTCATCGCCCTTATATTCCCGGAGAAACTATTGCCGCTTGTGCTACTGCGCCAGGCGAGGCAGGCATTGCTATTATCCGAATTTCAGGTACTAATGCATTAGCCGTTGCAAATAAAATTTTTTCTAGGGATGTTGGAAAGCAAAAAAGCCACACCGTAAACTATGGAAAAATTATTTCAAATGGTGTGTGCATTGATGATGTGCTGCTCCTTGTGATGAAAGCTCCTCGTTCATTTACCGGCGAAGATACGGTTGAAATTCACTGCCATGGCGGACTTGTTTCAAAACAGGTGCTAGAAGCGTGCATACAGGCCGGGGCCAAAGCCGCAAGTCCGGGTGAATTTAGCTTTAAAGCCTTTATTAATGGAAAGCTTGATTTGGCTCAAGCTGAGGCCATTCAAAGCAAAATAGGCGCTAAAAATGAGATCGCCCTTACACTTGCGCAAGATCAGCTAGAAGGCCGGCTTTCACATAAAATATTGTCATTACAAAGTCAGCTTACCGACATTGCTGCGATATTTGAGGCATGGGTTGATTTTCCAGAAGAAGATCTGGAATTTGCCCCATTTGAAGATGTTATTGCAACTGTACGTCAGGTAATGGTTGAAATTAAAAATCTTATTTTAAGTTTTGATCAGGGAAAAATTTTGCAAACAGGCGTTGCCGTATCACTTATTGGCAGCCCGAATGTTGGCAAGTCATCACTCATGAATGCATTACTGGGTAAGGATAGGGCTATTGTCTCTCCTATTGCCGGTACCACGCGAGATCTTGTTGAAGATGACATGCGCTTAAATAATTTGCATCTTCGCCTTATCGATACAGCAGGTATACGAACCACATCAGAAAGTATCGAAGAAGAAGGTATTCGACGTTCAAAAAAAGCCTGTTTGAACTCGGATGTTATTTTGTATGTACTAGATGTAACATGTCCTCAAGAAATTGATTTTGACCAAAATTTTAACCTGCCTTCCGACAAAACAATTGGTGTATGGAACAAGCTAGACTTGCCCCACGAAAGGCCTCTTCCGGCTCTGCCATTTGAATATGTGGTGGAAATTTCAGCTCAAAATGGCCAAGGCCTGCTGCAGCTACATCAGGCAATAGATGCTCTTATTTGGAAAAAAGGCTCTCCTCGAAGAGATGAAGTAGTTATTACTTCACTTCGGCATAAAGATGCCTTAGTTCAAGCCTATAGCCACTGTGAAAAGGTAGTTGATGGCCTTATTGCAAAAAGCTCACCTGAATTTGTGTCTTTTGACATGAGACAAGGCCTGCAAGAACTTGGTACAGTTATAGGAACCAACATTACCGAAGATATTTTGAGCTCTGTTTTTTCGAAATTTTGCATCGGCAAATAACTAGAGGATTCTAGGAAGTCTATTGCTTAAAAAAGAAAGAGTAAAAATTATAACTGAAATACTTAACGAGTATTTCCCGGCGCCGGCCATTCCACTGCAGCATAAAGATCCCTTTACTATGCTTATAGCAGTGCTGCTTTCTGCCCAGTGTACAGATGTGCGGGTTAATAGCGTAACTCCAGAGCTGTTTGCCCTTGCAGATACACCAGTGCAAATGAGTAAACTTTATTGGCAACAAATCCAAAAGATTATTAGGCCCTGCGGCCTGTCTGAACGTAAAGCTAAAGCTATACAAGGCCTTTCACAGATACTTTTAGACTCATATGATGGAAAAGTACCGCAATCAATTGAAGCGCTAGAATCTCTTCCGGGAGTTGGCCATAAAACGGCATCGGTGGTAATGGCCCAGTGCTTTGGAATAGATGCCTTTCCGGTAGATACGCATATTCATCGCTTAGCCAAGCGCTGGGGGCTATCTAAAGCAAAAAATGTGGTAATGACTGAAAGGGATTTAAAAAGTATTTTCCCGAAAAAATCCTGGATACGTTTGCATCTGCAGATTATCTATTATGCTCGAAGTTTTTGTCCGGCACTTGGGCACAAGATAAAAGAATGTCCAATTTGCTGTGCGCTAGAGGAGAAAGAGCATGCGAGGTAGTATTAAAATTGGCTATATAGTACTGGCACTAGCACAGATTACACTTAGCGTAAACGTAGTAGTTACTAAATATCTGCTTGATTTCATGCCTATGTTTTGGCTTCTTTCATGTCGTTTTTTCATGAGTTCTGTACTTTTATTTAGCGTGTTAAAGGCTACCTCAACCCCATTTACAGAAGCCTTGCATCCTGATGGGAAACTATCAAAAGCTGATTGGTTATATGCAGTATTACAGGGTATCTTTGCGGCTTTTTTATTTAACTTGTTTTTTGTGTGGGGCCTTGAAAGTACTACTGCAACGGCCGCAGGTATAATTAGCAGCGCCCTTCCGGCTATTACGGCACTCTCTGCTGTATGGCTACTTAAAGAAAAATTGAATAGCCCCAAAATTATGGGCCTTATACTTGCCATACTTGGCATTTTGATAATTAATGTTGATCATATAGATGCAGCAGATAGCACTACCCACACCTATTTTGGGGACTTACTTGTGCTTGTCGCCATGTTTCCCGAGGCTTGGTATTCTATTGTAAGCCGAAAGGTAGCTGGCCGCATGACTCCTTTGGCTGCGGCATTTATTGCAAACCTCGTAGGTTTTGTGACCTTGCTGCCATGTGCTTTATATTCTGGCCCTTTTGATTTTGAATTTTGCTCAAGCTTTGAGTTTGGCATGTTATTTCTTGGAGCACTAAGCAGCCTTATATTTTTCTGGGCCTGGGGTTGGGGCCTTACCTTTATAACAGCAAGCACAGCTGCTATATTTGGGGGCTTATTACCAGTAGCCATTAGCGTTTTAGCCATATTCTTTTTAGGTGAAAGTCTGCATTGGTACGACATCGTAGGAATTATGTTTGTAATTTCTTCAATCATTGTGGCTACAGGCTACAAACCAAGTCTTACAAGTCCAACGAAAGTTTAGATAGTTTTTGATAGCTGCCACGATTTTATGCGGCCCGAACCTAAAGCGGGAACCTGCTTGCAAGATAGAGGGGATAGCAATGGACTCCATTTCGCTGATCGATTTTAAAAGGGCGGCCGCTCATGATAGTGCGGTACTTGGGATGGTATTTTTCGACGAATTTTTGCAAGCTTTTTGCATGGGTCACATTGCCGGATTTCACTTCTATCGGCAAAATATCTCCATCTATATTGCGCAAGAATTCAACTTCTGAACGGCCATCTTGCCAAGCATACAAATCCCTATGATTTCCAGATACAAACTCTTGAGCAATAAAGTTTTCGGCAAAATACCCTTTATAGGTGCCATAATCATATTCTAAAATGCTTTTTGGGGCGAGATTGCCTAAGGCGCCTAGAATGCCTACATCGAACACAAGCAACTTAAAACGACTTTCTGAAGCACACGAAGAAAGGGGCTGCTGTAGCTGTTCAATGATTGATACTTTTAATATAAGTCCAGCATTTATAAGCCAGTCAAAAACATTGGCAAGCCTGCTGTAACGATCAATGCCTTGTACAATGTCTTGAAAATGAAATCTGGCTGCAGAACCATCAATAGATTGTGCCAGTTGATTGGGAACTGAGCGCCAAACACGATCGATATGCATAGCATTCACCTTACCGGAATGTTTGGCAATGTCAGCATAATAGTCGGATAATAATTGCTTTTGCTTTTCACGGACTTTTTCAAATGCGATGAATAAGTTGTCTTGATGATGAATAAAAACTTGGACAACCTCTGGAAGACCCCCAGTCACAAAGTACCATTTCAAGCGTTCCCAGATACGATCATGTGCAAGGGAAGGTATGGCGGTATCGGCTGTACAGTTTTCAATCAAATCGACAGATAAATCTTCACCGATTGCGCTCAAAAATTCGAGAAATGAGAGTGGGTATAAATATTCGGTCTGAATTTTTCCAACGGGATATGATCCAGGATTAAGCCTTACACCGAGTAGTGATCCAGCGCAGCAAATCGCAAGCTCAGGCATATCTTCTTGAAAATACTTTAAGCTGGTAAGTGCGCGTGGAGCTTCTTGAATTTCATCAAATATAACTAGATCTTCTTTTATGTTAATAGGCGTATTTCGATAAAAACTTAGCTGATTAATAATATGGTGGGGATCTAAGCTTGATTCAAACATTTTGGCCAATTCAGGCTCCTTTTCAAAGTTGAAAAGGTGAAATTTGGGGAATTCATTTGTTCCAAACAAACGTAAAAGGTATGTCTTTCCACATTGTCGAACCCCTCGAAGCATCAATGGTTTTCTTTCGGGACTTTTTGCCCAAGTTAGTAATGTTTTGTATAATTTTCTCTTCATAACTTTAATTCTGAAGTAGTTTGCCGAAAATTACAAGCAAGAATACGCTAAAAATGACGGGAATTACAAGTAAATATCGTTAAAAATGACGAAAATTGCAGGTCTTCTCACTCGTTTGAACGAGATCGGGGCTCTGTAATATGAAAAAAATGTGGAATGGCAAAAAGGCTTGTAGTAGAAATTGCAATAAATGACGTTTAAATTGGTGAAGCTTCGAGCTCTTCGAGGGTGCTTGCTGAAGGCTTTGCAAAGTAGGCTTGGTTTGCGCTGATTACCTCTTTTGAAAGCATTGCGACGCCAATTACGTTGATGAGCAGCATGAGGGAAATGCAGATGTCTGCAAGGCCCCAGATAAGGTCTACATGCAGCAGACCGCCAATCGGTATTGCGGCTAAATAGCAGCACTGAAAAACTTTAACGCCGCGCGGCCAGATAAATCCCATGGCCTTTTGTCCGCAGTAAGCCCAGGCAATAACGGTTGTATAGGCAAATAGCATTAATGATACCATCACTACATAAAAGCCAAATGAACTTTGCAATCCAGTTTCAAAGGCATATGTTACCATATCGGTGCTTTTAAGCCCCACATCGCATGCGCCTGTAACAATAAGCACAAGGCCGGTCATGGTGCAGACAGTCATCACTAAAAAGGGAGCCACAAGTGTAACAACTCCGTCAAGAACTGGATTTTGAGAGCGGGCATTTGCCTGTAAAATAGGCACAATCCCGGTTCCTGCATCAGTTGCAAAAAGGCCCCGGTCAAAGCCTGAAGATAATGCCTTGGCAATTCCGTATCCTACAAGACCTGAAGTGGCAGATTGCATATCAAATGCCGCATGAAACATTAAATTAAGGGCAGGAAGTACTTTTTCAGCATGCATGGCAAGTATTACAAGGCCAGTTCCTAGATATAAAACCGCTTTTAAAGGTACGATGGCAGATGCTACGCGGGCAACGCGCTTAATGCCGCCAAAAATAACCATAAAAGCTGAGCCGGTGATAATTAATGCTGTTGTAAGTGGGTCAAGGCCTGCTGCTTTTAATGGCAAAGAAATAGAATGAATTTGAGCTAGGTTTCCAACTGTAAAGGCTGCCAGCATAGTTACCACGCAAAAACATATAGCTAATACTTTATAGCCCAGTCCGCGCGATAAATAGTACATGGGACCGCCGCTAAATTCACCATTTTGATTTTGACTGCGATATTTTACGCCAAGATAGCAGCTTGCATACTGGATGGCCGCCCCAAAAAAGGCCATAATCCACATCCACACTAGCGCTCCGGGTCCCCCTGTAGTTAAGGCAATGGCAATACCTGATATATTGCCTGTACCAAAATTTCCCGCAAGAACTGAACTCATGGCCTGGTAGTGGCTAATAGATCCGGCACCTGAGCTTTTTTGCAGCATAAGTTTAACAGAGAGACCTAGCTTAGTTGCCTGGGGAAATTTCAGGCGAACAGTAAGGTAGCCTCCAAGCAGCATAATAGCTGGGAAGATAACAAAGAGGGTAAATGCATGATTTATTTGACTAAGAAAATTTTGTAATTCCATTTGAACAACTATACGTAAATTTTGGCTAAGTGTCAAGAAGCGACTGGAAGGCTTGAGGCAGGTGCGCTATGATAGACGTAGCGGTCATGCAGTAGGAAGTTTCATCTTGGGCGGCAAATTCCCCAGCCAAGCCGTGAATGTAAGTGCCAAGAAGCATGGCATCGCGAGCTGTAAGCCCTTGTGCCATTTGGGCTGCCAAAATACCTGTAAGTACATCTCCAGCACCGGCAGTTGCCATGCCTGGGTCTCCTGCCATCATGACTGCTGGCGGCATATCATGCGAAAAAAGAAAGCTTGGGCCGCCTTTTAAGACCAAGTTAGTGGCATTATCATTACTAAACTTCTGGCATTTTCTAATAAAACTTAATGATACAGGTTCTTTTTCTGGTAAAAAGCGATGCATTTCGCCAAGATGCGGTGTTAAAATAGCGTTGGGAAGCGGTCCAAATGTAGTGCCGCGAGATTGTGCCAGCCAATCAAGTGCATCAGCATCAAGTACAATTTTTCCTTTACACTCTGGCCAAAGAGCCTCGAGCATTAAGGCTACATTAGGTGAGCTTCCAAGACCTGGACCTATAAAAGCACCGGCTGCTTTGCTAAGCCATTTCTTTAATATATCTAAATTTTCTTTTTGATAGGCGATGCGTACAATTTCAAGAGGCTGGCCCGCAAATTCTAGGCTGCTTTCTTCTGGATGAAGCAGATGTACGATGCCAGCACCAGATCGAAGAGCGCCAAGTGATGTCATAAGAGCAGCTCCTGCCATACCGTGAGAGCCTGCAAGGCCTACTACATGCCCTCTAGAGTACTTGTTTTGCGATCGATTTACGCAAGGTAAAAGAGATTGTACATCTTGTTTTTCCAATAACTGCAATGTGATAGGCAAAGATTCAGCAAAAGACAAAAGTCCGATTGGTAAACTTATAACTTTACCAACATGATTCCAACCATCTTGTAAAAAGAAACCAAGCTTAGGAAATTCCATGGTGCAGGTGATATCGGCTTTTACCGCTATATCTTCAACGGCGCCGGTTTCGGCATTAAGACCTGAGGGAACATCAATAGAAATTACCCGAATAGTGGCATTGTTGATGGCTTCAATTATATCGATACTTTGCTGTTGTTGTTCACCATGAAAGCCTGTGCCAAATAATGCATCGACAAGTACGCCTTCTTGCGGCGCAGTAAATGTACTGCGAGCTAAGTCGATAACTTTGCCTCCGCGGGCTTCAAAGCGCCTTCTTTGTTTTTTTACCAGCGATGCAGGATCAAGTGTACCCACCTGAACTACCTGTACGCTAAAGCCATCTTGCAAAAGATAGCGCGCCACTACGTATCCGTCACCGCCGTTGTTGCCAGAACCTGCTACAATACATGCCTTAAGGCTAAGAGCGTGTTTTTTTACATAGGCTGAAATGACGTTGGCAGTTTCCTTGCCAGCCTGTTCCATAAGTGTTTCTACACTTGTCCCGGCATCCATGGCAATTTTTTCAATCAGGCGCATTTCGTCTGGTGTGACAACCCTAAGCATGTAACAGGCCCTTTATCAAGTAAAGGTTGTTGTAGCATATTGCACTGATTTGGACTACAAAGTTCTAGCCTGGATTAAGAAAAACAGAAAATGGGTA
Source organism: uncultured Chlamydiales bacterium (assembly GCA_963785335.1). GTDB lineage: Bacteria > Chlamydiota > Chlamydiia > Chlamydiales > FEN-1388 > SZAS-7. Next base: position 162,076 of record CAWAUW010000003.1, on the reverse strand, counting down.
ACAAAAAGATATGAAACACAGAGAGAGGCACAGAGATCACAAAGAGAGAAACTCAGAACATTGAATCCCGCAAGTTATCTTCTTTGATCTCTCACTCTCTCTCTCTCTCTCTGTGTTCTCTGTGCCTCTCTGTGTTTCATGTTTTTTTTAATGAATTATTGGTTCTAAATGGTGATTTCAAACAAAAATATTACCCTGATTTGAACCAGCTCCAAGTGCTACAGATTTTTACTCTTCGGTGACTTGGCAGAGTTTCTCAAAGACTATAAGCCAATAGGCATTTGTTTTTCTAAGCTCAGGATCGGCCGAAAGCATATGTAAAACAATATATTCAAAGCGCTCTTCAGGCTCGATGGTTTTTGCTGCAATTTTGGCAGCAAGTACATCGATTCGCGGTTTGGTATTCTCAACTACTTTCTGGGTGTAGGTTTCAATTTCTGCTAAGACGTCAGGGTTTGATCGATCTTTATAGAGTATTTTTATAAGTGGATAGGCGTGTTTAAAATCTTCTATCCATGGGGTTTCTTCTTCAAAACAAAGAAAATAAAATAATCGGCCTAAAGAATAGACATGATAGGAAAGAAGGTCTTGCTCGGTAAGCCTATTTTCATAGTAGGCTTTATGAAGATCCGGCGGTGCAGAACGAAAGCCCGGTCCAAAGGGTTTTCGTAAAAGTGCATCTTCAAATTTAGCTGTATATCCCCCCACGTCGCCAATCACAGCTTTAAAGATGTTATTTTCTTCATGTATGAAAAAGTTGCCCTTATTGTTATCGCGATTGACATAGCCCATGGCGTTAAGTTGGCTGCTACCTAAAAGAATGTCTCGTGCAATTTTATATTTTACCCGAAGAGGAATGCTCTTTGGATTTTTTTCGATAAATGTTCGCAGTGACCCCCGATTATACAAAGGAGTTATAATTTCAAAGCGCGACTCACCAGATTTTTTCTTATGTGTTGAGACGTGAATAGGCTTAATAATACCATCAGAGTTTCGAAATTTCTCGAGGACTTCAACTTCAGAGCGAGTGCTTTCGCTATCTTCAACAACTGCATTAGCCACAAGTTTTGGATTAATTGGATCGTAGAGAATTGAGTGAGTAACATATTTATGATAGCCCTTGCCTACCATAGGAATATTATGAGTTTTTAAATGTATAAAAATCCGTTTATGCAGTGGATCAATTTCAACCGTTCTCGGCGCATTTGTTATTTCTTTTCGTAAGTAGACATCATCATAATTTTCTGATTGGCGTAAAGGTTCTACAAATTGAACAAGATCAATAAGCTCATCGATTGTCATACCAGCTCCGAGTGCATGCAGCCTAAGAGCAATGCTCATAGCAACATCGTCTGGAATCCTGATTTTTGATTCATAAATCATTTCTACGGGTACTGGAAATAGCATAAAAGCGCTCTCTAATAAATTTATATTATAAGGGTTCTTCTTTAATGTCTCGCTTCATAAGAAGCTCTACAGCTTCTTTGGGATGTATTTTTCCTTCAAGGATTTGAAGTACAGCTTCACTAATCGGCATGGCAAGTTGAGCTTTTTTGCTTAGCTGTACTGCCGATACACAGGTGTAGGCGCCTTCTACCACCATTTCAATAGATTTTTTTGCATCGACAGCACTTGAGCCCTGACTGAGCAATTTGCCAAAGCTATAATTACGGCTAGTAGATGATGAACAAGTAAGAAATAAATCACCCATGCCTGAAAGACCATATAATGTTTCCTGTTTTGCCCCGTAATGCTTGGCAAGCTTTACCATTTCATGAAGGCCGCGGGTCATTAAAGCCGCCCGAGCACCAGTACCTAAATTTAACCCATCAGAAATGCCGCAAGCAATGGCGATAATGTTTTTAAGAGATCCTCCAAAGGCTACACCTTGGATATCCTGATTTGGATACACGCGTAAAAATGGTGTGGTAAAAGCATCTGCTACAATTTCGGCAAGGGCCAGATTATAGCTGCCCGCAACTACGGATGTTGGCAGGCTCTGGCTTACTTCTTCGGCAAAACTTGGGCCGCTAAATGAACAAATGCTGTTTCGAAAACCCTCTCCTAAGACGTCCAAAACCACTTCTGGTAAAATGAGGCCGCTATTTTGTTCAATACCTTTTGACGTTAAGCAAAAAGGGATGTTTGATGCAATTCCAATGGCTTTTAGCTGCTGGCAAACAGGACGAAGACCTGCTGAAGTAACAGATTCTACAATCATTTGGGCGCCCGTTAGGGCCTGTTTTAAATCGGTTGTAAAAAGAACAGATTCTTTTATTGGCCTACCCTTTAGATGGGGATGTACATGTGTTTTGTTGAGAGTATCGACAAGTTTTTCCTCAATAGACCAAGAAGTAACATCATGGCCTTTTTCAGCCAAAAGCCTTGCCAAACAAAATCCCCATGCACCTGCACCTAAATAGGTAATCTTCATCTCGTTATTCCTTAACAGTTTGGCTTGTCAGTATAAAGTGATTGCCAAGCTTTGTAAAGCGTGAAAGGAGAAACTCTTTTTTTGACCGCAGGTCTTTGGAGTGCGGGACTTTTTGTCCCGCTCTTAATTTTACGGACACCATAACGTCAAAAACATCAAAGCAAAAATTACATTACCGCCTTTTTCTTCTTTGAAGCTAATGTTGTTAAGGTGTGCGTAAAATTAAGAGCTCAGGCAAAAAGTCCCGCACTCCAAGGACCTGCGGTAAAAAAAATGCTATACTCGAGATTAATATTTGGTACTTTTATGCGCTTTAAGCGCTGCCTCAACAGTAACGATGCTTTGCGGACCGGTTTTATTTTTTAGGGGGGCAAAAAAGTCCTCACGGGGCAAAAGAAGGACTTCTGCTTTATCGCTGTACGTCAGCAAATCAAAAATAAAATACTCTGATTTATAAAAATAGGCATCTTCAAGGCCTGATCGAACTTTTTTCTTGGCTTTATGAATGGGTAAATCTTTTTTAAGTATTTTATTCACAAATGCCAAGCTAAAAGCAAAATAAGAAATGTTGGCAAGGGGATATTTGAGATGGCCTGCGGCATCAAATGCTAGTCTTTGAGAATCGGGCATTTCTGAATATTCTATTACAGCAAGTTTTGCATCTTGTTCAACAATCACTCCCACATGCTCTTCGGGACTATCACGTACAATGCCAACTACGCTTACGTCATTTTTGTGCTGGTCGTGCATGCCAACAAGATGAGGCTCAAAAGGATCTACCAAAGCATTATCGATGGTAAAAACAGTAATATGTTCAATTCCATAATTTTGCCAGGCATCTAAATGGCCGCTTTGGGCAAAATGCCAAAAGACTTTTCCATTGCCGTCAGGGGCTGTTAGCGATACATCTTTACCACTCTCATCTTGCAAGGGCAGGTTTTGCTGCTGAAAAAATACTACCTGCTCTTTTTTTAGGCCAAAGTACTGTGCTTTTTCAAAGTGTTCGACAGATGCTCTGTGCGTAGCATCAGAGGTCATAATAGCAAGATGAAAATCTTGGCCGTAAACAGTTGATGCGTGCGCTACTTTTTCTGCAAGGCGTTGATATAAACTTTTATTTAAAACAGGAAAACAGCCCTTAGGGGCGTCATAGCCAAGTCGTGAGCCATGCCCGCCGGCTAAAACGATAGCGCCTATCTTGCCCATCTTGAGTATTTTTTTGCCATGATCACTAAATACTGCCTCAGGCAAAAAATACTTTTGTAGGGGTTTGTAGTTAACGGCAAAGTCTTGCATCATTCTCCACTGTTGTAAGGATGGCTGAGAATACATCATCAACTGAAATACTTTTCATACAGCGAAAATCGATCGGGCAAACACGCTTATAGCACGGAGAGCAAAGCGTATGTTTGTGAATAACAGTTCCGCCGCCATAAGGACCAGTTTTAATTTCGTTTGTCGATCCAAATATGGCAACTAAAGGAGTTGATAAAGCTGCTGCCACATGCATGGGGCCGCTATCATTTGTGATGAGGCAGTTGCAAAGTGATAAAAGCGTAGTAAATGAACGCAGTGTTGTTTTTCCAGCCACATTTGCTACTCGGCTATCAAAGGAGCGCGTGATGTCATCTGCCAGTGGTTTTGAAACAGCATCTCCAAAAAAGATAACGCGAACATCGGGGTGTAAAAGTAATCGCGCGGTAAGTTCTTTAAAACGCTCTGGCGGCCAGCACTTGGCTGTCCCAAAGGCAGCACCTGGATTTATGCCAATAAGAAGATGGTGCGGTAGTATGTGTAAATTAGCTAAAACTTTTTTAGCTTCATCAATTTCAGCTTGTCGTAGATACAGTCGTGGACTTGTTTGGCTTGGAGGAATGCCGAGAGGCTCTAAAAGCTTTTTATAAGTAATTACTTGATGTTCGTATTCTTCATTTTGGGGTATGTCTAAGCCGTCGGTTAAAAGAGGGCTTCTGAAGTGGTCTTTAAAACCTACTAGGCGGGCAATTTTGCCGCGATAAAACCACCATGCCGATGAAAATGAGCGTGTAAGAAGAATGCCAAAATCAAATTTTCTTTTTTGAAGTTCAGCAAAAATCCTCTTCTTTTCTTTGGAATCTCTTTTTTTATCTGAAGGAAATACAATAAATTCATCGATGTAAGGCGTAGCCTCAAGAAGAATCTTGATGGCGCTATGGCATAAAACAGTTAGAGAACTATCAGGAAATGCTTTTTTAATATCTTCTAAAACTGGCGTACCCATAACAGCATCACCAAGCCAGTTAGGCATGCGCACACAAATTTTTTGCATTATTTGTTCCAAATTTTCACCTATTTTACACACTTTTAACAAAAAATCATCTTGATTTTACTTCTAGAGAAGTTAACACTCTAACTTTGGAGAAAGCATGCTGATGAATTATGTATTGTGGTTAGTTATCCTTTTCGCAGCTGAATTGCAGGGTGTATGTGATTTCGGGGCTGTAAGTAAAAAAATTGGCAGAGTGGATATTGTCTATACATGGGTAGATGGCGAGGATCCCTTATGGAAATTGAGCCTTCGAGAGACGGTTTTAGGCCATAAGCATCATATAGCAGCAGATGTGCTTGCCAAATCTCGTTTTAGAAATCATGATGAGTTAAAATATTCCCTGAGATCATTGTGGAAGCATGCAGCTTTTATTAATCATATTTATATTGTCACATTTGGACAAAGGCCAAAATGGCTAAAAGAGCATCCAAAAATAACCATTGTAGATCATCATGAGATTTTTACTGATCAAGCCGATCTGCCTACATTTAACTCACAAGCCATCGAGGCAAATCTGCATCATATCCCAAATTTAAAAGAGTGTTACGTGTATTTTAATGATGATGTATTTTTGGGAAATGATGTAATTGCTCGAGATTTTTTTTCTGAAAATGGCAGTCCGAAGTTTTTTATAGCTTCTTGGGATGCACCTGATGGGCAAATTATGGCATCTGATGACACATTTAATGCTTCATGGAAAAACACTAATACTTTACTTAATCGTCTTTTTGGCTATAAAAAGCGCAAAGCCCTTGAACATGCACCTTTTGCCTTTCGAAAATCACAGCAAATGTCACTTGAGCGCTGCTTTCAGCCGGTATTTAAAAAAGTATCATCCCATGCTTTTCGCTCGCCATTTGATTTTGTAATAACCAATGGCTTTAGCCAGTACCTTTTAAATGAATACGGCCTTGCCAAACGATCTAAGATTCAATGCCAGGTTGTAGGCCTAAAAGACAATTTGGAAGCCAATAAGCAAGGACTCGAAGCTGTGATAGCCTTGCGTCCACGTACCTTTTGCATCGAAGATGATATGACCCAAGACAATGCTGAGCAAGAAAGTATTCTACAGGCCTTCTTTGAGTCATACTTCCCCGAGAAAGCTCCTTGGGAATTCTAATGTCGAATCCCAGCCGTGCCCGTGCCCTTGCCCGTGCCCTTGCCCGTGCCCTTGCCCGAAAATTCATACTAATAAAAATGGTTTAAAAAACCACTAATCGGGCAAGGGCACGGGCAAGGGCACGGGCCAAATTAAGCCTACATATTACGAAGGCTTGAGGTGATGAGATCTGATATGTCGGGCGTGCTAGAATAAGTTTCGTAGGTTTGTGAGACAGCCCGCTGAGCTGCTGCTTGATTGTAGCCTAAGTTAATAAGAGCTGAAATGGCATCTTGCAGAAGCGGAGGATTTTTTGGGCTAATTATCGTGTCAATTTGAATGAGGGCAAGCGCCGAAGTTTTAACTTCGAGCATCAGGCGCTCTGCTGTCTTTTTGCCAATACCTGGCACTTTGCATAAAGCTGCCACGTCTTTGTTAAGTAAAATAGATTTAAGCTCACCCGGACTTAAGGCTCCCACTATGCTTAAAGCAAGTTTTGGACCTATTCCTGAGATGTCTAGCAGCATCTCAAATATATCTCGTTCAGATTCTTGTAAAAAACCATAAAGTGCTTGTGAGAACTCTCGTATGACAAACGATACATGTAAATGCAGCGGGGCCGGTGGACATGGAAGCTTTACAGCATAATTTGAGGCTAGTTGTATAAGATAACCTACGCCTTGCACTTCTATAAGGCAGGATTCATTTTTTATGGCAATAAGTGTGCCTTTGATATAGCTATACATTCACATTTCTCTTGTTTTACTTGTTCCCAAAAATTCTACGGCAGGATAGGCGGCATGGCAAAGTGCAATTGCCAAAGCATCAGCAGCATCGGCTGGTGTAGGTGCGCTTTTAAGTGACAAAAGCCTCGTCACAGTGTTTTGAATCTGAAATTTGCCGGCTTTGCCTGTTCCGGCAATAAACGATTTTACCTCTCTAGGAGAGTAGCCAAAAACTTTCATCTTGCGACTTTTGGCTGAAAGAAGTGCCGTTCCCATGGCAATGCCAAGCTTTAGAGCACTTTGTGGGTTTTTGCTAATAAAAGGTGTCTCTAGTGCCATTTCATCAGGATTATGGCGATCTAAAAGCTGCTGCAAGGCTTCGTATATCACTAAATAGCGATCACCTAAAAGATAGTCTGTGGGCGGACGTATACAGCCATAATCAAGCGGGTAAAAGTTATTGCCTTCAATGACAATAATTCCATAGCCAGTTACACGCGTGCCTGGATCGATTCCAATCACAATTTTTTTTTGCATTTTTACTCAAAAAGTGATTTTGGTTGAGGCTTGGAAGCGTTTATAAATCCGAAAAAATCTTTTTGGGATTGTATCACAGGCGCAGCTTCTTCTTTTTGTATCAAAGTCGGTGAATCGCTGCAAATTTCAACTGAGCGCTTTACCAGCGCCTCTAATTCCGAAAACTGGCTCTGAATACGTCTAAGATGGTTTAATTCCTGTTCTTTTTGTTGCAATGCCTTTGCATATTCAGAAAGCTGATGTTCTTTTTCTCGCATTGAATCTTGCATGAGGTTTGCTTGTGAATCAAGTTCGATTCTTAAAGCATTTTCAATTTTTTTAGCTGTCTCAAGATTTTCTTCTAGAGTTGTGCACTTTTGCAGGCTTGAATTTAATGAATTTTGTATTTGCGCAGAACGATCCATAAGGTCATCAAGTTGCTTTGAAAGCAGTGCACACTCTTTTACACGACGAGCAAGGTGTTGTTCAAGTAAACGAAGATGATTTTCTTGTTCCTCGGTTCGTTTTTGTATAAATATGTGCTCTTGGCTAAGCAAGCGATGTTTTCTTTGCTCTTCTTCTAGAACATGGGACTGTTCTTGCAGGCACGCTTGGCATACAGCAAGCTCTTGGCTGTGATTTTTATTTAGAGCCTCAAGACTTTCTGTGAGCTCGTAATTTTTGTTTTGCGTATCTTGACATATGAAGGTTTGTCTTTGCAGTTTTTCTTGCAATTCTTCTAATAGATGGCGATTTTCTTCGGCTTTACGCTCAAGATTATTCGAAAGTGTTTGTTGCTCGCTAAGTTCTGCTTGAACGCAGGCGAGCTCATCTGTTTTGTTGATAAGAGCTTCTGTAAGCTCTTTCATTTTTTCAGAGAGATTTTTTTCTGATTCTTCGAGCTTTACATTTTTTTGAGTGATGCTTTGAAGTCTTGCGGCAAGTGTAGCCTTTTCACACGTGAGCGTTGTTACAGTATCTTCAAGTTCCTTTTTATCAGAAATAAGACGAAGCAGTCGCATTTTTGCTTCTTGATTATCAAGAGTTGAGGCATGAATCTTAAGAGCTAAATCATCTTCTTTATTTTGGGCTTTCTGGCGTGCTTGATGAAGTGATTGGGTAAGTGTTTCGATTGTCTCTTTATAATCGACTATTTCCTTTTCAAGCTGTTTTTTTGCAGATGAAACACTTTCGTTTTCTTGTATTTTTTTGGTAAGTTCTTTTGTGTTTATTTTTGCCTTTTCTAAGTCGTCTTCAAGCTGGGATTGGATTTTTTCTTGAGCCAGATTTTTTGCTGTAAGTTCCTTTACAGTATGTTTAAGTGCAGTTATTTGCTTGTCTTTTTCTTTTCGTTTTTGCTCAAAGTTTGGAAGATCATGCGCGTTTTCTTGAATAAGAGGCTCAACAAGTTCTATGTGGGCTATTTTGGGAGATGCTTGTATCGCCTCTACTATTTCTTGCAAAATATTATCTTGCACAACAGTTTCTTGCAAAACCCTTTCTTGAATGAGTTCAACATTTGGCGTTTGGGGCGGTTCAAACTCAGTGACTTGCTCGTGTGGAAGTTCTTCAACCGTAATCAAGGCCAAAGCGCTCGGCTCTTCATTAACAATCACCTTCGTTGAAACAGGCGATCGCTCAAAGTTGGTGTCCGTATTTTGACCGATAACTTTTTGCAAGAGCTCTTTTAGGCCCTCTTTACTTAAGCTTTGCACGTGCATGAGTTGTTTCCTGAAATTTCATTACTCTGTATTCTAATTAGGACCGAATTTTTACAGTAGTACTTAATCCAATGCAAAAACGTATTTTTATCACAGGCGCTGCCGGCTTTATTGGTTTTCATTTTGCAAAAGCATGTCTTGAAGCAGGCTTTTACGTGGTGGGTATCGATACTTTTACTCCATATTATTCTGTAGATTTAAAAAAAGATCGAGCATTAATTCTTAACAAAATGGGGCTTGAAGTAAAAAATATTGACATTTGCGACCGCGAAAAACTGCAGCAGATTGTCAAAGAAGAAAAGATTACGCATATTGTACATTTAGCAGCTCAAGCTGGCGTACGCTATTCTTTTACTCATCCCGATGTATATCTCAAAACGAATATCGATGGATTTTTGCAAATTCTTGAAACGTGTAGAATTTTTCCGCATATAAAACTCATTTATGCTTCCAGTTCATCTGTCTACGGTGATAATAAAAAAATTCCTTTTTCCGAAACAGATACTACCGATAATCAGACCAATGTGTACGGCGTTACAAAAAAAACAAACGAGCTTCTTGCCCGTAGTTACCATCATCTTTATGATATTGCCAGTATAGGCTTGCGGTTTTTTACCGTATATGGTCCCTGGGGAAGGCCTGACATGGCCTATTTTTCCTTTACACGTGCTATTATCGAATCGAAAACAATAGATGTGTATAATAATGGGATGTGTCGACGTGACTTTACTTATGTTGATGATGTTGTATCTGCTATGATCGCTTGTTTAGATTGTAAAGATCCTTTGGCTGTGTTTAATATTGGTAATGAGCACCCAGAATTTGTAAATGATTTAATTGGGCTTATCGAAAAAAACACAAATAAAACAGCCCTGAAAAATATTTTGCCAATGCAACAAGGTGAAATTGAAGAAACATATGCTAACATAACTTTGGCAAAAGAAAAATTAGGGTTTCAACCAAGAACTAGATTGGCTGATGGTATAAAAACTTTTGTTGATTGGTATTTTTTATATTCAGAGACACGGTAAAAAAATTCGAATTTTAATTTTTTTACAGCCTCTGGTGGACAAAAACTAGAAAATCACATAGTCTGGGAAAAAATTCATTAGGTTACATCGCTGCTTCGGAGCATAAATTCATGTTTGAAAAAGTCAAATCCATTCGTATCGCGCTTTGTCTTGTTATTATTTCTTTCTTGATGCTCTGTGGCTTTGTCACAACTCGAGACGAAAAATATGTAAGCTATTTCCTCCATCTTTATTCCGCAGGGCTATTTCGAGAGCATAACTTTACGCTGCATGATGCAACTGCAACATTTGGAAAAGATCATATCCACCGTATTGAAATGCAGCTTTCTTGTTATAAGGCACTTCCCCTAGAAAGTGCTAGAAAGCTTATTACAAGCGTCGGAGTAGACTTTTTGGAAAAGATTAATTCAGATCCTGGACTAAAAGAAAAGGGTCTCATTAAAGAAAAGTTTATTCCACGTCAGCTTTACATACGTATTTTGTGCGATAATGTGATTGGCGAAAGTTATGAGTCCATATTTATTCGGGAGATTGTTCTGGATAAGGGACAAGTTACCTATATTACCTTCCAAAATATGCCTGAGATCTGGGGTAAGAGCTATACGATTCATGAAGAATTTGATTATGCATTAATGCTTACGGGCAATGCACGAGAGCCAGAAGATGTAATGCATGAAGAAAGAATTATGCCTCAGATGCGTGCTTTACCTGGTGATACAAATGATTATCCTCACCGTCAACATGAAGAGCTTCTGTATACCTCTCGTCCACTTACAAGAAAAGAACTTGAACAGCAAGAAGCTGCCCCTTCCCCAATTGTGCCTCTACAAATTGCTGTAGAAGATTTTTCTCAACTTAATATTCTTCCAGCAGTTGAAGAAGATGAAGATGAAGAAGAGCAGGCGCCAGCAGATACACTGCAAGGACAACAAAACCCAGCTGTAGTACCACCTGAACCAACCCAAAATGCAGCTCCCACAACTGTAAGTACGCCTGATCAGCAAGCCCCAATCCCTTCCCAAATTCAAGCTACAAGCCCCCAAACTGCAGTACCACAAACTGCAGTACCCCAAGCGGCAGTACCACAAGCTACAGGACAACAAGCGGCAGTACCACAAGCTACAGTACAACAAGCTACAAGCCCAAATGAACACCTGCAAACCACACCCGAGCAGGCAATACCTCAACCAACTATTGTAGTACCTGCACCAAGCTCTCCTCAAATACCAGCCCCACAATCTAATGTGCTGGTTCCTACAGTTCCAGTTCCAAATCTTCCCGCGCCAGTTATAGTACCACAACCACAATCGGGAAATGCTCCACCTGAGCTTGAGCCGCCTACAAAAAACAAAAGCGAAGGGTCTAATAATCCAGTAGACGTGCCTGGACAACAAGTTTTACCACCAGCGGATCAAGTAACTGTCCCAGAACTTAAGGCCACACCAACCCTACCTCAATTATCTGAAGAAAGCAGTCAGTCACAAGAGCGCCTAAAACAAGCCGAAGATGAAGGACTAAAACTTTTAAGTAAAAAAGATGCTGAAAGTAGTGATGATTATACAGATAAAAGAAAAGTTCCTTCTTTACCAGAATTCCATGTTGCAGATGCTGAGCCTTCCCAAGAAGTAATACAAGATAAGCAGGACAACAAAAAAGAAGATAATCAAATAGATTTTTTTGGATTATTTGATTCATTTACATCGAGCGATTCAGCTAAAAATGAAGTAAAGCAGCATGATACGCCAATTGCTTTTAATGAACAAAATGAGCCTGATTCACCACAAGAGCTTCAAGATGGCGTCCAAAAACAAGCTGAGCCAACCGAAAAGTTTTTTAGCGATGCTCTTCCTGATGATAGTAGCACACCTCCCGATGAAAACTTTGAAATGCCTGAGGATGAATTTTCATCGCCTCTAGCTCCAGAAGCTCCAGAAGCACCACAATTACAACAAGTCCCGCAAGTTGTGGCAAGCGTTGAAGAAAGTATAAATTTAATTGCAGATGCTGCTCCAGTTGAAGCATTAGAATCTGAAACTCCAGATAGCTCATCAACTAATGTTGATGAAGATAATCAAGAAAAGAGTGTCAAAGCTGATTCAGAACCTAGCATAGAAGATATAGAACCCCCGCAAGATGCTCCAATTGAACTGCAAGAACCAAAATCATGGTGGGAAAAACTATTTTCATCAAAAGATACACAATCTGAAACGGAAGATGCCCAAAAGCCTCATACAGATTCTAATGACTCTCAAGAGGAAGGTTTAAATAACAATCAAAACTCAAATCCAGAGCAAATTGAAAAATCCGAATCTATTTCACTTGTCCAATCAGATGTTGCCGAACAAAATGAAACAATCCAGCCCCAAGAGACTAAATCTTGGTGGGAAAGTCTTTTTGGACCAAAGGAAACGGCGACTCCTGATGCATCAAATGATGTAGTAACACCAAATGAGTTGCCTGAGCAAGAAAATTCACAAGTAGAAATACCTCAAGAAATTGCTCTTGTTGAAGCCGATGCTGCCGAGCAAAATGAAACAATCCAGCCGCAAGAGACTAAATCTTGGTGGGAAAGTCTTTTTGGACCAAAGGAAACGGCCACTCCTGATGCATCAAATGATGTATTAACACCAAATGATGAGTTGGCTGAGCAAGAAAATTCACAAGTAGAAATACCTCAAGAAATTGCTCTTGTTGAAACTGATGTTGAACAACAAAATGAAACGACCGAGCCTCAACAGAAAAAGTCCTGGTGGAAAAGTCTTTTTGGACCAAAGGAAACGCCCACTCCTGATGCATCAAATGATGTATTAACAACAAATGATGAGCTTGCTGAGCAAGAAAATTCACAAGTAGAAATACCCCAAGAGATTTCGCTTGTTGAAACTGATGTTGAACAACAAAATGAAACAACTGAGCCTCAAGAGACCAAATCCTGGTGGCAAAGTCTTTTTGAATCAAAAGAAACACCGACTCCTGATGCATCAAATGATGTAGAAACACCAAATGATGAGCTTGCTGAGCAAGAAAATTCACAAGTAGAAATACCCCAAGAGATTTCGCTTGTTGAAACTGAGGTTGAACAACAAAATGAAACAACTGAGCCTCAAGAGACTAAATCCTGGTGGCAAAGTCTTTTTGCACCAAAAGAAACATCTACACCTGATGCATCAAATGACGTAGAAACACCAAATGAGCTCTCTAGGCAAGAAAATTCACAAGTAGAAATACCCCAAGAGATTTCTCTTGTTGAAACTGATGTTGAACAACAAAATGAAACAACTGAGCATCAAGAGACCAAATCCTGGTGGCAAAGTCTTTTTGCACCAAAAGAAACACCTGCACCTGATGCAGCAAATGCTGTAGAAACACCAAATGAGCTGCCTGAACAAGAAAATTCACAAGTAGAAATACCTCAAGAAATTACTCTTGTCGAAACGGATGCTGCCGAGCAAAATGAAATAACACCGCCTCAACAGACAACATCATGGTGGCAAAGTCTTTTTGAACCAAAAGAGAAGGCCGTTTCCGATGCATCAAATGATGTAGAAACACAAAATGAACTGCCTGAACAAGAAACTGAAAAAGGTGAGCTTCCTCAAGAAATTGTGCTTGTTGAAACAGAAGTTGAACATCAAAATGAAACAAATGAGCCTCAGGAAACGAAATCCTGGTGGCAAAGTCTTTTTGGCCCGAAAGAGCCTTCAACTACCGTGGTGCCTGAAACACCTGACACACCCGATGAAGAAACTGTTGAGCCAAAATTTGATGTGCCCTCTGGTATAGAAAAATTTGATGGTGCCAACGACCAAAAACTCGAGCAGCAAATTGAAGAACAGCCAGAAGTTTTGAAGACGCCAAAAAGTAATTCGGTGCCCCAAGAATCTGCAACACAACCTGTATTACCTAAAACATCAGATGTGCCCAATGTTTCTACTGCACCAAAAGCACCTATTTCTGAACAAGTTCCTCAAAAAATGATACTTAATGATTTTGAACAAAATCAAATAGAAGTAAGTAAGGCAGAACCCAAACTAATCGAAAAAAATCAAATTGAGCAACCAAGTCAGCCTCAACAAATTGAAAAGCAAGCTGATCCAATAAATCATGAGTTAGAAGTGCCCTCAACTCCTAGTTTCGAGCCAAAAGTTCCTTCTAGAGCACAACTGTTACAAAGTTCTTCAAATAATGATAATGCACTAAATGCTGTGCGAGAAGATTATCAAGAAAAACCTGCAGAAACTGAAAAGGCATATCCCCCAATTTCTAAAGAACCTGTAATGCCGCAGACACCTGAAGCTTTGCCTATGCAAACAGATGATTTGATTGAAGAGGTGATCCTTGAAACTGATGTTCCAGCAACGTCCAATCTAGAGCCAACCGAAGCCCCAAAATCTTGGTGGCAAGGAATGTTTTCGGGCAAAGAAAAATCGACTGAAGAAAAACCATCATTTCCAGAACAAGATGTTACTGATCAAACAGAAACTCCACAAGAAATAGTACTTGTCGAAGATGATGTGGAATTAACTGCTGATACACAATCAACAGAAACTCCAAAATCCTGGTGGCAAAGAATGTTTCCTGGCTCTAGCAAATCTGCAGAAGAAACACCAATCCAGCCAGAACAACAAGTTTCAAATGAAACTGAAATTCCACAAGAAATTTCACTTGCCGAAGAAGATGTGGAATTAGCTGCAGATACACAGCCAACCCAAGCCCCAAAATCCTGGTGGCAAAGCATGTTTTCGGCTCAGGATAAATCTACAGAAAATGTAGATGCAACTTCAAGCCAGATCGAACAGGATATTTCAAAAGAAACTGAAATTCCCCAAGCAATTTCCCTTGTCGAAGATGAGCAAACAGCCGATCCAGAAACGCCCAAAGAGACAAAATCTTGGTGGCAGGCAATGTTTTCGGGCAAAGATAAAACTGTAGAAGAAACGCCCGAGCCATCCGAAAAAGATACAGATCAAAATGAAATTCCCCAAGAAGTTGCCTTTATTGAAGATTCTGTAACACCAAATCAAGAAAGTACGGAAACGCCCAAATCTTGGTGGCAAACAATATTTTCAGGTAAAAATAAAGAAGTAGAAACAACTTCAGAGCAGTCCCAAGAAAATACAAATCAAATAGAAATTCAACAAGAAATTTCATTTGGCGAAGATGATGAATCCTTATCTACGAACTCTACTAATACAGACTCAACTGAGGCCCCAAAATCGTGGTGGGAAAAGCTGTTTGAATCAAAAAATTCTACTGAATCATCTAAAGTGTCTGATATTCAAATACAAGAACAAGATGACATTGAAGAAACGATAGATACTGATGAAAACCAAGTTGAACAAGTAGTTCCCGATGCTGAAACTTCTGAGTCTTGGTGGAATCGCGTATTTTCATCAAAGGATGCTCCCAGATCGCAGGTTGTAGATTCTTATGAAGATGAAGATATCGTTTTTAATGATGAATCAGAAGATATTGCAGATACTCAAATAGAACCTATGCACGAGCAAAACACAAGTGAAGTAGCTGAAATAAAAATATCTGAAAATAAGCTAAGTGAGATGTCTGCAAAACCGACATCTGATGGACTTTTCTTTGTGCCTACACTTCCTGCTTCTAATAGCGAAGTAGATGCGCATGAAGAAGTTTTTGTTGAAAGTACTGATGATAGCGACGAGCTTGCTGTTTTACCGCATCATTCCCGAAGTGAAACTGACTATACCTTGCCGCATATTACAATAGAGCACGTTCAAGTAGATACGGATGAAGCAATCGGCCGTGAAGAAGAAAATGCAACAGATCCAGTCCTAAAGTCGCTTTACAGAGAGCCATTAAGCTGGATGCAGGCAAGATCTGCTTCAAATGCCATAGGAAGTTGGGGTGAAAATTCTGAAAGTGACACTTCAGTAATAGCTGATGCTACACAAACTACAGAGCCTGATATGGTTGAAACGGACGAGGAGCTGATCTATACTGACACAGATGATTCAGCCCAAGAAGAGCAGTAACCTCGATTTAGAGTGAGCTTAATGAAAAAATGCGCGCTGATAGTACTGCTTTTAATGATGGGCACAGGCTGTTTTTGGAATAGTTCTAAACATAAAACTTATGTTGTTTTTCGATCAAATAGCATTGAAGGTATTAACCTTCAGGGTAAAGAATCAAGTATACAAGGCTTTACCGATGATATACTTTTTGAAATTGCTCGCATGCAAGGCATACGTATAAAGATTAATACCGTAGATCATGGAAAAACGGGCGATCTTTTAGAAATGCAAAATGCAGAAGGCGTTGTAGGTGTAGTTGATTCAACACTGCAAAACCGCAAGCTTTATGTTATCTCTGAGCCTGTATTTACCTTTGGTCCTGTTGTTGTAATGAGATCAAGTGATACATATAAAGATTTGGATTCCTTGAAGAACAAAATTGTAGGCTTTGATAGAGCTTATGCCGGGCTTGTTCAGGATCGCCAAGATTTATCATTTATTTTAAAGCCATACGATCAGATGACATATGCCATGGAAGATTTGGTAAATGGCAAAATTGATGCAGTAATTCTCGACTCTATTCGCGCCTACCAGCTTGTAGGAAGCTTTTATGCTAATACTCTCAAAGTAGCAAGCAAACCTCTTATTACTACAAATCTTTGTCTTATTGTGAAAGTTGGTAGAGATGATGAACTTGTTAAGTTATTTAATGAAGCACTTCATAAACTTAAAGCCCAAGGTACCTATCAAAAAATGCTTGATTACTGGAGTTTAGTAGATCCCGTTTATAACAATGATAAAGGCGTGCTTTCTAAGTAAGCTCTTTTTACGCGATTAAAAAGCTCGGCATCTATATTGCAAGGTTTTAAATCCCATATGTACTTGCAGTACTCTAGAATTGAGCGATCAGTCGAAAATTTACCCATACCTGCTATGTTGTGGATTGCATATTCAGCCCATTTTTGAGGCAGGCTATAAAGCTCATCGACTTGTTTTTGTGTATCATAATAGCTTTGAAGGTCTTTAAGCACAAAATAGCGATCAGGCTGGGAGCCATAGCTGCCTTCTAAAAGTGTATAGTATAGCGAACTTAGTGATTGATGTTCTGTCTCTTGGGACGTAAGTGAGCGATCTCTTAAAGAATCTACCGCTCGCTTAATTTTTGGATCATTTTGGTAAATATCCCATGCCTTATAATTTTGCTTTGCTTTCATTTCGGCTATCTCATCACTTGAACATCCAAATTTAAAGGGCCACCACTGATCGGTAATTTCTTCTCTCATTTCTATGTTGGCCCCATCTTCGGTACCGATTGTAAGAGCGCCGTTCATAGCAAATTTCATATTGCCGGTACCTGATGCCTCAAGGCCTGCTGTTGAAAGCTGTTCAGAAAGATCGGTTGCTGGAATAATAATTTCAGCCTTGGAAACATTATAATTTTCTACGTACACTACATTTAAAAATTTACTTGCAATCGGATCTGAGTTTATTTTTTTTGCAAGGCAGCATATGAGATGGATGATGGTTTTTGCAGTTTCATAGCTTGCGGCGGCTTTGCCTGCAAAAATGGCCAGGCGTTTTACATGAGGGCCAGTTGGATTATCTAGGATCTCATGATAGCGTATGATGAGATGTAGGGCATTTAATAGCTGGCGCTTATACTCATGTACTCGTTTTACCTGGGTATCAAAAAGGGCATCCGTACCTAAAATTACATCAGATGGAATCTGCTTTCCTGTAGCATCTCTCGGGCGTGCTTCGTCATGCAAAAAATCTAAAAAATTTTGTTTGTTTTTTCTTTTTATTTCTAAAAAAGCTTTTTGAGATGCTTTATCAGAGGCAAAGGCCGCTATTTTTGAAATTTGACTAAAGTCGCAAATCCAGTCTTTACCTATTCGCTCAGAAATAAAATTTGCCAGATCAGGATCGCAGTTTAGAAGCCAACGTCTATGTGTTACGCCATTTGTAATATTGACAAATTTATCCGGCCAAAGTTCATAAAATTCTTTAAAGAGTGTCTTTTTGAGGATTTCTGTATGCAGGGCCGCTACTCCATTTACTTTATGGCAGCCGACTACAGCAAGATTTGCCATGCGTACCATGTTATTTTCAAGAATAGACATTTTATGGATACGAGTTTCATCATCTGGGTACTGATTACGTACTGCTGTGCAAAAATCTAAATTTATGCGTTCTATGATTTTGTACTGTCTCGGCAAAAGATAGCGAAACAAGCCTTGATCCCACTGCTCTAAAGCCTCGGAGAGGATAGTATGGTTGGTATAACTTGTGCAACTTTGGGTAATTTCCCAGGCCTTTTTCCACGGCAAGTTATAGTGGGCAGTAAGTTGGCGCATAAGTTCCGCGATAAGGACTGCTGGATGTGTATCATTAATTTGGATGCGCACCTTATCTTGAAAGTCCTTAATGTCTATATTTGCAGTAAAGTAGTAGCGCAAAATATCTTTAAGCGAGGCTGAGACCATCAAAAACTCTTGCTTTAGGCGTATACGCTTTCCTACTTCTGTAACATCACTTGGGTAAAGAACATCAGTAAGTGTGGTGTTTTCGGCTGCCTGGTCAAGTCTTCCGGCATTATAGCGCTGAAGCTGAAAGTTCCTGGGTGATTCCTTAGTGGTCCAAAGCCGCATCGTGACAACGGCAAAATCATCTTTATCGCTATAGCCTACAATCGGAATATCGTATGGTATGGCAGAGACATCTTCCGGCTGAGCTAAATCATATACTTCATCGCCGATCTCATTAACGCGCTTTATAGGATTGCCGCAAAAATTTACTACTTGTCGCCTTTGATCGCGCCTAAACTCCCAAGGGTTTTCTGAAAGTAGCCATAAATCCGGCTTTTCTATTTGTACACCGTCTAAAAGCTGCTGTTCAAATAAGCCATATTGGTAGCGAAGGCCATAGCCGCGTGCTGGCATTTTTAAGGTAGCAAGAGAATCTAAAAAGCATGATGCCAATCTTCCTAGACCGCCATTACCAAGGCCTGGATCATATTCGTAGGCAATAACATCATGCAGAGTTCGGCCAGTTTTTTTGAGAACAAGTTTGACGACGTCAAGATTTTTTAAATTGGTGAGATTATTATTTAAAAAGCGACCTGGCAAAAATTCAAGCGACAGATAAAACACTATTCGGGCGTTTTTTTTATGCCAAGTATCGGCAGTTGCCTGCCAGTTGATCATTATTTGTTCACGTATTGCATAGCATAATGCCCGATAAAATTCTTCGGCATTTGCCTCTTCAAGCACACGTCCGATGGTTGTAATAAGATAATGCTTAATTTTTTGTATAAGAATGGCCGCCTGTTCTTCAACGGAAAAGGTATTTTGAGTTGACGTTAGCATGAAGCGGTCCTTAAAGTGAGTAGTCCACAATATACTCTATATAGCGAATCAATAATTTTCGCGTAGCAAATAGTGCAGAAATTGCAGACCTTAGATATGAGGTGTAGTAAATAATTTAGTGATGTCCGTGCCCACCAAATCCATGCCCACCACCGCCGAATCCATGATGTCCACCACCAAATCCATGTCCACCACCGCCAAAACCGTGGTGTCCGCCACCAAAGCCATGATGTCCGCCGCCAAAGCCATGGTGTCCACCGCCAAAGCCATGGTGTCCACCACCAAAACCGTGGCGTCCGCCACCAAAGCCGTGACGCCCATCACCAAAGCCATGATGTCCATCACCATATCTGTGAGATCCTCCATCGTAATAATGTCCTCTACCATGATGTCCGTGGTAAAAGTCTATATCAAAATCGGGAAAACCCCCGTCAAATCCCCCGTCATATCCGTAATAACCTCCATCCCCTCCGTAATAACTCCCATCACCTCCGTAGTAACCTCCATCGCTATAGTATTCGATGTATGGGTAGTCATCATCGTAGTCTCTATGGTAACAACCTGAGGTCATAAATAAACTTACTATGAGGAGGCTGGCGAATAACAACCATTTGTTCTTCATAATTCCTCCTTAAAACACTAGTCGTCAATTTTATTTTAAATTAATTTATATATAAATGCAATATAGCGAAAAATTCACAAGGACCCTAATTTTTTCAAGAGCGGCTAAGGGGGATTTTTGGATTTCTCGAGACCGAGCCCGAGATCGAGCCCGTGACCGATTATTATGCTTAGTGAGTGCTGTGTCAAAGAAAACGGGCTCGATAGAGAAAGGTAATACATTTTGAGGCAAAAATTATTTGTTCTTAACACGGATATAGCATATATCTCTGGCTGAACTTTTTTTGTAGTATTAAAGACGATGAACACATCTGGACCTTTTACATCTATTTTGAGATTTATCACTTGGTTTGTGGTTTGCACTCTACTTGGACTTCTTTATTGGTCCTCTGAGATTCAGGAAGAAAAGCTGCAAATTATTAATCAAAAGCTAGAGATATTGCAAAAAGAGCTTAAAAGCCCTCGTGCAGGCCACCAAGATGCATTTCCTAAGGTAAAAAGGCAGCCCTCGCTAGAAGCTCGGCCGCATATTGATCCAAAGCTTAAAAATTTACTTGAAGTCGATCCTTTTTTTAAAGATACCCTGCCAAAGCTTCTTGGTCCCGACTTTATCCCAAAAGGCACCCTGCGCATGGCCACAATAGGTACACCGCAAAATTTGCATCCATTTAGCCAGTGGCTGCAAGTAAGTGAGTGGACAGGGTATTGCAGCGGATCAGTGGCCTCTCAAAAATTTGGTTTTTATGAAAGGATGGCCCAAGAATTTGCCATAAAAATGGAACAGAGAAAAACTGATAGGCCTGATTTGGTTTCTTTTTGGGTACATCTTCGCGATGACCTCTTTTGGCAGCCTTTAGAGATGCGACATTTTCCTGAGGATATGGTTTTAGGTGAGCATTTTCTGAAAAAGAGCCCCGTTACCGCCCATGACTTTTTATTTTTTTGGGAAGCTCTTTCAAACACACATGTAGACGTGCCTGATGCTGTAACATTGCGTTTTTTAATGCGTGATATAGACAAAGTGGAAGTAATAGATGATTATACTTTTGTTGTTACGTGCAAGTTAAGTTCTCATTTAGATGATAATTCAAAACCAACACTTTCTTTACCCTACGCTGTTCCTTTTTATGTAGCCCAGCTTAGGGCCCTACCACGATTTGTCTATCAATATAACCCAGATGGTTCAAAAATATGCCCAGAGGATACAAGTCCGGATTTTTATAAGACAAGTTCCACGTGGGCTCAAAGTTTTTCGGCGCACTTTGCATCTCGTGTAATAGTATCTTGCGGTCCTTGGATTTTTGATGGAATTGATGATACGCAAGTACGCTTTAGGCGTAATCCCGATTATTTTAGCCACGTACAGGCACTTTATGAAGCAATGGAAATCTACTTTTTAGATACTACTGAAGCCCTTTTTAGAGATTTTCTCTCTCAAAAAATTGATTTATGCATCATAAATCCACAAAGTTTAGTAGAACTTGAGCGCTTTTTGGAATCTCCGGAATATAAGCAGCAAAGTGCTCAAGGGAACTTCATACGACGTTTGGATTTTTTACAAAGAGCCTATACTTATATTGGTTGGAATGAAAAACGAGAGCTCTTTTCTAGCAAAAATGTGCGTAAAGCTTTAAGCATGGCCATAGATCGAGCTCGCCTCATTCGTCAAAACCTCAATGGCCAGGGTGTTGAAATTACAGGGCCCTTTTTTTATGGCTCAGCTGAGTATGACACTCAAATTTTGGCCTATCCATTTGATCCCGATCGATCTAAGCTAATGCTTGCGCAAGAGGGCTGGTATGACTCTGAAGGCGATGGGGTGCTGCATAAAGTAATTAACGGTAAAAAAGTGCGTTTTAGTTTTTCACTTGATTACTTTGTAAAAAATGCAATCGGCAAAATTAACTGCGAACAAATAGCTCAGTCTCTTAAAGATATTGGTGTTGAGTGCCGCCTGAATGGCTTGGATCTTGCTGATGTATCAACTGCATTCGAAGAAAAAAACTTTGATGCACTATATCTTGCTTGGAGTCTTGCAGCACCTCCAGAGGATCCTAGACAGCTTTGGCACTCTGAGGGTGCCGATGTTAAAGGCTCGTCGAATATGATTGGCTTTCATAATGTGCTTGTAGATCGCCTTATTGAAAGACTGCAGTACGAAAATGATCGCAAAACAAGAGATGACCTCTTTAAAAAACTCCATAGCGCCCTTCATGAAGAGCAGCCCTACACTTTTTTGTTTACCCCAATGAATACTCTTCTTTGGTGGAGCTACATAAATAACATTTTTATCCCCAAAGATAGACAAGATTTAGTTCCTGGTGCCGTCGTCGAGCAGCCGGCAATAATGTATTCGTGGAAAAAGGAATAATTAGACTAAGTATGTTCAGGTATATCATTCACAGACTCTTGCTTCTTCCTCTTACACTGCTTGCAATCGTGTTTGTGAACTTTTTGATTATAAATTTGGCCCCAGGAGAGCCTGTATATGTTTCAGAAATAGGTGTGGCTGGTGATGCTAGTCGACATTCTTCAGTGAGTATGGTTGGTCCAGAAGATCGCTACTTGCAATTTCGTGAATTTTTTGGACTTACTTTGCCAATCATTTATAACGACTGGCCAGCTAGTTCTAAGCGAAAAATTATTCAGCAACTTGAGCAATTGCGTCCCAAACATGAGCATAAATCTCATGACATGAGCGCAAAAAAAAATGCTGAACTGCGTATAAAGATGAGTGATGAGTCTCGATTTGTACTGCCTCAATTATTAAGCATAGCAAAAGACCCCACTATATCTTTTGAGCTGCAAAAACTTGCCGTGTATTTTTTTTTGCGAGGGGCAACACGTTTTAGAACCATTGGAGCCGCACTTTCGCCAGAAGAAAAGAAAGAAAATGAGGAGATAGCAAAAAATAATTTCTTTCTAGATTCTTATCGAGAAAGGCCCCCAAAAAACCCTGAAGAGCTATCTCAGCAGGTAGAAATTTTTTCTAACTGGTACAAAGAGCATCCTCAAGGCCTAATCTTTGTTCAAGATGGTCCTCAGTATCTTAAAACAGCTTTTTTTGAAACACGTCTTGCAAAGTATCTCATGAGAACCTTAAGTCTTGATTTTGGCGTTACAAGAACAGATCCTAACCGCTCAGTTATTAGCGAAGTGGTATCTCGCTTAAGAATTTCACTTACGCTTTCTATACTTCCAATGTTTGTTACAGTTATTTTATGTTTGCTGTTTGGAATGCTTATGGCGGTGTATAGTAAAAGTTTTTTTGATTCGAGCTTCAATTTACTATTTTTGATTCTTTGGGCAACGCCTGTTTTTGTGGTGGCTCCATTTTTAATTGAAAAAGTGGCTTTACATCATAACTATCCATTTACATCTTTGCCATTTCCGATTAGAGGCTTTTCAAGTGAGGCTGGCATCTATAATTCACTAACATCCTGGCAAAGGATATTAGATATTGCAAGGCATATTACCCTGCCTCTGATTACAATATTTTTAGGCAGCATGGCCGTCCAGACCAGGCTTTCCCGCGCTGTGTTTTTAGAGTGTCTTGGACAAGATTACGTGCGTACCGCTCGAGCTAAAGGTGTAAAGCCTCTTCAGCTTTACTGCAGGCATGTAGGCATGAATGCCGCAATACCTATTGTAACATCTGTAGCTGGTTCCTTAGGCCTTATTATCGGCGGCTCAGTTATTATCGAAACCATTTTTGAGATTCATGGCTTTGGAAAGTTTTTTTATGATGCCATTTTAAATCGCGATTATAATGTAATGATGTTTTCATCACTAATGGGCTCTTTTTTAGCGCTGGTAGGGTATTTAGTGGCCGATCTTTGCTACATGGCACTTGATCCCCGAGTGCAGCTAGGGGCAAAAATATGAAACATAAAACATATCTGCAAACAATCTGGAAAAATTTTGTTAATCGTCCCTTAGGGCTGATCGGACTTATTTTTCTCGCATTTTTTGCATTTATAGCACTTTATGCGCCATTTTTTGCATCTAGTAAGCCTTTGTTTGTCATGTGGGATAATCAAATATATTTCCCACTGCTTCGATATCTTTTTTCAAGTGCTTTTTTTACTAAAAAGATAGACATTTTTTTTAACCTTCTTGGGGCATTTTTACCATTTTTTATAGCAACTTATTGGCTAAAACCAAAAATAAAAATCGCAATGCAGGTATCTCTAGGGGTTATTTTTGCCGCATTATTTATCGGTTTTGGTTTTTTTATAGTTCTAGACCCTGCCAATTCCATTCATCTTAATCAGCAAAAAGAAGCACTTATTTTGCAGCTCAATAACCGATTTGATGATGAATCACATTCTAGGGTGCCTTTAACTCTTCCTTCATGGGATATTGATCTTGAATATATGAACTCCTATGCAAAGTTAAATCTTGTTTTAGCAAGCTATAACAAGCGATTTACACATGAACAAATAGTAAAAACACTTCACAATACAAAAGAAATTCCCTATACGCTTTATTCTCAAGAAATGGCTCGTGAAAAAGCTGAAATTGCAAGGCTAAATAAAAATATATCCGATAAACAAGAGCAGTATCAAGAAGCTTTAGCTAAAGAAAATAGCATCAAAGAAGAGCTTGCAAAAGGATCTTCAAATACATTAGCACTAAAACAAAAAAGCATGCTGCTGGAAGTTGAAAATGAAGGCTTTGAAGAACAGCAAAATCGCTTAAAGTATCTTCTGGACAAGCATGCCTGGATTCAAAGACAAGAATCACTCATTAGGGCACTTGTAATGCCTATTTTTTGCAATCACCACTGGGAAGATGATGTAGGAGGTGAGCAAGCACTCAATATAAAACTTCCATTTACACACGATACGCGTATAAACCGCAAAGATCTGCTTTCGGCGCTTATTTTTGGCTGTCGCATATCACTTTTTGTCGGTTTTGGAGCCACATTATTGGCTTTAGGGATTGGTTTGCCCTTGGGGCTTATTTCAGGCTATTACGGCTCTAAGCTAGATATCATCCTTTGCCGCTTTGTTGAGGTATGGGAGGCAATGCCTGTATTTTTTATGCTGCTTTTAGTTGTAAGCATTTTGCAGACAAAATCCATTTTTGTTGTGATTGCGGTAATATCCATTTTTAGTTGGATGGGCTCATTTCGATTTGTGCGCGCCGAAACCTTCCGACAGCGCGAAATGCTCTATGTAGATGCCTCAAAAGCAATCGGCTTTCCCGATAGTTTTATATTGCTGCGCCACATACTTCCCAACAGTATTTTAGCAGTTCTTGCCCTTTTACCTTTTGACATCATGGCAGCAGTTACGCGCGAGGCCGGCCTGGCATTCTTAGGTCTTGGCGAAGAGCAATCTTGCTCTTGGGGGGTACTCATGGATGAAGGAAGAACAGCCTTTCCTGCCGAAGCAGATCTTTTGTGGCCGCCTGCAATTGTGCTTACAGTGCTTCTTGTGGCTATCGCTTTTGTTGGCCAGGCCCTTCACGGGGCTATGGATCCTAAAAGCGATGAATGATTCGTCTTTTGACCGAAGGTCCCTGGAGTGCGCGTGCTTTTTGCACCGCCCTTAATTTTACAGACACCTCAATCTCAATAACGCCAAAGCAAATAATACATTCCAGTCGGTTTGTGAGGTTTTGTTGGCTTAGCGGTTATTGAAGTTAAAGTGTGTTTAAAATTAAGGGCGGTGCAAAAAGCACGCGCACTCCAGAGACCTTCGGTCAAAAGGTTTTCACCTATGAAAAAAATGCGTTTATTATGTAGTAGCAGAGAATAGAAAGTGTGGCACCAGCCGGAATGGTAATGATCCAGGCTAGGACAATGTCCCGGATCATACGCAGGTTTATGGCACCAAGGCCGCCGGCAAGGCCCACACCTAGTACTGCCCCCACAAGGGTGTGAGTAGTTGAAATGGGAAAGCCAAGGCGCGAGGCTAAAAGTACAGTTAAGGCTGCGGCAAATTCTGCTGAAAAACCGCGGCTTGGCGTAAGTTCGGTAATTTTTTTTCCAATAGTTTCAATAACACGCCAACCCCAGGTGGCAAGGCCAGCTACTATACCTACACCGCCAAGTACAAGCACCCAGGTGGGAATCATGGCTTGAAAAGTAGTGCTGCCGGTTTCTGAAATGGAAATGATGGCGGCCAAGGGGCCAATGGCATTTGCAACATCATTTGCACCATGTGAAAATGCCATTAAGCAGGCACTAAAAATTTGCAGAGCGCCAAAGATGCGCTCAACCCAGTGAAATTCACCATGCATGCCATCTGGCGCATTTTCCGGCACTTTCATATAGCGGCAAAACAAGTTGGTAAGCAGGCCTGCAACTGCCGCCATTAAAAAAATGATCTGTAATTTATCAATGAGGTAGCCATTTGGAGCGATAACATTCCATAATCCAACGAGGGAAAACACAATAACAAGGCTTCCGACTATCCAAGGCAATATTTTTTTTGTAGCAGCAAGTGGGTTTGCACTGTAAAATATACGTTTTCGAAGTATCGAGAAAAACACAAAACCTACTGCTGCACCCATGAGCGGCGATACTACCCAACTGCAGGCAATAGAAAATACTTCATTCCAGTATATTGCTCCTGTTCCTCCCACAACTGCTCCAAAACCAACAATAGCTCCCACAATAGCATGTGTGGTTGATACTGGAAGGCCTAGATACGTGGCAAGCTGCAGCCATATACCGCAGGCAAGCAGAGAGGCCAGCATGCCATTTACAAGTATATGTGGATGTTCGGCAAAAATTTGTGGATTTATGATGCCATGTTGCAACGTTTGAGATACATGTGAGCCAAAAAATACAGCCCCGCAAAATTCAAAAATAGCAGCAATGATTACAGCTTGGCGAATCGTAAGAGCCCTTGAGCCTACAGATGTTCCCATGGCATTGGATACATCATTTGCTCCTATATTCCAGGCAGCATAGAATCCAAAGAGAAGGCTTATAAGAAGTATTGGTTCATAACCAGTCATAGATCTATTTTACATCAAGTGTCATGCGTATGCAATCTGCCAGCTTCTCAGAGATATTTGAAATAGCTCCGGTAGCTTCAAATATCTTATCCCAAAGCCCAAATACTCCATAGGAGATAGTTTCTTCAGAGCGATAAAGACACGCTAATAGCTCGCGCTGGATTAAATCAGCTTCGTGCTCTAAAAATGCCACCTCATCACACATTTCCTTTACCTTTTCAGCTTCAACACCGCCAAAGGAAGATTCAAGAAGCTCATGTAATTCTTGTATTATCTTGCGGCTTTCATCAAAGCATTGGATGTTTTTTGCTAAAAAGCGCTCGTAGGGCTCTTTTAGGACATTTGGTATTTCAAGCGGCCTGATAGTGAGCAGCACTGCAATATCTTCGGCTTTGTCTGCAATAGCATCTTGCAGCTGTAAAATTTCTAAAAAGGTATTGCGGTCGATAGAAAGAAAAAGATTTGAAGGAAGATTGTTGCGAATGTTACTTTTCATAATATCGGCTTGATGCTCAACATCGGAAATCTGTGCGGCAATATCTTGTAGGCCGCTATAGTTTTTTTCTTTGAGTACCTTAAAGAGTGCATTGAGTAGATGGACACATTCATGCACCTTTTCCATGTGTGTTTGCAAGGGTGCAAATGGAGAGCGAGCAAATAAGTTAAGAATATGAAGCATATCGATAAAATAGTATAGTTTGAGAGAAACTATATCTACTTAAGGCATTGTTGTCTCTAATGGAAAAATCTTCACTATTACATGTTGAATCTTTGTCAGTAAGTATTGATGACAGGCTGCTTGTACGTAGCATTGACTTTAGTATTGCTCCTGGAAAGACGCTTTGTCTTGTTGGCGAATCAGGCTCTGGTAAAACCACCACAGCCCTTGCCTGCATGGGTCTGCTTTCTGTAAAGAGAGGTTTTAAAGCTAAAGGCAAAGTGCTCTTTGAAGGAAAAGATCTACTCAATGCATCCGAAAGAGAGTGGAGAGCTATTCGAGGTCCCAAAATTTCTATGATTTTTCAAGACCCATCGGCAAGCTTAAATCCTATTATTTCCATAGCAGAGCAGATACAAGAAATGATCGAGATTCATACGTCTTTATCAGGTAAAGAAGCTCAAATCAAAACTCTAGAGGCATTGGCAAGTGTGGGCTTAAAAGACCTGTATAATCCATTTGAAACCTATCCTCATCAGCTTTCAGGTGGTATGAAGCAGCGCGTAATGATAGCTATGAATCTTTGTTTAGGACCCCAGTTACTTATTGCAGATGAGCCTACAAGTGCACTGGATCTTACCGTGCAAAAAGAAATTCTTTTGCTTCTAAAAAAATTTCAAGGATCAATGCTGCTGATTACCCATGATTTTGGGGTAGTTGCTGAGATGGCAGATGTTGTGGCTGTGATGTATAAAGGCCAAATTGTTGAATATAGGCCAGTCCAAGAGATTTTCAGTAATCCTTCCCATCCATATACAAAGGCACTTCTTGCGGCAAGACCTACAAAAGACAATCGAAGGAAAATTTTGTCTACAGGATGTGACGTATGAATAATATGCCGTTACTATCTTGCAAAAATGTATGCAAATTTTTTCCTATTGTAAGTGGCTTTTTACGACGGCAGGTTGGCGATATCAAAGCTGTAAATGATGTAAGCTTTCAGATTGGCCAAAAAGAAATTGTTGGCGTTATTGGCGAGTCTGGATCAGGAAAAACAACCCTTGCACGCACCGTGATGCGCCTTGTCGAGCCTACAAGCGGGCAGATTATTTTTGATAATGTTGACATTACGCATATGCCGCTACGTGATCTTCGAGCGTATCGAAAAGGCTTTCAAATAGTTTTTCAAAATCCGGCTGCATCGCTAAATCCCCGTATGACTATAGCTCAATGCCTTCAAGAGGTTGTGGTGTTTCACCAGATGGCAGATGATACTGCAAGTTATATGCATGCTCTTATGAAAAAAGTTGGCCTGTCAGATGAATATTTTGCACGGTTTCCACATGAGCTGTCAATTGGCCAGCAGCAAAGAGTATGTCTTGCAAGAGCTTTGGTAACATCTCCTAGACTTTTAGTGCTTGATGAGTGCGTTTCGGCACTTGACATCTCAGTACAGGCCCAAATCCTTAATTTATTATTGGAACTTTATGATGAGCTAGGCATGAGTTATCTTTTTATTTCGCATGACATAAGCGTGATGCAGCACCTTGCCGATAAAGTACTTGTGATGTGCAAGGGTGAAATAGTTGAACAAGGCTCAGTCCAAAAAATCTTCGAAGATCCCTCGCATCCCTATACAAAGCTTTTGCTTTCTTCGGCCCTGCCTTCAAGGCCAAAAGCTTAAAATGGGGGTCAAACGCGATACCTTTTACTTAATCAAAATCTTGAGAGACAAAAAACGATCAGAACGATAGAACGATAAAAACGATAAAAACAAATTGTTTACCACTTGTCTAGCGTAAGACTAGGATAGCTCTCTTTTTCTTTTTCATCGTTTTTATCGTTTTATCGTTCTATCGTTTTACTATTAGATTTACTGCTTTACCTTTACATGCAGGCAGGCATTCCATATACCACGGCGCCCGCTGCGTTTAGATACTTAAGTTTGCAAGCATCGCGAGCATAAGAAACCGAGGTAAGAAGTTTTTTTTTGTCATTTAACCAGTGTGCAAGCAATTGTTGTAAAAGACGATCGATATCAGCATCTGTTACATCCCAAAGTGTTCCAATAACTGCCGGAGATGAACTTTCCATATAAAGATCTATAATCCCCGCTGAGTCGTACTTGCCCAGTTGCCTTTTTGCTACAGAACTGCAACCCATTAGTAAGGTAGTGCTTTGCACTTTTTTTATCTGCTGGGCCATGTACGATGGTGGTAGATATTGGATACCACTGCCGTGGCCGCAGTAGACAAAAATATCATATTCTTGAAGGCCTTTGGCAAACTGTGCTTGAGTTGGAGCTACTGCTTTTACTCCGTCCCAGAGGTACTGTTTGGGGAATAGATTTTCAAAAGTTTTTTGAGTTCTTGCCAGATTATTTGCAGGATTTAAAACATAATAGCCTTTTAAAGGCCGTGTAGCAGACAGGTTTTTAGCTTCCAAAGATTCTTTTAGGCGCTTTTCAACAAGGGAAACTGAAGGCATTCGGGTAACCTGGCATGTACGTAAGATGGAAAGTGATTCCCAAGGCAGCAGCTCTATTTCTTTTCCTAACACTAAGATTACAGGAGCTTGACTTGTACATTTAGACTTATATTCAATACATATTTCGTTAGATTGTTGTTCATCATCTATGCTGATTGAATGACGAATTCCCCGCGCAAATTGTGCATCAGAAAGTGAGGCGCGCGCTGCCAAAAACAGCCGTGCTTTTGCACCATCGATTGCTTCTTTAGGTACTTTTTTGTTTAAGGCATTATGTACAATTTCGACCGCTTCACTATCACTTGGGGCCTCTAAGGCCTGTGGTGCCAATAAAGCCTTCCACTCATCAAGCCATTCTTCGCTCTGCTGTACTAGTTGTTTTAATCGGGCATCTAATAATGTACGCTCGGCCCACCAACTTTTTTTCTCTTCGGTGCTCGTACTTTGAGTTTTAAGGGTATTATTACTGCTGTTGAGAATGGACTGAAGCTCACTTAGTAAAATAATGTCTTGGCGATCGGCGATCTGCACAGATATAGGTTTTCTAGATCCTTCCCAACGAGTTATTCTTAAGCCTGAATCACCACATATGCTTGCAGTTATCATTACCCAATGATCGGGTAGTGCAATTGTATTGCTTGTGAAAGTTGATGTCATATTAATACTTAGCGCATGATGGATGGCCGTATTATCATCTAAATCAATAAGTGCATGGTAGATTTCCCTAAGTAACAACACACTTTCACCGCTATTACGACATACTTCAAGTGCTTGTCTTAAAATTTTTATATCTTTTTTGCATACTCCCAGACGAAAAAGATCACAGGCTGTAGGTTTTCGGAGGCGCTCCCACCCATTTTTTGCACCTTGAATATCACCTTCCAAGTAGCGAACGTATATAAGCTCATGTGATGCTCCAGCCAATTGATAGCTGCTCTTTGCCTCTTGCAAAAGCTCATCTCTTGATTGATTCATGCGCACTAAAAGAGATTCTGCATATCCTACCTTGCCGGGAAATCTAGCTTCGCAAAGACTTATCAGAAAATCACCTAATAATTTTTTATCTTCTTTGATCAAGCTTTGAGTGTTGACAATAGAAAGTGACTGGATTTGCTGCATATACTGCTCGGCAACTAAAAAATTGCCCTTATTCATTGCTAGTTTAGTCAGGCTGCATAAGAATCGGCGCGTACTATGAGGTAATCGCGCAGCACGAGAAATTTCTATGCCCTTCTCATATACGTATTCAGCGTCCAGAGCGAGACCTCTCAGTTCAAATAGATCACCTGACATTTGGATATAGGAGAGCAGCTGGGCTAACTTATTGAATGGACAGCTCTTAACATTTGGATATTTGGCAAATAGATGCCTCAACGCATTATTTGAGTGAGTAAGGGCTTTATCAGTGTTGCCAGCTTGCCATAGCATTTTTGCTTTAAGAGCTTCACCTCGTATGGCATTTAGCGCGTAGAGTTTTTTCCATAATAAAGCAGTTTTGGTATCAGTAAAAGAAAGCGGCCACGAAGAAATTTTCTTTACCAAGGTTTTTTCTTCAGATTGTCCAACAAGTCGTTGGGCTAGGCCTTGTAGGTTTGATTCACCCAATAGTTTCATTAAACTGGCAAATTCAACTATATATGCAGAGTTTGTTTTTTTGTCTTGAGTCCATAGCTGTATAGCCATTTTAAAGCATTTTTTAACTTTGTCGTCACTTCCAGATTCCCTGGCAATAACGCCGTCCCAAAACCAACAATCAGCCGTTCGCTGTTCTTCTGGAATCGCATGTAGAAGGGCTGATGCCTCTACAAGGTTTGCCTGTGCTCGCTTTTCCTGAACGGTTTTAATTGTTTCTTGAATAAAAAAGGAGTTAGCTGCAATTGGAGGTATAGTCATAGGTGTTAATAGTAGTATTGAAAGAGTTCTTGAGCAAGCTCTCGGGCTTTTTTGGTGAAAGGGTCATTTGACGGTGTATTTTTGAAAAGATTTACTTCGTCGATTAAAACCTCTTCAAGATGTTTTGGAAGATCTTGTATGGCAATAGAGTTAAGCTCGTAGGAAAATATGAGCTGCTGACGAAAAAGGGCGGTAACAACAGTACGCTCAAATTGATTTAGAGGTTTCGGAATAAAGTGTAGGTGTTCTGAGAGCTGCATGAGGTAAAGAGATATAGCGGCACTACCAAAAAGAGATTCATTCACAAAGGATTGTTGCAAGATTTTAGTACATTCTTCAATTGGGCTTAGGATTACTTTTTTATTTTGTTTGAGGAGCCATTCTTCTTGAAGGCAAATATAAGGCTCTACAAACGTGCATGTGTTAAAAGCGGCTATTTTATGGCTTAGCTCATCAAAGGACAGGCTTTCAATAAAAGATGGAAAAAGCATCTTTAAAAGAGTTTTAAGGTGAGCTTGCAATTTTTTATCGTTAGCAAAGAGTTTCCTTTTATGCTCTAAAAGCTCTTTAGCTTTTTTAAATAGGGCGCCTTTGGGGAGGAGATTTTCGGCAAGCTGGCGCATCTTTTGTGAGAACTCGGCAAATTTGGGACACATTTCAGGTCTCAAAATACAAGCCGGAAGAAGTTTTTCATGCAAAGCAAATCCTACATATTGAGAAGGATGCGGAAAACCAGTTTGAAAGATGTGGCTTTTTAGCTGAAAGCTTTGACGTAGTGGAATTGCCAGCAAAGGATGATATGTATCGCGTTGAAGAGCGCCTGAGATTTCAATATCAATTCCTGGAAAAGGACACATTTTTTGGCTAAGATGCATGATATTATCAGAAAGAAGGTAAGCTCCTTCTTCCAGATTGTAGGCAATGGGACTTTTTTGAGTAAGTTCCAGTGCATCTGTTAATGTAATAGCAAAATCTATTTGATCAAGTAAAAGCGTAATACTTTTGTTACGAAAAAGATCAACTTCTGTCTGCTTTGGCATGCTGTAATCAGCATCGCTATTTCTTTGTACTGACTGTAAAACACTGAAAATTTTGCTCGAGGGAATTTCTTTTTGATGCGTAATTTTGTGTGCTGGTTTAGGCTCTGATTCAATATATGCCGGAATGTGAATTTCGCGGGCGACGTATCTTTTTTTACCAGCTACTCTCTGCAAAAAATGTTTCAGGATACCGCTGATGGTTGAAGGTTCGAGGTATGCCTTTCGTACAAACTCATTGTAGCCTTTAGCGGTGTCTAAAACGCGTTTTGCCAGCAGTTTTTCTTCTGGGGTGCCCTTTTGCCTATATGAAAAGGCAGATGTATATACTTTAAGTAGATCCAAAGACTTCTCTAGGCTGTCATCAACGCCTGCATATTTTTGCTCATTAAAGAGGCGCACAGTTTCGATGGCGCGCTCAATGTCAACTAATGTATCTTGTTTCATGTCTAGCAGTATAGCAGGAAGCAGCTAGGAATTCATTGATAAATTTCGGCTATATTAATCATCAAAATTTTAGCTAGCAATATGCCAGTTATGTTTTAAATAGAATTAAATTTAATGAGCTTTAATGTAGTGCCTCGCATAATACAATTTGAGGTCGTGAAAAAAGGATTGTACTTTGGGCAGTGCTGCAGTAAGCACTTTGAATATGGGTTTCCGAGAACGAAAATATCTAATTGCGGGGGGAATTCCCCCCTAGTGTTTGTATAGGTAGCAAATGCCCTCTTTTAGAAAAGAGGGCATTTTTAATTTAGCCATACTTTGCGCGTAAAATACGTGCGCACTCAAGGCCTATTGTAAAGGCTTGATACGCAGTATTACCTGTTTCAATGACAGGGCCGGCTGCATTATCTGCAATTCTAAGTCCTTTTACACCAAAGACGCTTAGGCGGCCATCGCACACTGCAGACCCTTGATTCATTCCCATACGGCATGTACCTGAGTTATGGTATGAAAAGAAATTAATTGTATCCAGGACTGCACCAAATAATGCATCATCACCACCGGCATATTGTTGACTTGATGGATACAATACTGTTCTTGGCGGGACGCAATCTGCAGCAATTGTCTGCATAATTTTGTAAAAGGATACTGCTTTATAGGCATCGCTTCCTACATCCGAAGGGCCGCCATCTGAATAAAAATTCAAATTGATTTGCGGATCTGTAAATGGGTCTTTGCTTACAATTGTGACAGATCCTTTGCTACCTGGCTGCAAATTGATTGGAGCCATAGAAATTCCAGAGGTAATTCCAAGCGCCGTTCTTATGCCGGAATCGAGGAATTCTGGTGTATTAAAAATATCTAGTTGATAACGACGTGTACCATCCGCTGGCATATATGGCGATAGATCAATGAAGGCTACGCCAGTTCTTGGCAGTGGAATTGTCGATCCGCTAATGATGCCAATTGATCCATTATGTGTTTGAAGGTTCTGGCCTACATTTGGGTTTGCATACACAATAGGGATATCCAGAGAACTAAGCAGCAATGGATCGCCAATGCCTGATCGCTGTAAAATTGCAGGATCTTGGTTTGCCCCGGCAGAGAGAATTACTTCTTTTTTAATCTTTACAACAGCGCAATTTTGGCCGTCAGGATAATAAGAAAATTCTACACCTGTGGCTTGGTTATGCTTATCGAATAGAACCCGATTAACATTGGCCTCAAATATAACTTTGAGTTTTCTGCCATTAAGACCATTGCCATTTTCGTCAATAATTGCTGGAATGACTGTGGGCGGAGTGGCATCGGGAGCCGATAGACCTGTCAAATAGCTATTTGCTGAAAATGAGCGGATGCTATTTGGCCCAAGGTAGGTTGGTGTGACCCAGTTTTGGTTAGCGCCAACACCTATATCGCCATTTGGAAGGGCTGGATCATTTAAGTCCGTCGTAAAGGGGGTATTTGTTCCTGCAGCTACTCCCTGCATAAAATTATCACTATCAAGCGGCGGCTCTTGAGTAATAAATACAGGCCCTCTTATTCCCCTTTGAGCAGTATCTAGAGGTGTGCTATCTGGTGTATAGTGCTCCATTTTTAGCCAGATGTTATTAAGCAAGCTGTTGTAAGACCAGCGACTATCTCCTGTAATTGAAGACCATTCATTGTACTGCTCGGGGGCTCCACGATATGCCTGAAGGCCATTATGTCCGCTTGATCCACCAAGCATACGTCCATCTGTATAGAGTCCATATTTATCAGCTGCATCTAGCAAAAGTGCCTGGTAAGTCTTTGAATATATTGGATTTGATGTCATTGGAATTGAAAAGAAGATGTTATCACCAAGCACAAGTGGATCCTGTGTCAGGTTTTTTCCAGCTTCAAGTACAAGAACTGAATGTTTATACTTTCCATGCTTATCAGGATCAGAAAGTTTTGCAGCAAGTGCACATCCAGCAGTTCCTCCACCAACGATGACAAAATCATATTCTAAATTATCATCACTTGATGCGCTAGAACTTGATGTGCTCGAACTTGATGAATGCGAATGATGGGCCTTATTTTTAAGAGCATCAGCATTTTGTTTATTGAAACGATTTGGAGGACGCCTAGTTTGAGGAAGTTCCGCTTTCTGCGGCATTTTTTTATGGATTACAGCACCTGCAGACGATATATAGGCAATCCCTATGCCCATACAGAAGATGCTTAAAAGCAAAAGTTTTTTCATAATTGATCTCCTTAATGAATTTTTTTTTCTCGAATTGGAAGTTATTTCATAAAGAAGATTTTTATCCATAAAAATCTCAAAAAAAACAGTTCTTAAGATGAAGTCCTCAGTTGATCAAACCTGTGACCGTTTTTCTTCTCGTTTGGGAAGTGTTGACACCGACTAAATGGGTTACAATTATCCTGCTTATCATGTCTTTATGGATTTAGCAGAGAACAAGATTGGCAGGATCGCAAGCGGCATGATAAGCAGGATAAAGGAAGAGATATGAATACATTGTTAAAAAATTTTTCGTGCTGAAATTTGAGACTTTTTGACAGCTCAAGGCCTGACCTGGGGTGAAACAAATAGCCAAAAACGTGAAGCTTTTCCTCTCTAAAATTCCCCTAAAAACCGTCGCGTTTTTCCAGCGGCAGCGGGAGTTGTGGGTAGCCCCGCATGAAATGGAAGGCCGGTAGGCCTATAATGGAATGTGGGGTCAGAAAAATAAAAAATTTGAAGCTGCGGGTAGCAGCGATACAGACTTGTGTCGCTGCTACCGCAGCTTCATTTAATAATAATCCACCATTCCCCACGTTACAATACAGACCTACCGGTCTTCCATTTCACGCGGGGCTTCCCACTTTACCAGCTGCCGCTGGAAAAACAAGGCAAAAACTTGGGGGGGTAAATTTGTGAATATTATTTTTTAAAATGATCGATTTTTTTCACCCCAGGCCGGGCCCAGTTCGCTATTTTTTGATGGCGCTCTCAATATCAACTAATGTGTCTTGTTTCATGTCTAGCAGTAGCATAGATCCTCTAGGAATATATTGACAAATTTTGTTCTTATAGAGAGTATAAAAATTTTAGGTAACAAATATGGTAAGTATTTCTTCGATAAAATTAAAATTGTTGAGCTTTAATATAGTGCCTCGACTTATACAATTTGAGCGTGGAAATAAAAAGATTGTACTTGCAGCTGTGCTGCAGCCAAAATTCGGCCTGAACGCTGCTGAAATTGTGGCCTCGGTAAAAAAAGGCAGAGAAAAATTTGTCTACTCAAAAAAACTACGACAATACATGTACGACAATGGGATGAAAAAAACAGATTTTAAGCCATTGGAGGCCTATTTAGTGACACAAATTAAAGTTGCTAAGTCAAATCTTGCGATACCACTTGCAAATCTTGAAGCCTATCTTAAAGGCGGGGCGGTGCCTACATTTATTGTTAATTATCAACCATAAGTTTTGTCAGGCATATTTTTGCCTGGTTGAACTTGTCCAACTAGTTTCTTGACAAAGTTTTCAATGCAAAGTTCCTGCTGCTGTGTTTCAACAGCATGTGGAATTTTTTGGCGAATATCAACGATTGCTGCTCTTCCAGATTCATGTTTAAGTACTGCAAGCACGCAGGCACTTATGAGTCCGGTTCTTCCACTTCCGCCTTGGCAGTGTATTAATATTTTATGATTTGGAGTGTTTGCTAGTTGTACAATTTGGGGAATCCAAGCTTGCAGTTCATCCATTGAAGGGACGCCAAAATCCTTAATTGGAAAATGAAGAGTTTTTATGCCTTTATTCTCATATGCTTCTTTTAGAGACTCCCCCCAATCTTTTTCTAAAAGCAAAATAACATCTGTGAATTTATTAGTTGCGACAAGATCCGCTGCCCTGTTTTCATCAAAATCGGGTAGGGGGCTGCCATATACCTGGGATTCGCCTTTAAAGAGATAACACGGCTCGTAAATGTTCATATTTAACCTATGTAATAATTATAATTTAATGTCAATTGACTTACTATATATTTTTATTTAGAATTAAGAGTGGTACTAGTGAGGAAACATGCAAGCCGATTTTGGTTATCGCGATTCAATCCCCCCAGATTCATCCCTTATTCCCTTAGTTCGTGGGGAGTTCAAAAAAATGCATCACGAACATGCCATAGAATTTATTAAAAATGTTCAAGAGGCAATAGAGGGCACATCTAAAGTTCAAAATACCGTACAGGTTAAATTTGCCGATGGAACCGTCGATTTAAGCTTAACTGAAGCTACAGACCTTTTACATCAATTAAAAGCCTCTATTTCACAGCTAAAAAAACCAGAAATTACGCAAGTTTTTAAACAGGTGCTTAATCTGGCAAAACTAAAGCAAGCTGTAAGTGTAGAAGTTCCAAAATTGCCCTTTATTGGGCACAAATCTAAAGTGAATATTACAGAACTTCTTAAAAATCAAAAGCCGGGACTTTATGTCGTTGCTTCTGCTAAAGATGACTATCACGCACCAAAAAACGGATCTGTTTTTGTTGGTTTTTCTCAGGGTAAAAATGATGCCTATATCTATGTATTAGATATTCTAGATGACGGAAGATATAAAGTTAGGGATAAAAATGAAATGTACCCTACGATTGAAGCATTTATTGAAAATAGAAAAGGGCAACCCAATAGACTTACTATACCTTTACCGATCACAAATGCTTTTAGCACTGCCGAGCAGACAGCAAAAACATTTGAATCAGATGGCTTTCGATACCCTTATTTTAAAGGATTGACTTATGAAAGCGCTTTTTCTCTCATAAATTCAAGCCCACCTGGTAGCTTTCTTATTTGTGATAGAATTAAAGACACTGGCGGCAAGGTTTTAATATATAAAGCCGCAAGTGGTGAAGTGCGTGCAGATATTTTAGTATTAAGTTCCAATGAGCTGAATGGATATGAATGTAATGGTAAATGGTATTCAAGTTTTGAAAATTTCATGATGGCGGATGCTCTGGACGAAAATGGCAGAAAATTTATCATTCCCTATAAAAAATCAGCAGAGCTTGTTTTAGCCGAAAGCAAGCGTAGTACATCACAAGTTACACGTTCAGAGCCAACAACAACAAGTACTCCTATATGGAAACATGATGTGTACAATGATTATCGCTCTGGACTTGAAATAGGGCCATTGGAGCGAGAAAAAATGATGCAAAAAGCATGCCAGGCAGGTGATTTTGCGGTAATGAAATGGCTATGCATACAGCATGGAGCACCTTTACCTAAAGCAGATGGCCTAAATCCTCACGCAGCAGCACAAGTAGAATATCTTCAAGCCCTTTTAGATATGCCCCCGCCGCAAGCTAATGATGATTTTTTACACTATGCAGCTTTAAAGCTTGGACTTGGCTATAAAACGGCAAATCTCATGGTACAAGATGTGCATGCCCAGGAAATTAATAAGGAGCTTGAAGTTGCCAAAGTGGCAGTGCCAGCTAAATTGCCTTTTAGTGATTTTGAAATGCGCCAGCACCTTGCACCCATTATGGGAAAGCTCCAAGATGACTGGAAAAGCTTTTTGGCAACTTTTGATAAAAATGACATAGCCAGAATGCAAACACCCGGCTTTGATCCCATTGCCACACCAATCCTTATAAGCCCTCAAGGACAAATGATTCTAGAGGACATGCAAGAAAAAATGAGCATATATTTTAGAGATTTTCCTTTTCATACACCAGAGCTTGAAGATTGGATCAAAGCAAATCCTTCAGAGTTTTATATCGTACGCAGCACTGGCCGTGAAGATACAAGAGATAATCCCAACCCAGGCGGAAATGAAACCATACCAAACGTAAAAGGTGATCCATATGCGCTTTCAAGTGCTATTGGCGATGTTCTAAAATCTTATTGCGGCCTGAAGTCTGTAACACAGCGCTTAATGGTTGGTGATACGGGACTTTTTACTGAGCCGCTGTTTTTGCCGGTGCTTGTGATGCGGCAAGTATCTGAAAAGGTAAATGCTCAAGGAAGCACTGCAGCAAGTATTCCGCGCTCAGGTGTTATGTTAACGCGTCAAGAAGCAAAAGCCGAAGGTGTTACCCTGTTACAGGTTGGTTTGGGTAGCTGTAGCGGTATTGTAGAAAGTAAAGTACCCGTAGATACCTATTATGTAGATTCTCAAAAGACTCATAGCTCTATTATTAGAGAAAAAAATAGCCGTTATGTGCCTACACAGCAGACAGCAGAGGATAAAGTTCGTCTTTCTCCTGTAAAAACTATGGATAGTGCTCTTGCCAAAAAATCTGCCCTAACAGATCCTGAAATTCGTGATATGAAGCGAGTTGCAGATTATTTTAGTAAGGCTTACGGCATAGCTGACAAGCAGGCTAATATGGACATGGAATTTACGCTTACGCATGATGAGCAAGGCGCTCCCACAATTCATCTGCTGCAAATTAGGCCGCTTGTAGAAAAGCAAGCACTTAATCCAAATTATTTAAGTATCGAAAAGCTTAGAGATATTCCCGATCAAAATAAACTAGAGGTTCGCACCCTACTGGGGACAAAAGCCCAAGTTGAAGATCTTACCAGCAGTAAAGATGCAATGTTTGTAGATAATCTGCCCCAAGCGCTTTCAAGATATTTAAAAACAGTATCTGGGTCATTTCAAACTGGTGATACAGCAAAAGCTGCTACAAGAGCTGCCCCGCCCAAAATAATTTTTACAAGACAAGCCTCTCACCTTACCTCTCATGAGGCAATATTTTTTCGTAATAGAGGTGTTGCAATTTTTATTGTAGAAGATCAAGTAATGCTTGATCAATTAAAAGGGGTACTTGCTAAGG
The DNA here is from genome assembly GCA_963785335.1 of uncultured Chlamydiales bacterium. GTDB lineage: Bacteria > Chlamydiota > Chlamydiia > Chlamydiales > FEN-1388 > SZAS-7. Next base: position 121,966 of record CAWAUW010000003.1, on the reverse strand, counting down.
CAAGTGAGACAAACCCTGTTAAGGTGTGCTCTCAGCGCGGCGTTGTCGTGGATACTCATGGATGTGATACCAAAGATTTAGCTGTAAACGGCTTTGCAAGCTATCCAATACCTCTTGAAGTTTCTATTCCAGTTAATCCTATGATAGAGCGTACGACCGCTTTAACTGGGCGTGATTTGCAAACACAAATTTTAACTACAAATATGCGCTTTGGAGCTTTGCAACAAGATCTTGAAACCCCTGAAGGTTTTATAAATGGTATATCAATAGCAGGCCTACTTGATCTTGCAGCTACTTCTACAGATCAGGTAATGGTAAAGCGCGCTATTGCAACGGTGCTTAAGATAATGCACGATCAGCTTACAAGCTGCTTATCAGGTGATAAACCAGTGGGTCCTACACTTCGTTTAGAGCTTTTACATGTTTTTACTACGGCCTTAAAAATGGTTCAAGGCGGCTTGCTTCCGGCTGTAAATGCCCCTATCAATCGCTTTTCAAGTGCTGAAGGACATATGGACAGGCTTTTTCATCTGAAATTTTTACAAGGCCTTATCAGTCAGCCAAAGCAAGATGAGGTGGTAGGCTCAACTTCGTGGAATCAGCTTTTAAAAGCGGTAAAAAGAGAAGAGGCTGTTCAGGATTCAACAAAAAATGAGCGTGCAACAGTACTAAAAACACTTGCAAATGTAGGTGTGAATAGCCAAATTCGTCTTGAATGGGTAGCCTTTATAAACGATCTTGCCACACTTGATTCTAAATATCTGGGGCAAGCAGCTATGCTTGTTGCTGATTTAACACGTTTGGGGGTTACGACAACATGGATGAACCTCATTTTTCATGAAATTGCCCAAAAAGGTGAAAGCTCCCAAAAAGTACTTGAAGAGCTGCTTCAGATGAATCAGGAAAGTGCCCAAAGTATTGTGTGGGCAAAAAGTAGCTTAGAAAAAATTTCGGGGCTACGTCAGCAAATTGAAGAATGGTCAAACCCTGACTTTGCTAGTCGCAACATTCAAGCACTTCGTGATACCTATACAAAAGATCTTGAAATGATATCTCAGGGCAATAAACCTCAGTTTGCTGAGCGCTTTGCAGCAAGCAATAAGCTTGGTAAGCTTGTGCTGCTTGAAACATTCAGGCAGGCCGTGGATGTATACGATAAAACTATAAAAGCCGTAACGGCAAGTTCTGAGTATCCCCAGGATAACCAACTTAAATGCCAACATTTTACAGGTTTGCTGGTGGGATATTTAAGATTGCTTGAGGGATCCTACCGATTCTTTTCTCCCGAGGAAGAAAGGGCACTTATTTCGCATAATTGGGATAATCTTCCTCTTACATTCACAAGTATTATTGATTCTTTAGAACATGGCTTTAGCTCTGATGCTCAAGATACCAATGGATTAATTGGACTATTGAAAGTAGCTAACGATCCAAATACAGACTTTAATAAACTTTTGCAGGTAAGGCCTGAATTTAGTGCAGTTCCATTTCTTCCTGGACAGCACGTAGACTTAATGTACGGTGTTGAATGGCCTGAGACAGCTGAGGAACTTTTTACAACTACGCACCAGATTCTAGAAGGCATCAGACGCCAGCTACTTACTAAAACCGCATCTGTTGAGACGCTTCTTGAAGGCAGAATTGAAGAAATTTCGACCCAGATAGAAAATACGCTAGGCCAAAAAATAGCCTATTTTACAATGGATGGCACTAAACTAGAGCTTGCCTTCCAAATTCCACTACGCCAGCATAGCTGCAGCATAACACTGCAAATCGATGTGGCAAGGCCTGACAAGGGTATAGTTCTAAAAGGTGAAGCCTTTGGGGCAGAAGAGCATAACAGATGGGCTCAGAGCGCAACATATGGAGCTTTTCTTTCTTGTATTGATGGAAGGTATCCTACAGGTTCTCCCGCGATAAACTATGATGATCCTCGAGGTGTTGTTTTTAACATGCACTTGCCGGGTGAGGGTATTGGGGATCCAGAAAAAGATGATAAATGGTATGAATCAACGGTAAATCTTGTAAGCACTTTAAAGTATGTATTTTCAGAGCTGAGTATGCCAAGACCCGGCCATATGATTGATACAGATATGATTTTTAAAGACATGTCTATGCAGATAGGAAATGACTGGAAGAAAGTTGATTTAGCATTTTTCTCGCAGGCGCCTTATCTTGCCCTTACTTTGATGAATAAATTTTCCGAAAAAGGCCAAAATGAGCTTTTATGTATTGCTGCAGCGGGTGCATTGGAGTCTTTGATAAGCTACGGGCTTACTGATTATGTAACCAGCAGCTTGGAAGCTAAAGGCTTACCTAAAGAAATGAAAAATGATCCCCGATTTGCTGCTATAGCTGGAATACAGACAAGTGAAAATAATAGCCTACGTGTGGCAGCTACTTGTTATTTATTAAAAATCGCAGATGAACATCCAGATATTGCTCGGCCGTATTTGGAAAAAGTTGTTAGCAATTCTGAGCTGCAAAATAAACTTCCTGAGACTATTGAGATTCTTGAGAGGGCTTTAGCTCGGAATCCAGAGTAAGTTTTTTCATGGCATCAAAAAGAGAATGGATGAATGGATCAAAATTTATCGCTCTTGCTCTATATTGCGGCGATGCATTTGTCCAGTCCTCAAGTATTTTTTCAAAAACTTCGAGCTTTTCAGGATTTAGTCTTAAACAGGTTTCTACCGCGTTAAAGGCTTCGCAAAATTTTGGATCGAGTGCTTGGTGCTTCTTTATTACAGGAAAGCTGTGCTGTAGTTGCATGAGCCTTTCAAAAAACTTCTTTTTTAAGTCTGGTAGTTGTTGCAACTCAGCTGTGTGAGTAAGTTTTTTAAAAGAGGTGCTGACTTTGTTTGTGGCACTTTGTAGATTGTGTTCTTGTAAAGGTGTTAGTTTATAGGATTTAAACGAAAGTTCACGTGCAGATCGAGCAACAAATAAAACCTCTACTGGTATTGCATCTTCTGGATCTAATTTATCTAAAAACACCTGAGTAAGACCATGCAGAGCTCCGCCTGGTTTTACATCGATGGGTTTAAATTGTTCGTGTGGAAAAAGTGTTTCTGTGATGAATCGGTAACTATATAATGAAATTTCTAGGTTTTGCATATGATCTACCACACAGATGTAAACTTCATTTTACCAAAAAAATATTTTAATACCAAGCGCCTAGTTTTGCAAGGTGCTTCCAGTTTATTTCTTTTTTTGGACTTTTTGGGTTTGAAGCAGCAATTCGCGCTCTCGCTCAGATAAATTTCTAAAGTGTCCTTCTGGCAGTTTGCCAAGTACCAGGCCGCCGATACGTATGCGCGTAAGCTCCACAGTTTCAAGGCCTGCTTTTTCGACGAGGCGGCGCACTTCGCGCTTTCGACCATCGCATATGACAACTTTTAGGGTGCCACGGCGAACTTTATTTACGCTAAGAGGTTTTACAAAAGATCCTTCTACCCACATGCCTTCGCTCATGGCAACTAGGTGCTCATGAAGTACTTCTTTATCTACTTTTACCAGATATTCTTTGGGAATTCTTTTGGAAGGGTGCATGATGTTGTTGGCAAACTCACCATCATTGGTAAGGATAATTAGCCCTGAGGTGTCTCTGTCAAGGCGCCCAATAGTATATAAGCGATAGCTGCAAGGGCCAATAAGATCGATAGCTCGTTTTTTGCCAGGGGCATTTGTGCAGATGTAGCCGGCGGGTTTATTTAAAACAAAATACACTTTTTGCTCTAGGCGTATACGCTTGCCATCATAAATAATAGTATCGCGGTCAATATCTACCATCGTTTGCGGAACAAAAACAACCTTACCATTTACTGTAACAGTGCCTTGAAAAATAAGTTCTTCGGCTGCACGTCTTGATGCAACGCCTGCGTATGCTAATATTTTGCTTAATCTTTGAGTAGCCACAACTTGCCTTAGTTTTTTAAGAAGTATACCCTAATTTCACTCTAAATGCAAAATAAAGTAGTCTTCTGGTAGGATTATCTTTTGCTAGGAGACGATTGTGAGCTATTTAATTTTGCTGCGCCATGGCGAATCCATGTGGAATAAAAAAAATCTTTTTACAGGATGGGTCGATGTGCCTCTTTCTGAAAAAGGTATTGAAGAGGCACTCGTTGCAGGCAGGCAGCTTTCCTCAATACCCATAGATATCATCTTTTGCTCTACACTTGTACGAGGTATGATGACGGCAATGCTGGCTATGGCTGTCAGAATTGATGGTAAAACTCCAGTAGTGCAGCACACTGAGGGCAAGCTAAGCAGTTGGTCAAAAATTTATTCAAAAGCGGCACTTGATGAGACTATCCCTGTTTTTTGTGCAGATGAGCTAAATGAGCGCATGTACGGCGAGCTTCAAGGACTCAATAAACGCGAAACTATGGATATTTTTGGTGAGGATCAAGTAAAAATGTGGCGCCGCAGCTTTAGTACCTGTCCGCCAAATGGCGAAAGTTTAGAGCTTACAACAAAGCGTACAATACCATATTTTGAAAGTACGATTTTGCCTCAAGTAAAGGCAAACAAAAATGTGCTAATATCAGCTCATGGAAACTCGCTAAGGGCCTGCGTAAAAGATATCGAAGGCCTAACAGATGATCAAGTCGTCTCTTTAGAAATAGCCACCGGCGAGCCTATTATTTACGAGTGGAATCAAAATAGGCTTATTAGGCAAAAATGACAGAGCGTATTTATCTCAATCACGTACAGGCATCCCCAGCTTGTCAAAATGCACTTACTGCTAGCATGCCATTTTATGAAGAGGGCGAAAGATTGCCCATGGTCCATATTGACGCAGCTTGCCAAAAGATAAGTGATCTTTTTGGGGCAAAGCCTGATAACCAGTTTGTATTTACTTCAAGTGGAGCTGAAGGCTGCAGTATAGCGGTAAATTCAGCCTTTCATGCCCTTACAAAACTTGGCGGAAAAAATCATTTTGTTACTCGGTCAATTGACGAGGCGCCAACAGTGCTTGCCATATCAAATTTGGAAGATGAGGGCTGCTATCTCAAACTTGCCCCGACCTCTAAACGCGGGTTTGTTACTAAAGAGGCGCTAATTGAAGCAATTTCCCCGCGCACGGCAATGATTTCAGTGTCTTGGGCTTGCGCCTTAACGGGTGTCATTCAGCCGCTAGATGAAATTGCTGAGGTTTGCAAGGAGCGCGCCATATGGCTGCATGTGGATGCTACGCATGTTGCAGGCAAGCTCAATATTACCTTTAATGATATGCCAATGGACATTCTTACCTTTAGCGGACACGGCATACATGCGCCGCTAGGAACAGGCGGGCTTTTTGCCAAAAGGCATATTGCACTTAGGCCTATAGTCTTTGGAAATCCTCTCAATGTGCCTATGCTGGTAGCTTTGGGAGAAAGTGCCTATCTTGCAGAGGAAACACAAAATCTTTACTGTACAGAAGTTGCGCGCCTTCGCAGCCAGTTTGAAGAAAATATCTGCAGGATATATCCCGAGGCAAAAGTATTATTCGCCGATGAAGAAAGAGTGCCTCATATAAGTTGTGTAGCTTTTCCGGGGGTTGCCTTAGAGCTTTTGGCTTTTGCTTTACATAAAAAAGGCGTATTTGCCAGCATGGGCGGAAATCCCTTTCAGCCTTTAGAAAAGGTGCTAGAGTCTTGCGGGGTAGATCCTATGCTTGCTAAAACGAGCCTTTCATTTAGCATATCAAGAGATACCCAGGAGCATGAGCTTGAGCGGGCAAGTGAAATTATTGGCGAGACACTTAAACGCCTCAGAAAGCTTTCTAAGGGCATTATTTTATGACATTTTTAGCCGAAATAAAACCTTTTTTTTGGAATCTCTACAGCAAAAAACTCATGCTTCGCATAGAAAACCCTTATTGTGTAGGCGCATTTACCGAGCAAGATGCCCAAGTGAGAGATGTGCATGTAGCAAGAGGTGTTAAGGGATCACTTGCTGAAGGGTCACTCTTAGAGTTTTACTGGCTTGTCGACAAACAAGATGGCGTTATCATAGATAGCCGCTTTCAGGCTTTTGGAGGCTCAGGCCTCATCGGAGCTGCCGAGGTGGCGTGCGAGCTTGTAATTGGCCGAAATTACGATCAAGCACGGCGTATAACGGCTGAACTTATCGACAAGCACGTGCGCGATAAGAGTGATATGCCGGCATTTCCTGAAGAAACCTATACACAGCTAAACTTTGTTTTAGAAGCACTAGATAAAGCAAGTGATGACTGCGCGGGCATCCCTCTAAGCCAAAGCTATGTTGCCCCGCCAATTACAAATAGAGAAATTGATATTGTAGACGGCGGTTATCCCGGTTTTAAAGAGTTATCGCTCAAACAAAAACTAGCAGTTATCGAAGATGTAATAGCCAAAGAAGTACGTCCCTACATAGAACTTGATGCCGGCGGTGTTGAAGTGCTAAATCTGCTTAATGACAAAGAAGTTATTATCGCCTACCAAGGCAGTTGTACCTCGTGTTTTTCAGCCACCGGCGCTACGTTATCCTTTATCCAGCAGATGCTGCGGGCCAAAGTACATCCGGATCTAGAAGTTACCCCTAATTTATAATCATATTTCTTTAAATCAAAAAATAAGTTAGTATCGAGTTATACACACATTTACGAGGCAAGCTTCATGTACGGCGCATCTGATAGTTTGGCTGATAATCTGCAAAATACTGAATTTCAATCACCTACACAAAAATATAGTACTTTCTTGTCGCTTATGCAAAAGGCAAGAAATTATTCTAAGGCGTTAACATTCTGGGAGATGCATAGTTTAGCCGCGCTGCTTCCGGACTGGATACATCATCTGTCATACAGCCAAGTTCAAGAGACTTTAGAGTCTTTTACTCAAGGCCGTTTTATTGCTTTTTTGCAAAAAGGCTATAAAGAGGCATTTGGCGAAGTGTGCCGCCAGGCATATCTTCATGGCATGCTCTATCATATGCTAGAAGATGTAACTTTAGACGAAGAGTCAGCTTTGGTAATTAAAGACGAAGTAAAAGCCGAAGTATTAGAAAGCAATAAGCCCTACTTTTTTGCCAAACTTTTTGGGGTAAAATCAGAGCTTAATATACAAATTGATCGCGAATCTACTGCTAAAAACACGCAAAACCTTGATTCTATCGTTGCGGAGGCCGTAATTGAAGCTGCCTGCAAAAAAATGTCTCATCCGGTAGATGATTTAAAAAACCACGAAGAAATCTATAGCCTTGCAAAACGCGCTATCATCCACTGCCTACAAAAATGTGCCGATGGCAAAGCCCTTAAGCTTGTCATTCCTCAACCCAAAGGCCACGGCCACGGCTTAAGCTGCGACGTAAACTTTGTTTACGACATGGCATCGTTTATTATCTCCAATGAAAAACGAAGTTTATAAGTTACTCCAAGTTTTTTGCTTACCAGATGTTCATGTAAATCGACCGATAATAGTGGCGAGGTAGAAAAGGGCCGAGAAAAGGGCCGGGCCCTTTGTGACCTAATGCAGGCCCGGCCCTTTGTGATTATTGTTCCCCAGAGGGGGACATCATTTTTAATTGCCAATTGCGATGTTTCATAAAAAAGATAATCCCCTCTGGGGAAAATTATTTTTCTATTATCCGCCCCATAGCAAGCTAAGGGCTTCCTATGGGCTACAAAATGACCGGCGCGAGGCGCCAAAAAATTTAAGGACATAAATTACCACAAAGTCATTTCGTGAAAAAGTGGTTAAATCAACAGCCTAGGCCTGCCCCTTTGTGATTGTGTTTTGGGGCATTTCCGATATGGAGTCAAGTTTCAGCAACAATTTGCTGAAATTCTTGGTATTCTTTAATTTTTACTTCTCTCTCTTTTTTCTTCTAAATAAATGTGAAGAAATTTATTGTTGCATTGGGTCTCCTTCCAAAAAACCAAGGAAGCCTTCCAAAAAACCAAGGAAGCCTTCCAAAAAACCAAGGAAGCCTTCCAAAAAACCAAGGAAGCTCTCAATATGCAAATCAAAAAATTCACGTTTGGCCTCATGGCTATGATTGCACTGCTTGTGTGTGCATCAACCCATCTGTCAGCAGCATCTTCTCATTGCAAAAAACAAGAAACCGGATGCGGTAGCTGCCATACAATCACCCGTAAGGCTTTTTGCAAACATGGCTCACTCAGAACGAGCATTACGATTAACAAACCTGGAAATTATTGTCTTGGCGAAGATATCGCCTATACACCAAGGCATGAAGGTACTGCAGCAATTACAATAGACGCCTCTGACGTGTATTTGGACCTGTGTGGATTTAATTTGAGTCAGGGAAATGGTGTCATTTCTACCATTGGAATCTTGGTAAAAAATGGCCACGAAAACATAAATGTGTTCAACGGTGTGATCAAAGATTTCACACAGCTTGGTATTTCAGTTGAGAGCGTGCGTTATCTCCAACTTGGTAACGAAGATACAACGCTTCGTGTGACTGGCTGTGGAGGAGGAACCTCTCTTGCGCAATTCGCAAATGGCCAAGCGCAATTTCAAGGTGGTATTCAGTTGGGGTCTACCAACTTTTACGCAGGTCAAAATTTTCCTGTGCCTGTCGGTGAAATCGAGTTTCTCAACATGATCAATGTACAAGCAGACTCGAACTACACCGCTGGCATCATCCTTGGTCTTGGACACGATTATTTGTTTACAGACTGCACGTGCAACAACAACTTTGAAACACGACAAACTGGAGGGTTTGGAATGTTTGGAAACGCACTTGGCAATGGTCTATCTCAAATACAGGCATATGGCTTGTTTTTTGTGACTGATCCTCGTATTGATCCAGTAGTTCCCAATTGGAGTTTAACGAGATGCTCATTCAATAACAATAGTGTAACTGTCCCGGATGATATCTTTTTCGATGGGAGTATAGCAATCGGTGCCGAGCAGACTGGAACATTTGAAAATGCCCTGTTTGACGCATGTAGCTTTAATCAAAATAATTCTAGTGCGGGTGCAAATAATATAGGGATATCTTACGCCAAAGGCTATGACCTAGGTGGAGGAAAAAATCTTCGGTTCTTGAAATGTGAGTTCAATGACAATTTTGGAGGAGAATCTGGAGGATTTCATATGAGTGGAACTATTACTGATCCACAAGGTGGTCCTGAAGCATACTATTTGGGTGCCGAAGATGTTCTTGTGCAAGATTGTGTTGCTTATCGTAACATAGGTGCTTCTATTGCAGATGATCCAAATGCCGATTTTGTGCGAAGTGCTGGATTTGAAAGCGTTGGTGGAAAAAACCACGTTTATAAAAATTGCCATGCAGCTGGCAATCAGGGAGTTTCTGTGGTTACTCAAGGGCGTGTTTTTGGACTACGCCTACGAAACGGATTTGAGCTGCCGACACAAACACTGGAAAACGTGATAATTGATGGTTGCACATTCGAAAATCAAAGCGTGGAATCACCAGAACCAAGTTCATTTAGTGCCGGTATCTACGTTCAAAACATTGATGACGTCAATTTTACAAGAGATGTGACCATAAAAAATAGCACAATCACATCGAACATAGCATCTGAAGGCACTCTCGGATCATGGGGCATCATTATAACAGGTGGTGGCGGCGTCCAAAGAAACTTGGTGATTAAGAACAACGAGATCATCGAAAACGACATTGGCATTGGGCTTACCAATGACAAGGAATCAATCGCTGAAGAAAATACAATTTCACATGCTGGTATTGGAATTTTTCTTGATAACACAGACTGTGATTGGGTAAGAAACAACATCATTGGATACGTGGATATTGGCATTCAGGATACAGCAGCAGTTAGCACCAGCTTGGTTGCATCAAACGAAGTATTCAATGCCAATACCGGCTATATGGTCAATTATGCCTTTGGGCCTGTCCCAGTTACTTCCAACGACCTTACTGTCGGATTCCCGCCGCTTCCGACAGTTTCACTAGAAAACTATGAGGTCATTGGGTTGTGTGCTCCAGTGCTCGCTCGTTCCAAAAAAGCCTTCAACGTAAAGGCATTACGCCACGTTACTAAAAAGCAAAAGGTTGGAGGTCGTTGCGGATAAAAGTAGTCTTTAGCATCGTTTTTTACTAAAAGGATCAAGCCTAGTGCTTGATCCTTTTTTGGTTAAAGATAAAACTTTTGAGAGTCTTAATACTTCAATTAAGTACTTAACATCACTGAATGGCAATTGAGAATAATTTAAATTTTGCACTTTTGGTTTTTTAAGAAATTTTCCTGTAAAATTACGGTATTGTTTTAATATTATCTAATAAAAAAAAAAGAGCTTAATTTGTCAAAAAAAATAAAATCTGTAATCTTTTGCTTAGTAATTTTGCTGATGAATTTGTCTATACAAATTCAAGCGCAGACAGTTCACATTCTGATGCCTGTTTTTAATACTGAACAGTATCTGCACCTGTCTCTTGAATCAGTGCTTACTCAGAGCTACGAAGACATCAATATTATTGTCTATAATGATGGATCCACAGATGGATCTTGCGAAATTTTAGAAAGTTATCAAGGTAAGTTCAATAAAAAGTTGATTTTACTGCAAAGTTCTATTAATCGAGGAATTTCTCACGCACGCAAATGCCTTCTTGATCATTCTCAAAAAATTGATAGTAATGCCATGATATTGTGGCTGGATTCCGACGATTGCTTTACTGACAGGGAATTCGTTGAAAAATTTGTGCGGCAAATGCAAAAAACTAAAGCCCAGATATGCCTGTTTAATTTTGACATAGTTTTAGAAGATGAAAACCAAATTGGGAATATAAACGGCCTTTTGAATGAACGAGAAGTCTCTGCGCTAATTCTTGATAGTATACAGCAATTTCCAACTCAAATGATTTCGCCAGGTGATCTTCCAAATATAATGGGCTTTACGAGCCTTGGTTGGACAAAAGGGTATTATCAAATTACATTCCCGCAGTCTGCCGCGTGTCCTTACGAAGACTTTGCCTATATGGCAGCTCTGCTCAATGCATCAAAGATCACAGCATTTGCCTCAGAGTATAAACCTATTCAATATTTGCGCAGGGCGAATTCTATTACAGGCAAACGAAGCGCCGCTACATTTGAAGCTGTACTTACACAGCTCCAAATGTTTGTTGATCAGGTGGATGCGGACAAAAAAATTATCTATCATGATATGATAAAGGCCTTTGTGCGACGAAAAATAGAACAATATGAAAATCTTTTAATACAGCTAATTTCAGCAAAGCAGCATGTCGATCTATCCGAAGAAACGCTGGAAGTATACCAGAAAAGAGCAGGTCAGCTGCTTGATGCTTTAAATTGAGTCGGCCAAAGGGGTGGCTATGTACTTAATTTTTTTAATTGTTTTAGAGCGCTTTTTGCTGCTAGATAGCCTGGTTTTTCCATGGATATTTCGGTATCTAAAAGTTCGATCTCTTTTTCAAGTCTTTTTTTCTGAGCTTCTACAGGCTTTCGTTTAAAAAACCCAAGACCCTGAATTTTTTCATCAAGTTTCTTAACTTCCATTGTTTTTACTTGAAAGTCGCCAAGCTTGTTTTCATAAGATGTAACTAAATTTTGAAGAGAGCGTACATTTGGATTTTCGTTCTCAATGCTCATATAATCACCTTTGTTCAATTAATTATAATATAGTTTATGCATATAAAATTGTAAATAAAAAATTTAAGGTGATCAAGGATAGGAAAATAACTACTTCTTAACAAGCCAGCCGCGGATGAGCCAAGATTGGATCCAGAGGGCGACCTCTTCGCCTGCTTCTACTTTGTCTAGGGCCTGATCAATTAAGATTGAGACTGGGGGCTGCGATGTGCGTTTCGAGAAAAGGGATGTTATACACGCCAGCCAGGGTACTATCATTGAGGCTGCTAGAGGTTGTAAAAAAATTCAAATTATAAGAAGTGCTTTTGAATAAATTTTATTGTTTGAACAAGTACGAATGGCCCATTTGCAAGTGCGCAAAAGCCAAAACGCTGGTAAAACTGTTTGGCCCTTTCATGCTTTGTATCGATGATAACCACGCTTCCACCAATTTGCGAGGCTTGATCCAGGCATTTTTTTAGTGCGTGAACGAATAATAACTTTCCCCATCCTTGGCCCTGAAATTTTTTATCAATTGCTAACCGATATAGGCGAAAACCTGGTATTGGATTAGGTCTGGGGCCGGTAAATATTTTTTCTGGAAGAGCCTCGCGCTGAACGGAAGCGGGGCAGAGCGTATAATAGCCAATAATAGCGCTTTTGGAGGAATCTTCATAACAGACAACAGTTACACCAAAAAAGCGTTTTTGAAATAGTAGGGCAAAATTAACAAAAAAAGTATTTAACTCGGGCTCTCCACAATCAAATCTGGATGTGGCAGTAGTATCTTCAAGCAATGCAAAGTACGGAATCATTTTTTCGATATCTTCATCGTTTTGTTAAAATTGGCTACTGCTGCTTTTAGGTTTACGTTTACCTCAATTGGGGCCTCCATTATCGCCACAAACTCATACCAGCTTTCGTTGTCTAAAACAAGCGTGTTTGAATGGTTCATTTCTGCTATGTCTTTTTTGGCAATTTCCAAAAGTTTTTGACGAGCGTAAGTCTGAGGTTTTAACCCGTTAAGATAAGCTGCTGCTTCTATAATAGCCTTGTCATCCGCGAGCATCCGAAAATTCATGTGACTGTCCATACTACTATGGGCATTTGAATGTGCTGACATATCGCCTCCTTTTTCTTTAGTATAGCATATTTGTAATACATTGTCAACGCATTGTGTTACATTGTATTACATTTAAACCTCTAAGTCGACGTTTAAACATTCGTGTAAAAGGAGGAATGCACCAATTGGCCGTTTATCAAAAGCAATAAATTTTACACGCATAAGTTTTTAAGTTAAAAGTTAGAGAAGCAAATAGAGTGAAGCGCTTTTAAAAGCACTTCACTCTATTTTTTGCTATTTCTGTAAATTGCTAGCGTTAATGTTAAGAATTAACAAGCCAGCCGCGGATGAGCCAAGATTGGATCCAGAGGGCGGCCTCTTCGCCTGCTTCTACTTTGTCTAGGGCCTGATCAATTGTGTGGCCTGATTGGATAAGTGTGAGAAGCTCATATTCGACGGGATCAAGCGTATCCCATGATACGTTGAGGTGGTTGTTTCGATAGATGATGAAGTAATAGATGTTTTCTTTATCGAGCATGGGAAAATCATTTTCAAGCCAAAAATCATGCGGCTGCTTTAAAAAAGCCTCTCGCATGTGCATGAAATGCCCAGGTGTAGATATTAAATGTACATGTGATTGAAGCTTAAGGGGCATATCTAAAAGCTCATCCGCCGTATCTTCTGTGCAGCTGGCAAGGTTTATGGCAGGATATGCAACGGCAAAAAAGCTCATTTGACATGCACGGTCTATTTGGGCTGCTTTTAACACAAGCCAAGCATCAGATTGCTGGTATGATTTTTCTAAATAGCGTACCAGATCTTTTCCGAGATAATTAAGGCTCCAATGCGATGGTGGATGTGCTGTAAGATATCCAATGCCAATTTCTTCATTGAATGCCTCAGTTCCAAATAATCGTGATAAAAAAGGATATTCTTCATGCAGTGCGGCAAGGAGTCTAAGCCAATAGCTTTGATTATACAGATTCATGCGCTCAGTTGCAGAAAGTGTAGGGCTTTGAGTAATGTAGTCATTGGCAGCTATGATGTCATTTCCCATATTTGTAGTAATAACCTTGCCAAACCATTCTTGAATGTGGGCAAGTCTTGAGGGAAGCGTTGAATCGTAGCTCATATAGTCACTAAATTTTTTTGGAAAGCCTTTGCTTTCAAGGCCTCTTGCCAGGTATCTTCAAACGATAAAAAGTTGTCGTCCCACTCTAAAAGAGTTGAAACACCGCCCGTTAGTGGATAAACATCAGCATAAATATTCCAAACCTCATCGCAGACATAGTTATCGTGTGTATCCAAGATATAGCCATCACAGCGCTTATGTCCTGCTAGATGTATCTGAAGGACCCTATCAAGCGGCAAATTTTGGTAATATTTTTTAGGCTCAAAGCCGTGATTTTGACTTGATACGTAGATGTTATTGACATCTAGCATCATAAAAATATCGGCTTTTTCAACCACAGCGGCATAAAAGTCCCATTCAGGCATTTGATCATCGGTAAATGTAACGTATGATGAAAGATTTTCCAGAGCAAAAGGCACCTCCAGGAAATCTTGCACAATGCGCGCGCGCTCTGCTACGTAGGTAATAACCTCTTTAGTATAAGGTAGAGGCAGAAGATCGTGAAAATGGGCGCCAGGAAGTCTTCCCCAGCACAGATGATCTGAGATCCAGGGTGTTTTAGTTTTTCGAGCCAGGTTTTTGAGCTTTTTTAAATAATCAAAATCAAGAGGATCCGGGCTTCCAATAGCAAGGTTTACTCCATGCTGAACAACTCGATAATTTTCTAATATGCACTCGAGATTTTGCAGAGGCAAGCCTTCGTCAATCATAAAATTTTCACTTATGATTTCAAACCAGTCAATAGCTGGTTTTTGGCTAAAGATATGCTCATAATGCGGAATTCTAAGTCCGATGCCTATGCCGAGATTAGGTATGTCTTGGTTTTTTTTCTTCATGAGACTTATGTAGCGGATGTCTCAATTTTTGTCATTGGAAATGAAAGCGGCGAAAAATCGCCGCTTTTCATGAGCGTCATAGCTCAAAAGAAATTACATGCTACTGCGCTTTTTGCACATCATTACAGAATCATTAGCTGTCATTTTGCAGCTACCTTGGCCTTTGCAAGCATTTTGTCCTTTACAGCTGTTCTTATCTGATTTGCAGCCGCCTTGACCTTTACAAGCATTTTGTCCTTTGCATGAGTGATTAGCACATTGCATGCACATAGCACGATCTTTTGAATTCATTTTCATGAATGCATCTTTTGCACCATTTGAAAGCTTGTTAGCAAAATTTTGCTCATCGCTTGTCATTGAAGTATCAGCAACTTGACCTTGTGATGGTGTTGTACCTGCAAATGCAAGTACTTGTTGGCTCATAATAGCTGCAGTGCATACACCGACAACTATGCTCTTACGTAGATTTTTTTTCATTTTGATCTCCTGTATAGGTTTATTTCCATATTTACCCATGTAACAAGTGATTTAATTTTTGTCATCTAGTTTTTTAACGAAGAGATTCAATAATTTCTAAAATCGCTTTCCTGCAAGAATCAATTTCGTAAGTTAAACTATCTTGAGCCGCTTCATCATTTGATAGCTTTTGCCATGTATTACTCCAAACTGTAACAAGCTTTGAGGTTTTTTCAGGTATGGGACTTGGCAATAAACTCCCCATATCACCAATTATAGCTATATGGCCCCAACCTAAAAATGCAGTAGAATCTGTTTTTTTATTCTGATAAATAGTTTGATTTACAATGATCTGCAGTTGTCCTAAATTTTTCAGTACTTCAAAGGCGGCAACTCGTGTATTTCGATTATGTTCAGTAACCTCTTCCCGCCATGTTGTATAAGTGAGTGCCACAACCGCAATAAATAAACTAAGAATGGCTACAAAGTGCTGATCAAATTGCTGTTTTAAACTTTTATTCTTCATATTTTCCTCATATCAATAAAAGGAAAAAATGAAAAGGTTATAAGGTACAAAGCAGATTACAAACTCACATCAGCGCTATGGATGGTGTGTTTGGTGCCCTCAGGGTCTTCTACGATGATGCTTCCGTCAGAATCTATTTCGATTAGCTTGCCAAGTATGCGTTTGGAAGTGGTTTGGATGCAAACTGGTTGCTGCAGCATCCACTGCAGGCTTTTTTTCCAAGAGTCGCAAACATCTTTGAAGTGGTTTTTTTGGGCGTCTTCGAGGCGTTTTACGAACAGTCGCACGTAAAATTCTTTTACGGCATCAAGAGAAAAGGTGTGATTTTTTTCGATGAACATTGAAGTGGCATTTTGTGGAATTTCGGCAATCTCAGAGGCATTCATATTGACATTCAGCCCTATTCCCAGCACAATAAAGGGCATGTCATTTACTTGAGTGCGCTCTGTAAGAACTCCGACAATTTTTCTGCCTTGTACAAGTAGGTCATTTGGCCATTTTATTTTGGCTGTAATACCATGTATCTGCAAAAATTCTTCGAGAGTAAGTGAGGCAAGCTGGCAAAAGGTAAAGGGTGTAATGTTTTTATCTTCAAGGAAAAATGCCAGGCTTAAGGTTAGGTTTTTGCCTGCAGGTGATAGCCACGCGCGAGCGCCGCGGCCTCTGCCATGTGTTTGCTCAGTTGCGGTAATGGCTGTAAGTTCATCTGAATTAAATTCTGCAGCATGTTCTTTTGCCCATGTGTTGGTAGATGTGGTGCTTGCTAAATGATAGTATCGAATTTTCACGGTGTTCCATGTGGTCTAGTAAATATTTAACTCGTATAGACTTCAGAGCGGTGTTTGCCATCATCGTACTTATGGCTATCAGTTGCCTTATTATTTCTTCTTATTCATCAAATCTGACAAGTGACTATATTGAAGAGCCCTTTTTAACTCCTATGGTAAAAACACAAATCCAGTGGTTTGCTATTGGCTGGGTGGTTTTTTTATTTTTCGCTGGATTTGATTATAATAAGCTTCGAGAATGGGCCTGGATCCTTTATGTGGCAAGTGTTATATCTTTGATAGGACTTTTTTTTACAGAATCTATTCAGAATGTACATCGCTGGTATAGACTGCCCTTTATTTCACATAGTTTTCAGCCCTCAGAATATGCCAAACTTGCTTTAGTTATAGCTTTAAGCTGGTTTTTGGAAAGAAAAGCCTCCTCTTCGCGTAGTATTGGCACGAGCATTGGGGCTCTTTTTATTTTTTGCATACCTTTTGTGCTTATTTTAAAGCAGCCAGATTTAGGAACTGCACTTGTGTTGTACCCTATGGCTTTAGTTATTTTTTACTTTGGAGACATGGCTCCCTGGCTTGTTCGGGGTATGATGTTTATGTCCTTACTTGCCATTGGCGTTGTCTTTTTATTTTTTAGCGGCATCATTTCTCATGAAGGTGCAAGGCCCTACTGTTTAAAGGTAATTAAAGAATATCAATATGAGCGACTCAATCCAAATACACACCACCAAAAAGCCGCAGCAACAGCCGTTGCCATTGGAGGAATTACAGGGGTTGGCTTTAAACAAAGTGAATATACGCGTGGAGGCTCTCTTCCTGTTCCTTACACAGATTCGGCATTTCCAGCCTTTGGGGAAGAGTTTGGCTTTATAGGACTTATTTTTTTACTCATACTTTTTTATGGTTTAATTTACTGCTCTTTTCAGGTAAGTGCTGTTGCCAAAGATCCCTTTGGCAGGCTGCTTGCAGCAGGAATTTCCGTATTTTTAGCAGTGCATATAACGGTTAATATTGGTATGATGTGCGGTATTTTACCCATCACAGGAGTTCCTTTAGTGCTTGTAAGCTATGGAGGATCTAGTGTACTAAGTACCATGATGGCACTGGGAATTTTGCAGAGCATCTATAGCCGAAGGTTTATGTTTTAATGTATAATCATTTTATTTTTTCTCCCGGTGACTGGCTCGGCACGGGGCAAGTAACATTTACTATGAGTCCTGATCTACTATACTTTCGCACAAAATGGTCATGTATTCGACCAGATGATGAAAGCTATGTATGTACGCAGACAGTTGAAATTATTGGTGGGGATAGTATGGTAAATATTTTTACCGTTAAACTCATGAATAAAGAGACATTTGACATAGTTTTACAAAATGAAATATTAGGAGTCTTTAGCGGCGTAGGTATTATAGAAGAAAACCTTATTGCTTGGGAATTTCGCAATGTGGGAATTTTTGAAGGCTATGAAGTTTACGAAAAATTGCACGATGAAGAATATGCAATGCATGCAGAATATTTGTCAGGAGAAGGTGCAAGAACCCGTATTTCGGGAAAAATCTGGAAAGCAAGTGAGAAATATCATAATGAAGATCAAATTAATGAATAAATTTTTTTTACCACTTTTTGCCGTAATTTTTTTACTTTCTTGCAGCACAAGTAAGTTTATGAACTATGATGATTACAATAAAATCGCACTTGGTGAAAATATCGCAGATGTTCAAGTGCAGCTCGGGCGGCCTTATGAAGTAAAAGAGCTATCAAACCAAAAACAAGAATACGTTTACATCGAGCGCATCCCTTTAGGACAAGATAGAGAAATCTTTCGTCGCTATGTCTTAGTCGTAGAAAACGATAAAGTTACCGAGAAAAAAGTAAAAGAAGAAGAGACTAGCCTCGTTCAATTTATCGGTGGGTAGTGCAATACCGTTCACTTAATCAAAATCTAGAGAGAAAAAAATGATAAAAACGATAGAACGATAATAACGATAAAAAATGAAAAAGGCTGTCCTAATTTTAGCGGCAGATGAGCTGTCAAAAAATTTAATTTTTAATGTTTTATCGTTATTATCGTTCTATCATTCTATCGTTTTACCTTTGATAGTAGGATTAAGTGAATGTTATCGTGGGATAGTGGGAAGTGTCCAGTCATATAGTTTTTTTCTATTTAGGTAGATGTTAAAACATCTAGCATGTATGTAAAGGATAAAGAAGCTATCTGAAAGGTGGTTGCTATGAAAAATTTTTTCCTGCTTTGTCTCTTTGCTTTATCTCTATATTCTTCTATTCTACTAGCGCAAAGGGGTCGTGGTGGAGGAGGCCGTGGGGCCGGTAGATCTTCTTCCAGATCCGCATCAAGATCCGCATCAAGACCTGCATCAAGACAGAATCGTAATATTAATCGCACGCCTGCAATGAGCCGTCCGCAAATGCCCAGAAACTCTCAAAGACCTGCCCAAATGCCTGCAAGGCCGCAAAGAACTCAACTCTCTGAACAAGTAAGATCCCAACGTTCTGCTCCTAATCTTGCAAATCAAGCTCAAGTACGTAATGAAACAAGACAATTTACACAGCAACTTCGCAATGTGCAGGGAAATGTGCCGCGCAAAATGACGCCACCGCAAAATTTTGGCTCGATGTTCCAAAATCAGACTCGAGCAGGAATTAATGCCTCTAATCTTGTAGGCAATAATGTCAGACAGCGCTTTCCCAATTCTAACAATTGGTTTAATGATCGCTTTTTTAATTCCCATCCCTCATATGATTTTTTTCGAAATCCGGGAGCCAACTGGTGGTCGGTATCAGCTTGGGGAACACTCGCAACATGGTTTCCATGGGGCTGGCAAGATCCATATTATTATTACTATCCTGGTTATACTGAGACCGGTCTTCCAAATTCTGATCTTTATGTGCAGCTAACTGATCAAGCCCCGCTTCCAACACAAAACGTAAACGAGGGAATTGTTAATAACAATGAAAGTGCTTGGATGCCTTTAGGTGTTTTTACAACAGGCGTAAGTGAAGATGATGCGGCTTATTCCAACTTCTTTATTCAACTTGCAGTCAATAAAAGTGGCGAAATTGCCGGCACTTTTTATAATGCCGTTACAGACGAAGCTCAAGTTTTAGCTGGAAGTGTGGATTCAAATACCCAGCAGGCTATCTGGAAGGCAAGCGATAATCCAAATTTCCCTTCGATGATTACTGGGTTGTACAATCTTACGCAAGACGTAACTAAAGTGCAGGTTTATTTTGAAGATGAGCCGCAAGCGTGGATGCTGGTACGGGTAAAAAAATAAACAGGAAGATACTATGGCTCGACTGCTTCAATTTTTTCTAATGCTTTCTCTGGTTTCATGTTCAAGAGAAGAGCCGCCTCGTCTTGAGTTTCAAATGGATTTAAATCATTCAACCTCTTACGAGCATCTCAAGGGGCTTGCATGGATCGTGGGCAATTGGTCAAACACTGATTCAGATTCCACCTTTACGACAAATAATCAGTGGGATAAATACCGAAATTTCATTACACAGACTTTTTCTTTAAGTGTATTGGGACAAGAAGATCTTAATGGCCGCCAGATCATTTGTTGGGATCCAAAAGAACAAAGAATTCGCTCCTGGATCTTTGATTCTGAAGGTGGTTTTGGCCAAGGCAGCTGGTATCCACATAAGGACTGCTGGTACGTAACTGTTAGCTATACCATGCCCGACGGCACAGTTGCAAGTTCAACACAAATATACCAAGCGCTTAATAGCTCAAGCTATGAATTTTTTAGCACGAATCGCGAGATTGGTAACGAGATTTTGCCAAACATCGGACCATTTGTCTTAACCCAAGTTTTGGGCAATTAAGCTAAAAAAAAGAAGCCTCTATATTACTTTATGGGCAATATAGAGGCATCTCGTGGCTTTCGCTAGAAACTTATGCGGCGCGGATCTTGATGTCAACACCTGCAGGCAGGGTTAATGTCTTGAGGGCGTCGATAGTTTTTGACGTTGGGTTAAGGATATCAACCAAACGTTTGTGAGTGCGAATTTCAAACTGCTCGCGTGACTTTCTGTCGATGTTAGGCGAGCGTAGAACCGTGTAGATCTCACGCTTTGTTGGTAGTGGTATGGGTCCTACCACAGCAGCACCTGAGCGCTTTGCTGTTTCGCAAATATCTAGTACGGATCTATCTAAAAGACGAGCATCATAAGCCTTTAGGCGAATGCGTATTTTTTGACGCACTACGCGAGAAGGTTCTTTTTTCTCAGTCTTTACTTGCTTTTCAATTTTGATAGGCTTTTCAGCCGCAACAGGAGCAGCAGCTTTTTTTTCGGCCTTTACAGGCTTTTCAGCTTTTACAGCTTTTTCAGCCTTTGGGGCTTTTTCAGCTTGTGGATCTTTTTCTTTTGCCATGAGCAAATACCTTACTTCTTAATAATTTCTTCTTGGATTTTCGTTAGGAACGCGCTCAAAATGGCTTGGTTCCATCACATAAGTTCGCACGCCCTGACGAGAGCGAGCGTAGCTGTGTCGAGTATCCAAACATTTCACTTAATGGAACTTCAGCGTGGATCATGACCATACCCCTTTTAAGACTTCTTGACCCATAATCTGGCCGCGGCGACGGTTAAGGTCGCCAATGACATCACCCATGCATGCTTCTGGGGTTGTGACGTCGACTCTTCATGATAGGTTCTAGAATGAACGGGCTTAGCTTTTTGCGCAGCTTCTTTGAGAGCCATCGATCCGCAAATCTTAAAGGCCATTTCATTGGAGTCCACTTCGTGGTAAGAACCGTAAACGATTGCTACTTTGACGTCGACTAGTGGATAGCCTGCCAAAACACCTGTTGCAAGGCCTTCTTCAATCCCTTTGATAACTGCAGGGATGTATTCTCTTGGAATAGACACCACCAACGATCTTGCTGACGACTTCGTTGCCTTTGCCTTTTTCGTTTGGTTCGATTTCAAGTTCAACGTGAGCGTATTGACCACGGCCACCGACTGCTTGACAAATTTTGTTTGGCATGCACTTGGTGACAGTGATCGTTTCTTTGTAAGCAACCTGAGGTTTACCTACATTGGCTTCGACGTTAAATTCGCGCTTCATACGGTCGTGCAAAATTTCAAGGTGCAGTTCACCCATACCTGCGATGATCGTCTGGCCTGTTTCTTCGTTTGTAGTGACGCGGAAAGTTGGATCTTCTTCAGAAAGTGACGACAAGGCCATTGCAAGCTTTTCACGGTCTGCCTTTAGACTTAGGTTCAATCGCCATCGAAATAACAGGTTCAGGGAATTCCATTTTTTCAAGAAGAATTGGATGTCTTCAGCTGAACAAAGTGTATCGCCAGTTGTTGCCTTTTTCAAGCCGATACAAGCAGCAATGTCACCTGTATGGAATTCATCTCGTTCTTTACGTTTGTTTGCATGCATTTCAAGAAGACGAGAAATTCTCTCTTCTAGTATCTTTAGTGGTGTTGAGAAGGGTTGTTCCCTTTTGTCAATGTTCCGCTGTAGATACGGATATAGGTCAAACGGCCAACATATGGGTCTGTCATGATCTTAAATGCCAAGGCAGCAAGACGGCGCATCATCTTCAGGTGTCAAGATGATCTCTTCATCTGTATTTAAGATCATGGGCTTTAATTTCACCGCGATCAAGTGGAGATGGCATCCAATGCAACAACTGCATCCAAAAGTTGCTGTACGCCTTTATTTTTAAAGGCAGAACCGCAAAGAACAGGATTGAATTTTTTGCTGCATACACCTTTACGAATAGCGGCATTAATCTCTTCTCGGTGTAAGTGAATCTGGATTTTCAAGCACTTTGTGCATGAAAGCTTCGTTTTCTTCATCAATTGTTGCAAGTTCTTCTAAGAGCTCTTGACGCATTTGCTTTACACTTTTCAAGAAGTTCTGCTGGAATTTCAGTTTCTTCCCAGTCTGCGCCCAAGGTTTCATCGTGGAAGTAAAGAGCTTTCATCTTGACAAGGTCGACCATGCCTTTGAATTCGGCTTCAGCACCAATTGGGCAGTGCACAGGAATTGCATTGGCATGCAGTTTTTCGCTCATTGTCTTAATTGCATCAAAGAAGTCTGCTCCCATGCGGTCCATTTTGTTGACAAATGCAATACGTGGAACGCCGTATTTATCAGCTTGGCGCCATACTGTTTCAGACTGCGGTTCAACACCTGATACAGAATCAGAATACAGCTACAGCACCATCGAGTACGCGAAGAGAACGTTCCACTTCAATTGTGAAGTCAACGTGGCCAGGAGTATCGATGATATTAATTTTTGCTGTATATCGCTTTCCAGAACACTGTTGTAGCAGCAGAAGTAATCGTGATGCCACGCTCTTGTTCTTGCTCCATCCAGTCCATAGTTGCAGCGCCTTCATGCACTTCACCCATTTTGTGAACGCGGCCGGTGTAATAAAGAATACGTTCTGTTGTTGTCGTTTTACCAGCATCAATGTGAGCCATGATGCCAATATTACGGACATTTTTAAGTTTTTCTTTTGCAGGTCTTGCCATAGCTTTATGCCTCTCGTGTTACCACTTGTAGTGGGCAAAAGCTTTATTAGCTTCTGCCATACGGTGGGTATCATCTTTTTTCTTAATGGTTGTGCCTTGATTGTTGAAGCAATCGGACAAGCTCAGCCAGCAAGAGCCTCTTCCATGGAACGGACCTGGCTTTGCTGCGTGAGTGTGCAATAATCCATCGCATTGCCATAGCGATGTACGGCGGCTGGAAGGGATTTCGATAGGCACTTGGTAAGTTGCACCACCGATACGGCGAGATTTTACTTCGAGAGAAGGCTTTGCATTTTCCAGAGCCTGTTCAAAAGCTTCTAGTGGGTTTTCTGCTTTTACTCGTTGCTGCAAATTTTTCTAGCGCATTGTAAACAATGCGGCGGGAAGTTGATTTTTTGCCGCCTTCCATGACTTTATTGATAAATTTTGCTAAGTATTGTGCTTCCGTAAAGTGGATCTGGTTCAATTGATCTCGTTTTTCTGCACGTCGTCTTCTTGACATAGTTTCCTCAAATAAATAAATTGTATGAATCAAATTTATAGGAAGATCGAATGATTCACCTGGTTTCAGATATAAACGAAACCTGTGCGTGATTGGCGTTTCTCATAAAAAAGCGCAAATCGCGAACCAGGATATTCATCAAAGAATATCCTAGCGTTACTTAGGACGTTTTGCCCCGTACTTCGATCTTCCTTGTTTACGGTCTTTTACTGGCCGCACAGTCCAACAGTTCCACGAACGATGTGATAACGAACACCTGGTAAGTCCTTCACACGACCG
Source organism: uncultured Chlamydiales bacterium (assembly GCA_963785335.1). Taxonomy (GTDB): domain Bacteria; phylum Chlamydiota; class Chlamydiia; order Chlamydiales; family FEN-1388; genus SZAS-7. Next base: position 98,313 of record CAWAUW010000003.1, on the reverse strand, counting down.
CCGCGAACAAGCACGATGCTGTGTTCTTGTAGGTTGTGGCCTTCACCACCGATGTAGGCAATGACTTCTTGACCTGTTGATAGACGTACCCATGCTACTTTTCGCAAAGCTGAGTTAGGTTTCTTTGGGGTTTTTGTTTTTACTTGCAAGCAAACACCACGTCTTTGTGGGCAAGACTGTAGAGCGGGTGATTTGCTCTTAATCTTTTTTTGACTGCGACCTTGTCGTACCAGCTGACTAATAGTTGGCATGAATGTTTTTCTCCTTAACTATAAAAAAACGCGTGTTAAGGATATCAAAGTATGTGACTTAAACTCAAAGATATTCTTCTTATGAGCTATAACTTGGCGATTTTAAAAAAATTATTACATTTTATGGGGGCTCACTTGTAGATTTCGATTACAGGCGAGACTAGATTTTACCGCTCTTCGCGGTAAAATCTAGCTTAGTTATTTTGCTAAACTTCGATCTTCAGCCATTTTGGCAAGTGTTTTAACGGCTGTAGGTAGACCTTTTTTGAGCGCCATACGCATGGTCAGATAAAGAAGGGGGGCTAATAAACCCGAAACTTCTACGTGATGCACGATTGATACTTCCGAATTTCCGCATGGTGTTACTGTATGATTAAAGATGACATCAGTTAGCGGCATTCTTGTTTTGTCGCTATGAGATTTGCCTTCATCAACGGAAATAAGACAAAATTCTGAAGCTGGCCAGCCTTTTGGTTTTAATTTGCCTTTTGTTCCTACTTTAAAAGGTCCATTAAGCTGGCTATACTCAAGTTCATGATCCCATTTTGGCCAAGATGGCACATCAGTCCAAATATCCCAAACATCTTGCGGACTTGCTTTTGCCTTTGACTCGGCACGAATATTCCATTTAAACATAGGTGTTCCTTTTTGTTTTTATTTTGGTTTACCTTCAACAATTTGTCGTAGATTTTGAAGCGATGAATCAAGGTTTCTTTTCATGGATGAGCCCAAAAAGAAATAAAATAAAATTCCCACGATTCCGTGAAATTCAATTTTATGAGTAATTTTTACTTGTTTTGCTTCAGTGTTAAGTTCGTGTTTGAAGGCAATTGAACTCCACAAAGGAAGTTTGCCTACATTTGTAAAATGCTTTCCTGCAACGCAGTTGACAATTTCGCTCTTGATGAGAGGTCCTCTATTTGGCTGTAAAGTTACTGTAGAACCATTTGCAAGTCTGCCAGAGAGCTCGCAAGCTTGTAGATCTTTATCCCATTTTGGCCATTTAGAAACAGCTTTCCAAGTAACCCAAACAATGCTTGGAGCGGCTTTTGAAAATATAGAAGATTCAACTGAAAACATGTTTCCTCTAACAATTAAAGGGTGAACAAAGAGTGGATGCTATTCTTCAAACTCTAAAAATTCAATCAAAAAAACTGCAACTAAAAAATCACCCCAAAAGCCATTTCCAACAGGTAAAAAAATAAAACAGTCCTGAAGCTATATCTGGAGTGAACCTAAAAGTTCGTGACATAAAATTGTAACATCGTAAATGTGGAAAATGGCTTTACAATATATTGTAAAGGTCTATAAGCGGATTTTTTATGTATGTCTTGACTTCAAATTGCTGCATTCATTAACAATGTACTTTCGTTTACTTCATAAATTACAAAAGTATGAGAGGTGGATTATGTCAGCTCCTGTTTCAAGTGCAAAGTACTGGATGTGTACTGTATCAAGATCACATGTACTTATAGGTGTAGAAGGTGGGTTTTGCCAAGCCTGTCATGGCAAACAAGCTCCCTTAGCGAAGATGAGTGAAGGTGATTGGATTATTTATTACTCTCCCAAAAATTCAATGGAAGGCAAAGAAAAGTGTCAAAAATTTACAGCTATCGGCCAAATCGCAGATAAAAATATCTATAAATTTGAAATGGCTGAGGGTTTTGTGCCATTTCGAAGAAATGTAACCTATAGCAAAAATGTCACCGAACAACCAATCGAGCCTTTGTTAGGTAAGCTTTCCTTTACTAGTGGCAAAAAAAATTGGGGTATGGCTTTTAGGAGCGGGCATTTTGAAATCAAAAAACAAGATTTTGATCTTATTTCTGAAAAAATGTTGGCCAAGAAGGTTTAAAATACAGGTTTGAAATACTATTTTACACCCTTGTCTGATCAGCTCACAAAAATAGGTAAGGTATATGGAGTTAGAAGTAACGCATACAGAATTTGCTAAAGCAACTCCAGAAGTTGTTTGGAAGTTTTGGTCAGATGTTTCCACATGGTCCAGCTGGGATCATGGACTGCAGTGGTGTACCTTGAATCCTGGAGAGAAATTTGAACTCAATGCTAAAGGTGCCTTAATGCCCAAGGGGGCGCCGGCGCCAGTAAACTTTCAGATCATCGAATGTACTCCAAATAAAAGCTTTACGGATAGGGCTACTTTTGAACTTGGATCGCTTATTGTAAGCCATACAGCCAATGCTTCAGAAAGTGGTGTTTTCATTACACATACCTTTACATTTGTACCAGCAAATCCAAAAACATTAGAAATTTTTAAAAATGTTGCTTGGCAGAAAATACAGCAGGAAGCGGTGCAATCTGTAAAAACCCTTGCAACACTTACTCAAACTGCTTGTCAATTAGAATGTGGGAAAAGAACATAAAGAATTAAATTTGTAAGGAAAATATCTATGACATGTTCGCGAATGCACCTTTTTGAGTTTGAAGATCTGACTTGGCTTCCGAACACCTTTCGCGAAGCAATCACTGATCTTCTAACGTATCAAATAAGCCACTTTGGCATCTACAATGCAGCAGCTCCCAAGATTGCTGAAGTTCTTCAAAAAACATCTCAAAAAAATATAGTTGATCTTTGCTCTGGAAGTGGCGGTCCGGCACTTGGGGTGCAAAAAGAAGTTTCAAAAATATTAGGCGAAAATGTTCACCTTACTTTGTCAGATAAATATCCTAATGTAAAAGTTTTTAGAACCATAAAAAATCCTGACGTCACTGCCATTACTGAATCGGTAGATGTTATAAAAAATGTGTCTATTGCATCTGGTGTGCGCACAATTTTTACGGCATTTCACCATTTTAAACCGTCACAAGCAAAAGCAATTTTGCAAAATGCAGTCGATGCTAATATGTCCATAGCTATCTTTGAAATTACTGAGCGAAAGGCAGCCTCTTTAATGACCCTTCTTGTGGCGCCGTTGACGTGCTTATTTTTTACCTTATTTTTGCGGCCGTTTAAATTAAGTCGATTTATATGGACCTACTTATTGCCTGTTATCCCCATTTTATATACATGGGATGGCCTCATTTCAAACTTGAGAAGCTATACCAAAGACGAATGGCTTGAAATGACCAAGCAGCTTAAAGATAACGATTATACATGGGAAACCGGAGAGCTTATTTCTAAATTCCATATTAAAGTATTTTATTTGATTGGATGCCCAAAAAATTAAAGGGATATCAAAATGTCTACTACAGAAAACAAAGTGCGTTATTGGGTGAACGTTGTTTCTTATGAGCACGTTAGAAACGGAGTTAAGGCTGGAATTACTCAAAGTTGCCATGGGAAGTCTGCACCCCTTAAGCGCATGCGCGAAGGTGATTGGATTGTGCATTATTCTCCTAAAGAAATGTTCATGGGTAAAGAGCCTTGCCAAAAATTTACTTCAATTGGGCAAGTTAGCGATGATGACGTCTACTTATTTGACATGGGCGGTGGATTTGTTCCATGGCGTCGCAATATCAGCTACCTAGATTGCCGCTCCGTTCCAATTACTCCTTTACTTGACACGCTTTCTTTTACAAAAGACAAGGGCAAACATTGGGGAATGATCTTTCGGTATGGGTTTTTTGAAATGACTGAAGATGATTTAAAAAACATATATTTTGAAATGGTCGGAATGCCTTTTAAACATACAAATACACATGAGTTTTTGCCTGTAGAAAAAGCTCGTACATCAACTTTTGCTTGCTGCGAGGATTAAGAGTTTCTTGCCAACGCCCGAGTTTGCAAAAGGCTCTAAAGAACACAATTTTTGGAAAAACAGTTAAATTATTAAGGAGAAAAGGAAATGTTAAAACAAGATCCCTATCCAGAAAAGTGTTATTTGCCTTTTATTTTTTACCCCACGGCTATGTGGAATAACCCTCACGGTAACTCCTTTGTTCAAGAACATCTTGATCTGCAAACTCCATGCGGTGATTATGTGATGTATCTTTCTATTCCTTTTTGCCGCGTTCGATGCAAGGGATGTCCTTACTTTGTCGAGCTTCTTACAAAAAGCGATCCTTCAGATAAAGAAACCAAATATTTAAACGCACTTATAGCGGATATTAAGAGATGGAGTCAGTATCCGCGTTGGAGTAAAAGTCGGCTTCGTGCGGTCTATATTGGGGGCGGGACTGGCTCTATTCTTACAACGGCTAACTTAAAACGACTTGTCGATGCTCTTTGTGAGCATTTCCCGGTTACAAAAGATACTGAGATAACTCTGGAAGGTAACGCCCGTGATTATGATGATGAAAAAATTGAATACGTGACTAATTCTCAAATAAATCGCATTAGTCTTGGGGTGCAGTCTTTTGATCAAGAAGTGCTAAAAATTGTCGGTTCACCTCATGCTGCAGAAGCAAGCGAACGAGTTATTAAAGCTCTTAGGGAAAAGGGCATGGTTAATATTCAGCTTGATATGATGTACAACATGCCTGGACATACGATTGATGTATGGCAGCGTGATCTTGAAAAGATAAAAGAACTGGGCATCACCCACCTTACCATTTACCTTTATCGCATTCACGACGGCACGCCGCAACAAAAATTTATCCAAGAAGGTAAAGTACCAGATATAGCAGACCGCGAATCGTCAATGGTAAAAATGATGTATAAAGAAGCTCGTGATATGGCAAAAGCTATGGGCTTTGAACTTTATATGCACAATCATTTTTGCAAACCAGGATTTAGAAGCATATACAACGACTATAACCTTGAACATGTTGCCGATACATTAGGAATAGGAGCAGGTGCCTATAGCCTTATCGATAACTATCGAGTTGGAACATCAAAAGATGTGGATAAATACATTAAAACGGTTGAAGAGGGTGAGCATCTGATCACCACTATTTCTAAGCAAATGAATCTACTTAATCATAAAGAACGCTACATCATGTTTACCTTCCAATACTACAAGGTAAACTTTACGCGTTATCGCGAGCGCTTTGGCAGTGAGTTGATGGATGATTTTGGCCCTATCGTGCAAAAATTGGTAAAAAAAGAACTTGTGCGCTTTACTGATTTTGGTATGGAGATGACAGAGCTTGGCAGAGAGTGGTTCTTAAATGTCATTCTAGAGTTTGCAAATGCTCAATTTTGGGGAGATGAAGCATCTAAAGAGCAACAAAATTGGTCGATGAACGTGGTTCTCGTAGATTTGCTTGCGGGAAGTCGTGAAAGATGGCTTGGTCCAGTAGAAGAAAAAGAACAGTTAACAGGTGTTGTATGATTCAAGAATTAACGCAAATGATAAGCAGTTTGGGTGTAGATTGCGCCGAGGTAAATGAAGATACAAAACTTGGTGAACCAGGTATTGGTCTTGATTCACAAGAAATAGTGGAATTTACATGTATGGTAGATAAAAAATATGGGATTAAACTTCCTCCTATGTGCTTTTCTAAGGGATCTACTATCCAAGAAATACTTTCCTTGCTGAAGCAAACAAATGAAAAAAAACTACCAGCCACATTTGAGGGTAAAGTGGATGCCTCACTTGAAATGCAGTGTTTGCCGCAACAAGCCTTTAATGCCATTTATGAAATGGACAAATGGCCAAGTCTGCTACCTCATGTAAAGCGAATAGAAACTCTCTATAACGACGGAATTTATCAAGAATTTTTAATGGACGTTCAGTCTGATACTGGATTGATTCAGGTGCGATCTATTCGCCGCTGCATACAAGGTGAAGGTATCACTTTCTTCCAACCAAAGCCTCCCAAATTTTTGAAGCATCATTGCGGAGGCTGGAGCTTTGAGTCAAAGGGTACTGGTTGCCTTGTAAAAACTTGGCACGAATGGAATATAGAGCAAGCAAAAGCAAAAGAGGTATTTGCTACTGATGATGTAAAAACGATGCAAGCTAAAGTAGCGACTTTACTGCTATCTCACGCCCAATTTGCTCTTAGCACATGGAAAAGCATTTTGGAGAAGCGATGAAAATACATTGTGAGCTTTTGATTAACGCCCCGATAAATAAGGTCTATAGCACCTACGCTGATATTGCGACGTGGAAAAAAGTTTTGGATGATGTAGTTGATGTTACGGTTCATTATGATGATGCACTTCATCAAGAATTTGATATGACCGTGCAGAGGCCATCTGGGCAAGAAACGGTGCATGCGGTGCGGTTTTGTTATCCGGAAGCATCTATTGAAATGTTTCAGACAAAGCCGCCGCCTTATTTTAAAAGTATGTCTGGTGTTTGGAAATTTGAGGCCACAAATAATGGTACTCTTGTGCAAGCATCACGTAATTTTGAACTGAAAGAAGACGCCAATTTTGATAGCCAAATGCTTGAAAAATTTTTAGCAAAAAATCTTGCTTCGTTTAAACAATGGATCGAATGTAGTGCATAAAGTATGTGCCTCTATACAGCTAGATTTGCCAGATGAACAGATTCGAAAACTGCTTTGGGGGATCAAAGAATGGGCTCATTTTTGGTCCCCTCTTCATGAAGTGCAAATGCTCTATGATGACGGTGTGCATCAAGATTTTGTACTCTACGTAGATTGGCAAAATACTCTTGCAAGGGTTCGAACTGTGCGCTTTTGTGATGCTAATGGAGACATTCATTTTTTTTCTCCAGAGCCTCCGCCTCCAACATCGCGTCATCATGGAACTTGGCAACTAAGTAGCAAAGGCGACAGATCAGAACTTACAGCAATTCGATGGTTTGAACTGCCTAAACAAGATGGCGAGCCTCCAGATAGCTATCAGGTTCGTTTACAAAAATTTTCATGTGACTTTCAACAAAGACTTCAGAGCTTACTACAACGATTGGGTGAATCATGCAAAAAGTAGATGTATTTATTTTAGGGGCCGGCATTAGCGGCTGTATTGCTGCAAGTTTGCTCGCAAAAAGAGGGTATTCTGTGGTAGTAGCCTCGCGAGATGCTGGTACAAAATATCATTTGCCCGAATCGTGGGTGTATTCACCTTCTTCTGTGATAGATGATTTAGAAATAGGACCCTTACTGCTTTCATGTTGTAAAAAGGAAGTAAATTGCTCTTTTTGTTCTGCCGATGGTCGATACTCCATAGCGTTTAGTGTTAACGATCAGATGCAAAATATCAGTTACGGCGATGTTGTACAAGTAGATCGAAACGGCTTTGATCAGATTCTTTTAAAAAACGCAATTGATAATGGTGTTGCATTTTTACCCTTAGCGCGTATTGTCGACTGTGTAGTCTCTGAGCAAAGTGTTCAAGTATCGCTTGAACCAGCCCAGAAATTTGAGGCCTCGTATTTTATTGATGCTAGCGGTAAAACAGCATATTTGTCACAGCATCTAAAACTTGCATATGAAGAAAAAAAACTTGATCATCGCGCTGCGTGTTTTAGTCATTTTGAGTTTGAGTCAAGTGTTGTTGATGTAATGAAAATTATAGCAGTAGATGGTGGCTATCTTTTTTGCATTCCGCTCTCAGATCATCGAGTAAGTATAGGCGCTGTGTTAGAAGCTGCGATAGTAAAACATCTTGAATCAGAGGCTTTTTTTGCGCATGCAGTTTCCTTATCATCTTATGTAAATAAGCTTGTAAACACCTCAAAACGAGTATTACCTGTTATTCAGGCTAAAAATCATGAACGACGATGTCTACAGAGTGCAGCAGCAAGGTATCGTATTGTTGGAGATGCGGCTTGTTTTTTAGATCCTTTTTTTTGCCCAGGAATTGATTTTGCACTTTTTTCTGCGGAACTTGCCGTAACAAGTATCCAACAAAATGATCCGGCACTTTATTCAAAATTGCTTTTTGAATGGCTTGATGGTTCGCACCATAGCGTGTATAAAAAAATGGAAAATTCTGATTGGCGAGGGATTTTGAAGCTTTTTGCAGATCCTCATTTGCCCTACACTGTACCTTTAGCTTTAACCCAAGGCTTTTTACAAATAGTATCAACTGATGTTTCTTTAGTAGATGGCATACAAGCATCAAGAGGTACATATGAAATGGCAACTTGTTGACCTGAGTTTGCATCTTGAGCCATCTTTATCAGAGCCTGAGCCTGTGGCTATTCAAACAGTTTCACATAAAGAGGGTGCAAGTCTTTTGACACAAGGTAGTGGTATTAATCCTGATAACTTTCCAGATGGCCTTGGATTAAGCCTTGAGAGAATCTGCCTTACTTCCCATTCAGGAACGCATGTAGATGCACCAAGTCATTATGGACCTACATGCATGAATCAAAGAGCAAGAGCTATTGACGAAATGCCCTTAGAGTGGTTTTTTGGGCCGTCTGTTGTTCTGGATTGCAGCCAAAATAAACATACTACCGTTTCCCTCGAGGAAATCAAAGAGGCTCTAAGAGTGCAAAAAATAACACTTGATCCTCATGATATTGTACTTATAAACACCGGTGCCGCAATACTCTGGGGCACAACAGAATACTTTACAGCATTTAGAGGTATGAGTGTAGAGGCAACCAATTGGCTTTTGGATCAAGGTATAAAAGTGATTGGGATAGATAGTTTTGGCTTTGATGCCCCTTTTAAAACAATGATTCAGGAGCATCTTGAAACAGGTGACCAAAAAGTATTATGGCCTTGCCATATGCTAGGAAGAGATCGTGAATATTGCCAAATTGAAAGACTTGCCAATTTAGACGCTCTTCCTAAAGATAAAAAATTTTTAACCTCATGCTTCCCTATTAAATTGAAGGGATGCGGTGCAGGCCCTTCTCGAGTAGTAGCATTGATAATAAAGGAGGCATAAAGATGGAGTATAAAAGAGAAATTGACATAGCAGTAGAGCCAAATATTGCTTGTGATTTTTTAAAACATGTTGAAAACCTGCCTGTCTGGACGCGGTTTTTTAAACGGTGTGTACGCTCCAATGACGCTATTGGAGATATGGAAACAATGCTCGGCCCTTCAAAAACACATATTAAACAAGAAGCTGTCGTCTCTGGCATGAGGTTGATCATTTGCTCTGAGTTTAAAGAACGCACGGAAGAAGCTGTAGTAACGGTTACAAAACATACCGAAGCAAAAAGCATCGTTACTTTTTTTCTTAAAGTGCCACCGCATTTTACTCAAGAACAGCAAATGAAAATGGTTGGAACAGTAGAGGAAGAATTGCGATTTCTAAAAAAACATTTGGAGACTGATGATGGCTAAAGAAAGAGTTGTTATCACAGGAATTGGTTCTGTAAGCCCGCTTGGAAGTGATACTCCAACCTTTTGGAAAAATTGTCTTGGAGGTAAATCCGGCGTCAAAAATATCTCCGATATGTTTTATATACCGGAATATATGAGTCAAATTGCGGGTGTTACTCAAATACCATTTGAAAAATCAGCATCTAGCATACAAGAGCGTAATTTACTTTTTGCAAAAATGGCCGTCAACGAAGCACTTGTGGATTCAAAATTGCTTGAGAGCTCATTTTTAAAGAATCGATGCGGTGTTTTTCTGTCTACAGCAATTGCTGAAATTGCACTTATGGAATGGTCTTTTAATCAATACAAACAAGGTAAAGGCCATATTGATTTAGTACCTCCAAGCTCACCTTATTATTCGGGTAGTTTTTTCTTTAACAATCTGGCCAAGTCGATTGCAGCGCTTTTTGGGTTTACTGGAGGGGCCGTCACTATTGCTACAGGCTGTACTGGAGGAAACGATGCCCTTGGATATGCCTTGCAGATGATCAGAAATGGCCGGGTAGATGTAGCTATAGCGGGAGCGGCAGAGGCTCCTATTACACCCCTTGTAGTAGCAGCTTTTAGTAAAATCGGTGCAACTTCTAAAAGAAATCATAATCCAGAGGCTGCCTCAAGGCCCTTTGATAAAGATCGCGATGGTTTTGTGTTAGCAGAAGGCTCAGCAATGCTTGTGCTAGAAAGTCTCACGCATGCTGAGGCGCGCGGTGCTCAAATTTATGCAGAAATTGCCGGTTTTGGAAGCGTCAACAACTGCTTTCATATGACAGACATTCCGCAAAATGGGGAGTCAATTGCAAAAGCGTGTATGTTATCTTTAAAGGATGCAGATCTCAAGGCCCATGAAATTGATTATATCAATGCACACGGTTCTTCAACGCCTCAAAACGACATCGCTGAAACCAATGCCTTTTATGCCATATTTGGTCCGCGAGCAAAAGAAATTCCTGTAACTTCGATTAAGTCGCAGCTTGGGCATGCATTATCGGCTGCAAATGTCCTTGAGCTAATTACCGCGGTATTAACCCTTAGAGACAACCTAATACCTCGTACTATTAATTTAGAAAATCAAGATCCAAGTTGTCCTTTACGTGTTGTAAAAGATAAACCTCTTGAATCTCGTGTTTCCGCAATATTAAAAACCAGCAGTGGATTTTCAGGTATCCATTCGAGTTTGATCTTAAAGAGAATATAATTATGAAAGAAGATGATCTCGTATTTACTGGATATGGAATGGCTACAGCAATAGGATGTAGCACCCAGAATATCATGACAAGCCTTTTGGATGGCAAAACTAATTTTCGCGCACATCCGCTACTAAAAACACCTGTAGTTGCTTATCTTGATGAAGCGGACCTTAACTATGGCATTAACCTAAGGACGGCAAGAAAGTTAGATCGCTTTTGTCTGCTATCCATGCAGGCATTTGTGCAAGGCCTCAAATCTGCAAATCTTGCAGAAAGTGACATACATGATTTTGGAATTATATTGGGCAATTCTACTGGTGGATGGAGCTTTGTTGAGCCTCAAATGGATAATATCTACAATGGCAACTACGAGCTTTTAAGCCCTTATGTAGCAACTGCATGGTTCCCGACAGCGCCTCAAGGAGAAATTTCTATACAGTATAAAATTTCTGGCTATAGCAAAACTATAGCTGCTGATGCTTTAAGTTTTGGATATGCTCTAGATCATGCACGAGACTTATGTGAAAGAGAGGTGCTTCCTGGAGCCTTTGTGGGTGCGGTAGAGGCTCCCTTATCACCACTTGTATATAATGCCTGTATGCGTACAGAGCCGCTTTCTAAAGCCGGTACATACTTGCCCTTTCATCCTAAATCAGATGGCTATATTTTGGGTGAAGGCGCAGGCCTAATGGTGCTTGAGACGCGGCATAAGGCGCGCTCCAGAAACATTCTTGCACCTGTTCGTATTGCTGGCCTTGGTATTGCTCAGAGCCTTCATGAAGCGATACAAAGCTGTCTTGAAGAGGCTAAAACCAGTGCAGAAGATGTCGATTGCATATTTTTAGATGCCAAAGGAACCAAAAGCTACGATGAAGAAGAGTTTGCAGTGCTAGAAAATTTATTTGGTGCATCTAAAGATGTGTATTTAACGACGACAAAAACGCTGCATGGAAGTTTGCTTGCAGCAGATTTTGCCGTTCAAACAGCTTTGGGAGTTCTATCTTTACAAAATCAGACAATTCCATGCGGGTTATGGTCAAAAAATGAACATACTGCAGCATCATTTGGACGTATGGTTTTTGATAAACCAGTTGCAGGGCAATTTAAAAATGTTTTAGTGTACGCAAGAAATTTAGATGGTTCAAGTGCCTGTTTATTGCTTGCTTGCTAATCTCTTAGATCAATGCCGATTTTTTTGGCCTGGTTTTGAGTTTCTGAAGTATGCAAAGTAAGCGGTGCATTAATAAAAATATCTACCTGCTGACCAACATATATAGGAAAATTATCTACAGTATCAAATGAGTAAATAACCTGTAATACACGTGTGTCAACGCGCTCATCAGCTGCAGCAGTGAGCGATTTTTTTGGCACGCAGTAAGGCTCAAAGCGCACAAAAGTAAGCGGTAGGCGAATTTGCGCTACGCCCTTTGTATAGGCAATAGCTTCTTGGTGCTCTCGAACACGAAAGGCATTATATTCGTCGATATCGGCTCGAAGCTGAAGTTTGTCTGTTCTTCCCAGCACAATGGGAGCATCATTTTGACTAGATGAGGTAATAGGAAAAAAGCTTGCAAATTCCCCTTTTCGCAGATCCATCTTTAAAATAATGCCTTTTTTGGGGGCATAGGTTTCAGTTAGCTTAAGTTCTTCTTGAGCACCTTTGATCTGGGCCTCAGCACTTTTGACATTACTTTGAGCAATTGCAACATCATGTTCCTTGTTGCGAAGATCTTCAACACTTACAGCTCGTAAATCTTTTATGGCAGTAAGACGCGATAGTTGCGAAAGATTTTTTTCGAGTTGTGCTTTTGCAACTTCAAGGTTTGCGTGGGCAATATCTACTTTGGCTTGTTGTAGGCTTGAATCTGTAGCAAAAAGAAGCTGATTTTCTTCGACCTTGTCACCAACTTTGCAATGAACATCCTGCACTATGCCCTCAACTTGTACCCCTAAAAAAATATTGTCCTCATATGCTTCTACAAGTCCGGATGCAGCTACTGCTTCTTTGTAGGGATTTGCAGGAGGGGGAGAATACATCACAGTAAGTTCAGGAGCAGGTGGTGGATAGTTTGAAATTGCTATGGCTCCCGCAATGCCGAGGGCGGCAACAATAAAAGTCATTATCTGCCAAAACATACGTGTTGCACTATTTTTTAGGTATTATTGATACAGGTAATATTTGCTATTGTCAAGAGGAGTTATGATTGTGTTTAACATCTTGTATTGCACCATCATCCATTTCGATGACGCGATCGGCATATTTGAAGATGCGGTGGTCATGTGTTACCACAATAACAGAGCGCGAAGAGCTTGCGGCAAGATGTTTTAGAATTTCCATAACTTTGGTGCCTGTTTCAAAGTCAAGTGCGCTTGTGGGCTCATCACAAATCACTATAGGAGGATTATGCACAAGGGCTCTTGCCATAGCTACACGCTGCTGCTGGCCGCCTGATAGCTCTCTTGGAAGCTTTTTATATTTATCATCAAGACCGACCTTTTTGAGTATTTCTTGAGCTTGCTTGGAGGCTTTTTTTAAGTCTTGGCCTTGAATGATAAGTGGTATACAAGTGTTTTCTGTTGTATTAAGCGTTGGGATAAGATGATACAATTGAAAGATAAAGCCAATATTGCGCGCTCTAAAGGAAGTAAGGGCATTCTTGCTTAATTGTTCAAGCTCAGAATTTAGCACCACAATGCTACCTGAATCAAAGCTTAAGGTCCCTGCAATTACACTCAAAAGAGTGGTTTTGCCGCAACCTGAAGGGCCGACTATCATTACAAGTTCGCCTTCATACACTTCAAGATTTATGTTTTTTAAAGCGTGAACTTGGTCATCACCTTGCCCAAAGGTTTTGGAGACGTTAGTTACTTGAATGGTGATATTTTTGTTATTAGGCACGAAACACCTGTGCAGGATCTACAGAGTTGATTTTACGAATGCCTAAAAATATTGAGAATAAAATAATAAATATAATAGCCACAAAAGTCAAGATTAGCAGCTCTGAAGGTAAATAAAAAGGCGGATTACCCTCATACATGACTGCATTGCCAAAAAGTGCAGAAAGGCCAAGTCCAAATCCATATCCAGTAAACCCAACTGCCGCTGCCTGTACACAAAGCATACGAAGCAGCATCCAGTTGCTTGTTCCCATAGCTTTCATAGCCCCAAAGTGAGGTAGATTTTCAAGAATAAATGAATAAAATGTTTGTCCAGCAACGGCAATCCCCACCAAAAATCCTAGTATTACTGTTGTACCAAAGGAAATAGGAATACCCGTATTTTTAAAAAACCAGTCTATTGTCGCGGTTGAAAATTCATCTTCAGTATAGGCTTTAAGGCCAGTTTCTGCCTCAATTTGGCGAGCTACTTGTTTGAGGTTCTTGCCAGGAGCAGGCTCTGCTAAAATAAAGCTTAGCACTCGCCGTTCTCTTGGGCGCATTTCGCGAGCGCGGCTGTACGTGGTGTATACATAAGGATTACCAAAAAATGAACGCTCAACTGCGCAAACACCCACAATTCGCGCTTCATGGTCATTTATTTCAAAGACATCCCCAACTTGGACTGTTCTGTCATATCCTTCTGAGAGCTTTTCAACGCCGTACCCATCTATGACAACGCTATTAGTTTCAGCTAAGTTCTTCAAACTTCCAGATACAACTTCTCTTGGAGCGCCAGCTAAGGTGGTATCATCAAAACCAATTAGCTGCACTGTTTTAAATATTCCATTGGGAAGCCTTGCTTGTATGAGAGTAAAGGACATTGGCATAGCCCAAGAAACACCTGTGACAGAGCGCACGCGCTGTAGTTCAATATCTCGCATGCTTTGTGTTTCATTGACTTGCTCTACGCGGCTATCTACAACCCAAATTTTGGCTTTAGTATTGCGCAATATTGCAGTAGCCATGCGCATCAGGCCGCAAAATATAGATGCTTGCTGGGTGATAAGAAGGCTTGCAAAAGTTAATGAGCAAACAAGCAGAAGGTATTTTGCTCGATCACCGAACAACATTCTAAGGGCGATATAATACATGCAGTATTTGTACTAAAAAAGGGCTTATTCTAGAAGAGTAATTATGAAAAATTCAAAGCTTGCAATTAGTGATTATGTATTCTTTGAGCGCATCCTAATCAAGTTTTTCTGCAGCTGGAGGCAGGTCTTTTAAGTTTCTTAACCCAAAATGTTTTAAAAACTCGCGTGTTGTGGCAAAAAGTGCCGGCCTTCCCGGGGCTTCAAGTCTATCGGTAATTTCAATGAGGGCGCGCTCTTGCAGATGCTGTAAAACACCTGTGCAATCAACGCCGCGGATAAGTTCAATTTGGGCTTTTGTAACAGGCTGCTTGTAGGCAATTATGGCGAGGCTTTCAAGTGCAGCTTGGGATAAGCGATCTTTTTTGCGATTAGCAAAAAGCATTTTTACATAAGAAGAATATGCGGGATCGGTGCGCAATACATAGCCTTCGGCAATCATCTCAAGGCAAAAGGCTCTGTTTTGGTCCTTATATTCGGACTGCATCATTTCTAAAATTATTTTAAGCTCGCTGAGAGTTACGGGGTGTGTCGATTCGATGATTTCTCGTATCTTTTGCAAAGATACAGGCTCGCCGGATGCAAATAACACAGCTTCAACGATTCTTTTAATTTCACTTACTGTCGACATTAATCTTACCCTTGTCCAATTTTAGTGGACGCTTTCTCCACGCTAACCTAAAGTGTTACTGAGAAGAAATCGTTCCATCAAAATTTTACAAAGCCAAGATATACCAAATATTTTGTTCTTTAATAAGAGCAGCTTCTTGATTTTTTAAAAGTTCTAATACAGCCAAGAATGTCACAATAAGCTGCTCCTTAGAGTATTCAAGTGGAAATAGCTCGTGTATGGATAGGCGCTTTAATGCAAGAGCTAGACGCACGATTTTAAGCGCATCAGCTACACTCCATTCTTCTTCATAAATTGAAACTGCGCGATCTTTTGCCTGCTGCCAGATGTTCATAAAAAGTTTGGAAAACTCTTCTAAATCAAGCGGAACGTGAAAAGGCCTTGGAATCTCTTCTGGTGGCACTATGGTCGGACGCCAAAAGCTATCGGCTTGTACTCTTTCCTGAATAGAAAAAGATTTGGCCACATCTCGAAATATGGCATATTCTTCTAGGGACTGCAGGCGCATGCTTTCAAAATCTTCTTCGGCTACAAGTTCTTCATCTTCTGGTACCAACCCTTGAGCTTTAAGGTACATAAGATGAGAAAGGCCTGCAATAAAGCGCGCTCCCGGATACAAAGCGCATGTATTCTGACGAAATTCGCGAGCTAGATCTGTTAATGATAGATCAAAGATCTCAATTTCTTTTTTTTGCACTTGTTGCAGTAATTCATCAATATATAAAGACATTATTAAATGTACCTTGCCATAAATTACATAAAATATAATACAGATCGTAATAGCTTATCAAGTAGGATTTTCATTTATGTTGCGCTTTTTGGGCCTTTTTTGTGTCTTGCCTTTACTTCTTTTTGCCCAACCCCAAGAGGTAAAAAGGCAAATGTCATTGCCCATAATACACCAGGAGATGCAGAGGTTTTTATCCGAACATGTTACCCAAAAGCGTCTCTCAGGGCAAATTATGGCGCGCGCCATACAGCATTATATAAATGAGTTTGATCCGCATCATGTGTATTTATTGGCAGATGAAGTAAAACCTTTTTTTACTATGTCAAAGTATGCATTAGAATCTCTGGCAAAAGATTGTGAAAAACAAAATTATTCTATTTTTCAAAAAATAAATACACAAATCCAGGAATCTATTCGAAAGATACGTCTTTTTCGTAGAAGCATGATAGTTTATATTGAACATTTTAAAGATCTTTCTGTAACTCCTCTTCCGGATATTTTGGAAGGGCATCAAGATGACGTAGATACCTTTGCTCCAAATGAAGTAGAGCTTGAAAAGCTGCATTCTATTTATATGGCACATCTTGTCGGACGAGAACTTGAAAGTTTTAAAGCATTAAATAGGCATTTAAGTTTTGCAGATGCTGTGCGCAATGTCGAACTTGAACTAGAAGAATTTGAAAATAGCTATCTTTTTTTTAATAGGAACTCACAGCCGCTAGATGCCAAAGAAAAAGAAAATATCTTTGCTCTGCATATTCTCAAAGCATTAACTGCAAGCCTTGATGTGCACTCAGAATTTTTTGATCCCAAAGAAGCAGAAAACTTACGTATGAAACTTCAAAAGGCATATGAGGGAGTGGGTGTTATTTTGGAGCAAGAGGGTAATTCATTTGTGGTAGGTTCTCTTGTCAAAGGCTCAAGTGCCGAGCTTAGCGGCAAAATTGAAATTGGAGATGAGCTGATATCAATAGAGCAGACCAAAGTAAAAACACTTACCTCTCAGGAAGTGCAGGCAAGTTTAGCAGGTCCTACAGGAAGCTTTGTGGATTTAGGTTTAAAGCGGGGTAGCCAAAGTCCTTATCACGTTGTGCTGGAGCGAAAAGAGACTGTTATACAAGAAGGCCGTGTTGATACAAGCTTTGATAAGGTTCAAGGAGGCATTGTGGGAGTTATTCAACTGCATGCTTTTTATCAAGGAGCCGGCAGTGTAAGTAGTGAACAGGATGTTTTGCTTGCTCTACATAACCTTAGTCAAAAGGGCGCTATAAAGGGACTAGTGCTTGATTTACGCGACAACAGGGGCGGCTTTTTACTTCAGGCAGTAAAAGTTGCGGGACTATTTATTCAATCAGGGGTTATCGTGGCTGCAAAATACTCTGATGGAACATTAAAATATTTTCGTGATACTGATCCAAAAGTTGCCTACAACGGCCCTCTTGTCATTTTGACTTCGCGAGAAACGGCATCTGCTGCTGAAATTGTGGCCCAAGCTTTAAAAGATTATGGAGTGGCCATTGTTGTTGGCGATGAGCAAACGTATGGTAAGGGATCTATTCAGATGCAGTCAGTAACAGGTGATGAGTCTGAATCATACTTTAAGGTGACAATTGGAAGATACTATAGCGTCTCTGGTACTACCACCCAGCTTACGGGCGTAAAATCAGATATCATCGTCCCAAGCTTTTTTACCCAGCGCAAAGTAGGTGAGGCCTATCTTTCAGAGACCATTAAATCAGATGCCATCAAGCCTTCTTTTAATGATACTTTGCCAGATGTAGAACCTGATGATAAGAAGTGGTATGAGCACTATTATATACCCTTTTTGCAGAAAAAAACAGATGTATATCGCAAGTGGATTCCTGAGCTTACTAAGAAAAGTAATGAACGCGTGGAGGCAAATAAAAATTATCAAAATCTTCTCAGAGGTGATTTTTATATATTTGAGAAACATGGTCTTACCGAACAAAAAGTTATTTTAGATCAAAAAGCGGCTCTTCGCACTATCCAGAACATGCAATTAGCAGAAGCAATTAATATCACCAAAGATTTAATCCAGCTTAATTTAAATGCACCAATCAAAAACCAATGAAGATGTCTTTTTTTTCGTTGAAGTAAACTCGAGGGTGTCGTATTGTTTTCCTATCAATTCTGTGGCCAGATAGCTCAGTTGGTAGAGCAGAGGACTGAAAATCCTTGTGTCGCTGGTTCGATTCCAGTTCTGGCCACTTTTTCCCTTTATTAGTTCCTTATTTCTCTTGTTCACATACAAGAAACATTTTTTAAAAAAATTAACACGCTTAAAGAAAATTTGTTGAAAAGAAATTGGCAAAGCGCCATATCGGAATAAACAGAAGGAATTTCTTATGAAACTGTTATCTATATTTTTGGGTGCATTTTTATGCTTAAGCCCACTTGTTGATGTGAAAGCTCAGGCTCAAATCACTCCTCCTATTCTAGGCGGCAGTAGTTCTGAGTCCAGCATAACTCGATTTATTGGAGATTTTACCTTGTTAGGAGCAGGTGCAAAAAATAGTGTGTTGCTTTCCAACAACATATTTTATCGGCCGACTCGTGAAAAAGAAGTAAAATTGCTTAGAAATTGGGAAATTGACGATACTATTCGTTTACTTTCAGCAGATGATGATCGTTATGTTCTCGTAAATCTTCGTACCGGAGAGTCGATAAAAGCGAAGATTTATACGTGGAGTTAATCTGCTAATAAAAATAAGGAAAAACAATGAAAATAATAACAATTATTTTAGGGGCATTAATTTGTTTTACCCCGTTTTTTGACATCTCTGCAGACAGACTTAGGCTAAGACCACAAGGAAGCCCAAATGTACGACAGCATAGTATTACAAGTACGGGCAAAAAAACTGGGCAGTTTTTGATGCAGGGCAGAGGCGCAAAAGATAGTATTCTTTTATCAAATAATATTTTTTATCAACCTTGCCATGATCATGACGCTGAAAAAACTGAGGATTGGAACGTAGGTGATCCAATTCGCGTTCTTAAAACCAGAGATGACGATCGCTTTATTCTCGTAAATAACCGCACTGGTGAGTCTATGAAGGCTAAAATACTGCATTGGAGCTAGTTACCCTAAACCTAAGATCTCAGAAAAGTAAATTGGTAATTGAGTAAAATGCGCTTTACTGCTACTATAGTCCCACTTAAGATCAATGGGGAAATCCTATGTACGCAATTATCCGTAGCGGTAGCAAACAGTATAAAGTTAAAAAAGACGACGTCATTCAGGTCGAACTCTTAGATAACGAGCCTGGTCAGTCAGTAGAATTCAGCGATGTATTACTCGTTGCTGATAAATCTGGCGACGTTAAAGTTGGCATGCCACTTGTGGCAGGCTTCAAAGTTATTGGCGAGTATATACAAGAGGCAAAAGGCCCGAAAGTTGTGGCCCTCAAGTACAAAAAGCGCTGTAATCAGTATCGTAAGTTTGGCCATCGCCAGCGTTACTCACAAATTAAAATTCTAGATATTCAAGGTTAAGAGGTGTTCTAATGGCCCATAAGAAAGGTCAAGGTTCGACAAGAAACGGACGCGACTCAATATCAAAGCGTCTAGGAGTTAAAGTTGGAGAAGGACAGCTTGTTTCGGCAGGCAGCATCCTCGTACGCCAGCGCGGTACAAAATGGCACCCTGGAAAGTGTGTCAGCCGTGGTACTGACGACACTCTCTTTGCTCTTCATGATGGTATTGTTCATTTTAAGAAAACAGACAAAACATACGTCTCGATTCTTCCAGCTACAAATTAAGGTAGAAAACGCCGGAATAAAGTTTCGGCGTTTACTTTTTCACATATGTTTATAGATCGAATAAAAGTTCAGTGTATTGCAGGTAAGGGTGGTAACGGTGTTATTGCCTGGAGACGCGAAAAATACATCCCCAAAGGCGGTCCTTCAGGCGGCAATGGCGGCAATGGTGGCTCAGTCATTTTACAAGGTGATAATAACGCATCATCTCTTGAATGGTTTGCCAATAGCCGTATCTGCAAAGCCAAAAACGGCGTACAAGGGGCTGGCGGCTGCAAACAAGGTGGTAATGGTGAAAGCCTTATTTTAAAAGTGCCTTGTGGTACTCTTGTTAAAGATGCATCTACCGGTGATGTACTCTTTGATATAACCACACATGGTGAAAAGGCTATTTTGTGTAAAGGCGGCAAGGGCGGCAAGGGCAATTTTGTCTTTCGAAGTGCCACCAATCGCGCCCCAAACATCTGTACGCCCGGAACTGAAGGCGAAGAAAAAGAAGTAGAGCTTGAACTTAAGCTTATTGCCGATATCGGCCTTGTAGGATTTCCTAATGCTGGAAAATCTACACTTATTTCTGAGCTTGCCAATCGCGACGTGGCAATAGGTGCTTATCCTTTTACAACGCTGCATCCAAATATCGGAATTTTACGTTACCCTGATCAAGCACGTCTATTGATTGCTGATATTCCAGGTATAATTTCAGGTGCAAGTCAAAATAAAGGCCTAGGCCTAGAATTTTTGCGCCATATCGAACGTACAAAACTTCTTGTTTTTGTACTTGATATCTCAGGCTGGGAAGGCAGATCCCCAATTGGAGACTTTGCTGTTCTTCAAGAAGAGCTTCGCTGCTACGATCCAAGCCTTTTAAAAAGACCTTTTCTCATAGTGCTCAACAAAATAGATCTCGAAGGTGCCCAAGAGCACGCTCAAGACTTTATCCAAGCTTTTTCAAAATATGATGGCCGCATTTTTGTTGTTTCAGCATCAAGTGCCACTGGCTGTCCTGAGCTAAAAGACGCCATACGCCAAGCTTGTCCGCAATAAGATAATTGCAGAAATACCAAGGATTATTTTCCTTGCGAAACTATTGTATTTTGTTTTAGAGCCCATTTTGGGCGATTTATTTGAGCCCACTGTGACCGTAGGGAACTGTGGGAATATAAAATCATTCCAAGAGCCCGTTTGAGGGCGATTCAAATCTCACAATAATGTTAATCACTTAAAAGTGTAAGATTGAATCGCCCTGAAAGGGCTCCAGGAATTTGTCTGCCATTCCCACAGTTCCCTACGGTCACAGTGGGCTCAAATAAATCGCCCAAAATGGGCTCTAAAACAAGTCTCATAGAATCGCGAAATGATAAAAAAATTAGCAGTGTAGAAAAAGAATCACCCCGCGACAATGAAAAATCTTATGCAATTGTCTCCCAATAGACTCTAAATCACACTAAGGCCTTGTTTTGCCTAGTTGTGAAATATTTCGACAATTTCAGTAACCTAAATATTGCCAAATTTGTATTATCCCAAAAAAAGAGGTAGTTATGAAATTGATACTCGTGTTGCTAGTGGCAGTAGTTTTGTTTTATATGTATTATGGCATTGGAACTTCGTCTAAAGATGGGAAAAGCGTAACTTCTGGAGTTGTGAGCTATGACAATGAAACTGTCGGCTCTTTGCAAGTCAATGGCGTTGTAACACTCGATGGAACAACTGTTAGCAATGCTCTAGCAGTATCTGGAAGCCTTCAGGCAAAAAAAGCACATATCAATACCATGCAAGTAAATGGTCATGCAAGCCTTACAGAATGCGTTGTAGATGGCAAAGCTCAAATTCAAGGGTATTTATCTGCACATCAAACAAAATTTGGATCAGAACTTACACTCTCTACATACAAAGTAAAATTTGATAATTGCACTTTAGGGGCATTAGTCATTAAAAAGGCTTTCTGGGCGCTTGGAGAGCAGGTAGTTGAACTTGCTGATAATACAACATGCACAGGGCCTATCACTTTTGAAAACGGCAATGGAAAAGTTATTCTTTCCGGAAATAGCCAATTTAATGGATCTGTGCAGGGAGCTGAAGTAGAAAAACAATGAAAAGTTTTCGTAAAGAATTAACATTTGAAACTGAAACTCGAGTTGCTTTTATTGACATTACTGAACAAGTCGAAGATGCCATTCGCGAAAGCGGTATCATGGAAGGCCTTGCGCTTGTATCTCCCTTACATGTCACAGCCTCGTGCTTTATAGGTGATGATGAGAAGGGCTCTATGGCTGATTTGACTAAGTGGGCAGATAGAATGGCTCCTCATGAGCCTTTAACGCTGTGGAAGCACAATGAGACAGGCGAAGAAAATGGCGATGCTACTTTAAAGCGCCATCTTATGGGCCGCGAAGTAGTTATAGCTGTAACTGCAGGTAAATGTGACTTTGGAACGTGGGAACATGTTTTTTATGGGGAATTTGATGGCCAAAGACCAAAAAATGTCCTCGTCAAAATTATTGGTGAATAGAGCCTTAGGGCATATCGCCAGTTACCATATTAGGCAATTTTCTTTGTACAAACTGATTGCCCTGAATAAGGGCTTCATGTGAGCTTACTGTAAAATCATTTACGGGATTAATTTGTATCGGAATGGTCATATGAACGCTAATAGGGTTGTTTTCATTTATACGCGCTCTAAAAACGCCTGCTACAAGGCATACCGGCCCTTCAAGATTATAACGTGGAGCTGTGCCAATTCTAACAGTATCTATTTGAAAAGCTGCCCCCATTTCTTGGGGAAATGCTATTACAAGCAGTTCTTTATCTGAAAAGCGCTGTTCAGCCGTAATTTTTATATGATAATCATAACAAGTAAGAATAGTCGATCCTGTATCAAACTCAAAGCGGTGTTTAGTTAGCAGATCGCTTGCATTCTCATCGTCAATAAGCATATATGTAGGGAAGGGAAAGTTTTGAGTAGCCATACATCCAGCAGAACATCCGATTATCATTGCAAAAATCGCTAAGAATTTCATAATCACCCTCTAAAGAGATACTTTTCTTTTTAGTAACAGGTGTTTTCAACTAAAGCAAGCATTTTTTAAAATAAGTTTTCTGTTCTAAATCACGAGAGATAAAACGATAGAACGATAGAATGATAAAAACGAAAGCATAAAACTGTTTTTGCTTTTTATCGCTTTTATCGTTCTATCGTTTTTACTATATCAGGTCGGTTAATTGGGGTAATGCCGCATCTGTGGCAATTACCCCTGAAAAGAGGCAGGATCTCGAGCCTTTAGTCTTTCATGCCTAATAGAAACTCAACGTTGCTGTTGGTTTTTTTGAGGCGGCCAAGAAGCAGGTTCATGGCATCAAGGGTTGAAAGATCGGCTGTTGCTTGGCGAAGAAGATAGATCTTTTCGAGCTCTTCTTTATGGTAAAGAAGTTCTTCTTTACGCGTTCCACTCTTAATTGGATCAACGGCTGGGAAGACGCGGCGATCTGCCAAGCGACGATCAAGCACAAGTTCCATGTTGCCAGTACCTTTGAATTCTTCAAAGATAACTTCATCCATGCGCGATCCTGTATCGATTAGGGCAGTTGCGATGATAGTCATCGAGCCGCCTTGCTCTACATTTCGGGCAGAGCCAAAGAAGCGCTTGGGCTTATGCAAAGCATTAGAGTCGATACCACCACTTAAGATTTTGCCAGAGTGTGGCTGTACTGCGTTATAGGCTCTTGCTAAGCGGGTAAGTGAGTCAAGCAGTATGACTACATCATTACCATATTCAACAAGGCGGCGGGCCTTTTCTAGGGCCATTTCGGCAACTTGAACGTGGCGCTCTGGTGGTTCATCAAAGGTTGAAGCAATAACTTCACCGCGCACAAGGCGCTGCATGTCCGTTACTTCTTCTGGACGCTCATCGATAAGTAGAACAATGAGCACGATTTCAGGGTTATTTGTAGCCAATGCATTAGCAATAGACTGCAAAATCATTGTTTTACCAGCACGAGGAGGTGCAACAATCATGGCACGCTGGCCTTTACCGATCGGACTTACTAAGTCAATTACACGTGTGGTAAGATTTTCTTTATTTGTTTCCATCACGAGGCGCTTATTTGGATAAAGCGGTGTTAAGTTTTCAAAATGGATGCGCTCGCGAGCTTTTTCTGGTGGTTTGTTGTTAATGCGGTCCACCTTAAGCATGGCAAAGTATTTTTCTTTGTCTTTTGGTGGACGGATTGTTCCGGCAATGGTATCGCCTTTTTTAAGATCAAAACGGCGGATTTGGGCAGGAGATACGTAAATGTCTTCAGCAGATGGCAAGTAGTTGTAGTTTGTCGATCGTAGAAAGCCAAAGCCGTCGGGTAAAATTTCTAATACGCCTTCGCCATACAAAAGTTCATTTGGTCTATCGCCAAGCATTTTAACAATTTCAAAGACCATCTGAGATTTAGTCATAGAACCAAGATGTCTAAGACCTACCTTTTTGGCGTAGTGGTTAAGCTCATCGATATTCATACGCTGAAGATCAGCGATTTTGGTTATAATGGGGGCAGGACCTTGTGGCTGAGCGCCTTCCTGAGAGTGATGTTTTGCTTGCGTAGCTCCCTCTTCGATCGAGGTATCTTCTACGATAGAGTCGGTATAGTTTGGTTCATTTTCTTGATTCATATGTCAAGATTTTCTCCTTGTGAAAGTAGTGTATAAAGTGAAGCCACTTTGGCTTCGAGCTCTGCTAAACTACCTGTGTTTTCAATTATAAATTTTGCTTTTTTGGCTTTTTGGCCTTGAGTTAACTGTCTGGTTGCTCGTTTTAAGTATTCTTGGCTGCCCTTTGCAAATCTCACTTGGCAGGCATCAATTGGACTTACAACGGCAATTGTATCATCATACCAACTATCTTGACCTGCTTCAAAAAGAAGCGGCACCTCTGCTACAAAAAGAGTATATTTTTTAGTTGCTTGTGCTTTTTTCCAGAGTTCTTTAATTTCGCAAGCTACAATCGGATGAATAACTGCTTCTAGTTTATGCAAAAGCTCGGGGTCTTCAAAAACAGCATCCGCCATCTTTTTTTTATCTATACAGCCATTTTGAAGGATTTTTTCTCCAAGAAGGGTAATAACTTGTTTTATTAATGCTGTATTTGATGATAAATGCTGATGTACTATTTGATCTGCGCTGACAACGTATGCGCCAAACTTTTGAAAAAAACTAATAACAGTGGATTTCCCACTGGCAATGCCGCCTGTTACTGCAACTCTTCGTAATTTTAACATTCCATCCAATTTTTTCCAACATTGATTTTTACAATCAATGGCACTTTTAGGGTAAAAACGCTTTCCATATGCTTTTTTACCTGTTCTGTCATGGTATCTATGAGAGTATCTGGCATCTCAAAGACAAGTTCATCGTGTATTTGCAAGAGCATTCTAGCTGCTACTTTATTATCTGTAATCCACTTGTCTATAGTGATCATGGCCATTTTGATGATATCTGCGGCTGTTGCCTGAAAGGGGGTGTTTACTGCAAGGCGCTCAGCTGCTGCCTTTAGCATGCCATTAGAGCTATTAATATCGGGTAAAAGCCTTTCTCTACCAGTAAGACTTACCGCTTTACCAGTTTTTCGGGCCATATCTTTTGCATTTTCGATGTAGTCCTTAATGCCTTTGTAGCGGCGAAAATAAGCATCGATAAAGCTTTGAGCCTCTGACATTGGAATGCCAAGTGATTGTGCCAAACCAAAGGCCTGCTGGCCATATACAATGCCAAAATTTACGGCTTTTGCTTGATATCTCATTTGTTCAGTTACAGCACCAAGGGGCAAATGAAAGATTTGTGAGGCTGTGTAAGTGTGTACGTCAAGGTTGTTATGAAAGGCTTCAAGTAATCCGGGATCTTCGCAAACATGTGCCAGTATACGCAGTTCAATTTGCGAGTAGTCAGCCGATAAAAAGCTCCAAGAGGGGTCTTGAGGCCTAAAGCTTGAACGGATTTTTAAACCAAGCTCAGATCGCACAGGAATATTTTGCAAGTTTGGATCTTGGCTAGAAAGGCGTCCTGTAGCAGTAACTGACTGGTTAAAGGTGCAGTGAATGCGCCCTGTTTCTGGATTTACATCTTCTGGTAGGGTATCAAGGTAAGTTGAAC
Source organism: uncultured Chlamydiales bacterium (assembly GCA_963785335.1). Lineage (GTDB taxonomy): Bacteria > Chlamydiota > Chlamydiia > Chlamydiales > FEN-1388 > SZAS-7. The sequence continues at coordinate 72,415 of CAWAUW010000003.1, read as the reverse complement.
GAATTTTTTCTAAAGATCTATACTCAAGAATTTTCTTAGCAATTGGATACTCATGGCTGAGAAATTCAAGCACATCAGCATTTGTTGAGGGTTGGGTTTTACCTTTTTTTGGCGCTCGAATGGCAAGTTTTTCAAAGAGCACTTCAGATAGCTGCTTTGGGGAATTTAGGTTAAAGGGCCCACCTGCCAAAATAAAAATTTCTTCTTGTATGGCATTAATGTGTTTGCCAACTTCACTAGAGAGTATTCTAAGCTTATCAGCATCGATATAAATGCCTGTGCTTTCCATTTTGGCTAAAACTTTAATCAAAGGGATTTCAACATCAAAAAGCATCTTATCAAGCTGGCGATCACTGATTTCTTGATCTAGCAGCTCTTTTAATTTGAGAGTATAGCTAACATCTTCACAGCAGTATGTGGATACTTTTTCGATGTCAACCTGGTCCATGGTTATCTGGTTTTTGCCCTTGCCAATAAGTTCTGATATATCAATTGATTTCTTTCCAAAATAAGACAAAATAAGATCAAAAAGTGAATGGCGTCTTTGATGGGCGTTAAGCAAATAAGATGAAATAATAGTATCGCCTACTACATTTGCAACAGCAAGCCCTGCTTTTTGCAGCACATGTAGATCAAACTTTATGTTATGTCCATAAAAGCCAATATTAGGATTTGCAAAAAGGGGCTTTAAGCGCTCCTTAACATCTTTTCTTGGCATGCCGGCATTTAATGGAACATAGTAAGCATCGTTTGCATCTATTGCAAAGCCAATACCTACAAGGCTTGCTAAAAAGGGATTAGAGCCTGTTGTTTCTGTATCACAGCATATTTCTTTTGCTAAAGACAGCTTTGCTACAAGGGCATCAAGTTCAACTAATGTGTGGATAGTATGATAGGCTGCAGTAGTTGTATCTTGCACATGATCACTTTCGGCCATACCTAAAAGTGATGAAAAGCTTTTGCTTTGCAAAAATTGCCAGAGTTTTGGCTTATCGCCCTCTTGAGGCTTAAAAAACCCGATATCTTTTTGAAAATCAACGCTTGTATTAATGGTAACAAGTTTTTGGCTAATTAGGGCTTTATCACGTTCTGCAATAAGTGTGGCTGATTTTTTGCCGCCGATTTCATTTGCATGCTCTAGCAGATTTTCGAGTGTTTGATACTGCTCAAGCAGTTGTATAGTAGTTTTTGGCCCAAAACCCGAGACACCAGGGACATTATCTGAAGCATCGCCTACAATGGCTAAATAATCACGCATCTGCGCTGGCACTACTCCGTAGAGCTCTTTTGCCTTGGCTGCATCGATAAGTAGATTGTCTTTATGCAGGTTTATTATTTTTATTTTATCGTCAATAAGCTGCGCCATGTCTTTATCACCCGTACAGATAAATACATCAAGGCCCTGCTCTTTTGCCCAAAGGGCAACTGAGCCGATAGTATCATCTGCTTCAACACCCGGTGCAGTAATTGTTGGAATGCCGGCAAGTTTGCAAAATTCTCGGGCTAGCACAATTTGGTCAATAAGTTCATTTGGAGTAGCTTTTCGATGGGCTTTATAGTCGCTATAAATAGCTACACGAGCATCTTTACCGCCTGGTGCATCAAATATTGCTGCCACATGCTGCGGTTTGTATTGCTCTACTAAACGAAGATATGAGCGAATAAAGCCATAAAGTGCGCCAGTAGATTCACCCTGGCGATTTGAAAGACCTTGTATGGCAAAAAACGCCCGGTAGATAAAACCGGACGCATCTATTAAATAGATCGACTCACTCATGTGGGTGGTACAAATATAGGGCCTTGCCATAAAGATCTGGATGCAAATCTCCTGGCAAGCGTATGCGAAGCTCATTTGGCTCAGTTTTATTGCCAAAAAAGGCTGCAGTATTGGCTATTGTTTTAGTGCCAAAGAGCTCTTCAAAAAAGTTGCGCTGTTCAAGTGTTACATACTGATATTCTTCGTAGATGCCAAGTTCGGTGGCAAAAAGTTTTAAGACATCATCTGCCGAGTTTACGCGCTCGTCAATATAACCTAAGCGTTCTGCCTCGGGTGCTGGGTAAATTTGCGCGCCTTCTTGAGTAAGCACTTCTACAGTAAGCTTTGGGCGGTTTTCGGCGACAATTGTTCTAAAGCGATCGTACATAAAATCTACCAGGCGCTTAAAGTTTTGGCCTTCACCTTCACGCCATGCTCTAAAGGGATTCATGTCATCTTTTTCTTTTCCAGCATAAAAAGTTTTGGACTCTATGCCAAGTTTGTCCATTAACTTTGAAAAATTAAAGAAAGGAGGTGACAAAAGCACACCGACGTGGCCAATCAGGCTATCTTCTGTAGCATACACTTTGTCAGCTGCGCAGGCAATATACGTGCCACCTGATGCGCAAAGGCCTTCCACAGAGGCTATAATAGGTACTTTATAGCGTTTTTTGTATTCTTTTAGCATGCGGTAGATGGCATCAGAATCATCTGCTGTGCCTCCTGGTGTATTGATCTGTAAAATTATGCCTTTTACTTGACCTGCTTTGAGCTCGCCTTCCTGAGATTCTATGAGTTGCTGAAAAATTTCTTCTTTACGAAGATGCTCTACACCGATTACACCATTAAAGTTTATTCTTAAAATAGTTGGTGCATCATGGGAAAATTGATTTATTTGCCACTGATCATCGGCAAGCATGCGTAAGGTAGTGGAATGGGGAATTTCTGCCGGACGTGAAAAGAGAGCAGAAATGCCAGCAAAGGCAATAATTAGCCCAAAAGCAAGGCCAACAATGCCAAAAAGTGATTTAAAAAAAGAGTTTACAGCATTTTTCATCAGTGAATCGCTTTGCATACTTATAGGTCCTCCAAAAGCCAAAAACTACACTATATGACAGTGACTAAATATCTCGCATCATTTATTATGTTATTCTAACACAGGAAATTGGATGTCAGCGCTGCTTTTATGGAATGTGATTAATCTTATTGATGGCGAAGCCTCTTGGTTTTTGACCTTTTTGCTTATTCTTGCCGTGGCAGCTGTTTCGACACACGCATGGCGCGCGCTTTGTACACATTTGCAAAAAAAGTTCATCGGCCGCAATGAGCTGCTTAAAAATGCCGCCATTCAAGCAAGTCTGCTTCCTGTTTCATGCTATATCTGGTTTGTGGCAGCTATTCAAAGTCTTGATTTAGTATCAGATCGCTTTTTGTCTGAAAGTTTTGCAAATGGCTTAAAGTTTGTTTTTACGATTAGCGCCGTGCTCATTATGGGATGGTTTTTGCTACGCGTAAATCACAATATGCGCCAAGTTTTGCTGCAAAAAAGCAAAAAACAAGAAATTGCCTTAGATCCGGGCAAGGTGTACGGTTTAGCAAAGCTTGCCTCAATTGTTATTTTGCTTGTAATGGCACTTTTGCTGATGGAAGTAACAGGTGTAAGTGTTACTACCTTGATTGCCTTTGGAGGAATTAGCGGCTTGGCATTAGCCTTTGCCTCTCAAGAAATTATTGCCAATTTTTTTGGCGGCATTATGATTCACATAAACCAGCCCTTTTGTTTGGGTGATTATATAAGCTTACCGAATTCAAATTTGGATGGCACTGTTGAAGAAATAGGCTGGTATGAAACCTGCCTTCGAAGTAAAGATAAACAACCTATTTATATCCCCAATGCTTTATTTTCAAAAGCTTACGTGATAAATGGCTCAAGGCGATCTCATAGGCAGATTAATGAAAAAATAGCCATACGTCATCAAGATTTGCCCAAAACTCGCGCTTTGCTGGATGAAATTCGCAGCTGGCTGCAAGGCCATGAGGCAGTAGAAGCTTCTCATAGAGTACTTGTACACATCGCTCAGGTAGGCCCTTATGGTGTCGATATTACGATTAATTGCTTGAGCGACGTTATTGATGAGTCCCAATTTTTACAGTTTCGTGATGATTTTCTTGTACATGTAGCCTCTGTCATCAAAGCCCATGGAGCCGAAATTGCCATACCTGTTGAAGCAATTGTAGCATTAGAAAATAAATAATAAGGTATTATGGAATCCCTCTTACTTTGGTTATGCGAGCACGGGCAAAATGCTCCTCTCATTATTTTTGCGCTTTTAATAGTTACAGGATTTAGCCTGCCGGTTAGTGAAGATTTAATTTTAATCGCGAGCGGCGTGCTTGCTAGCACTATCCTTCCCGATTATACATGCCAGCTTTTTTGTGCAGCTTACTTTGGCAGTTTTATTTCTGATTGCATTGCTTACGGACTGGGAAGAATGTTAGGAGATAAAGCCTACAAAATGAAAACTGCTGGCAAAATGCATCGTTTGGCCGCTTTTTACAAAAAATACGGCGTTCTTACACTTTTTGTGGGCCGCTGCATTCCCTTTGGTATTCGTAATGGCATCTTTATGACAGCTGGCGCTGCAAAAATGAAATTCTATAAGTTTTTTATAAGCGATGGCATAGCCTGTTTTATCTTTTCGGCAACGCTGTTTTACCTAGCCTTTTCTTGCGGTAAAAATTATGAAGCCCTAGCAGCCTCTGTGCATCAAACTGGCGTTCTGGTTGGCATTTGCGTACTTGTCTGCCTTCTTTTGGCCGGTGGTTATTACTTTATTTCAAAGCGTAAAAAATCGGCACAAGAAATACAATTAAAGCCGGCTCCATGAATCTGCCATCTTATATCTCACTACTTAGAGGTCTAGCCTGTCTTTTTTTTATCAGCGACTCAAGTTTTTGGCGTACCTTTGCTATTAGCTTTGCAGCCCTCACCGACTTTCTAGATGGCTATTTAGCCCGCCTGCTTAATCAGATGACCCCATTTGGCACTCGTCTTGATCCTCTCATGGACAAACTTTTTGTAATAGTGGCTCTGGCAGTTTTTTTCGGTGAGCAAAAAATTGAAACTTGGCAAATAGTTGTCTTTTTGCTTCGCGATATCAGTCTGATTGTATTTACAGGCTATCTTTGGCTTACAAAGCGCTACAAATCCTGGAAAGTTCGTTCTTTTATTTCGGGCAAACTGATGACTACATTGCAATTTGTTGCTCTAATTTATCTTGCCCAAAACCAAAGTATTCCGGCTATTTTATGGACACTACTAGCAATATGCGGCATAAGCTCATTCTTTGAGCTTATTTGGCTTTCATTGCCCTTTTATGCTGTTAAAAAATAAAGATTCTCTGCGATGTGCGACAAGACGCACATCGCCCCAATAGCTACTTGGATTCACAAGGTATTTTGAAGGCATTTATTGACCAGTTCACAACAGTAATCGGTACTGCGTTGGGATCTGCAGTATTGGTGGCAACTAACGTTAACGTTGTACCTTCTTTTACGTTATGTAAGATGCCTGATCCTTGAACAACGCCAACATTTCCAACAGGAATTATTGCAACACTGCCAAAAGTGTTTATATTCATAGGGTTAAAATTGCCATTTGTAACAAGAAAAACAGGTAGATAGACGGTATTAATGGGATCATTACTTTGTAAGACCGCAGAAAAGCTTACTGAATAATTTCCTGCTTCATTAATTTTTAATCCCGTTGATTTTGAACTTACTTCACCTTCTTTAAAGTTTCTATTTGCATTTCTTGATAGTAAAACGCTGCTCGGGTAAAAAGGCACGTAGATGTTATACCAGAGGCTACTATCTGTTACTAAAAATCCTGCTGAGCCTAAATCGCATTTTTGGCACTCTGCACTTGAGCTGCTTGAGTCATAAGCAAAGAGGCAATGACTTGAGAGAAGAAAAAGGTTAAATAAAATTTTTTTCATATATGAGAGTCTCCTTAAGATTCACATGGGATTTTGAATGCACTGATGCTCCAGCTTAAAACCGTGACAGGTTGTGGCTCAGGACTTCCGCCATTTGTGGCTACTAATGAAAGTATTGTCCCAGCTTTGACATCCTGTAAAATACCTGTACCCTGCACGGTCCCTACAAGGCTTATTGGCAAGGAAACAACACCACCAAGATTTGTAGTATCATTTGGTTTAAATACACCATTTCTCACAACAAAAACAGGGATGAGAGGCGTATAGGTGGGGTCAGTATTCGTAAGAATTGCTGAAAAGCTCACAGAATAATTGCCAGATTCATTTATTTTAAGACCTGTAGAGGTTTTGCGCATATCGCCCTGTGTTGAGCCATAATTTGCATTTTTTGATAGTAAAACAGTGACTGGATATGGTTCTGTTTCAAGTACATACCAATTAGCCGGGTGATTTGTAGTAAATCCTACGCTTCCAAGCGTGCATTTAAAGCAGCAGTTGCTCGAACTTGAGCTGCTGCTTGATGAAAATGGGTGTGAATGGTTTTCAGCAAAGAGGCCTTGGCTGAGAAGAGCAAAGGCACAAAAGAATAAAATGTTCATAACGATCTCCTATATATAGTATCGTGGCTCGTTTTATATCAAAATTGTGAGTTTATGGATACACTAAGGAAATCTCTACTTGACTCCAATACCGTCACTTAATCCTATTATCAAAAGTAAAACGATAGAATGATAGAACGATAAAAACAAAAGAGCTGCCCTAATTTTAGCAGCAGATGAGCGGTCATTAAATTTAATTTTTTATGTTTTATCGTTCTTATCGTTCTATCGTTTTTATCATTTTTTGCCTCTAGATTTTGATTAAGTAAACGGTATTAGTGCCTGACCATGCCTTATTTCTGAAATATCATGGCCAAAGAGCGCATGTAAAGGCCGAAGGCCTTTTCATCTTGCTCAAATTGCACAAGTGAACTTAGCATCTCATCAACATTTTGATCCTGCATGATGCTCTTCTTAGCTTCTTCTACGCCTAAACGTATAATTGATTTGTGCCGAGCAGTTACTAAAATTGGCTGTGTGATATGGCAATGCAGTAATTTACCTGATAAATCTTTTAAAAGGCTGAATCCAATGTTAAATTGGCTATTTTGTGCTTGGATTTGCAAATCAATAAGTTTGACAAAGGTTTGAAAGCCGCTATTTGGGGTATTACAAAAAAATTCTTTGCAATCAGAGGCTCCTTCTTCGATGCAGAGATAACCACCAGGCTCTACAATCGATAAAAAGCGGTTTAATAGCACTTGAGCATCTGGCAAATGCGAGAGCACAAAGCGAGAGATCAGAATATCACATGGCCCTATACTTTCAGCTTTCATCGTTGTAAGATCTGCCTGAATGTATTCATAGGTATTGCTTGTGCTAAGGGCCGACATTCTTAGTTTTGCCTCATCAAGTCTTGCTTGAGATAGGTCAATTCCAATAAAATGTGAATTTGAAAAAAGCTTTGCAAGCCTTGCCTCAAGATGTCCACTGCCGCAGCCAAGAATGCAGATACGCATCTGATTTTTTGGCAAAATTGCCATTGCTTCAACAAATGGTTTGGCGGTTAATTCATCAAGAAGCTCAAGCCGAAGTTCGGCAGTTGGTGCATTTCCTAAAATATATGCGGGTACTGTTGCTGTAGCTTGTATACTCATACTATCCTCCTTAATTATAAAAACTAAAGAATAGATAATTGGATGAGTGAAAAGATCCGTGCTAACTACGGATGCAAATAATAAAGAGATATTGTTATACTAATTGGTTATGTTAAAGAGTTTTTTACTAAAAGCTGCTACTTCCTTCTGCTTTACAGCGGGAGCAAAAGAAATAATCCGTAATTGCCAGCCATTTTTTGATAAGCACAATATTAAAAATTTTTATTACATTCGTATCACAAAACAAGGTGAGTTAGTTTTTCTCACAAACCAAGTAAAGTATGCGATGAACTACTGGGAGGCAGGCCTTCCGACAAGACTTGGCTGGAGTGAAGAGCGAAAGGGCGCGCAAAATTTTTCTATTTTGTGGGACGATTGGAATTTGGATAAAGATATTCTTGATTTTAATAATACAATCAAATGCTATAACGGCTTTTCTTTGATTAATCGCTACCATAACTTCATGCAAGGCGCCACCTTTTTGCGCGATCATTCTGTCGATAATGCAAATGGCTACTATTTGCAAAAAAAAGAAGAACTACAATGCTGGCTAAGAGATTTTGAATTTACATTCCGCCATCTAATTCAACATGCCAAAGACCATCCAATGATTCTGCCAGCTGAGTATCTTGCCTCAGAACAAAAAGCTTTTTATGTTGAGCGCACGATTGGATTATGTTATAGGAATATTCATGCCAAGGTAAGCTTTCGCGAACTTGACTGCCTTTATTTGCTCGCAAAAGGCTTTACCTGGCCTCATATAGCCGCCATGCTAAATCTTTCTGTACGCACTGTAGAAACACACTTTAATTCACTTAAAAATCACTTTGGCCTTAGCTCGCGCGACGAGCTTGCCCACCTTGCTTTTAGCTGTCCACTTATTCAAGGCTACGCTCCGCGCTTTTGAGCCCTTTTTAGCCTATACCTTTTATAAACAAACCTTTTATACTTTTTTGCTTGATTTTTTGCCTAAAGAGGTAAATCATTAGGATATTCACAAACAGGTCTTATGGATAGAAAAAAGCTCACAGCCATATTACAAGCCGTTCCGTACATTTCTGCGGCGATCTTGTTTGGCTCGGAGGCCAGTGGTAATGCAACACAAGAAAGTGATATTGATCTTGCCCTGCTTTATAAGGCGAAGCATATTCCCAAACCACTGGATGTTCTACAGCTTAGGCAGCAGCTAAGTGATGACATGCTACAAGAAGTTGATATCGTGCTGCTGAACGATGCCTCACCAATCATCGCTATGCAAGCTGTAAAAAATGGCTTTCCTCTATTAATACAAGATCAAAAAGCTTACGACGCCTTTGAAATGAGGCTCGCTACAGACTATGCGGATGTAAAAAAGATGAGAGAGCCTTTTGAGAAAAATATTCTTAATAGGAAGCTTCATGATTGACAAAGACGTTGTCTATGAAAAGATAAACCGCATTCAAAACTGTTTGCAACGCATTTACAGCACGATCAATGGCGATCTAAAACGCCTTGATAACTTTGATACACAAGACATCGTTACTTTAAACCTACAAAGAGCTGTTCAGCTTGCTATTGATTTAGCAACACATGTTGTTCGAGCTTATTCATTTGGCATGCCACAAACACTAAAAGAAAACTTTCAAATCCTCTATCAAAACAAGCTTGTCGACAAAGCCTTAAAAGAAAAAATGGAAAACATGGTCGGCTTTCGCAACATTGCTGTGCATGACTATGAGTCAATAAATCCAGCAATACTAAAAAGCATCGTGGAAAACCATTTAAAGGACATCGAAGAGTTTTATACAATCATCTTAAAGAAAATTGAAAAGGACGAGCTTTAAAAAAGGCGGGCCGGGGGAAAGGACAATGGCATTCGGTTAAGGCTTGACACTTCCTCCCTGACTCCTTTTTTTCGGCTTTTGACTTTTAGGAGTAACCGCTAAATTCGTAAAGCAGCAAAACCCCATGCTTGCTGGCATCTTCAACTGGGGTAAGATTTGAATTTTTGCTCTTCTTTTTGGTTTCTGGTAATTCATGGATAGTAACTTTGCTATCATTATATTGAACCCACACTATTTTGCCTTTACTATCTTTTTCGATCACGTAGCTATAGGCATGGCCTATGCTATCACGTCCTATTACTACAGAAGTAAGCTTATAGCGTGCTTGACCGCTTTTATCCGCTAGTGGAATTTTTATTGTGGAAGAAGGATCTACAGGGGTGCGCGATGCTTCTTTAGAAACATCTTTTTTGCTGTAGTAGTGCTTTTCAATTGGACGATCTAAATATACCGGCAAAAATTTTGGTACTTTAGATTTGTTTGCAAAAGCGATTTTTTGTTCCTTGATTTCGGCTTGAAATGACCTAGATTTGGAAGTGTTCGTAAGGGGAAGGCTCATTACTAGTTCTTTTTTTGTCTTTGAACTAGATTTATGATGATACTCGATTGGTTTTGCATCAAACTTTTTAAGTAAAAACAGCAAAAATGGATTTTCGAAAAATCCGTGATCCATCTTAGCTCGAAGGCCTTGATTTATGACTAAGCGCTTAAATTCTCGGATTTCTTGAGGCTTTACTGGCCTTCGTTTTTGGTGATTTTTGCCTTCAGAAATATCAAAAAGTGTAAAAAGTTCTTTTTTAAGAATGTTCATTTCATTATGTTCAGGAGCATATTCATTTCGAAAAACAGATGATCCCCTAAGTGCCTGAATTACGCTAATCATCCAGCAAGAAGAAGCATCATTTGTCATGCCTTCACTTTCTGATTCACTCGATGCATCACTTGAAGCTTCATGCAGGATTCGACCGTTGCTTCTTTTATGAAAATATACTATTTCAGTTTGATGCCTTTTGTAATCAATTGTATCTATGCTATCTAAATTATACATATAATCTTCTGCTTTTATTTAATTATTGCAATAGATTATATGCCTTCTGGTGTTATTATGAAAGCACTAGGACTTAATAAAATGGTGAAACTAGAATTAGATTACTTGATCTTTCAGACTAAAAGAGCCTCGAAAGATCAAGTTAGGCAGTAACTGCAATGGGCTCGATATGAGTGGAAGGCGTAGTTTGAATGCCTTGAGCATTTGGACTTGTAGGCTTATCGCCGGTAAGATTCATGCCTTCTGTTTTTTTGGCAAATTCTTTGCCTAGGATGCGTACTGCGCCAATCCATAAAACTATTACGCCAAGCAGTATGGCGGCAACATAAGGTGTGCTGCTTGTAAGCGTGCCGAATATAATTAAAAGGCCTTGGTGGACAAGTGAACCACCAGATTTGCCAAGACGAGAGCCTATGCCATCAATAGCGGCTTTACCTTTTAGCTTGTGCTCTGGGTCGATAGGTATAAAGACCATTTCTTTAGTTGTGTCAAAAAGAGAATATTTGGCAGCTTTGGTAAAACAGTTTTGTATGGCGCCCAAAAAGACGGCTAAAGCAAGCGGCGTTGTACCAAGCAGTATCGAAACAAAAGGCGATAGGCTTGTATCTGCAAGCAGGCAGGTAAAGAATGCAATAGTTGTTAAAAGTAGGACAATGGGCGTAATAAGTGCGGTTTTTGTCCAGCCAAACTTGCGGATGATGCCAACCATAACAAGAGCGGCAGTTGTAGAGATAATGCCCATTGCCGATGTGAGGTTGTTAGTAAAGACGTTGTAGTCGTTTGGATTGGGATAAAGCTCTCGAAGGCGGTCTTTCCAGATAATTTCAACCATGTGGATAACAAGGTTATACGAGACAACTAAGGCTGCTATACAGAGAAAGTATTTAGAATGTGTAACGTATGAGATACTTTCTTTAAATGTAAGTTTCTTTTGTTTTGGTTCATTTTTTGCAAGCTTTGGCTTTTCTGGCATGTAGACTGGATCATGCAGCACATTTTTTTTCATCCAGCGGAAGGTAACTAAAATGCCAATACCGCAAAAAAGAAGGAGAAGGGTGAGTTTATCAAGTGTTTGGGACCAAGCATCGCATCCAAAGAAAAGATTCGGGTTAAAGACATTTGTGGTAAGCAGTACAGCCACCTGTCCTGCCACAATGGAAGCAAAGTTAGAGCTGATGCTAAGCGTACTGTAAAAGCGTGTAGCTTCGGACATACGTGTAATTTCGTTGGCAAAGCCCCAGAAAAGCACTGTGAGTACCATAGTACTCCATAGCTCTGATATTACATAAAACATGGTAAAGGGCCAATTGCGCGCCATGGTGATAAACCCTTTAAAGCCAGTAGGCAAGCAGGTCTGTAAGAAATCAGCGAGTCTATCGGCATTAAGTTGTTCATGTATAGGATAAATGCAGAAAGCAAAAAGGCAGTAATATGTGATGAATGAGCAGATGACAATATAAAAAACTGAAGAGCGCTTAAAGTGGTTTGTAAGGTAGGTAAAGAGCATTGTTGCAATAATTGCAGCTGGCAGCATTACCCATACTTTGATAAAGGGAATAACTTCAGCGCCAGAATTTTTGGCAGTGATAACGATAGTGTCTTTTAAGTTGCGTAGTACTGTGTAGTTAAAGCAAACAAAAAAGAGCATGATGAACATGGGCAAGAGCTTTTTTAGCTCATGGCGGTAGATTGGCCAAACAAACGATCGCACTTTTCCAAATGACTGACTATTTGAATGCTGCATTGCAACTCCCTAATTGAACACCAACTATACATGATGAGAGGATTTAAAACAATAAATAAGATTTTTAAAATTGTCTAAAATTTAGCTCTTTCTCAGCGAAAGAGCTAATAATAAAGTAGTTATGCTGAGGCGGTTGCAACCCCTGAGAATGTACTTTGGGGACGGGCGGCAAGCTCTGGCTGCGTAAGTTCTGTGAATTTTTGCCCGAGCACTCGCACACAGACAATCCATAATCCAATGATAACCAGCAAAAAGAGTCCCACATAAGGCGCACTTTCTGAAATCGTAGTAAAGGCAAGAAACAAAATGTGGTAAATGATAGCCCCACCGGATTTGCCAAGGCGATTGCAGATGCCATCTACTGCTGCCTTTCCTTTTATTTTATCCTCTATTGATAGAGGAATAAAGGCCATTTCTTTAGTAGCATCAAATACAGTGTACTTGGCAGCGCGGCTGCAGCAGTTTTGCATAGTACCAAACAATACAACTAAATAAAGGGGCGATACGCCAAACAGGCTTAAGATTAGCTGAGGATGATCTTTAAAGAAGAAAAATCCGAAAAAGCCAAAGCTTGTTATTAACAGGATTACAGGTGTCACGAGCGCAGTTGTCGTCCAACCAAATTTTCGTATGAGATTGCCAGATACAAAAAGGGCCATGAGGGTTGCCATAACCCCAATTATGGTGGTGACTTCTGTCATATAGAGGTAGTAATCTTGAGGGGCAGGGTAAAGCTCTCGTACTTCATGCTTCCAAAGCACCTCTACCAGGTTAATAACTATGTTGTAGGCAATGATAATGAGGGCAATTGATAAGACGTAGCTTGATTTAAGAACATAGCGCAGGTTTTCGCGCATGGAAAGCTTTTTCTTTTTGGGAACTGTAGTGTTATTGGCAAGAGCGGTAGCATGCACTTGAGCCATTTCATCGGCCATTTCCTGATTAAGTACGGATGTATGCAGCCAGCGAAAGGTGAACATTGTGGTAACACCTGCCACGATAATTAAGCAAATAAGTAAGGTTAGTGATTGTCCCCAAGCATCATCGCCAATACCTAGATTCGCATAAAAAGGCAATAATGTGATGAAACCAGAAATTAAACCCGCAGCGATTCCGGAAAAGTTAGTACCAAGCCCAAATAGACCGTAAAAGCGCTTAGCTTCATGAAGCTTAGTTACTTGGTTTGCAAACCCCCAAAAAAGTAGGGCTAAAATGATATTAGACCAAAGATCTGCTAAAGCATAAAAGAGGGTAAAGCTCCAGTAGCGGTACATAGCAATAAAACCTTTGCAACCAGCTGGCAAAAGAGTCTGAAGTTTGTCGGCAGTTTCATGGCAATGCAGAGCTTCACGATAAGGAAAGATGACAAAAGCAAAAAGGGCAAAGTAGCTAAGGAATATCGATAAAAGTATGTAAAAAACATTTTCGCGGGAAAATCGGTTTGAAAGACGCACATACAAGTAGGCCAAGGTTACAGAAAGCGGAAACATCACCCATACTTTGATGAATGGAATTACTTCGGCACCTGATTTTTCAGCTGTGATGATTAGAGTATCTTTTAGGCAGCGAAGAATATTGTAGTCAAAGGAAAGTAAAAAAAAGATAAGTAGCATGGGGATAAGCTTTTTAAGCTCGTGTCTATGCACGGGCCAGAAGAAGGCACGCAGTTTACTAAATTGCGTAGTGCTTTCTGTCATAAAGAATCCTTATGTTTACAGAGTGGGTTTTTGCAAAAAAATGTGATAAAAAAATGAATACCAAGCCAATGAAAGTAAGTAAAATTACGAACGTTGGAGCTCATATTCCTTTTTTCCTTGGTAATTTAAATAAAGTGTATTGCGCAGCAGAAGTTGCTTTGTAGAGGAGAGAACCGGCAGATGTTGCGTACTTTTATTCATCTGGGCCAATACTTGTTGTAAAGTTGCAGTAATAATACCCTAAAAACTATAAATGTACAAGAGCAAATTTGATTTTAGAAGCGGATAAGAATTAAGAGGTGTGAGATTTTTTTTAAACACAGAGGCACAGAGAACACAGAGAGAGAGGGAAAAAACACAAAAATTATGATCCGTGTGAGTTTGCCGAGATTTTTAAGTATTTTCTCTGTGTTCTCTGTGCCTCTGTGTTTAAAAAATCTCACAACATAGACTGAATCTATGCCAAACTTTCAATACCTGGAAGACTGCCAAATTCTAGGTATTCGAGTGTTGCGCCCCCTCCCGTTGATACATGCGTGAACTTATCGCCAAGGCCTGCTTTTTGCACCGCAGCAACTGAATCACCACCACCTAGTACAGTTACAGCATCTTGCAATAAGGCAAGCGTATCGGCCAAAACAAAGGTTCCTTTTGAAAAATTGGCCATTTCAAAGACCCCCACTGGGCCGTTCCAAAGCACAGTTTTGGCACTTTGCAGTGCCGTTATCCATTCATTTAGGGTGTCTTTGCCTATATCCATGCCTTGATAGCCTGAAGGTATGCCTTGATCAATACTAAAAGTTTGATGCGGAGCATTATTGTCAAAACTTGCTGCCGCTACAATATCTATTGGTAAATAAATTTTTACATTACTTGCTAAAATTTCTTTGGCTACATCAATCATAGAATCTTCGCAAATAGAATCACCAATCGAGATACCTTTGGCCTTTAAAAATGTATAGGCCATACCTCCGCCAAGCATTAGCACGTCTACTTTTTTGCAAAGAGCACGCAAAACCCCAATTTTTGTAGAAATTTTGGCACCGCCAATAATGGCAAAAAAAGGCCTTTTTGGCTCTGAAAGTAGTGTCCCAAGAAAATTAATTTCTTTTTCAAGTAAAAAACCGGCGGCTTTTTTATTAGGAAAGTATTTTGTAATAGCAACAATCGATGAGTGAGCTCTGTGAGCACATCCAAAAGCATCATTTACGTAAAAATCAGCATTTTTGGCAAGTTTTTCGGCAAAACTAGGATCTATTTCTGGCTTTTCTTCTGCTGGATAAAATCTGACATTTTCTAAAAGTAAAACATCACCGGGGTGCATATTCTGAATGAGTTGATCCACTTTTTCACCGATACAATCAGGTGCCAGCTCTACAGGCTTTGCTAAAAGCTCAGAAAGACGTGCAGCGCAAGGAGCAAGAGAAAATTCTAAATTTTTACTTTTAGGACGACCTAAATGACTTAGTAAAATGACTTTGGCTTTATGTTCAATAAGATATTTAATGGTTGGAAGGGCAGCTTGTATACGTGTATCGTCAGTAATCTTTCCCTCTTTATCGAGGGGAACATTAAAATCAACGCGAACGAGAACGCGTTTATTGGTTACATTTAAGTCCTTCACTGTCAACATCTTGTTCATCTACCCTTTTTAATATCGGTTTTCGTGTTGTAGTGGAAAATACTTTACCCACTTCAAAGCCAATCCATGAAAGTAATATGGAAAATACTTCAGGGAAAAAGGCAATGGTATAAAACTTGCATACCAAAAATCCAATGCCGCCAAAACACATAGCAAGAGCAGCAGCAAGTTTTGGAAATTCCTGATCTGATCTTGCACAAGCTGCTTGTACAAGAGGAACAAACATGCAAACTACTGCAAGTTCATAGCTTTCAAGGATAAGTGAGGCCATGCCCAGATTCATATAGGAAAAAGCAAGTGCCATCATCCCTAAAAGAAGCGTCCATCCCCAAGAAAATTTAAGCATAATCTGTGTTTTTTTCTTGGACTGATTTTTTTGTGCCAAGTCTTTAAGAAGGTGCGTGTTAAGTGACCAAATAAGAGTTGAGGCCCCAGATATCAGTGCCACCATCAAAATGCAAGCAGAGCATATGGTAATTGTGGGATTGGTAGCCGCGCCTACTGTAGATATAAATCCGGAGGTGCTGCTGCTTTCTGTCATTCCTAAAGATTTTCCGGCAATGCCGTAATAGACAGGAATAAAAGAGCAAAGAAGTAGCACAATGCCAGAAAAAATCACCGCAACTGAAATTTCTCTTTTGGAGCGTACCTGCATAGAGCTTCGTACCATTTCAGGTTCCAAAAACATAAACAGACAGGGCATAAGTAAATAAGCTGAAAGCTTTGAATTAATTCCTTCGCGTATTTCAGTTTCTATTCCGCTAAATGTGCCAGAAAATGAAAAGCCGATGGTAGGAGATGCGGGACTAAAAAAGCAGGCAAGACCAAGTACCCCAAGTAAAAGAATGGCCTGCAATAAAGCTGGCCAAGCCTTTGTTTTTAGACGGCCTTGTATGGTAAAAAATACAATAGCAACCCAGGCACCAATAAAGAGTGTGTCATGCTTTACTCCGATAGCCCTAAAAAGATCTTTTAAAGCTACAGCCTGGGCAACAAGCAGCCCAAGGATAGAGGCCATACTTAAAAAACAGGAAACTTTTTTAAGAGTTTCACTACCATAGTGCTTTTCGAAAAGATCAGGTACGCTAGAAATTTGCAGGCGAGAAATTCGCGCCCCAAGGCCAAGTCCCAAAGCAAGCAGCCCCAAGGCACTGCCCAGTGGATAAAGCATGGCATAAATACCATCGCATTGCGCACATTCAACTGTGTAAAGAATTGAGCTTCCGCCAATTTGAGCAGCCACGAAAGAGCCTGCCAGCGAAAACCAGCCTATCGGCTTACTTACAGGCATAGCACTGCTATCAGTAGCGTGGCTTTTTGCAAAATTTTTTGCAAAGAACCAAAGGCTCACTGCTGCGATAGCGCAACATAAAAGAATAGCTAAAATGGAAAGTTCCATTGCTCTCTTTGGAAAGTTTTTTAATAACGATCCCGGATGCCATGAGAACCAATTTTCTCAAGGTATCCTAAATCAATTTATGCAAACTGGTCTAAAACACTGATCTTTTAGGCGGTATCATTTTTTTGAAAACGCCCTCACAGCAAAACCTCAGGGTTTTCGACTAGTTTGAATAAGTCGAGCTATTCTTAAGTATTGCAATATGAGATTAATTATTCCATATAAGATATAGTATTTTATAAAAAAGGCCTCCATAGTATATTGTGGGGCCGAAAATAATTAGATATTTAAGAAAATATTTGTCTACCGGATGAACGAATTGAGCTTTTTTGTGAAAATAGGTCCTTAAAGAGCGAGTTAACTCGACTTTACAACTTTTCAACGGCGCTTTCTCCTCAGAGAACCTCCAGCTCTAATTTAATATCTCCGGATGGCGTTTTTAAGCCTATCCGGAGATATTAAATTACAGCTGAATGCCCTCTGAGAAGAAATCACTCGCCAAAAAGTTGCAAAGTCGAGTTTAAAAATTAAATTTTTTGATTTTTTTTATAAAACCGCGGGCTAGTTCATCTTCTACACATACATATTCTACACCAAGTTCCTGCATTTGGCTTTTTTCGGATATATACTGAATTCGGGTGATAATTTTTACTTCGGGGTGGATATGCCTTGCTGTTTTTATAACTGCAAGATTTGTGGCAAGCTCAGGAACTGTACTTACAAGAAGTGAGTGTTTGGATAGCTTACTTACCTCAAGCATATGTTCGCTTGTAGCATCGCCATAGATGATGCGCCTTGTTTCGGTTTTCATCTGCAATGCAGTGTCGATATTGTGTTCGAGAATAAGTGGATGAATTTGTAGATTTTCAAAGTACGAGGCAATTTGTTGTCCAAGAGGCCCAAAACCTATAATAACTACCTCTGGTGCATGAGCCAACTTGGCTTCGGCAAAATTGGCGATTCTCTCACCTATTTCTTTCAATGCTGATTTTGAAATTGGCTTTATATCAAATGTATGATCAAACAGTTGCAGCATTAAACGAAACACTATTGGGTTTAAGGCGATCGAAATAAATGCAGCGCCAACAAGGATATCGTATCCTGCATCAGGTAGTAATTTCCAATGAATAGATTGTTCTGCCAGGATAAAAGAAAATTCACCTATTTGCCCAAGAGAGCAGGCAACAATGCACGCAGCTTTTATTGAATATCCCATGACGCGTACCAGCAAAAATGCAGCAAGTGGCTTTACTACAAGTATAATGGATACTATACCAAAAAAAAGCTTCCATTCTTGAAGTGCTCCTATGGGATTAAATAGCATACCTATTGATAAAAAGAAAATTACTGCAAACATGGCCCTTAAAGGTAGGGCATTTGCAAAGGCCTGATGGCGCATTTCAGTCTGCCCAATACAAATTCCTGCTAGAAATGCGCCAAGGGCGATAGATGTGCCAAAAAGAGCCGTAGAGCCCATGGCAATTACAAAGGTGAGGGCCAAGATTGTAAGGGTAAAAAGCTCTTGAGAGCGAAATCGGGTGATATAGGTGAGCACATAAGAGACAGCTTTATAGCCCCAGCCAAGCACCAAAAAAGCCAGAACTGCAAATTTGACAAGCATAATCAAAATTGAGCCTGAAATTGAGAGAATGGGTATTTCTCCATTTATGCCGATAATTGAAAATGAAGGCAAAAGCACAAGTAAGGCTACTGTAAAAATGTCTTCCACAATGAGCCAACCAACGGCAATATGGCCTTCGGTAGTGTCTTGTAGTTTATTATCGGTTAATACCCGAACTAGTACTACAGTACTTGCCACACTTATGGCAAGACCTAGCATGATTCCATAAGTCAGAGGCCATCCCATAGAGTATACAAAATAGGCGCCAAGTGCTGATGTGACGAGTGTTTGAAATAGCGCTCCGGGTATTGCGATGCGCCGTACATTTAAAAGATCTTCGAGTTTAAAGTGCAAACCGACGCCAAATAGCATCAACACGACCCCAATTTCTGCAAGCTGCTCTGCGGATTGTAAATCTAGTACAAAGCCGGGAGAGAAAGGGCCTATTAAATATCCCGCAATTAAATATCCTAAAATAGCCGGAAGCTTAAAGCGAACAGCGAGTGCACCGAGAATACTTGCATAGGCAAAACCTACAGTCAGCAGCAATACGATGTGTAACTTTGGGTCCATATTCAAATAAACTCATTTGTTTACACATAAGCTCTATTTGAGTTTGTATGCAAGTGGATAATCTCCCCTTAACAACTTTTTGATGAGTTTAAAAGATGGAATGATAAAAACAATAAAAACGATAAAACATATAAAAATTAAAATCGAAGCTCATCTATCTCTAAGAACAGGAAGCTCTTTTGTTTTTTTATCGTTCCTATCGTTCTATTTTTCTTATCGTTTTGCTACTCGAGATTTTGATTAAATGAACGGTATCGAGCTCAGGCTTGACATTCAGCATTCTCAACCGATAAAACTACATTTGTTTACAAATTTAGGAAAGGATTTGCCAGCTGAATGAAAGAAGTGCCTTTTTTTCGGCGGTTAAGCTCTGATCTGAGAGAATAAAGAAGGTCTTCATCAAAGTCTTGATTTGCCGCCCAGCGAAGGTATTCGACGGGAATTTCCTTCATAGGTCGGCCTTTATGTTTGCCAAGAGGCATGTTTTTCATCTGAATGGGACGTGATAGGGCTTCTGTAACTTGCTCTAGAGTTCTAAAATCTTGCGCAAGCTTTTTGAATACCTGAATATTTACAACTACATCACTCATGGCCCTATGAGCGCCTTCTTCTTGAATGTTAAAGTGCTGACGCAGGGTTTCAAGGGAATTGGAAGGGCTTGCACCGTAAAGTCTTGCCAGTCTAAGGGTATCAAAAGAGGGGTTTTTGCGGATATTGCACGGAATATTGCAGCGCTCGGCATGATGAGCTAAAATTTCGATATCGTATTTAATTCCATGACCGATGAGGGGATGATCGCCAATCAGATCAAATACCTGAAGAAGTACGTGATCTATAGTGGGTTTACCATGCACCATTTCTTGAGTGATATGGTGTATGGCAATAGAATTAGCAGGAATTGTGACCTGTGGATCAATAAGTGACTCAAATTGATCAATATGTGCATCTAAGGTGAATTTAACGACGGCAACTTCAATGATGCGATCTTGTTTTGGATCGAGTCCTGTTGATTCACAGTCAACGCAGACAAATGTATGATTATTTAGATGTGGCATATCCCTCAATTATTTGGCGCAGCTCAAATGTACCTTGATGTGTTTTGCTAGAATGCTGAACATGTTCAAAGCCTTCAAATGGCAATTCTTTTAAAATTTCTTTTGTCCGGGCTTGAATTTCAGGCTTAGTGAGTTTGTCGGTTTTGGTTAATACGAGCACAAAAGGCTTATTGTAGTGATATAACCATTGTAGAAGTTCAAGATCCTCAGAGTTTGGAGTACGGCGGATATCCAAGAGAAAGAGTATAAATTCAAGGCGAACAGCATTTTCTAAAAATGTTGTAACAACTTTTCCCCACTGTTTGCGAATAGGTTCTGGAACTTTAGCAAAACCGTAGCCGGGAAGGTCAACAAAAACAAGCTTTTCATCGATTTCAAAAAAGTTCAAAAGCTGCGTTTTTCCTGGTGTTTTTGAAGTTTTTGCAAGGCCATTTATACCGCACAGCTCATTGATAAGTGTAGATTTACCTACGTTCGAGCGGCCGCAAATAGCAACTTGATTGAGGTGATGGCCAATTTTTGGATATTCTTCGGGTAAAAGTGCCGACTTGATAAATCGGGTTTTGTTCCACACAAGTTTCATTGTTCCTCAATTTCGATTGTTCGGCTCATCTGGTTGCCATTTGTAATGTTATCATGTGTAATTTTGATACGTATGGTTTCTTTCGGCAAAATGTTTTCGATGCGCTCGGCCCATTCTATGCAGCAAACACCTTGATCTTGTAGCATTTCATCAAAGCCCATATGTATAAAATCAGTAGCATCTTGCAAGCGGTATAAATCGAAGTGATATACCGTTAGTGGGCCCTTGTAGATATTGAGGTATTGAAAGGTTGGGCTAGTTACCATTTCAGGTGCAACACCTGTAAGCTTTTGGGATAATGTGCGAATAAAACTGGTTTTACCCGTACCAAGATCACCAAAAAAGGCAAGGATCGCTCCGGCTTTCAGAGTTTTGGCCAAGTCTTTTGCCACTTTTTCAGTGTCTTGTAAGCTCGAGGAAAGATGTTTGGCCAATGTAGTTTTCTCTTTAAGTTTCTTGTTCTACCTCTCCAAGCCAGCTTTCAACGTATGAGCCAAATTCTTCAATTTCAGATAGCATTTCTACAAAAGATGCAATTTTATCTTCAGACAGCTGCTGCTGAATGAATTGCATGAAATGCTCTTCAATTTGAAAGCGACTTTGACTTTGTACTTCGACAAGGCTAATGCTTTTGAGATAGTTGGTCTTAAAGTCCTCAATTACAGCTTCTTTCGAATGATAAAGCTTGCCGTTTACAGCTGAGGAAAAGACGATTTTAGTAATAGGGTTCTTTGGGGTAAATTTACTTGCGTAGGCTTTAATTACCTCAGAATCTTCGGAGATAAAAAAGCGTTTTACACGTAGGCCGCCAACACGTTCGGTGTTTTCAGGACACTTTGAAACCCAATCATAAATGGCATCTTGCGGGTTTGGATGTGTGTTATCTCCATATACTTTGCCAGTAAAAGGGCAGATGTAAATTTTTTTGGTTAGCTCATCAACGCTTGAGGTAACATAGCCAATTTTAATTTCAGTTTCGCGCCAAAGTTTTCCTTCGGCCTCAAGCAGGCGTACGGCATCGCTAACACTTTGATAGACCAATTTGTCTCGGACAAAGACCACTGGTGAAAGTGAAAATTTTTGCTCAACATAAAACAAATATGTAGTGATGAGCTCAGGATGCTTAGTGCTTTCTAAGTAATCTTTTAACTGGGATTGTAGACCAGCTGTTAAAGACATTTTAGACATTTATACCTCAAAATCAATAGAATAACAAAAAATTTACCTGGAAAGCTGGTTATTATACAAGGAAATTACGGAAGAAATCAATGATTCTATCAAAAATCGATACCCAGTAATCACCTAAAAAGTAACCAAGTGCCAAAAATGTCGACACCCATACCACAGCACCTACACAACCAAAGAGTAAAAACGACCTATATTCAAGATTAGTCATTCCTGCAGTAAATCCGGTAAAGTGCCGAAGGCCAGGCACAAAATAGCCTATCATAAGTGTCCATTTTCCAAAGCGTGCAAACCAGTTATTTACCTTTTGCATGCGCTGGGCGGTGAGGCCTAAACGAGTGCCATAGCCGACAATAAGATATGTTCCGGCTGTTCGTCCTAGTGTATAACTTACAGTGATGCCAGTAATTGCTCCGGCATATGCGGATGCAAGAGTTGGAATTAACGATAACTCACCTTCAAATATCAAAACACCCGTCAAAATCATCAAAGGCTCTCCTGGAATTGGCAGAGCAATTATTTCTAGTGCAAGTAAAAAAAATAGGGCAAGGGGGCCATATTCGATGAGCCAAAGAGAAAGTGTTTCATGTGATGGTAAAAAGTCCATAAGGCAAAATTCTACAGTAAATATTTGATAAAGTCAAGCTCTATATTTTGCTTTTACAAATGGGTTATAAGGGGTACACTCTTCTTTGCAAATTTTAGGAAAACTCATGTCACATGTTGCCAATACAATTGTTTCTAAACTATATAATATTTTTGTCAAAGCGACTCAAAAAGCGTTTCCAGAACTATCAGGTGATATAGAACTTGTGCGAAGCTCGCAAGATACATTTGGCCACTATCAGTTCAATAGCGCCATGAAGATGTCAAAAATGCTAAAAATGAATCCTCGCCAAATTGCTGAAAAAATTGCGGCAAATTGTAGTGATGAAGAAGTCATAGAAAAACTGGAAGTTGCGGGTCCTGGCTTCATAAACATCACACTCAAAAATAGTTTTTTGCAATCAGAGCTAAAGAGCATGCTTCAAAATGAACGATTAAATATCAAGAGTCCAAAGAAGCAAAAAATAATTATAGATTTTTCCAGTCCTAATACTGCCAAGGAAATGCATGTTGGCCATTTGCGATCTACCATTATTGGCGATGCACTTGCCAGAACTTTTGAATTTCTAGGAGCAGATGTTTTGCGCCTTAACCACATTGGAGACTGGGGAACATCCTTTGGCATGCTGATTGCTTACATTAAACAGTATGTTTCAACAGGAATCCAAACTGTCACTTTGACAGAGCTTGTAGACTACTACAAGAGCGCAAAGAAATTATTCGATGAAAACCCTGAATTTAAAAAAGCGGCTCAACTTGAAGTAGTAGCATTGCAAGGAGGGCAAAAAGAAGCTCTAAAGTATTGGGAAGCAATTTGCCAGATTTCTCGTAAGGCTTATCAAGAAATTTATGATTTATTAAACATACGCTTACTTGAGCGCGGAGAGTCTTTTTATAATCCTTTTCTTGCAGATGTAGTTGAAGACTTAGAGCAAAAGGGGCTTATAACTATTTCTGAAGGTGCAAAATGCCTGTATTTAGATGGCTTTTTGAACCGGGAGGGCGAGCTTTTGCCTTTGATGATCCAAAAATCAGATGGCGGCTATAACTACGATACAACTGACATGGCAGCCATACGACATCGCATTAAAGTAGAAAAAGCCGATCGCATCATCATTGTCACAGATGCCGGCCAAGCTACACATTTTCAGATGATCTTTGCCGCAGCTGTAAAGGCAGGCTATATGGATCCTCAAAAAGTGCGAGCGGATCATGTGCCTTTTGGAGTAGTTTTGGGGGCGGATGGCAAAAAATTTCGCACAAGATCCGGTGAAACAGAAAAGCTTATCGATTTGATTAAAGCGGCTATTGTAAAGGCAGAAGCGCTGTTAAAAGAAAAAAACCCCGAATGGCCAGAAGATGAGCAAAAACGCGTGGCAGCCGCACTTGGCATCAATGCCATTAAATATTCAGACCTTGTTTGCCACCGCATAAGTGATTATGTCTTTAGCTACGATAAAATGCTGCGTTTTGAAGGCAACACTGCAGCTTTTGTGATGTATTCCTACGTACGGGTGCAGGGTATTATCAGAAAAGTTGGAATTCCTAAAGAGCTTGTTGCAGAGCTTATTGCAAATACACAAATACTCTTATCTCATCCATCAGAAGTAGCCCTTGGACTACATCTTGCTCAATTTGCTGAAACATTAGATGTTATGGCAGAAGATCTTCAGCCAAATCGCCTTACAGAATACCTCTACACCCTTGCTGAGACATTTAACCAATTTTTCCGCGACTGCCGGGTTGAGGGCTCAAGTGAACAAAATTCAAGGCTTTTGCTAACAGAAGTAACTGGCCGTGTCCTAAAGCAAGGCATGGATCTTTTAGGTTTAGTCACCGTGGATCGTATGTAGAATGGTTTTGCTTGGCTTGCCTGCGATTTCTTGAACGTATTTAGGTACTCCGTAGCCAGGAAGTACTTTCATGAGTGATTTAGTAAGTTCAAGTCCTGTTTGTATGTCCACTTTAAAGTGCATAGAGCCCTGCACTTCATCTAGCTGGTGTAGGTAATAGGGGGCAATACCATGATCTATGAGGCCAACAAAAAGGTCTTTAAGTGTGCTATGAGAATCATTTACCCCGTGCAGCAGCACTGTTTGGTTTAAAACTGGTATACCGAGCTTTTGTACGCGTTTAAGGGCATGCCAAATGTCATCATCAAATTCGTTAAGATGGTTGGAGTGCAGTACAAACCATATCTGTTTTGGGCACTCTTGTAAAACCTGTAAAAACGAATCATCTATGCGCTCAGGAATACCCATTGGGAAACGTGTGTGAAACCTAATACGGCGCACATGAGGGATGTTTGATATGTTTGATAAAAGCTCTCGTAGTATTTCATCTGAAAGTGAAAGAGGGTCTCCGCCGCTTAAAATGATTTCCTGAATTGAGGGGTTTGCACGTATGAGATTAAGTTCTTTGCTAAAAGTTTTATCTTGTGTTTGATAATCAAAATTTTTGCGAAAGCAAAAGCGGCAGTGCATAGCACAGGCGGATGTTGCAATAATTAAAGCACGCTCTTCGTACTTGTGCAAAAGTTTATCACCCTTTAAAAAAGTGGCATCTTGCACAGGATCTTCAACAAAATCAGGATCGGAAATAAGTTCTTTTTTTAGTGCCACAAACTGCAAAAATAGGGGGTCGACAATAGATTTTTTTTGTATTTTTTGAGCAAGTCGCCTGGGCAAATTCAAGCTAAAGCGTGGATTTGGATCAATAGCATCTATTTGCTCATCAGATAATTCAAGATATGCGCAAATATCTTCTAATTTGATAAAATTTTTTCGCAAAAGATCGCGCCAGAGAGGTTGTCGGCTGTCCGCGATTAAAGCATTTTCTTGTATTAAAGGTAAAGTCATGCCAGATAGTATGACTATTCTATATAATTATATGGTACTTAATTTAGCATAAGCTTGGCTTTGAACACTCACTATAGAGACCGTGACCGTGACGAGATTTGTTTTTATCGTTATTATCGTTATATCTTTTTATCGTTTAAAAAGCCCTTTGCTTTTAAGAGTCTTGTGCGGTTTGAACGATAAAACGATATAACGATAATAACAATAAAAAACAAAAACATTAAACTGATTGTATCTTGTTTTAGAACCAACACTCCCTTGATGCGGAGTAACTTTAAAGACCAATTGACGCCTAAAATTAAATCCGGTAAAAGTGTTTTATATGAGCAATGTACAACACGAGTTATCTTCTTTAATTTTGCCGAGCTGTTTTGAGGATAATTATTTTACAATTACTGATTTGCCCCCTACGCATGTAAAGCCGCTTACAGCTCATGGATTTTGGGCTTTTTCATTTGCGGCAACTACACTCGCGAAAAAAGCATCTGAGAGCTGGCATGGCCGCGCTATTAGTGTTCTAGCCCGAGCTACAGCCATTACTGGACAGGTGACGGTTGTACTTTTTGCGGTTGTCGAAACATTGGGATCTCTAGGTATTTCTCTTCTTGTATTTGGAGGATATTGGGCAACAGGCTCTAAATCTGAGTATTTAAAAAATCATCTTATAAAAACATTGAGTTATTCTACTCACTGCGTAGTTCTTATAGCAGTTCAAGTAATTTTTTTGTGTAAAAAAACTTTTTCACAGCATTATTCAATAAATAGCTTACTTACAAACTGCACGCATTTGGCAACCTATGCATTCGTTACAAGTATCATTCGTGAAATTTTTGATTCAGAAACAGATTGTCAGAGTAAAGAAGATAGATTTTATGAGATGTATGTAAGACTTGCCCGTGCATTTGTTCAAAATGGCGCAACAGTTGATTTATTGTATGCCCTAGATCGCGATTTTGGCTTTGGTGCGACAAATGATGAATTTAAAGCACAGCTTGAAACGCAGTCCCTGATTAATTTTGGCCGTGACTACCCGTTTTATAAACA
Source organism: uncultured Chlamydiales bacterium (assembly GCA_963785335.1). GTDB lineage: Bacteria > Chlamydiota > Chlamydiia > Chlamydiales > FEN-1388 > SZAS-7. The sequence continues at coordinate 46,087 of CAWAUW010000003.1, read as the reverse complement.
TCTTTTTATGCAATTTAACATTTTCAGCCCTTTTGATGATTCTTACATGGAATCTGCAAGGGATATGGCTGCAAACTTTGTGCGCTACAGCTATGGACAACAAGTAATAAATGTTCCTCAAGCTGATACTGCAGGAGATATAGTATATGACACGAATAGCAAAGAAGAAAAAGAATATCAAAGACGCCTAGGAGAGTGCGTAAAGGTTGCCTACAAAGAAATTCATGGTAGTGAAAAGCTCTCAAGTTATCTGGAGGGGGGGAAGGAAGCTTTAGAATGCTTTCTTGCCGATATATATTTGCCACTGGCTCAATATGCTCAACTAAAAGAACTTGAAGCAGACGATCTTTATTGTCCTACACAATTTACTCATCGCAGGCTACAAGCTTATAATGAGTGTAAAGAAATTAATGAAATTCGTAAATCGCGCCGCCAGTTAGTAGATGAGGCCCGAAAAGATCTGGCTGCACTGCCAAAAGCTGAAAAACCCCTTTTAATCAAAAAACTAATTCAAGGTGGTTGTGAAATAACTGATTCTATCCAGCAGCTTGCCAACCAGATTGGTAATCTTGCAGATTCCCTTCATCATGGAACCTTAATGAGTCTGCCTACAATTGATATGCAGGATCATACAAGTTCTCAAAATCTCTTCCAAAAAGCCTGCATGGATGCTTTAGGGGAGCTTTAATGTTTTTTGACCGCCAGGTCCTTGGAGTGCGGGGCTTTTTGCCCCGCCCTTAATTTTACGCACACTGTAACGTCCAAAACAACAAAGCGAATATTACGCTTTGAAGCTTATGTGGTTAATGTGTACGTAAAATTTAAGGGCGGGACAAAAAGTCCCGCACTCCAAGGACCTGCGGTCAAAAAAGGGGCCTCTCTCTGTGTTTAAAGAAATTCTGATAAAGCCTTAGACCGAAAGGACTTCAGGCTTGGATGCCGGATTTAAGCTATCACGTGTTTCGCGCTTATGAATACGCTGAACGTTAGCTCCAAGTCCAGTAAGTTTGGTTACAAGGTTTTCATAGCCGCGATCAAGAAAATGCAGCCCTGAAATAGTGCTTTCATCTTTTGTTATGAGGGCAGCCATAAGGTAGGCAAAGCCGGCACGAAGATCTGGTATGGCAATTTTTTTGCCAGAAAGTACGCTTTCACCCTTAATGGCAATACTGTGATAAAAACTATGCGATGAGAATCGGCAAAGTTTTCCACCTAAGCACTGTTTAAAGAGGGATATATCCGCCCCCATTTCGCGAAGAGCCTCAGTAAAGCCAAAACGGTTTTCATATACAGTCTCATGCACAATAGATGTGCCTGCAGCCTGTGTTAAAAGCACAACAAAAGGCGGCTGCCAGTCAGTCATAAAGCCTGGATGCACATCGGTTTCAAGGTGAAGGCCGCCTTGCAAAGGACCATCGTAGAAAAACTCAATACCATCTTTTTTCACAGCAAAGCCGCCGCCAATCTCGCGCAATTTGTTTAAGAACGTGATCATGTTTAGATGATCTGCGCCTTTTACATATACTCTACCCTTTGTACCAATGGCTGCCATGCCAAAGGAGGCAGCTTCTATACGGTCATAGCATACTGTATGTTCGACGTCATAAAATTTGCGCGTACCCTGTATTCGAATGGTACGATCTACGTCTAAAGTAATGTGTGCGCCTAGTTTTTGCAAAAAGAGGATCAGATCAACTATTTCAGGTTCAATAGCTGCATTTTTGATAATTGTTGTGCCTCTAGCTGTAATTGAGGCCATAATTGTATTTTCTGTAGCACCAACGGATGGGTAGGGAAGATGAATTAAGGTACCTTGCAGACCATTGTGGGCGTGGGCAAAGTAAGCACTTTCGCGCTTCATGTCGCGAAGCTCGATAATAGCTCCAAGAGATCGCAAGGCCTCAAGGTGAAATTCTACTGCGCGATTGCCAATTTTGCAGCCGCCAACTGTGGGAACAATAATGTCTTCTTCGGTCCGACCTAAAAGCGCTCCAATCATGAGGATAGGAATGCGGTTTGAACCAGAAAATCTCTGTGGAATATAAGAAGTTTTAAGCTCTTTTGTCTGACATTCAAGAATTCCAGCATCTTTATCCCAATTAACCTGCATGCCAATTTCTTGGCAGAGTGCCACAGTCACTTCAACATCGCCAATGTTTGGCACGTTATAAAATGTGCAACGTTTATCAGATAGCAAAGATGCCACAAGTAGCTTAGTCATAGCGTTTTTAGCGCCCGCTGCCTTAACTTCGCCAACAAGTGGAGTTCCGCCTTTAATTTGTAGTACTTCGTCCATAAGGGAATGATTATTATGTGTTTATAGTCTTTGCCATTCCGTAATTTCGGGATGGAAAAGTCATATGTTAATGTGATTTGCCTTAAGTTATTGTTGTACTTGTTTTCCTCTCTAAAAGCAACATAAGAAGCATACCCCTATACTTAAGAAATTGATCTTCAAAAAGTTAGATGGCAAATTTTTTTTAAAGACCTTTGCAAATATCTATGAATTAAGGTGAAACTATCCCTTAAATGAAGTTGCAGGGCTTTTTTTTAAGACGCACAACCTTTAAAATCAAATTTGTCTTGTTTTATATTGTATTTTGTCTTAAATTAGTTCTTTATCATTAACTGGAGGTTTAATTTAACGATGAGTGTAAAGAAAGAAGCAACCCAACCCGAGTTTACGGGATTACGAGCGGCTTTATGGCCTATTCATAATCATGAGCTAAAGAAGTTTTTACCTCTTGCCTTTATCATGTTTTGTATTTTATTTAACTATACGCTGCTCCGCGATACAAAGGATACAATAGTAGTAAACTCAGCAGGAGCTGGTGCAATTTCATTCTTAAAACTATATTGCGTCACCCCAGCAGCCATTATCTTTGTAATTATCTATGCAAAGCTTACCAACATTCTTTCCCGCGAAAACGTATTTTACGCCGTCGTAACACCCTTTTTGGTGTTTTTTGGACTATTTGCTTTTTGGATACACCCAAATCTTGAGAGCCTTCACCCAAGTACTGCTTCTATTACAGCTTTAAAAGATTCATATCCTGCGCTAATAGGCTTTATCGATATTTATACTTACTGGGCATTTTCGCTCTTTTACGTTCTCTCAGAAATCTGGGGAAGTGCAATGATTGCATTAATGTTCTGGCAGTTTGCAAACCACGTAGTACGCATGCGTGAGTCAAAGCGTTTTTATGGACTATTTTTAGTTATTGGAAACCTTTCACTTATTCTTTCAGGTCAAGTTGTGCGCTTTTGCTCTGAAGACATTAAGCAGTTTTTCGCAAGTCCAGAAGAAGCATGGCAAGCATCTTTGCATCTTTTGATGGGTGCGGTAGTATTATTTGGCATTATTTCAATGGGACTTTATCGCTGGTTGCATAAAAGCGTTCTTACTGACAAACGTTTCTATGATCCTGCAGAAACTGCAGCTCCAAAAAAGAAGAAAGAAAAACCATCACTAATGGAAAGCTGCAAAATTATCTTTAAGTCACCTGAGCTTGGCTTAATTGCTCTATTAATCATGGCTTACGGCGTTACTATCAACTTAGTTGAAGTTCAGTGGAAAAACCAGTTGGGAGTATATTTTGCAGGCGACAAGGGTGGATATAACGCCTTTATGGGTAACTACTCTACTTTTACAGGCCTATTTACCATATTATTTGGCTGGTTAGTTGGCTCTAACGTTATCCGCCGAGTAAGCTGGTTTACAGCAGCTTCTATTACTCCTCTTATGATTGGTATTGGCGGCGTTACGTTTTTTGCCTTTATCTTTGCAAAAGACTGGGTCGACTTTATCTTGCAAGCTATGGCTACAACACCTGTTGCTGCAGCAACATTCTTGGGTGCTGGCATCATCATTTTATCAAAAGGCATTAAGTACAGCCTGTTTGATGCTACAAAAGAAATGGCATATATACCTCTTGATGACGAACTCAAGACAAAAGGTAAAGCTGCTGTGGACGTTATTGGCGGCCGTGCTGGTAAAGCCGGTGGTGCATTCGTTCAAAGTAACTTGCAGATGGTACTTGCAGCTACAGTTGCAACTACGGGATCAAATATTGTTTCCGTTACAGCACCGTATGCATTTGGTGTATTTGCAGTAGTTGCAGTATTATGGATCTACGCAGTAAAAGCCCTTTCTAAAAAGGTCGATGCTGCAGTGGAAAGACAAAATGAAGCGGCTATTGCTGCAGCTGCCCCGGCAGAGGCAACAGAAGCTCCAGTCAAAGCAAAACGCGCAAGCAAAGCTGCTAGCGCCTCAGCTTAAGTAAAACAATGCACCTATTCATAACCTGAATAGGTGCATTTTCTTTTCTCCTCCAAAAAAAATCAAATCTTAACTTTAAGCTTTATTAGACATCTTGCATACAATTGCCTGCCCGTGCCCCTGCGCTTGCCCCTGCCCTTGCCCTTGCCCTTGCCCTGATGGAGTCAACTTTAAGCCTTTCTTGATCTTGTTCATAATCTCTTTTTTTTAAAGTACTTTACGAAAAAAAGATTAAGATCAAGATTATGATAAAAATCGCTTAAGTTGAGACTATTAGGACAAGGGCAAGGAGCAAGGGCAAGGGCAAGGGCAAGGGCAAGGGCAAGGGCAGGGGCAGGGGCAGGGGCAAGGGCAGGGGCAAGGCAAGGGCAAGGGCAGGGAATTGAGACCGTCGCCACTTAAAGTCGCATAAAATATTTAAATCCCGCACAGCCCTATTTTTTTGTTTTGACCAGATTGGGTAGGATCTGGTAGCCTTGTCAAAATTAACTCTAAACCCATGTATGTACACCTATGGAAAAGCAAAAACGCTGGCAGTTCTTAGTTATCGTCGCTGTATTTCTCTTGACCCTCTACAATATCCTTCCGACGATAATTTTTTATTCTAAACCACTCAAAAAGCCTATTGACTCTGCATATGCTATGCAAGTTGCTGAACAAATAGCTGTCAGAGTAAATTCTCTTGAAAAAGAATCCCTAGAATGGGTAGGAGCCTACTGCGATCTTCTTAAACTGCATCCTAAAGAGATTACATTAAGTAAAGATGATCCATCTGTAATCAACGTGCAGTTTCCAGATACCAAAGAGAGCAAAACATTTGCTAGTTTTCTTCCAAGAGCCGGCGCGCTTATCCCTTTTGTTCCTGCGCAACTTTCATTAATGGATGAAGATTCAACAGGTAATACAGTACAGATTTTACGCAATGTTGGCGTTCACTTTAATGAAAAAGATGTTCAGTCGCTATTTCGTTTTGCTCCAAAACAAGAAGCAGGAAAAGATGGTGCCGCTAAAATTTCAGGTTTCTACTTTGATCTTGTAGGCGATCGCTTTGCAGGCATTGCTCAAGTACTAGCAGGTACGTCGCCTCAAGTTTTAGAGACTATGCAGGTACTTGATGAAAAAGATAACAACGACTCAATACTTTTTTTAGCAAGACGTGTAGCTAAAATTTCAGAAAATTTTGCTGGCACAGACTTTGCAAAACGCTACTTTGCATCATTTAGTCAAACCGACATGCCCGATGCAAGCGGCCTTATTACTAAACTTGCTGCCAAGATGCAAGAGACAAAAACTGTTCTTGAGCGCGAAAAGCTTGCCATTAGTGAAATGCGCAAAAGCAAAGAAGCAAAAAGAGAACTTATCGACCAAACAAGTCTTGAGCGTGCAGAAGCACTTCAGGGGCAAATTGCTGTTCTTGATAAAGCTATAATTGGCCTAAAAGCAAATGAAGGCCATGTTCAAAATGATCTTAAACCTCTTTCTAGAAAGCAAATCCTAGAATGGCTTAAAGCAGAGCGCTCAAAAAATAGTGCCCAAAATGCTGTGTACACACTTGTTCTTGGACAAAAAAATCCCATCGTAAAAGAAGTTGTTCTTGACTGGGCAAGTGATACAATTACTCTTCGTCTTCATGCAGATATTGCAGCTTTGCGTGTAAACCAGAAGATGAATGAATCTCAAAAAATTCAACAAGAAGACATCAATCGACTTGTTATGAACGAGCTTGCTCGTGTGCAGCAGACAACAGATGAAACAATAGCTCAAGGCTTTTCGGATTTTCGTATTAACTTAAATTCATTGCCTGGTGCTCAAAGTGTGATGGCACTTGATTTACGCCAGATTGCAAAAAATGTATCTGATCAAACATTAGCTGAAATTTCACGCGAATGGCAGCCAACTCATAATGACCTGCTAAGAGAGCAACTGCCTATCTTTGATATGGCATCATATGAAACGGCAACACCTAGTCAAAAACGTCTTTGCTTATTGGTAGTTGCACCAACTCGCGACTTGCCATTTAGTGGACTGCGTCATAGTTCAATTTATGTTATTTTGCGCGGCATGCAAAATATTATCGATCAGTACAACCGTTTCCCTGGCAACCCGGAAGCTGAAACATTTACTCAAGAAATTACAAACTTAAATACTTTGCTTCAAAAAAGAGGCTTCATTAGCTACTCAGGACAAGCTTTAGGCAATACCTCTGAATTTGCTCGCGATTTCATTTTTGAATTAGACGATTACTACTCAACACTTATTAAGGCGACCCGAGAAGACTTTGTTGTTTTAGGAAGCCGTGAGTTTGCAAGTCTTGAATTTTCTGATGTAGAACAACGTATTATTGTGCAAAATCGCATTGACGATTCAATTCAAGAAGATATACTACGAGCTAAAGAAGCCTATCAATCAGCTCAAGTAAATCTTGATCCAACAGCTCGTCTGACTGTACCTGTACCAACAGAAAATGCATACTTTGCAAACTTTAAACGCTCATTTAGTGCCTATTTTCGCGGCGATGACAGCAAAATCATTCGCTGGGGCCTGGATTTATCAGGTGGTAAGAGTGTTAGAATTGCGCTGCTTGATCATACAAATAAACCTGTAACTGATCCCGAACAGCTTCACCAGGCTGTAAATGAACTTTATCAGCGCATTAACAAAATGGGTGTTTCTGAAAGAACCATACGTATTGAAAATGCAACTATTGTAATTGACTTTCCAGGCGCACAAGGGCTGTCAGCATCTGAGCTTATCAAAGCATCTGCTATGTATTTTCATATAGTAAATGAACAGTATGGCCCAATGAATACTCATCTTTCAAAAGACATAAACGAATTTTTGCAAGATGTGTGGAATGAAGCTGTTGTAACAAACCAAAAAGATGCAGATCAACTGAATCAAATTGCCTATGCCAAATTTAACACAGCAGCATCAAGAACTGCGGGTTCCATAGGAATTAAAGATAGTGCACAAATTCTTTATGATTCAGGTCTTCGACTTGCAAATCCTGCTGAGTATGTTCCATCTGTTGCTTTTGATGATTCAGTATCTATGATTGCAAGACTTCGTGGAGATGATCCTGCCGACTGGAACTTCCGCGGCCATCCATTGATGATCGTATTTGCAAATTATGCTCTTGAAGGTTCAAGTCTTGAGAATGTACAGACCAATTACGATCCTTCAAAAGGTAATGTATTGCAATTTAGTGTCCGAAGCTCATATCCAACAGGACGGGCTTCAGCCTCTGCAAGCCCGCGCGATGATTTTTACAGCTGGACATCACAGTTTAGCGAAGAGACAATCGTGGGAACCCCAAAAGAAACCTATGCACGCGGTACTGGTTGGAGAATGGCTGTTGTGTTAAATGGCCAGGTAATTTCTTCACCGACACTTAATGCGGCTTTACGCGATCATGCAATGATTAGTGGTAACTTTTCTCAACGAGAAGTAAGCAAGCTGGCAACTGACCTTCGTGCCGGATCATTGTCTTTCACACCAAAAATTCTTTCAGAACAAAATGTTAGCCCGGAACTTGGCAAACAGGAGCGTTTTGCGGGTATAATGGCCGCAATAGTTGCTATTTGCTTAGTTGTTGCTTGTATGATTGGCTATTACCGTTTTGCAGGTATTGTGGCAAGTGTTGCTGTTTTGTTTAACATGCTTGTAATATGGGCTGTAATGCAAAATATCGAAATGGCACTTACACTGCCTGGTATTGCTGGTATGCTCCTTACTGTTGCTATGGCAGTTGATGCAAACGTGCTTGTCTTTGAGCGCATCCGTGAAGAGTTTAAAGTTTCAGGAAGAATTGCATCTGCTATTCATCTTGGATATAAAAAAGCATTTTCTGCGATTGTTGACTCTAACCTCACTACAATCATCGCCTCGCTTATTTTGCTTCAGTTTGACTCAGGTCCTGTGCGTGGTTTTGCTGTAACACTTGTTATCGGTATAATATCCTCGATGTTTACAGTATTGTTTATGACTCGCTATTTCTTTGCTGGCTGGGTGCAAAATCCTGCAAACAAAGAACTCAAAATGGCTGAGTGGATTAAGGCGTCTCACTTTAATTTCCTAAAATATACAAAACCTGCTTTTATCATCACGGGTATTGTATTAGCTCTTGGTATTGGCGTGCTCGCAATGCAGTATAAGTCAATCTTTGGTATGGACTTTACTGGCGGCTACTCACTTGTTGTTGATTTGCAAGATGCAAAACTTGCAAGCGGCAAGGCTGTAGATTATCGTGAACGAGTATCTAATGCTTTGCTCAAGAAAGGACTTTCGAGTAAAGAATTTCAGATTCGTGAACTTGGCAGACCAAATCTGCTGAGAATTCAACTTGGTATGAGTATTGAAGAGGCTGGAAAACCATTTCATGGCCTGCCCCTTGAACTTTCATCAGATAAAGAGCAGTATAGCTTTGAGTACCAGAAGAATCCACGTATTGTATGGCTTGTAAAAGCTGTTGAGTCAAGTGGACTTAAGGTAAAGCAATCACAGCAGCAAAATTTAGCTGCCAGCTGGACGCATATGAGCGGTCAGTTTTCTGATGCAATGCGCAATAACGCAATTTATGCGCTAAGTCTTGCATTAGTGGCTGTACTTATCTTCCTTGCGTTTCGCTTTGAGTGGAAATTTGCACTGGCTGCGGTTCTTGGCCTTGTGCATGACATTGTATTGACTATTTGCGTATGTGCTATTGCTAATAAAATGGGATTGCCTGTGCAGATTGACCTTGAGGTCATTGGCGCACTTATGACAATTATTGGTTATTCACTTAATGATACCATTATTGTATTTGACCGCGTCCGTGAAGATATGAGGGTCATGCGTAAGAAGAGCTTTGCTGAAATTATCAATCACGCTCTTAATACAACACTTAGCAGAACATTGATGACATCTGGCATCACGCTACTTGTGCTACTTACACTTGTCTTCTTAGGTGGAAAATCTATGTTTGCCTTCTCCTTTGTGATGGCAGTTGGAGTGTTCTTAGGAACGCTTTCATCTCTCTTTATCGCAGCACCAATTCTGCTGTTCTTAGAGACTCGCGATCAGAAGAAGAAATTACTACCAAGTAGTGTCTAGTGGATGATGCGGCAAATAGTAATATTGCAAGTAAAAATATTACAAGCAGGGAATTTAGCTTAAAAGCAAATACGGGACCACTTCTTTGGGTTTACCCAAAGAAGGACCCCGAGCTTTTAGATAAGATTATGCAGGAATTTCACCTGCATCCTGTGCTTGCTCAAGTACTGACATCTCGCGGCATTACCTCATTTGAAGCAATTCACTACTATCTCTACGGAAAACTACCTGATCTTCACGACCCTTTTCTGTTTGCTGAAATGCCCCAGGCAGTAAAACGCATCAGACAGGCTATATTATCTGAAGAAAATATTTTAATATATGGGGATAATGATGTAGATGGCATGACAGCTACAGCACTTTTAGCAGAAATGCTTAACTTCGTTGGAGCAAAAGTCTTTCATTACATCTCTAATCGAACAACGCTTCTTCGTCAGAGCATGATTCTGGATGCTTTAGAATACGCTCTTAAGACGCATTGTACATTATTAATTACTGTTGATTGCGGTATTACAGCTGCAGAACAAATTGAGCAGGTAGTGCGCCAGAAAATTGATGTTATTATCACTGACCATCATGAACCCACAAATAAAATCCCACTTTGCGTAGCAACACTTAACCCTAAACTTGTAAGCTCAGAATATCCTAATCGCGAACTTACAGGCGTTGGCGTGGCATTTAAATTGGCTTGCGCACTTACTGAGCATCTTATCGAAGAAGGCATGCTTCCAGCTAAAAAAGTAGATCTCAAGCGCTATTTGGACCTCGTGGCTATTGGCACAGTTTCAGATATGGGCCTTCTTTTGGGAGAAAATAGAATTTTAGTATCATATGGACTTGAGCAGCTGCGTAAAACAAAACGAATTGGTGTAGCAAAACTTTTATCCATATGTGAAACAGATATTCTTGATACTACTACCTCAATTATCGCATCTAAAATAGCCCCGCGCTTAAATAGTTTAGGCCGTATTGCAGAACCAGAACAGGGTGTAAAGCTTTTACTTGCTAAACAGGCCCTTGCAGCTGAAAAGCTTGCCATTGAGCTAAATCTCTATAATATAGAGAGGCAAAAAATTGAGCGGCATATGTCAAAAGATGTGGAAAAAACACTTGAGATGAATCCCTCTATATTAAGTCATAAAGCGATAGTAATGACATCGCGTAAATGGCACCCTGGCATTATTGCCATACTAGCTATGCGGATCTCCAAACAGTATAATCGGCCGACGGTGATGATTGCTCTTGATGGCCAGGTAGGTAAGGGGTCTTTGCGTTCAATTCCAGAATTTCCTGTTTTAGGTGTACTTAAGCAGCTCTCAGAGTTGTTAATAAATTTTGGGGGCCACGATTCAGCTGCTGGTCTTACGATACGCGAAAGCTGCATAGAAGAATTCACCAAACGCTTTACTGCCATTGCTAATGAGACGCTGCAAGAGCAGCACATTACTCCAAAACTGCATTTAGATGCACTTGTTCGCTTTGATGATCTCACCTTTGATCTTATCGAGTCGATTAAGCTCTTAGAGCCATACGGCCACGGAAATCCTGCACCGCTTCTTTACGCCGATTGCCAGCAGATTCAGGAGCCCAAAATTATTGGCAAACAGCACCTAAAAATGTATCTAGAACAAGAAGATCGTATGCTTGAAGGTATTGCCATAGGTCAAGCCCATCGCCTACCTCAGCTGCAAAATAAAACTCAAAAAATGCGTGTTGCCTTCACACCCCAAGTAAATGCCTCTAGCATCCAGCTGCTCATCCGCGATTTCCAAATTCTTTAATGAGTGTTTCCTAGATTTCTTTGAAAGAGGCTAAGTTTTAGGATTTTATTGAAACTATAGAAGAACAGAGAACATAGAGCGAGAGTTTCCATTTTTTATCGTTTTTATCGTTCTATCGTTCTTATCGCTTTAGATTTGCCACCTAATAACAAATTTTAATGATAAGAACGATAGAACGATAAAAACGATAAAAAATGGAAACTCTCTTTGTGTGCTTTGTTCCTCTATAGTTTCAATAAAATCTCACAGCTTAGCCACATTAGGCTAGTAGCATTCAAAAGCGGACATGCTACATTTGATGTATACACTAGAGGATTTATGTTTGACGTTGGACAAGTGATTCGTGGCAAGGTTGAAAAGCTGGTTTTTGGCGGCAAAGGACTTATTCGTCATGAAGGATGGGTCATTTTTGTGCCCGATGTTGTGGCGCATGAAGTTGTAGATGTTACTATTACTGCTAAAAAAAAGTCCTACTTTGAGGGCCAGCTTTCTTCTGTTATAGAGGCAAGTCCTTTACGTACTATTGCACCTTGTCCTTACTTTGGTCATTGTGGTGGCTGCCAGCTGCAGCATATGGTATATAGCGAGCAGCTTAAAGTTAAAAAAGAATGGTTAATAGATGCTTTAGCGCGTACGGCTGGAATTTCAATTAATTTTCCGGTAGAGGTTACGGCTGCCAAAAAAGAATGGGCCTATCGACAAAAAGTTATTTTACATGGGCCTGAGTGCGGTTTTTATGCTCGTGATAATACAACTATAATTCCCATAGAAAGATGCCTTATCTTTTCGGATAAGGATTTTGATGATGTGCGCACTGCTGTGCAACAGGAAACAAATCCCATTAAAATTACCGTCATGAAGGATGAAGATAATAATCGTACGATAATTGTCGATGATAAAGTTTTGAAATCAAAGAATGTTTTTGAATATAGCGTCGATGACTTGCGTATTTTTTATTCACCTAAAGTATTTGTGCAAAACGATCCCCACCAGGCCCTTCAGATATATAAAGATGTGCTTGAAAATGTACAAGACGGCCCTATTTTAGACCTTTATTGCGGTCACGGAGTAATGACATTAATGGCAGCAAAAAGAGGACATAAAGTACTGGGGATTGAACTTAGTTTTGAAGCTATTGCATGCGCAAAAAAAAGTGCAAAAGCAAATGGGCTTGATGCTGAGTTTCAAGCAAAACCATGTGAAAAAATAAAAAATGAAGATGCTAAAAAATACGATCAGTGGATTGTAAATCCGCCGCGAACAGGGCTATCAGAGAAGATGATGGAAATTATTTTTAGCCATAAACCAAAGCGCTTAGTATACATTTCATGTATGCCATCTACTTTAGCCCGCGATTGTAAAGGACTTTATAAAGAAGGGTATGTAATAGAAAAAGCTCAAGTATACGACATGTTTGCAGAGACTACTCATCTGGAAACAGTCGTATACTTTAATCTCACCAATTTCTAAAAAAGAGTGCTAATCAGACCTTTTGCTTTGGATAGCATTTTTGGAAAAATTCGCCTTATCTTAAGATACTATCGAATTTTCCAAAAAGACCCCCAGAGCAAAAGCTCAGCATTTCGCAAAGGCTTTTAGCTCGAGAGGTGAGGTTAGCAATTAGCCAGCTTGCTGTTGCTTTTTGTTAGCTTTAGATGCTAGATAGCTTTCTTGGTATCCTTTTACATCTTCAATGCTCACGACCCATGCAGCACCTTTGCGGATAGCTTTTAGGTAGCCAGCGCGAGTTGCATAATAGATCTTTTGTGCAGGCACATTAAGTAGTTTAGCTACTTGGTTAACTGAGTAATAACCTTTCGTATTGTCAAAAAGCAGCTCGCCTTGGAAGGTTGACTTCGTACGGGAATACTTTTGTTTACGATATTCGTTAAGATCATCAACATGGATCATCCAACGGCTAGTTTCTTTTGTTGCCTTAAGCTTGTTAAGCTTAATTGCTACATAAATCGCTTGGCGAGTTACGTTATTAAGCTTTGCAGCTTCTGTAATTGAAACAACTTTCTTGTTGTCTTGTACAACAACTTCAGTTTGTTTATCTTTCATCATGGTTTTTTCCTTTTTTTATTTTTATTTCCTTAAACTTTAAAGCACGTAAAATTTAACCCATATTCTCTTTTGGAGCCAGAGAAAAACAATATTTTGCGATTTACGTCGCTTTTGAACCATTTATTATACAGATAAAAACATTTTCATCAAGCATTATGTGCAATTTTTTTTCTTTTTTTTTAACTACACTCTTAAAACTCCTATTTTTCTTATTGGCAATCGCATGCTTGCCTGCTAAGATGACACTTTTTGAACTAAATACCCCCGGCTGGAGTATGATATAATGGGTACATTTCACTTTCAGATAGTATTGTGGATAACTATTGGGCTGCATAGTATTGGGTTTGCAAAGCCAGCTGAAATCAATCAGTATGATGTTACTTACAAAATGCAAGAAATTATGCGTGCTCATGCCGTTTATAAAACGATGTCACCGGTGCTTGTGAAGCGCTCTTTAGAAAATTTTATAAATCTCTTAGATCCTTATAAGACCTATTTTCTCGAAGGCGAGATATCTAAATGGTTAAATCCTACAAATGAGCTTTTAGAACGTATTTCAAGGGACTTTGAGTACAGTAAATTTCCCGCATTTGAAGACATTTTTAACTTAATGCAGCCATGTATTGACCGTAGAAATCGCTTTGAGGATAGATTAAAGACTGAAAATTTGCCAAAAGATGTTCATTCTAAAGAATTTAAAGACCTTAAATGGTGCAAAACCGATGATGAACTCTATGAGCGCCTAGTACGCATGCGTGCTTTGCAGATGATTGCAGCAGAAAAAATGGATGCAGAATTTAAAGCTCTTGTTGTGCAAAGGCTGCAAAAAGTACGTCTAAAATATGAAGAAAATATTCTTACTAAAGACAAAAAACTTAAAATGCAGCTTTTTTGCACGTATCTTATGAAAGCGTTTGCCTCATCCCTTGATGCACATACTCTTTATTTTACCCCCGCAGAAGCTACTCAGTTTTTAACCTCTGTGCAACAGCGTTTATCGGGTATTGGTGTTCAGCTACGAGATGATGTAGATGGCTTTACTATTACCAAAATAATAGAGGGCGGCCCTGCAGATATGGGACATGAACTTAAACTAAAAGATAAAATTATCGCCATTGACCATGAGCCAGTTTTGGGTCTGGACGGCCTTGAGGTAGTAGAGCGCATTCGCGGAAAAGATGATTCAGAAGTTATTTTGACAGTCCTTCGTGAAGTGCAGTTAGGTGATGTTATGCATATTGAAACTAAGGATATAAGCGTTAAGCGCGGAGAAGTAATTATTAAAGAAGCTCGCGTACAATCTACTGTGGAGCCTTTTGGTGACGGTGTTATTGCCTGTTTAAGCCTGCATTCTTTTTACCAAGATATAGAAAGCTCATCAAGTCTTGATCTTGCTAAGGCCTTTCAAGGTATTGCCAAAGAAAATAAAGTGCGCGGAGTTATACTTGATTTGCGAATGAATGCTGGAGGCCTACTAACCCAGGCAGTCGATGTTGTTGGCCTTTTTATAAAAAAAGGCATCGTAGCTTCAATCAAAGATGAAAATGGCAATTTGCAGCATATACGAGACATTGATTCTACAAGAATTTGGGATGGACCGCTTTTAGTACTAGTCGATCGTTTGAGCGCCTCAGCTGCAGAAATTGTAGCCCAGGCTTTGCAAGATTATGGCAGAGCCTTAGTAATTGGCGATGATCACACCTATGGTAAAGGTTCATTTCAGACATTTACGCTTACAACACAGGGAAATGGTGCAGCGGATCCTCATGGTGAATATAAAGTAACGCGCGGTCGCTATTATACAGTTTCAGGCAAAACACCTCAGCTTGTAGGCGTGCAGTCTGACATCGTAATACCAGGAGAGCTTTCGTTTATGGAAGTAGGCGAAGAGTATGCCAAATATCCATTAGAGAATGACTCAATCTCGCCAAATTTTGATGATACACTCTCAGATGTACCCTTCTTTCAGCGTGAGAGGCTCAGACGGCTGTACCAGCTTGACATGCAGCAGCAACTTACAAAATTTAAAGCTCCAATAGAGCAGTTAAGGCGTAATTCTGCACAGCGCATAAGTAATAACAAACTTTTTCAAAACTTTTTGGAAAATGTCAAAAACATGGACGACGGCCCAATGGAGCCCATAGTTTATGCCGATTTTCAGATGCAAGAGGCCATAAATGTCATGAAAGACTTTGTTTGGCTCATCCAAATGGAGCAATCAGTAATGGAGCCAGCATTCCAGCAACCGGCCAAAGCAGCTTAGAGAGAAATCCTGATCTTGATCTTAAGTAAAGTAAGATTAAGATCAAGATCAATACTATTCACTTAATTCAAATCTCAAGCGATAAAAACGATAGAACGATAGAACGATAAAACATAGAAAATTAAATTAATTTACCGTTAAGAACAGGACAGCTCTTTTTCTTTTTTCATCGTTCTTATCGTTCTATCGTTCTATCGTTCTATCGTTTTTAGAATTGATAGAGGATATAGGTGAATGGTATCGAGGTCAAGATCGTGATTAGGATCTATCAATTTCTTTATCACAAGAGTTGTTTGGAAGAGGCAAATGATGTATAGTTTTTGCTTTTCGCACAATTAATTGAGAAATGCTATGACAGTTCGTGTTCGTATTGCTCCTTCGCCTACAGGCGATCCACATGTAGGCACGGCCTATATGGCACTTTTTAACCTGATATTTGCTCGCCATTTTGGGGGTAAATTTATCTTGCGTATCGAAGATACTGATCGCACAAGAAGCCGCCCCGAATATGAAGAAAATATTTATAAGGCTCTGCAATGGACTGGTATTACATGGGATGAAGGCCCCGATGTTGGCGGCCCTTACGGTCCCTATCGCCAGTCTGAGCGTACAGAAATTTATCGAAAGTATTGCTATGAGCTTTTAGCTGCTGGCAAGGCTTATAAATGCTTTGCCACGCCTCAAGAGCTTCAGGAAATGCGAGAAGTTGGAGCAAAGACAGGCTCAAAGCTTGGCTATGATCGACGCTATCGCAATTTGAGCGCGGATGAAATTGCTGAGCGTGAGGCTTTAGGGCAATCATTTACAATACGTCTTAAAGTGCCCCTATCAGGTGATTGCGTCTTTGTTGATGCCATCAAAGGCAGAATTTCTTTTCCTTATGCTGATATTGACGATCAGGTGCTCATGAAGTCCGATGGTTTTCCTACATATCACCTTGCAAATGTCGTTGATGATCATCTAATGGGCATTACGCACGTGATTCGCGGTGATGAATGGATTAGCTCAACGCCTAAGCATGTATTATTATACGATGTATTTGGCTGGACACCCCCGGTGTTTATGCATATGCCTTTACTGCTTGGTAGAGATGGCAAAAAGTTATCAAAGCGCAAAAACCCAACTTCTATTTTTTACTATCGTGATAGTGGCTATCTTCCTGAGGCTTTTGTAAACTTTTTGACTTTGATGGGCTATAGTTCAACTGATGGTCGTGAAATTTATGAACTCTCAGAGATCATCAAAGAATTTGATGCAAAGCGTATAGGCGTATCAGGAGCTGTTTTTGATATCACAAAGCTTGACTGGATCAATCAGCAATACATCATCCAGCACATACCGCAAGAAAAGCTGTGGGATCGCCTTAAGGGTTGGGGCTTCAACGATGAATTTATGAATCGCCTCATGCCGCTAGCTCACTCGCGAATGAAAAATTTTGGTGATTTCATTGAACTTGCCGACTTTTTATTTATCAATCACCTACCGTATACCCAAGAGTTGTTTGAAGTTACTGGTGTAACAAAACCAAAGATTGCCGCTATTTACCAAGCAATTATTTGGGAGATGGATAGGCTAGAAAACTGGTCAGGGACCGGCATGAACGAAGCTTCCAGAAAAGTAGCTGAGTTGTTTGGCGTAAATCACAAAAAAGTTGTGATGCCGCTTTTATTTGCCTGCATTATGGGAAAACGCCACGGCTTGCCGCTCTTTGATTCTGTAGATCTTTTGGGTAAAGATAGAATGCGCGTACGTCTTTTGCAGTCGATGGAATTTAATGGCGGTATCTCATCCAAAAAAAGCGATCTTCTAAAGAAAGGCTTTGAAAGCGGTAGTATTGCAGCACATGTTTTAACAGAATTTGAATAATGGCATCTTATAGCCGCACAAGCCCTTTTGCTGCGAGCCTAATAGAGCGCTCGCGGCTTAACAAAACAGGCTCTTCAAAAGAAACCTGGCATGTTGTATTGAGCCTTGCAGGCTCTAATATTACCTTTCGGCCAGGTGATAGTATGGGCATTTGCCCAGAAAACGATCATGTAATGTGCGATGAAATCTTAAAGCTTTGCGGCTTTAGCCCAGATGAAGAGATTCAAGATCCAAGAACCACCGAAACAATGCGCATTGTTGATTTTTTACGAAAGAAAATCAACCTTTCAGTTCCTACAAGAAAGCTCTTGCAAGAGCTTGTCGTGCGAGGAGCAACACATTTAGATAAGTTACTACAAGATGATGAGCTGTTTCGAGAATTTATAACCCATCATAATGTACTTGAACTTTTACAAGAACATCCCGAAGCACGTTTAGGCCCTCAGGATCTTGTCCAGAACTCAGGTCCCTTATTGCCTCGTTTGTATTCAATAGCCTCATCTCAGGCTCTGTATAAAGACGAAGTGCACTTTACCGTGTCGCGCGTACGTTATGAGATACATGGCAAAAAACGATTGGGCGTGGCATCTCATTTTTTATGTGATATGATTAAAACAAATGCCAATAATGTGCCTGTATATATTCAGCAGACAAAAGATTTTTTGCTGCCAAATGATAATCAGCTGCCCGTAATTATGATTGGACCAGGAACCGGCATTGCACCCTTTAGAGCTTTCATGCAGGAGCGCTTTGCGCGCGAAAATCCAACTGCAAACAATTGGTTATTTTTTGGTGAATGCCATCGTCAATATGACTTTTTTTACGAAGAGTATTGGCAAAAATTAGTAGATAAACAAGCACTCAAGTTAAGCGTTGCATTTTCTCGCGATCAAAACGAAAAAGTATATGTACAGCATCGCCTATGGGAACATCGTAAAGATATTTGGGAATGGATCCAAAACGGCGCACATATCTACGTATGCGGCGATGCCGCGCGCATGGCCAAGGATGTAGATCTTTGCCTTCAAAATATCGTAAAAGAAGCATTAGGGATAAGTGATGAATCTGCACGGCACTTTGTAACAGACCTGCGCAAACAAAAGCGCTATCTGCGCGATGTTTATTAAAAGAAACTTATCATGTTAATGAGGAAGTTTTACCGATTTTTTAACGCAGAGGCGCAGAGACACAGAGAAACGCAGAGGAATACAAATACAAAACACTAAGTTAAAACAAAGTGCTTCGCATAGAAAACAATTCGTCTATGCGAAGCACTTTGTTTTTATATGTTTTTCTTTGCGTTTCTTCGTGCCTCTGCGCTTCTCTGCGTTAAGAAAAATCTCACAACTTGTCCTCAATAGGCTTATGCCTATTCGAAAAGGCTCTCAGGCGGGATAGATTCGACCGTGGTGAGGATAAGGCTGCACATCACACCGTCGCCGCAGCCGCAATCGCTAAGGCCAGCACCGCTCATGGCTGTAATGCCAACTTGGTGAGTCTGAAGTCCCAACGTACGGGCAATTTTTTTCTTCATTTCGGAGATGTGTTCCTGAAAATGCGGGCGTTTGGCTTCAAGAGAAATCGAAAGATGGGTGATTTTTTGACCTTTGAGCGTTTTAAGAGCTTCTTTAACATATACTTCACTGTCAGTGATACCATCTCGGGTGCAAAGCTTTAAAGCAATTTCACTTAATATAGGAATTCCGGTAAGTGAAGTTATGGCATTGCAGAGGGCGCCAAAGACTACATCTCCATCTGATCGAGATTGAAAACCTGGGATGTCTGAAAAAATAATGCCAGCAATGACGCAAGGTTTAGTGGATTCTGGAGGCAAAAACCTATTTGATTTTTGGCCGATCGCGGTTCGTATGAGGGGAAATTCGTTTTTCATAATTATTTGCAAAGCAGATGCACTTAAGGTGCATCTGCTTTGATTACTTTATACCATCAAGTTGTTAGTTGTAACTTCAGAGTATGTATTCCAGAGTTCTTGCTCAACACGGCCATGACGAATAGATGAAATCAATTCGCGCTTGATAGTGCGAAGATCTTTTTTGGGGGTAAGTTTGCGGATTAATTCTTTGTCTCCAGCAGAACGTGCTACTTGTAAGATGTGGTCGATGTCAGTTTTTGTAAGGATAATTTGGTCTTTTTTCTTGCGTGAACCGCGTGCTGCGCGCTGTTTAGGAGGAACTGTTACAGGACGCTCTGCATTTGTAATAAATGTTTTGATCATTTCTGAAAGTTTTTCAGGAAGCTGAGTTTTCATTTTGCGTAGTGTAAAATGGTGCATATAACCGCCTGATGTCATAGGGAGATAACGGCACAGGTCGTTTTCTTTTCTTCCGTTAATTTTTTTAATTGCTTTTCCGATAAGGTCTTCGACTTCGCGGCTAGAAGTAGCAATCATTTCGCCTTGCTTATGTTCTTGTGTAAGAGCCATTGTTTGTTGTCCTTTTTTTGTTTTAACATTTTGTCATACGAAGGGCTATATTTTATTTTTTTTTAGCCCCTTCCAAAGCATAGATGCAATGGGTCGTAGAAGTTGGTGATATTTATTCGTGTTTAATGGTTAATTGTCAATCTTAATTGTTTTATTACTGTACTCGAAATTGCAAAAACTCTTACCTAAGTAATACCTTTTCTAAGGCATCCAGAGTACTGGGTCAGCTTTGTACAATAAATGCCCAAATGTGTAGAATAGAGAACACGTGATAAGAGAAAGAGATGATTATTTTTAGGTTTTTAATTTTTGCTTTAAGTACGCTTTTGCTGTTTACAGTGGGCTGTGATAGCAGAAAAACTCATTCCAAAAAAACAAACACAAATATTTCCAGATTACAGCTATGGATGAGCTCAAATGGTAAATTAAAAGTACTTTGCACCACTGCAATGATCGCTGAGCTTGTTCAAGAACTTGATAAAGAACATATTGACTGCCTTACACTTATTCAAGGAGAAAGTGATCCGCATTCCTACCAACTAGTCAAAGGTGATGATGAAAAATTGTCTCGGGCAGATTTAATATTTTATAATGGTCTTGGCTTAGAGCATGGACCAAGCCTGGCAGGGCGTCTGAAAGATAACCCTAAAGCTTTTTCTATAGGCGAATACTTATCTGAAAAGTATCCAGAGGATATTATACTTTATAATGGGATACTTGATCCCCATATATGGATGGATGTAAGTCTCTGGAAATCGGCAGTTCCTTTTATTTCAGAAACTTTAGGTGCGTATCTTCCTAAACAAAGAGTTTCAATACAACAGCATGCGGACATACTTATGGATAGTCTTCAAAAGGTTCATAACGAAATTTTAGCTACCTTTATGGTGCTTCCGAGTGCTAAGCGCTATCTTGTATCAGCTCATGAGGCTTTTAATTATTTTGTACGGGCATATCTTGCAACAAATCAAGAGCGTTTAAATGGAAGCTGGATTGAACGTTCGATGGCCCCTGAGGGACTAGCTCCCGATAGTCAGCTTAGCACAGCGGACATTCAAAGAATGGTTGATCATATCGTAAAATTTAACGTTAGCACACTCTTTGCAGAATCTAATGTAAGCCGTGATTCTCTTAAAAAACTAACTGACGCTTGTTTGAGGATGGGTCATGTGGTTAGTATTTCAAAAGAGCCGCTCTATGTTGATGCCATGGGTCCGGCATCTTCGAAAGCTGGCACGTATGTTGGCATGATGACTTATGATTCTTTAGTTATTGCTAAAGGGTTAAGCTAGAAATGCAAAAACAAGAAAGTCACCAACAAGTATTAGCAGTAAAGGTCTCGGGTCTTACTATACACTATCATGACACCCCTGTTTTATGGGATGTAGATCTCGAAATCCCGAAAGGAACTTTTGTTGGCATAATAGGACCGAACGGAGCTGGTAAAAGTACTCTTTTAAAAGGCATTTTGGAACTTATTCCAACGGTATCAGGATCGGTTTGGATTGAAGCAAACCCGCTTTCTAAGATGCGGCAAAAGACAGCATATGTGCCTCAAAGAGAAGCTGTTGATTGGGATTTTCCTATAACTGTTCGACAACTTGTACTTATGGGGTGCTAT
Organism: uncultured Chlamydiales bacterium; assembly: GCA_963785335.1. Classification (GTDB taxonomy): domain Bacteria; phylum Chlamydiota; class Chlamydiia; order Chlamydiales; family FEN-1388; genus SZAS-7. The sequence goes on along the minus strand of CAWAUW010000003.1, from coordinate 24,676 downwards.
TCTCGTCTTGGTTTTTTAGCACCTATTTCTAAAAAAGATCATAAGCGATCTATGGAATGCCTTGAAAAAGTAGGCATTTCTGAATATGCAGATCGGCAAATTAGTCAACTCTCAGGCGGCCAGCAGCAGCGCGCATTTTTAGCAAGAGCTCTCATGCAAGATGCCGATATTTACTTTCTTGATGAGCCTTTGGCAGGCGTTGATCATACTACAGAACAAATCATCGTACGACTACTTAGAGAGCTTGTTATGCAAAATAAAACTGTGTTGATGGTGCACCATGATCTTGCAAGCGTTAAAGAGTATTTTTCGTGGGTGCTTATGCTCAATACCCGACTTATAGCTTTAGGTCCTACTCACACCACTTTTACTAAAGCCAATATCCATAAAACATATGGTAAAAATTTTGCACTGATGGATGAGACATTTAAGCTTTCTCGCACAATTGCCTCAGGGATTCAATGATTCAATATTTTACCGATCCTGTTTTAGCAGCTCCAACAATTGGCTCGATGCTTATGTGCTTAGTAGCCGCATTTGTAGGCAGCTTTTCAGTATTAAGGCGCCAATCACTTGTAGGAGAATCATTATCTCATGCATGCTACCCAGGAGTTATTTGCGGACTGCTTTTTTGCAAAATATATTTTGATGTAAATCCAAATAATGACTGGCAGTTTTTGCTTATTCCTCTTTTTGGAGCAGCGCTTTCTGCCCTTTTGGGAATGTATACAATTCAAAAACTTACCTCTTCATTCAAAATAGCATCTGATAGCGCTCTTTGCTTTGTTCTTGCATCATTTTTTGGAATTGCTTTGATGTTGCTTTCAAGTCTGCAAGGCAAATATCCTACGCTGTATCGAGAGCTTCAGGGGTACCTTTTTGGACAGGCAGCTACTCAAACAAATGAACACATAGTTTTGTATGGTATTTTAGCCATCATTACCTTTTTTGTGACGATGTTGTTTTATAGACAAATTAAGGTACTCATTTTTGATCCTGAATTTGCAAAAACAACTGGTATAGATGCACGAGTTGTAAATGGTGCCTTGTTGTTTGTTACAGTCCTTGCTGTAGTAGTGGGAATACGTTCACTTGGCGTTGTACTTATGTCTAGTATGCTCACTTTTCCAGTGGTTTCTAGCAGGCTTTGGACTAACAAACTAGAATTAGTATTAGTTATAGCTAGTATTTTTGGGCTTATATCGGGCTTTTTTGGAGTCTATCTTTCGCATGAAATGAGTCAGATCTTTAAATCCCACGGGCAATACATTTCGTTTCCAACCGGGCCTATGATTGTGTTATCAGCAAGCCTGCTGTTTATTATTTCAAGTATAATATCACCTGAGCGCGGTCTTTTTTTTAGAATTATTCGCAAGATTTCATTTCGCAAACAATGCCAACAAGAAAACCTTTTAAAGGTACTCTGGAAGGTGTGTTCTGCAAAAAATTCAAACCTACTTCAACAATCTGAGATTGTGCAGCATTTTCAGGCAAAGCCTATAGGCCTTGCGCTTTTACTTTTATCGCTTCGACAAAAAGGCTGGTTAAAACGTGTAGGAAAAACAACATATGAGCTTACTGCTTCAGGTATGCTGTGGGGAAGAAAAATTGTAAGGCTGCATCGTTTATGGGAAGTTTATTTAGTAGAGCAATGCGGAGTTGGAAAAGACCGGGTACATCCTAGCGCAGAAGAAATGGAACATATTATTACTCCCGAAATTGAAGCCAAGCTTGAGGTTATTCTTAACTATCCGCAACAAGATCCTCACAAACAGCCAATTCCCGCACATGAGGTTAATCTGCTTAAGCCATGAATCAAAATCCTTATTGGGGCAATGATTTTTTTGAGTTCTTCTATACGCTGATAGTGCGTTTGCAGCAGTTTGTAACTGGCAAACATATGCATATGGCAAGCGATGAGCTGCAGCTTTTTGTGCTTGTGCTTTTGTCTTTTACGGCAGCAATCATTGGCACCTTTTTTGTGCTTCGAAAAATGACTATGCTTGCAAATGCCCTCTCACACACTATTTTACCTGGTATTGTACTAACTTATCTTGCCTATCATATCTATTCAGGCCCGCAATCTGAATTTGATTTTTCACATCTTTTGCCATCAGATTCTTTTTTGATTATAGGTGCCTTGGGATCTGCCTTTGTTACTACATTTTTATGCCGCTTTGTAGTTTCTTATTTGCCTATTGCAGAAGATGCAAGTATTGGCATGGTATTTACCCTGCTTTTTGCTGTCGGTATAATTTTAGTTACTACTCTTACAAAAAGTGCACATGTAGGTGCTGAGCTTTTAATGGGCAATGTCGATGCACTTGGCCTGGATGATCTGAAGCTTATGTTTTGGATATTTGTGATAAATACACTAGTTATCATACTTTATTGGCGAAAACTTTTTGTAACTTCATTTGATCCACTTTTTGCAACCCTTTGCGGTATTTCAAATGAAAAAATAAGTTATTTGCTTATGGCACTAAGTTCTGTATGTGCCATTGGGGCATTTAGGGCAGTAGGCGTACTTCTTTTTTTAGCCTTTTTAGTTACCCCTCCTTTAATTGCTCGTAGATTGACAAATAGATTAAAAACTATGGCGATATTGTCATGTGTTATAGCCATGAGTGCATCTGTTATAGGGATAGCGTTGTCTCGTCATTTACTTTCTGTCTACGAGCTTCCTTGTTCAACTGCTGGACTTGTTGTTACAATCTTGGCCTTAGCATTAGTCTTAACTCTTGCACTCATTAGGCCGCGTAAGGCATAATCATCCCGAGATAATTCTACTAAAAAGGATGTACACCTTGAGCCTGCTCTATCTTCTTTTTGCAATTTTAGGTCTTGGCTTTTTAATTTTTATACATGAACTTGGCCACTATTGGATGGCAAGACGCGTTGGTATGCGTGTAGAGTCTTTTGGAATTGGTTTTGGCCGTCCAATTTTTACTCTTATGCATAACGGTGTAAAATGGAATATTTGTTGGTTGCCTTTCGGTGGTTATGTAAAAATTGCCGGCATGGAAAAAGAAGATGGGAAAGAGCCTGAAGATATTCCTGATGGTTTTTTTGGTAAATCACCATGGGACCGCATAAAAGTTGCCATAATGGGGCCATTGGCAAATCTTATTTTTGCTTTTTTGGCATTTTGCGTTATATGGCTTGCAGGCGGTAGAGAGAAAAATTTTGCCGATGTGACAAATAAAGTAGGCTGGGTAGATCCGCAATCTGAACTTTTTCGAGCAGGACTTCGGCCAGGTGATATCATCACAAAATATAATACCGAGCCTGTACGCGGAGCAAAAGACCATTTTCATGCAGCTATGACATCTGGAAATACCATTCAGGTTGAAGGTGCACATTGGAACAATCAAAAGCTCATATATGAGCCATTTACATTAAGTATACATCCCTACCAACATCCTCAATCTGTAGAACCTGGCATTTTAACTACAGGTGTTTTTAGCAGTGCGAATTTTGTTGTATTTCCTACATCGCAAAACGGCCATAAAACCGAACTTCCTGCAGGATCGCCGCTTATAGGAAGTGGCATAGAACCCGGTGATCGCATTATTTGGATAGATGGAGAGCCTGTCTATTCTCTTCTTGAGCTAACAACGCTTTTAAATGATGGTAAAAGCCTTCTTACCATACAGCGAAATGGACAAACGCTTCTGAGGCGCGTACCTCGCGTCGAAGTCGAGGATTTAAAGTTCACAAATCACATAAAAGAAGAGCTTGCCGATTGGCAATATGAAGCCAATTTAAAAAATACAAAATTTCAAAAGCTTGTATTTATTCCCTACAACCTTTCTCCAAACTGCACTGTCGAAGAAAAACTTTCCTTTATCGATAGTGATAAAACTTTTTCTGATAATGCTCTTTCAAGTATCGAAGAGCCTTTGCAAGTAGGCGATGTGATTGTGGCAGTTGATGGAACTCCTGTGCATAAAGCAGTAGACTTTTTGAAAAACATTCAAGTGCGCAAAGTGCTTATCATCACTCAAAAAATGCCAAAAGGCCCTGTAGCTGATCCCAATAAATTATTTGATGCCGAGCTTCATTCTAAAAACCTTGAGCAAATTGTTCAATCAATTGGTACAAATGAGTCTATAGCCAAATTAGGATCATTAAAACTTTTAAAACCAGTTGAGCCAAAAACACGCCTTCAGCTTATGCAAGCACAAGACAAGCAGCTTGTAGCCAAAGAGCAAGAAGAAGAAAAAAAACTCATACAGGCAATCGATGATCCAGAAAAACGCGCCTTGGCTGTGAAATTTCTAGAAACTCGCCAAAAACAGTTTCTTTTAGGGCTTCCTGGTGTTGAAGATTTACAAGTAAAGTACGATCCAAATCCAATTCAGATGTTTAGCGATATTGTTGATGAGGTAACTCATACTCTCCAGGCACTTGTTGGCGGCTATTTAAATCCTAAATGGCTTAGCGGCCCGATAGGTATTGTGCAGGTAATACAAGTACAATGGACCTCAGGTATTAAAGAGGTGCTTTTCTGGATGGGTGCAATTAGCTTAAATCTTGGGTTATTAAATCTTCTGCCTTTGCCAGTACTTGATGGGGGCTATATCTGCCTTTCATTATTTGAAATCGTTACAGGCAAAAGATTAAAATCTAAAACTATCGAAAAAATTGTCGTGCCATTTGCCGTGGCTCTAATATCGTTTTTGATTTTCTTAACCTATCACGATCTTATTCGTTTACTCACATCGATTATGCATTAACGACTTTGATTTTTAGAACGATAAAAACGATAGAACGATAGTAACGATAAAAACAAAAACATTAAATTATACTTTGTGTTTGTTTTTATCGTTCTATCGTTCTATCGTTTTTATCTTTTAAGATTTGCCTCCCCCGTCTGCTGTTTGCTCTCTAATACTTAAAAATCATTTCACCCAAGAGAAACCACCACAAGCTCATAAGGCAGTAAATCGGGCATGCGGCGGCGATAGACAGGAATATCCGGAAAAAGCCCCTTTACCCAGCTTCCGTTACCAGCTACACATATGAGAAGGGGAATGCATTCCTCATGCGCAATGTAGAGCTCTGTAAGGCTGCTTTTAAGGTCGTTTTCGTCTAAAAATACGACTGGGCGACGCCTTGGAAAGGCTTTGAAAGCACCAATTGCGCTTGCTAGGCTATAGTGCGGGCTGGCATGATTACTTGAAATCACATCGCCTGTAAAATAAGGTGACATGTCTTCTAAGAGTTCTTTATCACGGCAGGTAATGAACACATCATCAAGTAAGGAATCTGGCGGGTCTCTTGATTGCCAAATTTTACGAGATTTAAGTGGTTCTAAAGAGCAGAGTGCTAAAACTACTTCTTTTAGTAAGAGTTGAGGATAATTTCTATTTCCAATTGCGACATTTTGCGCTGATATGAGGATATTAGGACCTTTATGCTCTAAAGCAATATGTTCTTTACCTATAACGCACATAAGATCTGATTTTTCTACAAGTTCTGGTGTAAGGCTGCCGCAGTAGTTTGGATGAGATTCTAATAAATAATTTTTTGCAATAGAGGTGCTTGTAACAGGAATGTGCCGCTTTTCAGCAAAGTGTAACAAGAGCGCTTCTGCTTTATGTGCTACAACTTCTCTATCAAGGTGAATTAAGGGGTGCTTGGCCTTGTTAAACAGTGCCTCTAATACTAAAAGCACCTCATCTAGTGTATCTGGATCTGATACGCCAAATTCCATAGGGCTGTAGGTATGTTGTGGAATGAAAGAATCGACCACATCATCTGGAAGCTCTATGCAAACGGGTTTTTTAAAAAAAAGGCAGTAATCAAGAACGCGATCTATTTTTTTGGCGGCAAGTGTTGGATCGGAAAGCTCTGTCCAGCTGGCACAATATGTGCGAAAGAGCTTTTCTAAGAGGCTTGCGTTTTCATCAATACTAACATTTGCAGAATTTTTTCCAAAAATTACTACTTGTGCCACAGATTCAGCATAGGCTCTCACTAGCAAGTCAAGTGCTTTGCCATTTTGTTCTTGAATGGCAATTGCCGAAATCCCCCTAGCTTTTCCATACCCATCTGCCATTTCAGCACATGATTCAAGAGAGGGGTTGGTAACAAGAGTTATTTTTGGGTGATGTTCAATTGATTTTTGAAGTGAAACTAGATCTTCATGAGGTACTGCAAAAAAATGCGTTAGGCCGCATGCAGATAGGCGCTTAAGCAGGTACTGTCCCACTGTGAGCTTTTCAGCTCTAGAGGGTGTTTTACGTCGTTTTAGGCTACGAGGCCGACCGGATGCTAAGGTACTCATACAAATAAACTACCATTTTTTGTTAGTATATCACCAATAAAATTAGGAGATTGACTGATGCTGGATATCAAACTGATACGAAAAAGTCCCGATGAAGTGGCAAAAAAACTTAAATCTAAAGTTCCGGATGCAGATATTGCTCCCATTCTTTCACTTGATACAGAAATTCGTGAAAAGAAAACTCGTGTTGAGCAGTTAAAAGCAGCTCGTAATAGTGCTTCAGATACAATTGGTCAATTAAAACGTAAAGGTGAAAATACAGATAACCTTGTAACAGAAATAGCTCTGCATTCTGATGAAATACACGCACTTGATCAAAAATTAACAGAGCTTGAAACCCTTTATACTGATCTATTGGCACGTCTTCCAAACTTGCCTATGGACGACATTAAAGTGGCTATGGACCCTAAAGAAAATGTGGAAGTAAAGGCTTGGGGCAAAAAACCTGAATTTGGATTTACGTTCAAAAATCATGTTGAGCTTAATGAAAAATTAAAGCTTTTTGACTTTGAGCGAGGAGCAAAACTTACCGGCTCAGGCTGGCCAATATACTGTGCAAATGGCGCACGACTTGAGTGGGCACTTATTAATTATATGATTGATTTTCACGTAAAAAGTGGCTGGCAGCAAATTATCCCTCCCTTGGCTGTAAAAAAAGAAGCTTTATATAGTGCAGGACAGCTGCCTAAATTTGAAAACCAGCAGTATAAAGTGGCAGAAGAAGAACATCCACTTTATCTTATTCCTACTGCAGAAGTAGCCCTTAACGGCATGCATATCGATGAAATATTTCCCGAAGAAATTTTGCCGCTGCGCTACATAGCTTATACACCTTGTTTCCGTAGAGAAGCCGGTGCGGCAGGCTCAACAGAAAGAGGCCTCATACGCATGCACCAGTTTAATAAAGTTGAAATGTTTTCGTTTTGCACGCCTGAGCAGTCTCAAATGCTATTTACCGAAATGGTAGGACGCGCTGAAGCTATTTTGGAGGGCTTGGAGCTTCATTACAGAAGTATGCTGCTGGTAACTGGAGATATGTCTTTTGCCTCAAGTAGAACAATTGATGTTGAGGTATGGCTGCCAGGGCAAAATCGTTATTATGAAGTTTCTTCAATATCAAATTGCACAGACTATCAATCGCGCAGAGGCCAGATACGCTACCGCAAAAAAGGTGAAAAGCCGGAACTTGTACACACTTTAAATGGCTCTGGGCTTGCCACATCGCGTCTTTTAGTTGCTATATTAGAAAATAACCAACAAGCCGATGGTAGTGTAATTATCCCAAAGGTGCTGAGGCCCTATTTTGGAGGCCAAGAAAGGCTTCAATGACAATTTCACTCGAAGAATTTTTGGCGATGAAGGGCCCTTGCTTTGATGTGAGAAGCCCTAAAGAGTATTTGCACGCTAAGGTTCCAGGGGCGATAAATCTTGCGTTATTTTCGGATGAGGAAAGAGCAATAGTTGGCACCGCATATAAACAACAAGGCAAGGATATTGCCGTGCGCCTTGGCATAAAAATTGTTGGGCCAAAGCTGGATTCTATGCTTACAAGTGTTTTAGCGCATGACTTAAGCGGTCATAAAGCCCGCGTGTACTGCTGGCGTGGAGGGATGAGATCTGGGTTTGTTAAATATCTTTTGGAAACTGCAGGTATTCCTGCAGTGCAGCTTAAGGGTGGTTACAAGGCCTTTAGACGTTTTGCAATAAACGCCCTTGCAAAGCCATATAAGCTATTTATACTGGGAGGTTTTACCGGCTGCGGTAAAACAGAGGTGCTTCAAGCTCTAAATCAAGAAAACGTTCCTACAGTTGATTTAGAGGCTATTGCCTGCCACAAAGGAAGCGTGTATGGCGCACTTGATGGCAAGCATCAGCCAAGTAATGAACAATTTGAAAATGAGCTTGCCTGGAATCTTTCTTATTTTAAAAATGATGAGCCTATATGGCTAGAGGATGAAAGTCGGTTAATTGGACGCTGCCAAATTCCTAATACTTTTTATGAAACTATGAGACATGCACCTATATTTGTTATAAATAGTCCCAAAGAAGCTCGTATGAAACGGATTTTAGCCGAATATGGTTCGTTCCCCAGGGAACATCTCTATGAATCTACCAAAAAGTTAGAAAAGCGCCTTGGAGGAGCCAAAACCAAGGCTGTTTTACAGTTTATAGAGCAAAATTCCCCATTTGATGCCATGAGCCTCTTATTAGACTATTATGATGAAGCATATGAACATGCCTTATCAAGGCATGCCGGCCCAATAATACGTCTTCCTGAGGGAGATTTAACTCCCAGCCTCTGGGCACGCACTCTAAGAGACGCAAGTTCTGTTCCATTATAATAATTTTTTTGATAGAATAAAGGTATGAGGACGTATTTTGAAACGTGCTTTGCCTCTTCGTCTTCTAAAGTATCTACTGCTTAACTCGACTTAAAAAAGAGGCAATTTTTAGTCTACAAAGGAGTTGATCCTATGGGAAATTTTATACCGCCACCTGATGTTTCTGGAGTAGGACCGAACTGGTATGGTGATAGTACGACAGGAGTTGCAATAGCTTCTATTACTGCTTATAATACCGCCGTCTCAGCTACCAATACAGCATCTGTTGCCTACAATACCACTCAAAATAATCTTATAAATGTAATGAATAACCCGGCAAGCACTAAGGCCCAAGTTGCAGCTGCCCGGGGAAGTTTTAATACCGCTCAGGCAGCTTTTAATACAGCTTTGGTAAACCAAGCTAATAGATTTAATGACTTTCAAAATGCCGAGACTGCCGCACGAATTGACCGAGATTCACAAGCTGATGCCAAATTAAATAATTTTGCCGCTTCTCTGAATGGGGTTATGAATCACGAACTTACTCTTTCGGGTACAACTACAAACAACCTAGATATTCAATTTAGCAATGCAAATAATACTCGCATAGGCGCGCGAGGTAATTTTCTTGGAGCTCTTAATAACTTTAATTCTGCAGAAATTAATCTTATTGTAAGTTCTGATAATCTGCAGCAAGCAAACGATAATCTGCTCCTTGCTCGAGCCCAGCTTTTAGCTGATCAAAAACCTACAGCAGCATCTGCTGCCGTACTAACAGCTGATAATAATCTGGTTGCCTTTTGGCAAAATCAAGTAAATGCGCAAAGTGGTAATATAGGCAGCTTCACTGCTACAAGAGATGCCGATCTAAATACATTTCTTGCTAGATCATCTGATTATCAAAGTTCAATCAATGCGCAAGTAGGCATCATAAATCAAGCTGCTCAAATTATGCAGGTTAGTGCTGCAGATTTTGTAAAAGATCTAGAAGATGCTCAAATATCGGCAACTAATCTTGAACAAAATGCTATAGCGGCTGCAAAGACTGCCGATGCTTTGGCAAATGCGGCTCTTTATGCAAATAATCCAAACCAATCTACAGAGGTTATTAATCTTTTAGGACAAGTTCAAACAAAGCTTGCGGCAAGCGTTGCTAATAATAATTCCTCAAGTCTTGCTGATCCCCTCAAATTTGCCACGCAAATTAATGTACCTGCCCTACCTGCCTCAGGTAAAATGTCGATGAGCCAGCTTATGCAATTTATCACAATGGTAGAAGTGCTATTAGATGAACTTGTTCGTGAAATACGTAGAACTGACGCCCATGTAAATGAATTTAGACTAAGTGTGTATAGCTCTTCTGGCCAAGCAAGTTCGGACATGGGGTTTGTGCAGCAGAGTTATGGTAATAAACTTTTAGCGGCTGATACCTCGTATAATGACCAGGTAGTAAAGGACAATGCCACCAACACTAAAAATGCAGTTGATTCCATCAAACTTGTTTTAGATAAGGCAGGTGATATCAACAATGTAATTAATCAATTGAATACTGAAATTGACGCACAAAATTCACGGGGAGTTTCTGTAATTTCAGATTTAAATTCTTCTATTCAGGTGGCAACCGATGATGTTAAACTACAGCAATGGGCAGATTATACTCGATATTCACTTACAGGTTTTCCGGTTTTGTTACAGCTTGGTAGTAATGTAGATCAATCAACCATTCAAAACCTGCTTACTAATGCTCAATTAAATGCAGCATCTGCCCTGCATACTCAAGTTTCATCTGAGTATACACGGCTAAATTCCTTTATCCCCACGCTTTCTAGTGCTTTATCAGCGCGTACATCCAGTGAGTCAGCTCAGATGTTCTCGTATCATACGTTTATTGTGGGCTATATAGGTTCATTAAAGGATGGTGATCCACTAATTGATCTGCTTACACCTTATAATATTGCCTTGCAAACTGTAATTACAAATTTAGATACCCTTGCTCAAGATATACCTTCTGGCAATAGCGCTCTTATTGCGGCTGATCAAGATTCAATACAACTTTCATTAAATGATTTAGCAAATGCTAGAGGTCTTATCCCATCAGGAAAGTTAAGTGCGCGAGCTCAGACAGTATTTAATGGCATTGATACAACAGTTAACGATATAAATCACAATGCAAGTGACATTCCAATTGTACTTGCTTTTCAAAACAGTGTAGCACCGATACTTACTGCCCTTGGCAATCTTCAGAACGCGATAGCAACCCAGCCGGGAAACTATGGTTTTATAGCAGCTTTACGATCACAAGTAGATAGTGCTATTTCAGGAATGAGTACTTCTGTATCACCTCTTACTGAAGAAGCCAAAGATGCAGTAAATGGTATTTATGAAGTTGTTCAGGATTATAAAGAAACTGCAGTTGGTATTGACAAATACACCACATCGACCATAACAACATGGCCAGCAGGATCTTTGCCTGCCCCAACTCAAACTCCCCAAATGCCTGCGGCAACGCAAATTGAACACCTTAATCAAATAAATTCTGGCAGCATATCAATACCTTCCAATTTGCCAATACCCGGCTATGATCCTCAAAAACCAAATGCCATTCAGGGCCTTCCAAAGCTTCCTGTAGGCTCTGATCTTCAATCACTTAATGATATTATTCATAATATTAATCATCAACTCTCTCCTATTGTTGCACGTCTACACGCAGCGGGAATTGATTTTAATACCATCGCACCGATCTTTCTACGTCAGTATATAGCTGTTCGCGAACCATCAACGCTTTTTGACTTTACCACATTTCTTATCATGATTCTTATGATAGTATTGTATGTTATAGAAGCTCAAATCTCGCAAAAATCAACAAATACAAATCCGCCATCAAGTGCATTTCTTAGCGCAGCCGAACTCCTTGGCAAGCCAAATGCTACAGGTCCAGAACGAGGTGCTGCTGGAATAGGTTCAGGAACGGGTATTGGGGGTGCCAACCTTTTTAGTGCATCAGGAAATATTGCTCAGTCACTAACTGCTGTTCTAAATTCATCAGCATTTACAGGATATATACAGGGCCTCATTGGGCAATCGGGTATTATTGCCGGACTTTCTGCTTTAGGAAACCTTCCAACATCCTTTAATAATTATTCACAATTTGGTGAAGTTTTGCCTGGAGTGGAAGCTGCAGCCCCGGTAAGTGCTGACAAAAAAGCATTAACAGCAGGCATTCAGGCATTGGTTCAAAGTGCAACTGATGTACCGGCATTAAGAGAGGGATTGCTTGCTGTTTTAAAGGCAGTTGGACCCCAAAATCTTGATGATGAAGAAATTAAGCAGCTTCTTGCACTGCTTGTCTTTTTGTTACAACTAGTAGCCTTACTAGTAGCTGCTTTGGCAGTAGCAGCAGGCGGTGGTGCCACAAGTATTGACCAGATCGTGCAAAAAGCCTTTACTAGCACAGAAGAAGGTCCGCTTACTTCTACTGTAACACAGTTACGCTCCCTTGGTGTGACAGCCCTGCCAGAAGATATTGAACCCTCGAATCCTACATTTTTACCTACATTTATTAATGCCATAAATCCAGAACTTACTCCTGCAGAACAAAATGGTTTTGTAGCAGAAGTTTCAACAGTTTTTACAAATAGAGGCATCACATTAGAAACAGGCGTTTCCTTAGGAACTGCTGTTCACAATGCTATTACTGCAGCGCCGCCTAATGTGTCAGGTGATATACGTAGAGATCTTAATAAAATTGTCCAAAAACAAGGAGATAAACTTGTTTCAAGTATTTTAAATGATGACAAAAGACGTCCAAGTATTGCAACTCGAATTCAAGCGACTAATCCACAAGCGTTTAATAATTTACCCCCCGAAAAGACGGCACAAATTATCAATACTTTGAATCACGAAGCCCCAAAAATTCAAGGGCTTACAGAACATGATAGAAACACCATAGTAATTGGCGTGCTTAATGGAATTATCACCCCTGAACAGGCAAAAGGATTCGTCGAACAATTTTTAAATGAAGAGGCTTTAAAAACAAATCCCATTGTAGGGAATTTGTTGATTGCTGCAATTGCAAATAAGGAAGCACCAAAACTTGGAACACCTTCTGTTCAAGCCGGAGATCCAGGACAGCTTCCTGATGTAGTTAATCTTGTTGCAAATGCCTTTAAAGCTCTTTCTAAACAGACAGACGAAGAAAACTTTTTGCAAGAAACTTTGACAGCCTTTGCACACACAGTTCGTGATCAAAGCGACTATTTTACAAAGTCACTGAGTTTGATTATGGATCCTGCAAATACCTATGTTAAAAACTTCTCTATCGTCACAAGACAAGTCTCAGGACGTGGTGAAGGAACTTATACAGGTAGCCCTTTAATGGGCTAAAAGAAAGGACAGAATTATGACTATGCCATTGCCTATGACCCCAAATGTATCCGAAGAAGCGGCACTTGTATGGCATGAGGTAACAGCTTCTCTTGCCACCGGCGATATAGAAGCCTTACAGAATGCTATAAAAGGATTTATTACTCTTTCAGCTCAAGATAAAAAATCACTTGAAGATATGGCTTCGCTTTTACCATATCCCGGCTTGCCACCACAGCTTATTATGCAGATTTTTGCCAATCCTGAGGCAAGCGTTGGTATAATTGAACGATTAGGACCCCAAGCAGATGGAAAAGAACTTATTGCAAAGCTTGGCACGGCTGAAAAAGCTATAGTACTGGACGCTCTTCTTTCGTGGTTAAAATCAGAACAGAGAATTGCCCAAACAACTAAAGATGAAGCTGCCAAAGATGCGCAAAAAAAAGATACGATAATTAAAGATGCAGTAAAGAAAGATGCCAAAGATGCAACGACCGGCTCTAACACCAACCTACTAAACCAAGCGCTGGAAAGTTATATTTTAAATGGCAGTACTTTAGCCTTGCCCATGAATATGGGGTCTTTGCAATTTTTAAAAAATAATACCATTACTTTAGCCGGGCTTCAGATTGCAGATCCTGCCTTACTTAACCAAGCTTATGAAATAGCCTCACAACAGCTATTTCGAGGCATTCTGCCAGATATTAATACCTCTAATCTTACATCAATGATTCAAAATCAAAATGCAGCATCCCAAAGTGTACATGATAAGAATAGAACATCAGATGCGGTACTCAACAACACAACAGAGGCTTCAAGAAGTCAAACCATACAGCATCAATTGGTAAATGATATTAGAAAAGCTTTGCAAGATGGGGCAATTCCGCTAAATATGCAAACATTTTTGGTGTTGTGGACGGCAATTAGTCTGCCTGCTACGCCTGCTAGTATTGGACCTTCTCTTGTAGCAACGGCATTGCCTACAAATGCATCAAATCAGGCTATTGCAACAGAGGCAGCCCTCAAAGCTCAAGGAGCACTTGCAGTAAATGGATCAAGTATTACCGCTTCATTTTTGCCAGCGAGTCCCATTGTAGCAAGTGTTTTAGCCAGTCTTCCTACGTTATTTGAAAACCAGAACATTCAAGCTTCAACGGAGCTTGCCGAACAGCTTGGTATGATTAGCTATGTCTACTCACAGATGGCTCCTTATTGGTCAGGTCCTGCCGCAGTTTCCTTAATGGCAGCTCAGGGCGGTGAGATAACAGAGCATTCTAAAACCGAAACGGCAGTTAGAGCTTTTGCGATAGCCCTCGGTGCGCTTTTAAATGACCCAAGCTTTGATCAATTGCTTGCCGCACTTATCAAAAAAACATCACCTAATATATCTGAAGAGCAGCTCAAAGTATTCATTTCAGCAATGAAAATTTCTATTTTAACTAATGCCTTAGTTGCCCTTTATATTGTAATGCTAAGAAAGACTCATGGCCAATTTCGAGCAGATGAGCTTGCCCAAATGATCCTTGGCCTGCCAGTTGAAGACAGAATTGACCTTGATGAGCTCCAAAAAGGAGTCATTAAGTCCATTCAAACTGAACTTTTATACATTCCCGTTGCAAAAAGAGCTGCCTTCATTAATAATCTTTTGTCAACTTACAGCCAAAACACAGACATTAATTCACTTATTGACCCTTCTAAACAGTTCTTGAACCTATGTGATTCAACCCTCAACATCGATGGTGGCACTAGTACCAAGGGGTAAGTCACATTTTGTGTTTTCAAGATCGATAAGTCCCAGTAACTTAATTCTTTAATTTTTTTATCGTTTTTATCGTTCTATCGTTCTTATCGTTTTAAATTTGCCACATGTTAATGAAAAATTTTAACGGTAAGAACGATAGAACGATAAAAACGATAAAAAAAGGTTAAATTCACACTTGTATCATTCGGAAAATTAAACCCCTTTTATTTTGATGTTTGCTTTGCTACTCTTAGTGTTTTTATGAGAGATAGGTTATGTCAGGTGATCATTTTAAGGGAAAAGACCCCTTGCAGCATATGGTAGAAGTGCAGGCAGAAGGAAAGCTTACGTCCGCAGAAATACATGGGGCCGAAACGCCAGGATTTATTTTTGCTGCCACTGATGCAGCAAGAGAAACAGCCATGGCTTTACTTTTGATTGCATTTATTTTAGGACATTTTGAATTTGTTCCCGATCAAATATTTACAGTGCTTTTTGCCTTTGGAGCTAGTTTTATTTTTTGGAAAATTGGCCGGGCAGCTTGGCTTTCTTGGTCACGTCTTGAAAGACTTCATAGGGTAATGGATGAAGAAAGAAATGAAATAGAACATAATCGAGTGCAAGAAAAAGAAGAGCTTAAAGCACTTTATCAAGCTAAAGGCTTTCAGGGAAAGCTGCTAGATGAAGTAGTCGATGTTTTAATGGCCGATGGCGATAGAGCCCTGCGTGTCATGCTTGAAGAAGAAATGGGCTTTCGTTTAGAAGAAAATGAACATCCTCTTATTCAGGGTATGGGAGCAGGACTTGGTGCTTTAATTGCAACTTTGAGCATGCTTATTGCAGCACTTTCTTCAAGTACCCCAATCCTTATAGCTACTCTAGCCCTAATCTTTGGTATAAGCTGCTTTATAACCGCAAAGCGTGAACACAACAAAGTCATTCCTGCCTTAATCTGGAATTGGAGCATTGCTCTCTTTGCTTATTTAGTGGCCTTTTACTCTATGCAGTATATCCTATGAGCATACCTATCGGAAGAAGACGTGAGCGCGAATTTGTTGTTCGTGACTTTTTTGAAATGGGCCTAGAAGAGAGCGCAAGCCCCTTTTTAACACCTTTGGCACGCCGCATTAGTCACAACTTTCCCTTAAAAACTTCCATTTTGGCAAGTATTCTTTTAGTTATAAGCTATCTGCTTTCATTGCATCATGCATATGGTGCTCTTTCAACAATACTACTTGCATCAGTATATATTATTGTAGGAGTTCCGGCTCTTATCAATGCTATCGAAGATATGGTGTTAAAGTATGATTGCAATATTGATGTTTTGATGACCTTGGCAGCCTTTGGCGCCATTTTTATAGGTTCTGGTTTTGAAGGAGCACTGCTTTTGGTGCTTTTTGCCCTGTCCGGAGCAATCGAAGATGCCGTATCGCTTAAAGCAAAAAATGCTCTTATACAACTGCATAGAATAGTGCCTTTAAAGGCCTATATTGTAGAAGAAAATGAGCTGCGTGAACGCGCAATTCAGGATGTTCCACTAGGTGCCGAGGTCTTGGTGAGAGCAGGGGAAGTAGTACCATTAGATGGTATTATAGTTGAGGGAGCATCTATGGTAAGCCTTGTACATCTTACCGGTGAAAGCCTGCCTATACGCAAAATTATGGGTGATACTGTGCCATCAGGCGCGCGCGTGATAGACGGCTCTCTTACGGTTAAGGTTACTCACTTAAGTCAAGATTCTACGGTGAGCCGTATTGTTCAGCTTATTACCCAGGCTCAAAGTGCAAAGCCAGTTTTAGAGCGCTGGTTCGATAAATTCAGTAGACGCTACGCAATTACAATTATTAGTTTATTCTTTTTGTTTACGGTAAGCTTTCCATTTCTTTTTGGAATACCGTTATTAGGACATGAAGGCTCTATTTATCGCTCGCTTGCTTTTCTTATTACAGCATCGCCTTGCGCGCTTATTTTAGCAGTACCTATTGCATATTTAAGTTCACTTGGTGCTTGCGCCCGTAAAGGTATAGTTTTAAAAGGTGGCGTAGTTCTTGATGCACTCGAAGGATGCTCAGTTGTGGCCTTTGATAAAACAGGCACGCTTACACTCGGAGAGCTTACTCTTGATGATATTACCGGGCCATTTGAGAGTCTTGAATTAAATAAAGATCAAGTTCTATCTATTAGTGCTTCTTTAGAACGAAATGCAGTACATCCCATAGCTAAAGCCATCGTAAAGAGCTGCCAGGATAAAAATCTGGCATTTCAGCCGGTTGTTGAGGTTAATGTCATTCCGGGCTATGGTGTCGAGGGAATTATCGGATCAAATCGTGCATTTATTGGGGATGTTGCCCGAGTAGCAGAAAAAATGCCCCATAATGATGCCCAAGAGCTTTTAAAGCGCTCAAAAGCAATACAAAAAGAAGGCAATATTATTGCCTGTCTTTCAATAAATAATGCTGCTTTTTTATTGGTTTTTTCAGATCGAGCACGTCCTGGTATTAAGCGCATGCTAGAGGCTTTAAAGCACTCAGGCAGAAAGCTTGTTATGCTTACCGGTGATCATCATGAAAGCGCATTAAATATTTCAAAACAAGTGGGACTTGAGAATTTTGAAGCTGATTTAAAACCCGAAGATAAACTTGCCAGAATTTCAGAGTTATCTAAAACACAAGGTCTTGCCATGGTAGGTGACGGCATCAACGATGCCCCAGCTCTTGCTAGAGCAACCGTCGGCATCTGCATGGGCCAAGTAGGAAGTGCAACTGCACGTGCAGCAGCTGACGTTATTTTGCTGCACGATAATATAGAGCTATTAGATTGGCTTTTTGAAAAAGCCAAAAAGACGCGCAGAATTGTAAAGCAAAATCTTTTTATTGCCATAGTGGCTATTGTTTGCGGCAGCATCCCTGCTATTTTTGGTTTTTTACCGTTATGGCTGGCTGTCATCGTTCATGAAGGCGGCACAGTGCTTGTTGGCCTTAATGCCATCCGTCTTTTGAAGGATGACTAAGGATGGTATAAATCTTAATCTTGATCTCTTTTTTTTAAAGCACTAGGCGAAAAGAAAGATTAAGATCAAGATCAAGATCGAGATTAAGAGGAAATTGCGTAAGTTGACCACCATTGGGGCCGGGCCTGCATTAGGCATAACTGCCTAATGCAGGCCCGGCCCCCGAATGCTTACGATCGTTTAACCGTCGGAGCTTTCGCGTAGTCCAAACATTTAATTTATTTTTGTGAGCACCTAATGCAAGATTTTCCGCAACATCACGAATATTCAGTTGGATTCGACTCGCCCTGGCTGCACTTTGAGAGGCCTATTTGGTCAGCACTCGATGGCGATACTACATGCCAAGTGGCTGTGATTGGAGGTGGTATTTCGGGTGTGATGACTCTTTATTACACGCTTTGCCAAACCGATAAAAATGTTGCTTTATTTGAAAAGGGAAAAATCGCATGCGGAGCAACCGGAAATAATGCCGGACTTGCCTGCGTGCATATCGAAAGACCAATTCAGGATCTTGTTCAAGAATATGGTTTAGAAAAAACTCGTCAAAGTTTTTGTGAACTAGATGAGTCTTGGGACTTGATGGAATCTATTCTTGAAACTATTGGTGCCAAAGACCTTTTAGTACCTTTGCCCAATATTTCGTTAGCTATGTCATCGGTAGATATGCTTCTTGAGCATGTTGGCCGCGAGCGCTATAACCGAGAATTTGGCAGAGCCACATGGCAGTATTATGTAGTAGATGATCTTGAGATTCCCGAGGATCTTGCAGAGTATGTTGAGGTAGTTTCAAAAGATAAGCTCTTAAAGACATTGCAGATAGTTGATAAAGATTTTATTGGCGTGGCAGTGCCAAATGACACGGTAAAGCTTGCTAGATTAAATAGTGCTAAATTTTGTTTTCATGTACTAGATTTTTTATCGAAGAACTACCTGACGCGCTTTTGCATTTACGAAAATACACCCATCAGTTGCATCCAGCAGCAAGAAGATGCATTAGTCCTTACGCATTCTAGCGGCACTATCCATGCGCAAGATGTGATCCTATGCACAAATGGTTATAAAAATTTCGAAATATTAGATAAAAATGGCATCCGCAAGGAAACACTGCATAAAGCCATGACTCCCCGAGAAGGCTATATGGCAGGCTTTACCGATACCCGCAAACCCTATGCTCAAGCCTTTTTTGATGATCGCGGTCTGTATACCGACTCACCATATTTTTATATATCGCATACCGAGCAGTTTACCATCTTAGGAGGTCCAGAATTTGATCAACCCGATGGTAATCATACACCTGAAATCATCTTAGAAAGAGCTACTACAAGTAAAGAAATCTATCGCCAATTTCTAAAAAACACCTACAACAAAGAGTGTAAGTTTACCCATTTTTGGTACGGAATTATGGGATACACTGCCAACGGTGTACGCTGGGTAGGAGAAGATAGGCAAATAAAGCATCTTTGGTACAACCTAGGCTGTAACGGCATTGGTATTACCACCTCAATAGGGGCTGCTAAGCGTCTTACAGCCTTAATGCAAGGCCAGATTTTGCATCCTTCTATATTTGATCAAACACATTTTGATTAAAGTGCCTTTTACCCTTGTCATAGGATTGATGTAAGATCGACTGAAGGATTATCACAAACCTCTCATCAGCAAAAAAGAATAGGAAGAACAAGTGGGTGTGAGCCCTTTCCCCGAGGGGAAGGGCTCACACCCACTTGGCTCGAATTTGAATTTTTGGTTGTTTTTCCAAAATTCACGTAAATTTTGATGAACAGTGGAGGTTATTGTTTGTTTATTATTTTAAGATTAACTAATTGAAACGTGGCGGTAGGGCTCCACATGTTATCTTGAGTGGCTTTTTTACTTAGCCTTCCCAGTGAGGTGGATCTACGGCTGCAATAAAAGGGGATCGGGGCCTGCATCATAAAGAACCTGCATTTCTGGTTCTGCAAACCCATCCAACGTATGTGAAACTAACTGACAGACATTGTCAGAGTGATCCTCTTGTGGTGGATCAAACTCTGGTATAGTTATGGGCCACCTTATGCCCCTCAAGATACGCTTATATGCTCCGGATGTGTTACAAAGGTGATTATCTTTATTTTTTTGCCGCAATTTGCACAGGTTAATGGGTCAACTTCATAAATGTGAGAAATCAACTGAGCCCAGCCTCGCGATGCTTTTGTTATCTTCTCGTCTGTTTCCTGCCTGGTTTTGGAGACAATATCAAGTCTCTTTTGTGCATTTGCAGCTACTTGCTTGCGTAATGGCGATGAGGATGCAAAGACTCCATGATAATGCCTACGATGGCGGCGTGGATATGGTATGAAGTGAGAAATACGTTCTATAAACTCTACAGGTTGATTGCTTGCAATTTTGGACATTTCATACACCTTGAAGCTAATCGAGAAATGTTTCCATTATGTTTGACAATCTCATCAATTTGCTAGTTGGAGTTGTATAAAGCAAGCACAAATCGCACGAATCGCAGTATCCGGCCCCTTTCAGCCCCTTTCACCATAACTCGTGCGAGCTAGCTCCAAATTTTACGCCAGGTTTCATATTCTGAAGGACGTAGCCGATAGCGGGCGATATTGCCCTCATGAAGGTTCATGAGTTCCATTTCAAGGACCTCGATGAAGCGGACTTGATCTTCGGGGGTTTGTGTTGCATTGGCCATTTTTTTGATGAATTCCAAGGCTTCTTTTTTGTTTTTATGCCCAAGTACAACTTCTCTTGTTGATTCAACGATAAGAGGTCGATAGCGCAATCTGAATGGATCTGGCTCTCCAAGAGCCCTTTTTGTTGCTGAATAAAGCGTGCTAGAACGCTCGTAAGCCCATATAAAGACATCTCGAAAAAGCTCAATTTGATTTAATTCATAAATAGCCAAAAGGCCATTTATGTAGGTGACTTCAGGCACCTCAACGAAAGATAAAGGACAAAGGTTTACTTTAATTAGTGGCATATTGGCTGCAAGCCGTGATACTCGTTTATTTACGACCTCGAAGGGTTGTAAATAAGGAAGATGCACCATTAAGAAAAATGCCTGTTCTAATGGGTCAGAAATGGCTTTTGCGGTATCGAGAATCTGATTGAAGCATTCTTCAATTAGCTGTGGCACCTCCAAAGGGTGGTACACTGATTTTCCTATACCAACCGATATAATCCGTAGACGGCCTGAGGATCGCGGATCCGGAAGAAGGTCACTTGATAAAAGTGCATGGAGGTTTAAAATGGTATAGCGATTGATTCCAATGTCATCTATAGACTCAACAATAAACTCGATAGCGGCCTTATGGTTAAGAATCATTTGGGCTTCTTTGCGATCCTTTCCTTCCGTAGCCTCTCCGAAGGCTAATAGACGTTCTGTTTCGAGTAAGGAATAGGTGTTACCTTCGAGGCGACTTGAGTTCCACGATAAGTCAATTAATAGACGATTGTAAATTTGACGAGCATATGTCCCGGCTGGTCGATCGTCACTTGAGGGTTTTCCTAAATCAAAAAGGTGTTGACGCACGTTTTCAGGTAAATAAAAGGTCCTATTGGGGATATAGGCATCAAGAAACTCACGATTGTAGCTGACATGAGGTCTCATGTGAGGTGGTTTTGATATTTTCTTTAAAATTATTGAAGCTGCGGGTGATAAAGGTATAGAGCTTTCTTGGACTGTGTTGCTTGTGAGGCGTTGGATTTGCGTGCGTAAGCGATATATCACCGGGCGAGATTTGCCTGTGATTTCTATTGTGCCATTATCGATAAGAGCGGCTATCCGCCTATGTAGTGTGCGCTTAGAAATAGGAATTTTTAATGCGTTAAAGATATCATCAAATGTCGCACCCTCTGAAAAATTGGTAACCGCCAGAATAATCGGATCAAAATCTGTTGGTGTAATTTTTTGTGCCATAACTGATCTCCAATATGGCACGGAAGACTTATTGTGCCATTTGTAGGTGATTATATGGCATGATAGCATTATTTTGCCAGATAAATTGCGTTATATGGCACAATAACCTTATTGTGCCATAGCAAATGTAAACGAGGCCTGTTAAGAGGGCAGTGGCATCCGGTAAGGTCTGACTAGGTTTATGGATACATGCATCCTTGCGAAGCTCTGAAAATCAAAATTATACAAACAAGAGTCTGTTAACGGTAACTTTCTAAATCCCCTTAAAACAATAAAATTAACATAGGCAGGATCTGACAGGATAAGACAAAAACACTTTAACGATAAAACGATTATTTACAATTAATTTTTCTTTCCAAAAATATTTAAAAGATCTACGGTTTCATTGAAACCAAAAGGGGGCCTTCCCACAAACCAAAAGGGGGCTCTTCTATGCAGCTAAAAAGATATAATTTTGGCCTTATGGCCATACTAGCACTGCTTATGGGCGTGCAGCAACCACTAACTGCATTACCGGCATCTCAAGATTTTCTAAGACATCGATATTTTCCGGACTAAACAACTTAAATGATTTATCAATTGATCCAGTTGCTTCAACATTATTGGGTTGCGACGAAGCAGAGCTAGACTTCTGTTTTTCTCCCCTATTGAATGGCTTGCTTTTGATTTGAGTCAGGCACCCGCGCGTGAATCGTTTACCCTTTAAGAAAATTGTACTAGTTGATATGTCATTCAACCCGATACAAAACAAGCTTTCGGTTGACTGCATACAAATACTTTCACAATCAATTGCAGCGTAGAGGGCGCTTTCGCGCCCCCCAGGTCTCAGTCTTCAAGAATGCATATCAGCAAAGCTATTACTTCTTTGTAGACTTCATAGAAAGTCTATCGCCAAACCTTCCTTCAAAGCGTTTCTTCATCATCGCCTTGCGCGCTTCGCGCAGCCCAGGCTTTATACCAGCAGTATTCGCTACCGGAGGCGTCGTGGCCGGCTGGATTTCATAGGTCGGATTCGAAAGCGGTATCGCGTGCACCAATTCATCCAGCTTATCTGCGAGCAACACTGCTCCAAAATATTCAACCGATTTGAATGTAGGATCATTGCGTCCATCATAGAAACCAAATACCAAGTTACCAGTTGCTGGATCTAACGCCATTGAAGCAAAGCCTCGATTAGCAAAGTTGGTGGTAGAAATGTCTATGGGATTGGACCACGTTTCACCATTGTTTCTTGAGATAATGAGGAAAATGTGCATATCTTGCGAATGATCAGGTATTTGGTAGGTAACGAGCGCATAAAGAGCCTTTCGTTTTTTATCGTATATATTTCCCACAACCGTATTGAAATAGCCAACTACAGGCTGCGATTTGAAGATCCCAGGAATTAATGTACCACCTGGAAAATCTACCACAATGTTAGTAGCATTAACCATTGCCATATTCCAAACTCCCGCATAGTTAGAATCAATGGGCCCAGGTGATTTGAATAATGTTGAGTAAGGGCAGATAACTGTTGCTGGATAGAAGTCGTAAGATTGCGTCCACACTCTTCCATCAAGCTAAGTCGCCATTATCCTCCCGCTTGAACATTAGTCAGGCTCCTGAGAAAAACTGTTGTGCCGGCACCAAACGAACCAGGGCCTGTGATTGGGATAAACCCAAAAGCTGGAACAGTATCTGTAGTCACGTTGTTATGAAAATCAGCTGTAAACCACAATCCATAGTTTCCAAGACCGTCCCCACCAAAACAATACTGAACAAAATCATATGATTCAACGCCGACCGCAGGAGTTGTTGCCGTATAGGCAAGCTGATATGATAAACTCCTCCGTCAGAGCTGACAGCAAAGTAAGGTTGGTTGATGAAGATACCGTTTTCATCAAAGCGGTTAGTTGCGCTGTACCAAATATTTCCAAATGCGTCGCAAGATACGCCGCGATTATCGGCAGCGTATGCAGGATTTCCGGTTGGCTGAATATTCAATGGTCCATTGATTGGAAATGTTAAGCCACCATCAGTTGAAACAGCGCGATACGGTATAAGCTGACTGGAGCCGTCAGGACCTCTTGGTGCATTTAAATCAATTACGCCATATGAAACGACTATGTTCCCTTTATGACGACCCTTATTAACAATAGCGACTGCAGTATCCCAAGCCATGAGTCCTGGACCGAAATCGGTCAACTGAATTGGCTTGCGCACCTTGATCTTGCCATTTTTGCCAACCTTACCTATAGCAACCATGCAATTCATGGTACCATTTGTTTTGTCTGCTACCGTAGAATTATCAGACCAAGTCCAAGCTAAAACTCCCTCAAATGCGGCATTCGCATGGGAATCTCTAAACCCATCAGCAGCGGCTCTGCCGGTAAATTCCGTAGTATTGGTAAAACCATCGCTAATTAAAGTATTTGTACAATAGTCTTTTGGCTTGAGCACGTAAGTAATGGAACATGGCATCAGCACTTGTGGCCCGACTGGAATGATATTGCCAAAGGTTCCTGCGCATTGTACTTGCAACGCACCGGCGTTAGTAACTTGAACAATGTAACCTACAGGAGGAACTGGTAAAGGCTCCACTTGCACAAAAGAAAACACTGGACTCAAGCCATTGTTTGATGCTGCCACAATTGAAGGTGGCACTAAATCGTTAGGTCGAACACAGTCAGGCAAAAAACCGCTGGCCGTATAAAGATAGCCGCCCGGGGGAAGGTAAAAGCGAAAGGATTTGTCGGAGCTGGCTCTTCGAGCGTTTGAAAATTAATCAATGGTATCTGAATGGTGACCAGATTGCCCTCTTTAATGATATCAAGGGTCACCTTGAATTTAGTGTCGGGAAATAAAAAACCAAATGAGTCGGCAAGTTGGAGCTCAATAACATGCTTAAAGCACTTCCGCCGGTTCTTTGTCTTGCTTTTATGCTTATGCTCAGATTTGTGTTGACGCTCTGCAACGAGCGTGCCGTCAAAAAGCGGAAATACTAGAGAGAGAGAGAGAATAGACATGCGAACGATTGAACTGAATAACTGCTTCATTA
>CAWAUW010000002.1:0-580522 GCA_963785335.1 uncultured Chlamydiales bacterium | reverse complement strand
ATTCGGCTGCCTGCGCGCTTGCGGGCCAGAGAAATAGCAAAGCCGTGGCGACGCCGATTGCAGGTCGGTTCAAACTTCTCTCCCGTCCGAATGTCGAGAACAACACGCTAGCGCGCCGAATGGTCCGCTGGCCAATTACATCCGCCGGACTCGGTTCGTCGCAAGGACAAGCGGCTTCGTCTTTAACGGCATCCGGCGCTGTTGAGTTGAAAAATTCCAGCCCGCTTAATCCCGATCGGGGATTAGGGGCGGGGAGTTCGGTAATGAACAGATTTGTCGCCGATGACGGCGGTCGCGATGGCCGCCGCGCTGCTGCTTACCGCTTGCGATCCTGGCGGAGGTTCTTCGGGCACCCCGGCTCCGACGCCGACCCCCACTCCGACACCCTCGCCCACCCCCACTCCAAGCGCATCGCTGCTGGCGCTGACCAACCAGCCGCCCGTCCCGGTCTATCTGTCGCTGCTGCTGACCGACGGTTCGGTGCTCGTCCAGGCCTCTCCCGACCCGCTCACGGCGTGAGCGCCGCCGATTTCTATATCCTGACGCCGGATGCGAATGGCGACTATGCCGAGGGCACCTGGACGCATTGCCGCCCGCCGCCCGCCGGCTATGCGCCTTATGCCTCCGCCGAGGCGGTGCTGGCCGACGGGCGGGTGCTGTTCGTCGGCGGCGAATATAATCAGGACAATTACAGCCTGCCCTTCGCGCCGTCCGGGCTGACCAACATGTCCGCGGTGTTCGATCCGGTGGCGGGCAGCTGGACGATGATCCCCGCGCCGCCGGGCCAGCCCTATATCGGCGACGTCGCCGTCGACGGTGCTCCCGGACGGACGCTTCATCTTCGGCGAGCAAGCTCGACAAGGCGATGTGGTCGCTCGATCCGGCGCCACCTTGCACTGGACCTCGATTCCCGCGACCGGGAAGAACGACGTCTTCGCCGAGGAAGGCTTCACCCTAGCTCCCCGGCGGCACGGTGCTGACCGTCGACATGACGACGCCCCCCCAGTCCGAGCATTTCGTGCCGTCGTCCAACGCCTGGGTTCCAGGACGGGCCGACGCCGGTTCGCCTGACCTCGCCGACCGACGTTGTCGGCGGCCTGACCTACGGGCCGGCGCCGATGCAGACGGTCGGCGGCGTCACTTACGGCCCCGGCCCCACCGGAACCTATTTCCGCGCCGGGCGAGATCGGGCCGGCGATGCTGCGCCCCGACGGCTCCGTCTTCGCGATCGGGCTCGGCCATCTCCGGGCAGACCGCGCATACCGCAATCTACCGGCCCGGCGCCACGCCGGCGCAGGCGGGTTCGCTGGACGGCCGGACCCGATTTCCCCAATATCGACGACGCCGGCGATTCGTCGGCGGCCCTGCTGCCGAGCGGCAACGTCCTCGTCGCCGGCGTGACCGGCGTCGCTGTACGAATTCGACGGCACCGCCTTGCGCAGGACCGCGGCCGGGCCGGCCAATGCCAATGGCGGCGTGCCGGTCTTCCTGCTGCCGCTTGCCGTCGGGCGAGGTGCTGGTCCTGACGCCGAGCTCAACGACCTCGCGCGCCTCTACGTGCCGATCGGCGCGCCGCAGGCGAGCTGGGCGCCGACGATCAGCACGGTGCCGACGGCGCTCACCCGCGGCCACACCTACGCGCTCACCGGAACGCAGCTCAACGGCCTCAGCGAGGCGGCCTCCTACGGCGACGAGCTGAGCGCCGCGACCAACTATCCGCTGGTGCGGCTGACAAATGACGCGACCGGCCACGTCTTCTATGCGCGCACCCACGATCACAGCTCGATGGCCGTCGCCACCGGAGCCACCCGGTGACGACGATCTTCGACGTGCCCGCCGATGGAAACGGGTCCTCGTCCCTCGTCGTGGTGGCCAACGGCATTGCCTCGGCGGCCGTCACCGTGACGGTCAGCTAGGCGGTCAGCGCGCCTGCCACGCCTGAACGGCGGGATTGGGATCGATCAGCGCCCAGACGTTGAGCGTCAGATTGTCGCGGATGACGAACAGCGGCAAGATCTCGAGCGCGACCAGCAGGCCGACCGTCACCGACGGCGGAAGCTTGCGCGCCGCGAAGAAGCCGAGCGCACATCATCCGATGTCGGACATCGAGTTGACGACGCTGTCGCCGGTATAGCCGACCGCCGCCGTGGTCGCCCGGTACGGTCGATGACGAACGGCGTGTTCTCGGTGACTTCCCAGCAGGCCTCGATCAGCATTGCAGCCAGGAAGCGCCATTCGGCCGGAGAGCGCCGCCACACCAGCCACAGCAGCCGTAGAAGATCAGGCCGTGGACGATATGGCTGAGGCTGTACCAGTCGGCCAGCATCTGGCTGGTCCTGGGCTGTCGCGCGCGCCGACCCACAGGTCGACGGTTCCCAGGTGCAGATCGGGTGCCGCCCCATCGCCAGCTCGATCGCCGCCGCGCAGACAAGGATGAGCAGGACGATCAACCAGCTCCGGCGCGACATCTCGCCTTGCTTAGCAGAGCCGCAGTCGCTTGCAAACCACCGCGCTTCATCGGACAGAGGCGAATGCTGCGTACCTATAGCCCCGGTTGCGACGGAAGCGTCGATCGATGCGCGGACCAAGCACATCCCGACGACGCCACCTGGGTCGACCTCGAGGAGCCGACGCCCGAAGAGGAAGCGCTGGTCGAGCGCTGCATCCGGATCGATGTACCACCGAGAGCGAAATGGCCGAGATCGAGCCGTCGAGCCGGCTTTACGAGCAAGACGCGCGCTCTACATGACCGTCAGCGTGCTGTTCGGGGTCGAGGACGGCCGGCCGACCACCACCCCCGATCAGCTTCGTGCTCGCCGACATCGGCTCGTGACGGTACGTATGCGACGCCCAAACCGATCCGCGCCTTTTCGGACCATGCACGGCGAGACGGGGAGCTGTAAGACGCGCCCGACGGCGCTGGTCCGGATGATGGACACGCTCATCGACCGGCTTGCCGACGAACTCGAAAATGTCAGCCCGACATGGAGCAGATTCCTCGCACATCTTCCACAAGGACATGGACGAGCGGCGGATTCCGGCAAAGCGGTTGACCGCCCTGCTGACCCGGATCGGACGAACCCAGCCGCTTGCTCACCAGGGCGCGCCTTTCGGCGGTGAGCACGCTTCGGATGCTGAGCTTCCTGTCAGGCGCAAACCGCTTCCACGAAGAAGGCAAGTCCGGACTCCGCACCATATCGCCGAGCATGACGACCGACGTGACCGCGCTGAACGGGCATGCAAGCTCTGTCGACACTCACCTTCCTGCTCGACGCCTCGCTGGGCTGATCACATCGAACAGAATGCGGCGATGAAGCTGTTTTCCTGGGCGGCGCTGATGTTCCTGCCGCCGACCCTGATCGCCGGCATCTACGGAATGAACTTCCACCACATGCCCGACTGTCTGGCTATACGGCTATCCGTTGGCGCTCACGTTGATCGCGTGAGCGCGGTCGTCCCGTGCTTTACCTGAAACGGCGCGGCTGGATTTGACGTCAGGCGTTTGAGTGGAATCGCGGCGGGTCCTCGACCCGGCGGGGGAAGCGGCGCGACGGCGGGCCAGCGCGGAATAAGCAAGGCCAGTTCGCCGGCGATCTCGGCCTGCTCGGGCTGATCCTTGGAAATGCGGCGGCCCGCGCCTCGGCGGCACGGCGGCGAAATAGTCGATTGTCCCTGGTCACGTCCGCAAATTCCCAATCTTCGTCTCGATTAGATTTATGGAGTTGCCTGGGCTTTACGAGTTGCCGCGCGGACGTTCGGCGCGTGCGCCGTTCCCCTCGGCGCAACTCGGAACGCGTGCTTATCGATTACCGCTCAGGCGTCGAACGCGGCCAAGCGCCTTGTCGATGATCTGCTCGGCCCGCATGAACAGCTGCGGGTCGAAGACCACGCCCGAGGCGGCGGCGTTCTCGCCCACCTGCTCGGGCCGCGTGGCGCCGACGATGGCGGAGGCGACGTTGGGCTCGCGCAGCACCCAGGCGAGCGCGAACTGGGCGAGGGTCAGCCCGGCCTCCGCGGCGAGCGGCTTCAGCTTCTGCACGGCCTCCAGCACGTCGGGCTGCATCAGCCGGTCCATGAAGCCGCCCATGGTGTCGCTGGCCGCGCGCGATCGCGGCGGCGGCGGCGCGTCGGGCAGGTACTTGCCGGTGAGCACGCCCTGCGCCAGCGGCGACCAGACGATCTGGGAGATGCCGTTGGCGGCGCAGAGCGGAATCACCTTCTCCTCCGGCTCGCGCCACAGCAGCGAATATTGCGGCTGGCTGGAGACGAACGCTCGACGCCCTGCCGGCCAGCGCGAGCGCGCGCCTGGATCTGCTCGGCCGGCCACTCGGAGAAGCCGATGTAGCGCGCCTTGCCGCCGCGCACGGCCCGGCTCAGCGCCTCCATGGTCTCGTCGAGCGGCGTGTCGCGTCGTAGCGGTGGCACTGGTAGAGGTCGACGTGGTCGACCCGCAGGCGCTTCAGCGAGGCGTCGATCTGCTTGTCGATCTGCGCGCGCGACAGGCCCCGGTCGCTGTCGCTCATCGGGAAGTAGACCTTGGTCGCCAGCACGTAGCTGTCGCGCGGCGCGGCCGGCCAGCGCCTCGCCGAGGAAGCTCTCCGCCGCGCCGCGGCCGTAGACGTTGGCGGTGTCGATGAAGTTGATCCCCAGCTCGAACGCCTGGTCGACGCAGGCGCGCGCCTTGTCGCGCTCGACGCCGACGCCATAGGTCAGCCACGAGCCGAGGGAGATCTCCGAGACGTCGAGATCGCTGCCGCCGAGCTTGCGGTATTTCATTAGCCTGTGCTCCTCCGCTAGACGGCCGCGACCTTATGGCCCAAAGCGAGATCGCATATATCGAAGTGGGCGGGCGCCGCATCGCCTATCGAGCGCGAAGCGGCTCGCCGCCCACGCTTGTTGTTCCTGCCCGGCTACGGCTCCGACATGGAGGGTGCCAAGGCCCTCGCGCTCGACGCTTTCGCCGAGCGGCGGGGCCTCGCGATGCTCCGGCTGGACTATTCGGGCACCGGCTCGAGCGGCGGGAAGTTCGCGGACGGCACGCTGGCGCTGTGGCTGGAGGAAGCGCTCGCCGTGGCGGACCGGCTGAACGAAGGGCCGCTGATCGTCGTCGGCTTGTCGATGGGAGGCTGGATTGGGCTGCACCTCGCGCTGCTCCGGCCGGAACGAGTTCCGCGCCTTGGTCGGCATCGCCGCCGCGCCGGATTTTACCGACTGGGGCTTCACGGCCGAGCAGGCGGCGCAACTTACCGATCAGGGGCAAATGACCCGCGCCTTCTGGGAGTTGGGCCACGCATGCTCCTGCTCGGCGGGGAGATCGCGATCGACTGTCCGGTCCGGCTCCTCCACGGCGAGCGCGACACCGAGTTCCGCTGGAGGTCGCGTTCCGGACGTTGCGGGCGCTGCGTTCATCCGATGTCCAGCTGAATGTGCTCAAGGGCGGCGGTCACCGGCTGTCGGAGCTGCACGAGATCGACGCGATCCTGCGCACCGTCGCCGGCCTGCTGGAGCCCGCATCTTGATCCATCTTCTGCTTGCCGCCGCGGCTGCCGCCGCTCCCGTTTCCTTGGGCGCGTGCCCCGACCTCGTCATCCGGAAGCGCTGGTCTGCCGCGCCGTCGCCGCCGACAAGGCGGGGAACAGCTCGGCCGCGGCCCAGTCGTTCGAGGAGGCCGCCAAGGCATCGGGGGACAAGGATCCCCGGACGGCGAGAATGTGGGCGGCGGCCTGGCAATATGTGGATTGCCGACAACCAGCCGGCCAAGGCCGCCGCGGACCTCGACAAGGCGCTCGCCGGCGGCGGCTTGCAGGGTATTCAGCGGGGCGAGGCGGTCCTGGACCGGCCCGCGCGGCGGAGGCGCAGGGCGATCTCGCGACGGCGCGGCGCCAGGACGACCGAAGCCGGGCAGACGATCTCCAGCGATCCGGTCTACCGCCGTTCTCCGCGGCGCTCGCGATCCGCGAGGGCGACCACGAACCTCGCAAGCCGCGATCACCCACGCCTTGTCGCTGGCGCCCGACGATCCGTCGGTGCTGTTCGAGGCGGGCGACGTGGCCCTCTTCAACGGCGAGGACGAGCAGGCCCGGAGCTACTGGCGGCGCGCCGAGGACAAAGACCCTGGCGGCCCGATCGGCCGGTCGGCAGCGAAGGCGATCGAGGTATTGGGGGTCACGCCGACGGTGAAAACCGACGCGACCCCCGCGCCCGCGGCTCAGCCGAGGTCGTAGTCGACGGTTGTCACGACGCGGACCTTCTGGAAGGGCGTGCTTCCTCCCGTCGAGCCGCAGTCATCGCAATCCTCGCCGTCGCGGGCGCCAACCGAGAAATAGCCCTGGCTCGCGGTCTTGAGGCGACCGACGTTGACTCCGCTGTCGCGCGCGAACTGCTCGGCGCTGTCGCGAGCGTTGCGGGTCGCCTCGGCAATCATCCGGGGCTTGAGGCCGTTGAGGCCCGTGAAGGTGTAGGTGACGTTGCTGCCCGACAGCTCGACTCCGTCACGCAGCAGCTCGGCCTGCCGCGCATAAGCGGCCCGGGCGCGCATCACATCGGTGGTCCTCAGCTGGATTGAGCGGTTGACGGTCAGCTTCTGCGGGTCCGACCGGAGAGCCGTCCTTGTTGCGCGGCTGCTCGCGGCCGAGCGAGACCCCGCTGTCGGTGACGTCCTGCGGCCAAAGCCGGCTCGCTGGAAGAAGGCGCGGATCGCGGTCGCCTGCTGGTTGTTGATTGGTGGAAGGTGCAAGGGGGGGGGGGGGGGGGGATTTGGTCGGTCAAGGTAGGAGGTGGTTGGTGAGTCGGAGACACCTGAGGTGACGCTGCCACGCAATGAAGGGGCGAGGTCCGTGGTGGTCTGCCGCTGGTCGATTCGGTCGGCTGATCTTCAAGGGTTGATTACCCGCTGGGTAATGGAAATGGACCTGGTTGTAGGGTTATTTTGTCAAAGCCTTTGTTGAGCCGTTGAAGATGGGTCTGGAATCTGGCATGTGGGAAAAGAATTCAGCGCATCTGCAAATGGAAATTGCCCTCAAGAGTTTGCCAGCTCTTCTTCTTGAGATGCTCGATGGAACTTTTATGGTATTGATTTGGTAGAGATGCTGAGCGAGGTGTACAGAAAATATTGGGAGAACCTTTTAAATGTCAAAAAACAGTCAATATACCTGGGAAGCAAATAAGCTTGTCGACGACGTCGGCTATGCAGAAAAGGACCGAGAGGCCTTTACGAAGCTTCTTTCTTCTACCAAGGAAAGCCCAGATGATGACAAGCTGGCAGTTATTCCAGGCAAAATCCTTAAGGGACGAATCGTTGAAATTACAAAAGATCACGTGGTCGTTGATGTTGGTTTAAAATCTG
Source organism: uncultured Chlamydiales bacterium (assembly GCA_963785335.1). Lineage (GTDB taxonomy): Bacteria > Chlamydiota > Chlamydiia > Chlamydiales > FEN-1388 > SZAS-7. Next base: position 573,177 of record CAWAUW010000002.1, on the reverse strand, counting down.
AAGGCTTAGTGCCTATCTCATGAATTTTCTGATCCTTCTACAGCTTGTTCTCGATGGCGAAGTTGAAGTTCTTTTAGATCAAGCAGAAGATGATAATGGCCAAATTGTTCTTTCTCGTGAAAAAGCAGAACGCCTGCGTCAATGGGAATATATTCTTGAGCATTGCGAAGAAGGCATCGATTGTTAAAGGTCGTGTCTTCGTAAAGTTAAAGGCGGCTTGATGGTTGATATTGGCATGGAAGCTTTCCTACCTGGCTCTCAAATCGACAATAAGCGCATTAAAAACCTGATGAATATATCGGCAAAACTTATGAATTCAAAATCCTCAAAATCAATATCGATCGCAAAAACGTTGTTGTTTCTCGCCGCGAACTTCTTGAAGCTGAACGCATCTCAAGAAAGCTGAACTTCTGGAAAATATCCAACCTAAGCGATGTTCGCTGAAGGTGTTGTCAAAAACATCACTGATTTCGGTGTCTTTCTTGATCTCGATGGAATCGATGGCTTCTCCATATTACTGACATGACATGGAAGACGTATTAAGCATCCATCTGAAATGGTTCAACTTGGTCAAAAACTTGAAGTGATGATTTTGAGTGTCGATAAAGATAAAGGCCGTGTCGCTCTTGGCTTAAAGCAAAAAGAAGCAAATCCTTGGGATCAAATCGAACAAAAATATCCTCCAGGAACACGTGTTAAAGGTAAAATTGTCAACTTGCTCCCTTATGGTGCATTTATTGAAATTGAAGCCGGCATCGAAGGCTTAATCCACGTTTCTGAAATGTCATGGGTAAAAAACATCACTGATCCTAGCGAAGTTGTCAAAAAAGGCGATGAAGTTGAAGCGATTGTTCTTTCAGTTCAGAAAGAAGAAGGCAAAATTTCTCTTGGCTTAAAGCAAGCTGAGCATAATCCTTGGGATGATGTCGAAAGAAAATATCCAGTTGGCACAAATGTAAAAGCTGAAATCCGCACCTTAACTAACTATGGCGCTTTTGTTGAATTAGAACCTGGTGTTGAAGGATTGATCCATATTTCCGATCTAAGCTGGATCAAAAAAGTTTCTCATCCTTCAGAAGTTCTTAGAAAAGGTGATATTGTAGATGCGTTGTTCTTTCTGTTGATAAAGAAAGCAAGAAAATCACTCTTAGGTGTTAAACAACTTAGCCAAAATCCATGGGAAACTATTGAAAAAACGATGCCTGTAGGCTCTTTGGTCAAAGGTAAAGTCACCAAGATTACTGCATTTGGCGCTTTTGTTGAACTTGATAATGGCATTGAAGGACTTATCCACGTCACTGAATTTTCTGATCAAGCCTTTGGCAAAGTCGAAGATGTTGTTGCGAAGGGTGATGATGTCACAGCAAAAGTTATCAAACTTGATCCTGAACATAAAAAAATTGCCCTTTCAATCAAAGAATATTTAATTGAAAGCAATCAATTTAATCATGATGATATCGTTGTATCTGGTTCTAAAAGTGCTAAAACACGTAAGACTAAAGCGCCTAAGCAAGATGCTTTAGCGCAAGAGCTTGATGCACTAGAACAAGCGTTAGGACAAGAAGTTGAATAGAGCATTTTGCAAAAAACTCTCTAATTAATTAGCGAATAGCTTATACTAGTTTGCTACGTGGCCTCTATTAACTTAAAAAGTGTAGAGGCCATAAATTCCGAGCCCATTGCAGTTGGCTCATTAAATAGGCATTTCTCCTCAGGAAATATACGATGAATAAAGATCTTGTTGCAGTTTTTGAATATCTCGAGCGTGAAAAAGGGATCAAACGTGAAATTGTTATCTCTGCGATTGAAGAATCGCTGATAATGGCTGCACGTAAAAGTATCCATGGGGCTACAAATATCACAGTTCAGATTCACCCCAAATCTGGCAATATCGACGTTTTTTGCGACAAGACTATAGTTGAAAAAGTAAAGAATCCGGTTCAAGAAGTTGCATACAAAGATTACTCAGCACTCGATCCTTCTTGTGAGATGGGTCAAATTGTAACGATGTCTGTTACACCAAAAGATTTCGGACGTATCGCAGCGCAAAAAGCTCGCCAAATCATCTCTCAAAAACTGCGTGGTGCCGAGCGGGATGTAATTTACGAAGAATATCGACACCGCATCAACCAATTGATTTCTGGAAGTGTTAAGCGCGTAGCTGGTGGAACAACTGTTATTGTGGATCTTGGTAAAGTTGAGGGCGTACTTCCGAGACGTAACTTTCCGCCTACAGAAAGCTACCAAGTAGGTGACAAGGTACTAGCTTTGTTGCAAGAAGTAAGAGATACAGATACAGGTGGTGCCGAAGTTGTGCTTTCAAGAAGTCACCCTGATTTTGTAAAGCTTTTACTTGTACAAGAAGTTCCTGAGCTTGCAGATGGCACTATCAGCATCGAAAAGATAGTTCGAGAGCCAGGCTATCGTACAAAATTAATTGTGCGCTCAAGTGACCCTAAAGTAGATCCCGTAGGTGCTTGTATTGGCATGCGCGGCATACGCGTAAAAAATATTGTGCGCGAGCTTAATAACGAAAAAATTGATGTTATACCATATGCTGCAGATAAGCTGCAGCTTCTCCAACAGGCTTTGCAGCCGGTTCAGATTCGTAAAATTCGTGTAAACGAAGATGAATCTGAAGTATTTATTGTTGTTGAGGACGAAGAGTTCGGTGCCGCGATCGGCAAAAAAGGGTTGAATGTCCGTCTTATTGGCGACTTACTTGACATTCACCTTGAAATCCAGAAGATGAGTGACTTCCACCGTGTTGATGCCCTTGAGCGAGCAGCGCTAGCGCAGCTAGATGACCCCTCGCTTGATGAAGGACTATCGAGCATGGAAGGCATTAGTAATCTGGTGATAGATCAGCTTATCGCTGAAGGCTATACAACGCAAAGGAAAGTATTGGAAAGCTCACTAGAAAAGCTTGCCGAAATTCCTGGTATTAGCCTCGATATGGCTGATAGAATCTTAGAACAAATACGTAAAACAAGGACGTAAAGAGTCTTGGCTAAAAATCTCAAAGCTCACATCAAAAACGTCCAGATCGCTGGCGCTATTAATTTAAATGGCCTGAAGGCAAAACTTTCAAAGAAAAAAGAGGGTGATGAACCCCTTTTAGAGGCTACTGCTACCGCTATCCCTTCTGAGGTTTCATCAGAAACTGAAAAGAAAAAGCGAGCACCTAAGGCAAAGCAAGAAAGTGAAAGCGAAAGCAAAACTACCACTGAATCTCCAGCTGAAATTAAGCCTGTAAGCGTGCAAGCAGAGAAAAAAGTAGTTCCCACTGCTGCAACTGCTCACGAAGAAAAGCCAAAACCTCAAGGCATTACAGCAGCATCTCATAAAGATGAAAAACTTGAGAAGGTTGAAGAAAAAGAAAAACCAAAACTTGGACCTGTGTTTCGAGAAGCCCCGAAACCTGCAAGTGTGCAAGCGCCCATTGCAAAAAGACCGCAACCGCCGGAACTTGGCAGCTCAAAGGCTCCTACAAGTACGCCTCCTTCTGCAACAAATGCGCCGCCAGTTCGTCCTCCTGTACAAAAGCCTTATCAGCCACCAGCTTCAAGACCCGCGGGTCAATGGAGAAATGTTGCACCGCAACGCTTTACACCACCGCCAGCAAGGCCAATGGGCCCTCCACAGCAGCGATTAGGGCCTGTAGAACGACCGCCTACTCCTCCGCCGGCACCGCGTGATGCTTCATCAAATGAGCAATTTCCAAGAGAACAGCAGCCCTCGCGAGATTATCCACCACGAAGTGGACCTCCAAGAGACTATCCACCACGCAGCGGTCCGCCATATCCGCCAAGAAGTGGTCCACCATATCCGCCACGTAGCGGTCCTCCAAGAGATTATCCTCCACGCGCCCCATATCAAGGAAATGCTCCTTATTCAGGCAGCTCGCAAGGTGGACAAAGATTTGGATCAGGACAAGATACCCGTCGCCCCCCTCAGCCCTTTGGTCGTCCGCCAATTCGTCCGCAACCAGTACCTCAAGCAAAGCCTGACGCACGAGTTGTACCAGAGAAAAAAGAATTTACTAATAAAGAAATTGAAGAAAGTCTCTTTCGCCGTTCCAAAGTAAAACCGAAAGAAGCTCCTGCAAAGCCTTTGCGCAAAATCGATACAAAAGAATTTGAAGTTCGTATCAGACATGGCCTTCGCGGTGATGAAGAAGAAGATGGTTGGAGAAAACGACGTCCTTCAAAAAATATGCGTGCACATGACGAACAAGAAATTGTGCGACCCACCAAAATTTCTGTGCGCATTCCAATTTCTGTAAAAGATTTGGCTAGCGAAATGAAGCTTAAAGCCTCGCAGCTTGTAGCTAAACTCTTTTTGCAAGGTAAAATTTTAACTTTAAACGATATGCTTGAAGATGAGCTCGTTATTCAACTTCTTGGTCATGATTTTGGTTGTGAAATTGAAATTGATACCAAAGAAGAAGAGCGCATTCGTATTACCGATAAAACCTTGCGTGATGAAATAGCTGCTACTGATGCATCAGAACTTGTTATTCGTCCACCTGTCGTTACCTTTATGGGCCACGTCGATCATGGTAAAACAAGCCTTATTGATACGATCCGTAAAAGTAATACGGCACAGCACGAAGTTGGTGCGATTACCCAGCATATAGGCGCATTTAGAGTAAGTACGCCGCAAGGTGATATTGCAATACTAGATACACCAGGTCACGAAGCCTTTTCACACATGCGTGAGCGTGGTGCTGAAGTTACTGACATTGTTGTGCTTGTAATAGCCGGAGATGAAGGCATCAAGATGCAAACTGAAGAGGCCCTTTCACAAGCAAAGGCATCTAAAGCAACGATCGTTGTGGCTTTAAATAAATCTGATAAGCCAGCATTTAATGCAGAAAATGTCTATCGACAGCTTGCTGAGAGAAATCTTTTACCAGAAGTCTGGGGCGGACAAACCATTACTGTAAATACCTCTGCTGTAACCGGCGAGGGGATACCTGAACTTCTAGAAATGCTTGCCCTACAAGCGGAAGTATTAGAGCTTAAAGCAAGTCCTAATTCACGCGCTCGTGGTACGGTAATTGAATCAGAAGTTGAAAAGGGTATGGGTCCTGTGGCAACTGTGCTTGTTCAAAATGGAACACTGCATGTAGGCGATAGTCTTGTATTTGGCTTTAACTGGGCTAAAGTAAAAACAATGAAAGACGAAAAAGGCCGTGATCTTATCGAAGCCGGACCTTCAACACCTGTTCGCATTAATGGTTTATCTGGTCTTCCAGAGTCGGGCGAAGAGTTTATCGTTGTAAAAAGTGAGCGTGAAGCTCGCGAAATTTCGCAAGTTCGACATGAAGGTAAGCGAGTAACTACATTCCATGCAAAACGTCGTGGAAGTCTTGAAAGTATGATCGAACAAGCACAAGAAGGAGCACCTAAAAAGATCTTAAATCTGATCATCCGTGCAGATGTTCAGGGATCTAACGAAGCTTTAAAAAATGCCCTTCGCAAAATCGATTCTAAAAAGGTAGAGCCAAATATCATTTCATCAGGGGTTGGTATGATCTCTGAGTCTGATGTACAACTTGCTTTAGCTTCTAAGGCCGTCATTTTAGGATTTCATACGCAGATGGAATCGCATGTTGAAGCTACAATTAAAGAGCTTGGCGTAAAAGTTTGTATGCATGACATCATCTATCACGCAATCGATGACGTTCGCGCTATGATGCTAAGCCTGCTTGATAAGATTGTTCAAGAAAAAGACGTAGGAAAAGCCGAAGTAAAAGCTACCTTTAAATCCTCTCAGCTCGGAATTATCGCAGGCTGTCAGGTTCTTGATGGTACCATCATTCGCGGCAATCAAATGCGTGTTATACGTAATGGGACGCAGGTTCATAAAGGACCTATTGCATCACTGAAAAGACATAAAGATGATGTGCGTGAGGTAACTAAGGGAGCTGAATGTGGAATACTTCTGCAGGGCTTTACTGATTACCAGGTAGGCGACATACTTGAAGCTTTTGAAATAATTTATCTCACACAAGAATTATAAGGGCAATCATAGATGTCATCAGCACGCGTTCTTCGTTTAAATTCTCTTTTAAAAGAGGTGATCTCTGAGGTGATTCATCGTGGAATTCATCATGCACCATTTATAAATGAATTTATTACCGTAACTCGCTGCGAAATTACAGCCGATCTAAGCTATGCCACGGTATTCGTAAGTATTTTAGGTACGGATGCCGATAAGGTAAAAGCATTTGATGCTCTTAACCATAACAAACATCAAATCACAATGATGTCTTCAAAAAAAATGCGGATTCGGCACTTTCCAGCACTGACATTTGAGATCGATACCGGTTTAGAAAAACAGATGCGCATCGAAGAGCTTTTATATAAATTAAAAGCAGAGCGCCAAACAAGGCCTGCTACTGATGAATGAAGGCATATTATTGGTGGACAAGCCAGCTAATATGACCTCTTTTGCAGTGGTTGCCGCTGCAAGGCGGCGCCTTGGTGTAAAAAAAATTGGCCACGGCGGAACACTTGATCCTTTCGCAACGGGCCTTTTAATTTTACTTGTAGGCAGAAACTTTACACGTAGGGCCTCAGAGTTTTTACAAGGTGACAAACACTATCTTGCATGCCTTAAGTTAGGGGTTGCAACAGATTCTTTTGATTGCGAAGGAAAAGAAGTTTCTCACTCTGATAAGGTTCCAACTATTGAAGAGATTAAAGAAGTATTAAAAAATTTTCAGGGTGCTCTTGAACAGGTTCCTCCAATGTTTTCTGCTAAAAAAATTGCTGGTGTACGGCTATATGAGCTTGCTCGTAAAGGACAAGTAGTAGAAAGAAAAGCAGTAAAGGTTCAGGTAGATATTACATTAGTGCGTTATGAATACCCCGAACTTGAAATTGAAGTGAAATCATCAAAAGGCACTTATATTCGCTCGCTTGCTGATGATATAGGCAAGGCACTTGGCTGTTTTGCACACTTGGTGCGCTTAAGAAGACTCGGATCTGGCAGATTTTTGCTACAAGATTCGATACATTTTTCGGACTTAAAAGATCCACAAATTTCTATTAATTTTCTTTGCTAATGTCAATATATTACCGATTACAAAAAGAACCAATACTTCAAACTCCTTGTGTATTTACATTTGGCACATTCGACGGTGTGCATTTAGGACATAAAGCTATCTTTGAAAAACAAGCGCAGGAAGCAAAGCTTCATAACCTTCCAACTGGTATTTTAACATTTTCTAATCATCCGTCAGACGTGTTAACGCCGGGGATTACATCCTCGATGCTTACTTCTGACAAACAAAAATTAGAGCAGTTAAAACTATATGGCTTTACAGTCATAGTGGATATTCCTTTTGATGACTCCTTGAGGACCCTTTCTGCCGATACATTTTTGAAGACTATTCGCACGATGGTGCCTTTTTCTTCTTTAATTGTTGGCCCAGATGTATCATTTGGAAAAGACCGAAAAGGTGATAAAAAATATTTAGACAAATTAAATAAAGAGTTTTCGCTAATGGTCGTAGAAAAAATTTGTATCGATGGACAACCTGTTTCATCATCTCGAATCAGACAGGTAATTTCTGAGGGAAATTTCCAAGCTGCCGAAAAACTGCTTGGCAGACCCTACTGTATTGAAGTAAAACGCTGCGGAGAAAATGAGTGGGATCCTCTGAACTTTGCACTTCCACCTCGTGGAATTTATGAAGCTCAAGTAACATATAATGACCAAACTATCTGCCGAGAGCTAAAAGTAAAAGTATCTTCTATTTTAGAAATCGATGATTCAGATGAAGAAAGCCATAGCGCACAAGTGCAATTTACCAAATTTTTGAAAGAGAGCACATGAAAACCTCACCTATCAAAATCTGCCCTTCATTTTTAGCAAGTGATTTTGCTCATATTGCTGAAGAAGCAAGAAAAGTTGAAGAATCGGGTGCTGATTGGCTTCATGTGGATGTAATGGACGGCCATTTTGTACCCAATCTTACTCTTGGGCCTCAAATTGTATCTGCCATCAACCGTTCTACAAAAATGTTTTTAGATGTGCATCTAATGATGTATAATCCCTACGATTATGTTGAGCGTTTTGTTGAAGCCGGTGCTGACATGATTACTTTTCATTTTGAGGCCACAGAAGATGTTGTAGAGACAATTGAGTACATCAAACGCTGCAATGTCCGCGTCGGAGTAGCCTTTTGTCCTGAAACCTCTATGGATATGATACCAAAGTTTTTGCCATTGGTTGACATGGTGCTCCTTATGACGGTACATCCCGGTTTTGGCGGGCAAAGCTTTATGCCAGAAGTTATAGAAAAAATAAAGTTCACACGTAACCTCTGCAATGCTTTGAGCATTCGTGAAGGGGGAGTAATAGACGACTCAAAAACTCTTGGACCTCTTGATATTCAAGTAGATGGAGGTATTGATGACGAAACTGCGGGTCTATGTGCTGCAGCTGGTGCCAATATTTTTGTTGCAGGCACATCTTTATTTAAAGCCCCAGATTTGAAAGCTGCTGTTAGCAGTATGAGAAAAAGTGCTGTTGATCACTTTGAGAGTGTGAAAAAAAAGTAGACTTGTTGTAGAATACTATAATCTCATAACTTGGTGATATTTTTATGGTTACTAGCGCCCAATTGACTCCTGGAATGACCGTTTCCATTACTGGAAAGCTCTACCGTGTTGAATCTTCTGTTAAAGTAACCGTCCCTAAAGGTAGTCCCTTTATCAAAACTAAGCTGCGTGATTTAGAATCAGCAGGCGTAGTTGAAAAGAATTTTAAGCCAAATCAAGATATCGAGGAAGTTGTATTACAAGATAGACGTCTTGAGTATCTTTATCCTGAAGGTAAGCAATATCTTTTTTTAGATATAGGCAACCTTGAACAGGTAATGGTACCTGCGTCAATTATTGGCAATAAAGTCAATTACCTTAAAGAGGGCATTGAGATCAAAGCCGAGATGTTTAAAACCACAATTTTTGCTGTCCAGCTGCCTCAATTTTTAGAGCTTATGGTTATGGGTATTGATACAGCAGCACAAAGCGTTCGTGGTAGTACCGCCTCAAAAGTTGCCGAACTTGAAACAGGTGCTAGAATAGAAGTTCCGCCATTCATTGAAGTTGGCGACATCATTAAAGTAGATACAGAATCTGAAGAATATATCCAGCGAGTGTAATAATGGAAGTAAAGCAAATTAACCAGCTAATGTTAGCGATGGGCAGAACAGGCATCAAAAAGCTTGTCCTCAAAAAAGAAGGCGTAGAGTTAGAACTGGTTCGTGAGGATTTAGCCCCCATGCGTCCTTATGACGGCGAAATTGCTGGCATCGAAGAAAACCCTATGCGACAAGAAATTGAGCGTCATCGCCAAACGCATGCCGTGGCATCACCTGATGATCGTGCCGCTATTGCGAAGGCCGTAGAAGAAGAAAAAGAAGATGCTATCAGTGTTTGGGTGACATCACCAATGGTCGGTACTGTCTATTTTGCGCCATCTCCATCAGATCCATTTTTTGTTAAGCCGGGTGATCGCGTAGAAAAAAATACAGTAGTCTGCATTATCGAAGCCATGAAGGTTATGAACGAAGTAAAAGCTGGAGTCTCAGGAGTTGTTAGTGGTCCGCTTGTCGAAAACGGCCATCCTGTTGAATTTGGAACAAAACTCTTTCGCATTACGCCTTAATAAACAACTGTAATAGAGATTTATGCAAAAAGTACTTATCGCTAACCGCGGCGAAATCGCCGTTCGTATTATCCGCGCTTGCCACGACTTAGGTCTGCATACTGTAGCCGTTTATTCTCAGGCAGATACTGAGGCATTGCATGTATTACATGCCGATGAAGCGATATGTATTGGCGAAGCGCCATCTGCAAAGTCTTATCTTAAAGTACCTAATATCTTATCAGCCTGTGAAATCACCAATGCAGATGCTGTGCACCCAGGCTATGGTTTTTTGTCAGAAAATGCAAAATTTGCCTCAATATGCGAAAGCTGCGGCCTTAATTTTATTGGCCCAGCGCCAAGTTCTATTGCCTTACTTGGCGATAAGTCAAAGGCAAAAGAAGTCGCCAAAAAATCAGGCTGTCCGGTTATACCCGGATCTGAAGGCATTGTTTCAAATCTTGCAGATGCCTTGGATGAAGCCAAAAAAATTGGCTATCCAATTTTTATAAAAGCAGTAGCCGGCGGCGGAGGAAAGGGCATTCGTATTGCCCATTCTGAAGATGAATTTGGCAAGCTTTTTGTAGCAGCAAGAACCGAAGCTGAAGCAAGCTTTAGCAATCCAGATGTATATCTTGAAAAAATGATCATGAACCCGCGTCATATTGAAATTCAGATCATGGGAGATAAGTTTGGTAATTATGTCCATTTAGGTGAGCGAGACTGCACCATACAAAGACGCCGCCAGAAACTTATTGAAGAGGCACCAAGCCCGGTTCTTAGCCCAAAACTTCGTCAAAAAATGGGCCAGGCTGCCATTAATATTGCAAAAGAGGCCGGCTATCATTCTGTAGGAACAGTCGAGTTTTTGCTTGATCGCGATCATAATTTTTACTTTATGGAAGTAAACACACGAGTTCAGGTTGAGCACACCGTATCTGAAATGCTCACGGGTGTAGATATTCTTGCTATGCAGATTCGTATTGCGAGAGGCGAAAAGCTACCTTTTGATCAAAAAGACATCACTTTTAAAGGCCATGCCATCCAATTTCGCATTAATGCCGAGGATCCAAGCCGTAACTTTTCACCATCTCCTGGCAGGCTTGAATATTATGTACCGCCCGGCGGTCCTCACGTGCGTGTAGATAGTGCATGCTATTCAGGCTATACAATACCCCCCAACTATGATTCTATGATCGCCAAGCTCATTGTAACTGGCGAAGATCGAACTAGCGCTTTGGCAATCGGCAAGCGTGCCTTAAGAGAATTTCATATTGGCGGCGTAAAGACTACTATTCCATTTCATATCGATATGCTTAGCCATGGCGCCTTTGTGAGTGCTAATTTTGATCTTGGCTACGTCGATGGCCTAATAGCCTCCGGCTACCAATTTGGCTCCGGCGAGCCTGATCATAAACCAAGCTTAGAATAAAGTTTGAGCGTAGCTCTTTGGAGTGCGGGGCAGTTATGCACCGCTCTTAGATTTATCTCACAACTACACGTAAAAATCCTCCAAGCGTGCTCTGAAGGTTGTTCTTTTTGCTTTGAAAATATATTGAGGTTCGGATCTCGAGATAAATCTAAGAGCGGTGCATGCCTGCACGCGCACTCCCAAAGACCTTCGGTCAAAAGATCCCATTTTCACAGCCTCTTATGTCCCTTTCATATCCCTTAGAAGAGTACTTATAAGTATATCTGCAAGCCATGCTTCATATTCATCTGAGCTCCAACTGCGATCTACTACCAATAGACGATAGAGATCACGTCCAGAAAAGGCCCAGACGATATCGCGTGCTTTGGCAAGTGATAGATCAGGTTTTAGAAACTTTTGTCTCTCAAGCCATGTGATGCTTTCTTCCTGGCGATTAAAGCGTCGAATTTCTCTTTCATTTTCTAGTTCTTTTAATTCAGAAGATAATGCAGCCGCCCCTCGAAAAAGGTTCATTTGCCCAAGTTCGGCATCATAGATAAGCCGTGCTAATTTTGCATTTAATTGACATCGAACTTTGGGGGATTTTTCTTGGTTTATTTGCTCTACAATAGTAGCAAATTGTTCAGTTGGCAGTGCCTCATCCATGAGAGCTCGCAGAATTCCGAGCTTTGATTGGAATAGTAAATAAATTGTAGGGGCCGAAACTTCAGCTGTTTTTGCTATTTTTTCGATAGTAACTGGCTCAATGCCTTCGGTTTCAAAAAGCTTCCTGGCTGTATCTAAAACCCTATTTCTTGTCTGCAGAGCCTTAGCTTGTCTTGATGAGGAATTGTAGGGACGTTTTATTGTTGACATAATTCGCTATAGTTAACTATAATAAAAGCAAGCAACCCCAAAATCCTTAGGAGGAATTTATGAGTCAAAATAATATAGCCAAAGCAGAAAATTACTATCGTGCTGCGGCCAACAAAGATCTTACAACAATGGGACAATATCTGCACGCCTCTGTTCAGTTTAACGCTCCTTTAGCTAAGCTAGAGGGTAAAGAAGCGGTTCTAAAAGCGGCCGCAGGCTTTGTAGCTTTTGCTGAATCAATCAATATACGTGAGAAATTTAGTTTTGAAAATAAAGTAATGCTTGTTATGGATGCCAATTTTCCTGAACCTGTCGGAAAGTTTCCAACAGCTGTGCTAATTACTTTTGAAGATGAACTTATGAAGGTGATGGAGCTTTTTTATGATCCTCGCCCGATTCTTCCAAAACAAGATAAAATATTTGAGAAGTAAGTTTTAGGGGAGCAATGATGTATCATCATTGTTCCCTATCTTTTTTAACATTTTTATAGTCGTTGCGGATCATTGGAAATAAATAGTAGTTTACCTTCTGACGGTTCCATAAAGGCATTGCTTGCGCGCAGTTGAATGAGCGCGGTGGCATAATTATCAAATGAGATTGATTGTGTAAAATCCTGAGCGTGCAAAAGCATTCTGATAAAGGCGTTCGGTTCTTGTTGCCGTGAAAGTTTACGCAAAGAAAGAAGGTAATCTTCCCTATATACTGTGGGTATAATAATGCGGCAATGCTGACTGATATCAAGTTCGGCATTCATAAAGATTCGTGCGATTCGACCGTTACCATCAAGAAATGGATGCACTTCGGCAATTAAAAACATGATAAATATTGCTCTCGCTAGGCCTAAGGGCAACTTTTGGTAAAACTCAAAGCCCTTAACTATGGTGCCTATTACTTCTTCTGGTGCTACAAAGAGTGTATTGCCTGCCCTATTCATAATGGTTTTAAATTTGCCAGGCTGTTTATCATCTCGGGCTTGCATTAATAACGCATGTCGTTCTTGTAGCAGAGATAAAAATTGATCGGCCGACTCTAGCACAGTCTGCATCCCAGCCTCATTTGAGATGATGCGAAAGGTGCCTAGAATATCGTGAGAGTCTTTTGGGCGGTTAGGAAAAATTTTCTGCTCGAAGATGATCTGTTCTGCTTCTTCAATAGCAAATTCAGTGCCTTCGATAAAGTTAGAAAAATAGGCCTCAAAAAATGCCAGATTATTCTTGGCTTGTTTTGTTGCTGTTCGAGCGGGACGCTGTGGTAGCAAGGAACCAAGTAGTGCGGCACTAACAGTTGCAAAAAGTTCTATGCGGCCTGGATCAAAAGGTACGCCCCTAGCGCGAGATTTTCCCGCTTCAGTTTGTAATGATCTTTCAGGACGAGTACCGAGCAATGCACCTAGTAGTTTATCCAAGCGATCATACTCATCCTGCAATCCTAGCCTTTGGCTTACTCGTTTTGCTTGGTCACGCAGTCGATTCACTTCGTCTGGCCCAGAAATGCGAATAAATCTATCAAGTCTTTTTTCGATGTCGGCTGAGGTTAGCGTTTTGGCTTCTTTTTGACGTATGCGGCTTTCTTGCATATTTTCTAAATAGGCTCGTCCTGGCGAGGCAATGTACATAGTCTCTAAGAATGAAGTGTCTTCAACATCTGGCCCGGGGCCTTTTACAAGTCGGATTGTAAGACCAGGTAGTACATTGATACGGTTGTATTTATAACTTAAAATAACGCTGCCATCTGAAGATATCCCCCCTTCAAGAGCTGATCGGTGGCTTATTACTGCATTGGGATATAAGTTGCTTAAAATATAGTATCGATTTTTTTTAATGATTTCTTCGGGAGTCTCTTTGAGGTTAGATGTATAAATGCGAGGGCCAATTTTTCGAAGCGCACCGGCCTTGTGAGCGCGTGAAATTGCTTGAGAGCTCTGAGGGTCACTTGAGCCAAAAACTATCTCTGGCCAGTTGCGATCGGTATTTTTTTGCATTAAGAAGTCCCTTTTTGCTTAATTATGTCAAATTTTTGCAAATAACGCCACCGCTTTGTCAAAAATTTGAGATTAACGCAATTATTTAATGATGTCAACTCTAAGGCGTGATGCCGGAAGGCATTAACATGGGGTCTTTGCCCCCTCTTCGAAAACAGATTGCTGCTAATTCACAAAAGCGGATCGACACCCTTGCCAAAACCAGGCAGGAAACGGATGAGCAGATTACGAAAGCAACACGAACATAGGCAGCGAAAGGCCTCTTTAACCTCTCCGCGTAGTTGCAATATGCATTACTCTTCCACGTAATGCCAAATGCAGGCCCGGTAAAAAGAGCCGGGGTCTGCGATATGCGATTTGTGACAAATTGCACAAGGGCAAGGCCTTTTTCATATAGTTCTGAAAATAAAGTAATGCTTGTTATGGATGCCTATTTTCCTGAACCTGTCGGAAAGTTTCCAACAGCTGTGCTAATTACTTTTGAAGATGAACTTATGAAGGTGATGGAGCTTTTTTATGATCCTCGCCCGATTCTTCCAAAACAAGATAAAATATTTGAAAATTAAGTGTTACGGGGGGCAGTGATTTACGATCATTGTTCCCTACTTTTTTTAACATTTTTTTATGTTTACGCGATCGAGCGATGCAGCGTTAATTAACTCATTTGGCAAATCCGAAAGGCATTTTGTATAAATTATTTTTAATAAATCTCTAGGTAGTTTTGCCGGGAGTGACTCTTTATTTAAAGTCCAAATGCTTACAAAAGTAAATGGCCCTTTTAAGACAGATTTGGAAGGGGGGCTTGAAAGCAATTGGTTAATTGCTTCACTATTTGGGGAAAACCTCATAAATTTTACTGCTACAGCAGGAAGAATACTAGTCATGGTTACTCCTCTAATTACTATTGTATTTTGCAAAAACTGAAATAAATTTCTGCGCACTGAACAATGTGTGTAGTACAACAATCCAAGAGTATTTATGGTTTTTGTCACAATAGGCTGCTTTAAATCAGAATGTGTATGATAAATGCCATGAATAATCATAAGCATCATTTCAAATTTAGATGGTAGAGAATAACTCTCAAATGCACTTATAATTCTCTGAATATTTCTAGCTCTTTCAAGATCTGGATCGTAGTCATTTCGTGAAATAATATTTATGACAAATTTTGTAATTCTACGAAAAATTGATGGATTTTTTTGATCTTCGATATATTTTGAAGTCACCTGTTGTAGGCTTAGCTTCAATTGTTCTATATCTCTGGATTCTACATTCATTTTAAACCTTACATCATTTACCTCAGATATAATAACTTACTAGGTAAAAACATGCAATGTAGGATACTTTTTGACTACATTATATATTTTATTATAGAATAAAAGAGTGGTTAAATACCCTATCTAAGATGATTTTTTATGAGTTATAATTTTGGTGAACCATTTAGCAATAGCAGCTATATTGATGGCTCGGGCCCATCTGCTCCTAAGCCGCCAGAAGTTACAACTTCCCAGCCTACGGTGTTAAAAAGTCTGCTAGGGCGGATATTTGGTAAAAAAAGTACAGAAGTACAAGAGATACTTAAAAAAACGCATAAAGAAGTCATTAATGAAGATCTAACAGATCTAAAAACCAGTACTACACGTCAATTTGGCGATACAAATAGCCGTGATTTAGAGTTTTATAGGATTTGTGCAAGTCAAGTATCGTATGAAAAATGGAGCAGGGGAGATTTGATTGGTGATACATACCAAGTCGAGGGCACTTTTTATAATGACAAAGGTCTTAAGATAGTTATATTAGCACCACTAAAAGCAGGTGATCCACCAATTTTATGTTGTAAGGGTACCACATCAAAGCAAAATATTATCGATGATCTTTCTTTAAGCGGCATAGGTCAATACTCATTTGGACCATCAAAAGATGAAATAAAAGATATGCTTAAGAATCTAGCAATTAAGTATAAAAGCCCAGTTGTTGTTACAGGCCACAGTTTAGGCGGAGCAATAGCTCAAGTTATTGCAGCCAATTTTTCAGCTGATACAGTTGATGGTAAAAATTCTCTTATTAAAGAGGTCTACTACTATAACTCACCGGGTGTCGGTAACAAAGTAGCCAATTTGTATACGCAAACCAAAGCCGAGTGTGAGAGTAAAGGTCTTACTTTACCTAAAATATTTGGCATTCGTCATAGCGATGACATCGTATTTTTAGCAGGCGGCAAACATATCCAAACAAATCAAGACTTTAAATTCTGGCATAATAAACGTATAAAAACTCTTAAAGCCCATTCCATTGGAAGAATTTTTGAAAAATATAATATCTCAGAAAGTTCAGGTAAGAGGGCCATGCATAAAGTATTAAGTGTAGTTATTGAATCTGTACGAACAGGTATTTTAGGAAAAATCGTATCAGTTGCCCTGCAAGCTACAACACCCTCTGACAACACTTTAGAAAAAACAAAAAGAATAGCCAATACGCTTATTGGGGTTATGCACTAAACTGCTTTTGAGATGCTCTTGATAAGATGAGCTTTAATAGAGGTAAAGTATGGATAAAATTGACATGATATTATGGATTGTGGGCGGAGGATTTAGCCTAATGCTTATCATGTGGCATAACTTAAATCACCGTATCGATAAGCTCGATGAAAAACTTACAGATGTTGATCGCAGACTTTGCCGATTAGAAGTGTCCTGGGCTGTCAAAAATTTAAAGTTTTTGACATGAAATTAAGACCAGAGCAAACCCCACTCTATCAGCTCATAAAAAAACACTATACCACATGGCACAAGGACAGAGACAGTGAACATGAAGTTCCGCATTACATCTCCAAAGCATTTCAAAAATATATCGGCTGCGGTATTTTAGCAAAAGGCTTTGCATGTGCGCACTGCGATGGCTGTAACAGAGATTTCTTTATTGCATTTTCCTGCAAAGCAAGGGGTCTTTGCCCCAGTTGCAACCAGCGCTCTATGGTGGAAACTGCAGCGGTATTGCCTCGCGTACCCTTCAGACAATTTGTGATCAGCTTCCCAATGCGTATACGGCACTATCTCGAAAATCATAAAACGCTTCAAACGGTTCTCAAGATAGTCGTGGCTGAGATCCGAAAAACGCTCATAGCTAACAATCCTGATGTCCAGACTCCTCAAATCGGCGCCATAAGCTTTGCCATGGGGCCCCGCCCCATCCGCGGACTTGGCCAAAGGGCAAAGCCCGCCAGCATTTTGGCAATACATTAAATTATCACCCTCACTTTCACCTTATCGTTGCCGACGGGATGTTCAGTGGCAAAGAAGATCTTGCATTTCACGAAGCAACACTTACGCAAGATGATATCACAGATGCGCAAGGAGCTATCCAAAAGCGCATTTTGGCATATTTTCATCTTGATGCTTTTCCCCCGGGAGAAAAGCATCAAGATAGCTCGAATTTCCTATTCCTTTATTACTCTTCAGTTACTGCAGGTACTGATGATGAATGATTTGTGGCAGTATCTATTGTACTTGTGATGTCGGTTTTCGCTTCTTCTTGTTCTATTGGCGCTTTGGTCGATGATGCATCTTCTTTAGGGTCCACAACATCTTCTTTTTTACTACGAGCTGACGAGTCGTTAACGCTTGCAGATCTTTGCGTAAATCGTTTATCAGGATCCAATTTTAACTTTGACCATCTACCGCCACGTACGCCACCAGAACTTTCTTGCATCGCTTGCATTGCAACACTAAAAGTAATTGATAAAGCCATTAAAATATTGTTTGCTTATGCATACTAATTCTCCATTATTTTTCTAGATATAACCATAAAACAAGAATTATGTTCACATTTAGCGTAATGAAAATTAGCCCTGATAAGCAATGGTTATTCAAAAACAATGCCCCAGCTTTTTAAGGCTGAGGCATTTGGTTTAACGTTTATTCGTTTTATGGAACTACTGAGAGATTTTTAAATCCAACAGCAGTACCATCAGGCAAGTTTGCGGTCGTTGCTGTAACAATATTTAAAGGAGAAACACCAGTATAGTTTCCACCCAGATTATTGTACGCTAAATTCCCTGTCACAAATGCTGTACTGGTAACATTAGCAAGGTCAAAACCAACCAATCTATTTTGGTCTGCCTCATTATTTTTTACTACAAGCCCCGTAATATCAAAAGGCAATGTAAGACCATTTTCATTGTATGCTAACGTACAATTTTGAATGAGCACATTGTTTACTGGTGGTCTATCAGGGCGAGCTCGGATAGAGATTCCGCCTGAAGGACCTGCCTGATCAGCAAAACCGTTACCAATAGCAATACAGTTATCTATAATAATGTTTTCTGTAATGGTGCTTGGATCAACTGGTGCGGTATTAATGTAAAATCCAGCTCCGCTTACATTAACAGTTCCGGGTACATTGCCATTTGCATTAGCTACACAATCTCTAAAGACTATATTACTTGTTACAGAGCGTACAGTAAAACCTGCTCCTGCACCTTGAAGACCTTCATTACCATTCCTTTCAGAAGTACAGCGTAAAAAAGTAATAGCATTGGAATTGCCGCCGGGAGCGTCCCCAAATACGCTAAAACCTGAACTAATAAAGCTTGGTGAATTTAAGCAAAAGTTACCACTTGCATTGCAATCTGCGACCCTTGCTCCATTTACATAAAAAAAATGAAACCCAGTTGCTTCTCCAGAGTCAGAGTTACCACCTTGATTGTCTAAAGAAGAGCAGTTTTCAACCACAACATCAACGTCTTGATTTAAAGGTTGCTCCCCTATGCCCACACATACACCTGCAGTTTGTGCAAAAGATCCGCTAAAATGAAATCCCTCACATTCAGCTTCGGAACTGCTATTTCGGTTAAATGTACAGTTTTTCCAAGTAATATTATGGGCACCATCGTGATCACAACCAAGCATCACCCCAGAATTGGCATTGTCATTAACAGAACAATTTTCTACCGTAAAATTCCGCACCCCATTAAGAGAAATTCCATTCATAAGCTGAAAAATAGGAGAAACATTTCCCTCAGTTGGATTTACGATGCCTGCATTATCGCCAACATTGCGATCAAAGTGGCAGTTCCTTATAGTGCCATCAGCACCAACCGGAAATTCAAACGTATTGGGCAAATCTCCCGCAATTGGTAAGAAAAATCCAAGCAATAACCCATTTGAAGTGTTTTCAACAAACGAACTATCATCAATTTGAATGCCAAAGGTCATAACGATTTGTGAGCCAAACATACAACGCTTTGCGGTAACATGATCGATCACCAAATTGGTAACATGATTGTTTTTGTCTGTTCCGTTAAATGCCAACCCAACAGGCTCACCTTCCCCAACATAAATACCACCGGTGATAAGCGCACAATCAAGATCTGCACATGATGCGGGAACCACATCATTTGTCAAAGGGGTAGGTATTGTTTGGGTAACAGCTACATTTTCTAAAAAAATTTGATCTGTACGGCCAAGCACACGAATACCAGCCAATGTGAAATCCAAAATTTGAGAAAGTCCATAGTCACCGGTAATCTTTACATTATGTACATCGCGAGCAATGGCAACGCCATACACACCTGTTTTGTAGTTAGAGAGGTCTTGGCGCAGGGTGTAGATATCAAGGTCTAAAATAACGTTAGAAGCCGTTATGGTAATCGCCTGAACATTATTTTTTGTAGGCTTAAAGGATATATTCTCTTTCAGACGATATTCACCCGGTTTATCGATGATAATGCCGTTTTTGCCTTTGCCACGAAAATCTTCTTTTGTAATGCAGTGAACGCGCGACTCCTTGGTGCATTTGCAGCGTTTATGATCCTGCTTTTTCTTGTAAGGGACTGCACTAGATGAAGGTACTATGATGCCCGTGCAAGGAACAGGGGATTGAACGTTTTGGATGTACTTTGTGTAGACTTCACGTTTGTTAATACGTGGTTTAGCTTGAACCGCGGCCTCTTGTGAAGCATGTGCAAGCACGGGTGTTGCGAGCAATAAACAGGCCGCAAGTAAGGCCTTTATGGACAGATGTAGGCGCATGGAAAAACTCCTAAATTGGTTGTTTCCTCCGACTGTACTTGTGGTTTTTTTTTTTGCCAACAGAAGAATATATAAATGAAAGGGGCTGAAAGGGGCCGTGTCCTGTGATTCGTGCGATTCGGGTAGTCAAATCGCACAAATCGCAGGATCCGGCCCCTTTTAGCCCCTTTTAGCAAAAAGAATGGCACCTGAAAGGTGCCTAATGATGTCGGTAAAGTTTGGTTTTATAGCAGGGAGTGCTGAAGGATAGGAAGAACAAGTGGGTGTGAGCCCTTTCCCCGAGGGGGAAGGGCTCACACCCACTTGGCTCTAATTTGAAATTTTGGTTGCTTTTCCAAAATTCACGTAAATTTTGATCGTCAGTGTGAGTTTTATTTGTTTATTATTTTTAAAACTGACTAATTGAAACATGGTGGTAGGGTCCCACATGTTGTCTTGAGTGGCTTTTTTGCTTAGCCTTCCCAGTGAGGTGGATCTATGTCTGCAATAAAAGGCGGATCGGGACCTGCATCATAATGAACCTGCATTTCTGGTTCTGCAAACCCATCAAACGTATGTGAAACTAACTGACAGACATTGTCAGTGTGGTCCTCTTGTGGTGGATCAAACTTTGGTATAGTTATGGGCCACCCAATAGCCTAAAAAGCCACTCAAGAGAATCCTTTCATAAAGACATCATCGCCCTGCACCATCAAACCCTAGCTTTTACCCGCCCCGTCACAAAAGACCCTTTAGGAATCAGCGCTCCATTGTCCTCTTATTGGCATTGAAATTTGCATTCACAAAAAATTCTCTTTAGCCCATTATCAAATTCATTTTTTCTCTATAGGTATTTATGGCAACTCTTTGTTGTCCAAAACAAGCTCAGGCTATGTATCGCCCGCGTTCTTTAAATGTGTGTCCACATCTATTCCATAAATGGCTTTGTTTTAGAGCCCGGCTTAGGGCGATTTATTAAAGCCCACAGTGACCAAAGAGAACTGTGGGAAAGGTATACCCTATCTTGGAGCCCTTTTGAGGGAGATTCAATCTTATACTTGGCGTAATTAAAGTTGGTTTGAGAGATCTGAATCGCCCTATAAAGGGCTCCAGGATAGGGTAATGACATACCCATAATTATCACTAGGGCTTAGATAAGTCGCCCCAAAACAGGGCTCTAAAACAAAAGCTAACTGGAGTAGATGGACGCATATTTAAATAAAATTTTATGCTAAAAAATTTCAATATTGACAGCCCAGAAGTATCCTATAGTGAAATTTGGCTTGATTTAGGGCATTTTAGAGCGAATTTGGACTGTTTTTGCTTTGAAGAGTGAAGTTTCTTTTACGATAAGCTCAAAGGGCTCTAAAAGAATGGTATCTTGAACATGGGGATGCCTGCCCAATGCTTTTTCGACAAGCTCGGCAAAGTTTTTGCATCCAAGGGAATTTATTTCCGTGTCGTAGGTAGCGTTAAATTCACTTATTTGTGTATCGGCACTTATGGTTTTTTCTAAGTAACGTAAATCACTTGTTTCTTTTTTTGACTCGGGCGCAAAAAGTTCATCCATGAGATCGTCAAGAAAAACTATGCCCTTGGCCTCGCCCTTGCTGTTAATAACAACGGCTGAAGCGGCAGTTTCTTCTTGGAGTTTTTTGATTACTTCAAGAGCGGATAAATCCTGAGGAATAAACAGTGCTGTCTGAGTGTATTCGTCGATACGTTTATTGCTATTTACGCTTAAAATTTCTTGTATATGCAGAAGACCTACGATTTTGGCTCTGTTTCGATGATACACAGGAAAAAAGGGCTGGCGTGTCCTTTTCATCACCTCTCGAAGCTCAGCTATGGTTGTATGGCTTGAAAGACATACAACTTGATCAAGTTTCTGCATAACCTGAAATGCTTGCATATTGCGAAGGCTAAAAATATTGCCGATAAAATCATTTTCTGGCTCAAGCTGCTCGCCAAGATAGCCCCCTTGATGCTCTTCTAGGAGCTTTTGAAGCTCTTCTCGGCTTAAAAAAGGGGCATGGTGCTGCTTTTTGCTTTGTTTAAAAAAATAAGAAATACAAGCTGAGATTGGAGATAAAATTTTAGCACTTACATACAAAATGGGAATGCCAAGGCGGCTTGCATGATCGGGATAGAGCCTTGCTGCAAACATGGGTATAAGCTCGCCAAAGATAACAAGAAAAGGGATTTCAGCAAGCGGGGCGAGATTGGGATCGATCCCCCAGGTTTCAAATAGACGCCGTGAGCTCTCTGAGCTCATCATCATAGCTACATTTACCCCAACAAGTGTTGTGCAAAAAAGAAGCTGAGGTTTTTCTAGTAGTCTTTGGAGCCATATTGCCCAAGTTTTATTTTGTGAGGCAGCATAATCAAGACGCAATTTATTACAAGAAATACAGGCCATCTCCTGCATTGAATAAAAAGAGAGTACTGCGGTCCAAAAAAAAGTTATAAAAAGCCAAAAGCTGCTTTCAGTCATGTGGCAGCTCTTTTTTGAAGGTATACTTTGCGAACTTTTGTGTGATCACTTGATAAAACCCGCATAAAAAGTCCCTCCTCCACAAGCGTTGCACCACTTGGTGGAATTGTTCCTAATTTTTCTGTGATAAAACCACCAATAGTTACCATGTGATGTTCACTTTCAAGTGAAACATTAAATAGGTCTCTTACTTCATCTAATGGCATGGTGCCGCTGGCTACAATGGTATCCTTGGATATACGTTCATATTCTTCTTTATCTTCGGCAATTTTAGAGCTTGAGCCAACTACTTCTGCAAGAAGGTCTTGTTCGCGTATCATGCCGCATGCTGTGCCATATTCATCTACTACCCATGCAGTATCGCTGTTTTGGGATCGCATACGCTGTAAAAGGGTAGTTGCACTGGTTGTTTCTGGCACATAAAAAGGCTTACGAAGTATTTTTAAGAGATCACGTCCTTTAGAAATTTCAGATCTTCTTATAAATAAATCTCTTGCACGTATGACGCCAAGCATTTTTTCGTTCGGCATTTCAAAAAGAGCAACCTCTGATAGCATATCTTCCGAAAATAGATGTATTATCTTTGAAATTGGTTCTTCAATGTCATACACGGGCATTTCACTTCGCTGATACATAAGTTCGTTTATCTTTTTATCTTCGAGTTTTAGCACACCGTAAATAAGTTCAAGTTCGTCTTTATGCAAAATGCCTTTGCCCTCCGAGCTTTGCAGAATGTGAGCCAGCTCTTCCTTAGAAAGAGCTGGCTCTGCTCGTAAAAAGAAAAAAAAGAGCCTTGAAAGCATGTAGGCAAGGCGCGTGATAAGTATGCGGATGGGCGTAATCACCCATTCTAAAAATTCGATAGTAGGTGCAAAACGTATGGCAAGCCGCTCGTTATGAATAAGTCCTAAATATTTTGGAATGAGCTCTCCTACAAATAACACAAGAACAAGCGGAATGCCAACTTTTAACAACCAGCCGCTTGAGGCATGGGAAAAAAGATCGGAGCTTGTATTTTGCAAAAGCACGTTTACTATCGTATTGTACATAAAAATAGTAACAAGAAGGCTTTTAGAACGGGCAAGAATACGTGCTACGCGCTGTTTTTTTAGGTCTTGATTTGTGCGAAAACCGCGAACTTTTGAAGCAGGAAGTGAAAAATAAGCCACTTCACTACAAGAAAAATAGGCAGAGGCAAGTGTTAAAAAGATAATGGCGATGATCTGAAATGCAATTATCATGGATTTTGATCTTCTTTGAAATAGACCTTGGTATATCCTTCAGGGACCATACCAAGAGCACGAATGAGGGTAAGCTCTATCCACGCTGGATCATGCATGCTTTCTTGCTGCAGAATTTGGCATTGCTGCTTGAGGATCGCACCGTGAATTCGACCCTCAAGATTTTCAATTTCAACATCAAGGCTTGTGATTTCCTTTTCAAGTTTCATAGCTGACTGCTCGTAAAGACCAAAGCAGACTATGGCAAAAGTCCACACCCACCATGATTTATAGCCAAAAACATACTTCATGTATTATACCGAAGGTCCAACTATCCCAACTTGCTTCATATACTTGCCCTTGCGGTCTTTGTATGAAGTTTCACAAGGCTCTCCTTCAAAGAATACTACTTGAGCAATGCCTTCATTGGCGTATATTTTTGCTGGAAGGGGAGTGGTATTTGAAATTTCTAGGGTGACATAACCTTCCCATTCAGGCTCGAAAGGGGTTACGTTTACAATAATGCCGCAGCGAGCATAAGTAGATTTGCCAATGCAAAATGCCAAAATATTTCGCGGAATGCGGAAATATTCTACTGAGCGGGCAAGTGCAAAAGAGTTTGGAGGAATGATGCATTCTGCTGTACACATATCTACAAAGGCATCATCGCGAAATTGCTTTGGGTCAACGACACTATTGTAGACGTTCGTAAACACTTTAAACTCATCAGCTACTCGTATGTCGTAGCCAAAGCTTGAAAGGCCGTAGCTGACAATTTTGTTGCCAGCATCGTTGTAGCGCACAAGGTGGTCTACGAAAGGTTCTATAATTTTTGCCGTTTGAGAGGCGCTGCGAATCCAGTGATCAGGTTTTACCATATATTCTTCCCCATGCTACGTTTGCACCAGAATACCCTTCATTCGTTATTTAGCGGAAGCCCCAACCTTGATAAAAGATAGCGAAAGCAAAGAATTGGATGAGAAATTATAAGTTTAATAGCTTTCCAGTAAGAAGCTTGAGTCATCAAATAGACTCTTTGAGGCTCATTTTTTAGGGCAGTTTCAAGCCAGAGGCGGTGCAAAAAAAGAAGGTTTTTGGCAAAGCATTAAAAGCAAAAAATTCAACTTGGCTGCTTTCTTCTTGAGGGACGAGTAGGAATTTGTCTGTAATTGGCTTACATTCAAATACATGCGCGCAAGAAGCTAAACGGTTAACCGGAAGCCAAGTTCCTACCTTCCTTATGATGGAAACCTCAATTCCAGTCTCTTCTTTAGCTTCGCGAATGCAGGCCATTTCAGGGGTTTCATTATCGTCAATTCCGCCTCCAGGCAGTACCCAGACGGGCACATCACGTCTTTTGACGAGAAGAACTTTTTGATCATAATAAATAATTGTGATAGCTGCTTCTTTCATAAATTGTGCCTTTGTTATATACTGATTGTGTATTTTTGCCCAGGTGGTGAAATTGGCAGACACGCCAGATTTAGGATCTGGTGCCGTAAGGTGTGTAGGTTCGAGTCCTATCCTGGGCAATAGCCCCTCATTTTTTGGGGGGCTTTTTTTATTTCTCTCTCTCCTGTATTGTTAACTAAAAAATATAGTTTAATCTGGGTATATGAATAACTTAGAGTTTCGCCCACATCTTGGTCTATCATCTGGACACCTTCAAACTGTGCTTGCAGCTTTTCGCGTACCCCTTAAAGCTCCTCCCACAACCAGTTGGCAGGTATCTTTAGGTGCAAACGATAGCATTTCTTGCGAAATATCTACTCCCAAAAATTTTGACAAGGTTGTAGTGCTTGTTCATGGTCTTGGCGGAAGCCATGCATCTAATTATATGGTGCGTATGGCAAGAAAACTCTATGACAAAGATATTAAGGCCGTGAGGGTAAACATGCGCGGATGCGGCTCAGGAAAAGGTTTATCTCATCTTCCTTATCATGGAGGACGAAGCCAAGATCTTCTTGCCGTTCTACAAGCTCTCAAAAGTAGATATCCTACCAAAGATATCTATGCAGTAGGTTTTTCACTTGGTGCAAATGTTGTTCTTAAGCTGGCAGGGGAACTTGGCTCTGATGGCTCAAAACTTCTTAAAACAACCATTGGTGTTTGCTGTCCGGTTGATCTTGCTAAAACTGTATATCGAATGCAGCAACGAAAGTATCATTTTTATCATTCTTATTTTTTAAAAAAGGTGTGCGAGCAAGCAAAACCTTGGCTTCATATGCCAATAACATCAATTTATGAATTTGATGATAAAATAACGGCACCTTTATGGGGTTTTTCTGGGGCAGAAGATTATTATAAAAAATCAAGTTGTCTTCATTTCTTGCCTGAAATCAAGCATACATGCCATTTGCTTTTTGCCGAAGATGATCCATTCGTACCTCTAGATGTAATAAAATCTATTTCAAAATCATCAGTTAATTTGTGGACTACCAAACATGGCGGCCACATGGGATTTTTAGGAAAAGCATTAAAAGAACATAAGTCTCAATGGCTTGATCAACAGTTATTACACTGGATAGACTGCTAGAGATCTTTTTGCTCTTTTAAAATTATAGGGTTTCGTATATGCTAAAGGTTTAAAAAACTAATAGGAGACTTTTGCATGCGCCTTTCTGACTATAACTGGCGACCAGCTAGTATGTTTGTTCTGGGATATCACATAGTTCTTCTATTTATGCTCCCATTGTATTTCTATTACTGTTCTGCTTCTTGGGCAATGTGGGTGACATCAATTGTTCTATATTTTGCTACAGGAATGAGCATTACAGGTGGATATCACCGTTTTTACTCTCACCAGACTTATAAAGCTCATCCGCTAGTTGAGGGCTTGCTGCTATTTTTTGGAAGCATGGCCTGTCAGGGAAGTGCCCTCCGCTGGTCTTATGAACACCGCATCCACCATGCATATGTAGATACCGATCGCGATCCCTATTCAATTAAAAAAGGTTTTTGGTTTGCACACATATTCTGGATTTTTCAGCATCCGGCACCTATTGAAAATAAAGTAGTATCTGATCTTATGCGTAATCGCATGGTAATGTTTCAGCATAAGTACTACCCATATCTGATGTTTTCCACAAATATAATGGCCTTTTTGCTTGTTGGCTGGTTGCTTAATGACTATCTTGGTGCTTTCGTTGTATCTTGGTGGCTTCGTCTCTTTGCGCTGCATCATTCAACGTGGTTTATTAATTCTCTTGCACATACCTGGGGTGCCCGTACCTTTAGTGGTGAGCAAACTGCGGTAGATAACTTTATCATCTCTTTACTTACCTTTGGAGAGGGCTATCATAACTACCACCATACTTTTGCTAATGACTATCGCAATGGTATTCGCTGGTATCATTTTGACCCCACCAAGTGGATGATCTGGATCTTTGATCGCCTAGGCCTTGCTCATAATCTTAAGCGCGTAAATGAATTCCACGTAAAAGAGCGCATGATTGCCGAGCAAAAAAATGAAGCTCTGGATGCCCTAAAAGTTTCTGTTATTGCAAGAAAAGATGAAATTGGTAACACGATTTCAACTGTAAGTGATGCAATCACTACAAAGCTTGCACAGGCTCGCGAGCAGATTGAATCGTATTATGCACAGAAAAAGGATACTTCTGTCAGCCACGATGAACTCAAAAAACATACAAAAGAAATTAAAACTTTACAAAAGAGCATACGCGAAGACTGGAAACAGTTTAAGCAGCTCTACAAGTATGTTATGAGTCAGTCTGTTCCTGCTAAGGATTGATATACTTTACAGGTACTAATGAGGTCATATCCAATACATCATGTAGATGCTTTTACAAGTAAGCCCTTTGAGGGAAATTCTACAGTAGTTGTCTTTGATGCAGAAACACTTTCTGAAACCGAAATGGCAAAGATCGCCCAAGAGATGAACCTCTCTGAGACGGTCTTTGTCCTTCCGGCTACACATACAGCAAAATCATGTGATTTTCGCCTTCGGTTTTTTACCCAGTCTGGTGATGAAGTAAAGTTTTGTGCTCATGGAGCTGTAGGCGCCCTTTTTGCTCTTGCCAAAGCTCAAAAATTTGGCATGACAAAGCCTGGGCAGTATCCATTTCAGATGCAAACAAATGCAGGCACTCAAACAATACACGTTGACGCGGCAAATCCAGATGTGCCGTTAATATCTTATGATCTGCCTCAAATCGATCTTCAAATAGCACCTTACAGTCATCGTGAGCTAGCCTCTGCCCTTGGGATTGAAATAGATTTTATCGACTGCACAAAGCCCGTAATGCTGGAGCGCACAAATAATCACCTGTATTTTGTCACGCCATCACTAAAAGACCTTGGAAAGATTGAGCTTGATCAAAAAAAGGCCAAGGAGCTGGCGGTAAAAGATCGTCTTGTAATCTTTTGTGCACTTACACCTCATGCATTTAACGCCGCAAATCAGGTGCACTGCCGCTCTTTTTGTCCACTTTTGGGTATAAACGAAGATCCCTTTACTGGTTCCATGCAAGGGGGAGTTGCTGCCTATCTCTTCAAACATCAAATGGTAGATACGCGCCTTGCCATGATAGGCTCTGAGCAGGGCCATTTTCTAGGCCGCCCAGGCCAAGTACTCATCGAAATCAAAAAAGGGCCGCAATTTACTTGCAAACTCCACGCCCGCGCCGTCCATCTTTATAGTGCTAACCTTGCCTTGCCTTAATCTTTTGAAGTTGGAGTGTGAGATTTTTTTTAACGCAAAGGCGCAAACATAGTTTTACCCATAACTTTTTTGTGCTTCATGGAAGGCTCGTTTATCAGATGGGTAATCTAGACATCTATTTTATCCATGAATGTAACACAATGGTAATAATTATTTTTTAGCACGACATGTTATTGATTATTAACAGCCTGAAGGGCTGAGTTATAAAAGCCTAGGGCGTTGCCCTTAGCATTACCCATTTTTTTCAAATTTATTTTCATTATTCTAACATGTTCAAATTTAGCATGTTATATCTGTTTTATGCGCCGAAGGTGCAAATTTAATATTAGCCCACTGTTTCGCGCCGGAAGGTGCAAACGGTGGGAAAAAACAAAAAAAACCTTGAAGTCGCGCCAGCGACTACTTAATATTAAATAGTCGCTGGCGCGACTACAGGATTATTTGTTCCCGGTTTCCCACCGTTTGCACCTACCGGCGCGAAACAGTGGGCTATTAATAATTTGTTCCTCCGGAACATTGGTTTCGAATAGCCTGTAAACGTATTTCTCTTCAATTTCGCAAGTTACGACACGGATTGTTGCAAGCTATTCACAAAGCGTATTTGTGTGTCTTTGTGTTTAAATATTTTGAATAAAATGGGTAATGCTAAGGGAGTTGCCCTAGGATTTTATATCCCAGCCCTTCAGGCTGTTGATAACTATTGATTTATTGCACTAAGAAAAGTTGTGGGTAAAACTATGGGCGCAAAGAACGCAAAGAAACGCAAAGAAAATACAAAGGGCTTCGCCTCCAAACAACTGTTATGAGGCGAAGCCCTTTGTATTACTTTGTATTTTCTTTGCGTTTCTTTGTGCCTTTGCGCCTTTGCGTTTAAAAAATCGCGCAACTGTTACATCGATAAGCTTAAACTTTTACGATGCCGCGGAATTCGTAGATGAGGATCCGAGAGTTTTGATCGATGTTGTTGGATGCAAGACCAGCTGTACTTGTGTGCAGGCGGGTGGCAGTTGAATCATACTGGGCAAAGAGGTTTTTGCCTTGAGGATCGGCGCAGCGGGCCCAGGCAGCATAGTGACCTGAATCTTTGTTGATTACTTGGCTTACTTTATTGCTAACAGCCTGCTCGCGAGTAACAGCGCTTATCCATTCGTAGCGAGCCGAATAGCCAGGGGCATCAGCAAGAGTGATATCAATTTGATTATTAGGGACAATTTTGCGGGTGTTAATCGAATTTTGACCTGTTGCCATATCGTAGTTGCCTCGCTCTAGTAAAAGAGGAAAAACAGGCGGCAAGTTTGTCTTATAAAATTGCATTGATTGCTTAACTGAGATAAGTTCAACATCCTTCATGACGGCAAGCTTTGCAAGGATTTCATCAGTAAGTAATCCCTTTTCCTCGAGATCTTTGACTACATGCTTTTTTTCGATTTCGACTACAATTTTTCGTTTATGTACAAGGTCTTTAACTTCAGAGCTTTCTGATTCTGCAATTTGAATGACTACCTGGTTTTCAGATAAGGGACGTCCTTTATCAAGTGCATTTACGTAAAATCCAAGTGAGTGTTCATTTTGCTCTTTAATTTGAAACTCTTCAAAACCTACTTGGCTTAAGAGAAACTGGCAAAAATGGGATGAATCTTCTTGGCTGGCATAGCTATCAATATGAAAGCCAGATTCGACGCAGGTGGTGCGGAAATGATCGATTTCATCTGAGCTAAGATTGCGTTTAGCAGTGCCTTTTGAGCCTTCAATAATTTTGTATATTGAAAGTAGTTCTTGTATTACTGGCATTGAACGAAGTTCATTTGCCTTTATTCGGGTCCTAAAAGAAGGACTAAAACGTAATGCCTGAAGAACCGATGCCATAAAGCAGCAATTTTGGCCATTGGGAATGCCGGCTCCAAACTTTGCTGTTTGGATAGGAGAAGTACCTGGATTTTTGCCTGTTAAAACCTGCAATGCTTTTTTTGTGATACGTAAGAGTGGCTCATTAAGTTTTTTTAGCTGTTTACAGGCTCTTGGTTCTTGAACATGCAGCTGCCATCGAGGAGCAGTCCGCAGAGGATATTGCTGTATTTCATTAGGATAATAGTCGCTGAATATAGCGTTTTGTGAGGCAAAAAAGCCTTTACCTGTATGAACCAGGGCAAATCGTATGCCTTCAATAAATTCTCGGATTTGCTCGACGCTATCTTGAAATAGTTGCAGGGTCTTCTTGCTGGTTTCAACCAGAACAACGATGGCGCGGCCAAAGCGTATGACTACACCTTGCGGCCTTGGCAATGCATAAGGAACATCTAAAATGTTCTCTCGGCTATCGGTTCTTTTTATTGGTTCTACCATATAGGCACCTTAATACATTAAGTATCCGAAAGCTCACTATAGAAAATAAATAGGGATTTTGCAAGTGCTTTTTTTGGTAGGAAGGCGGGGCCTATATAAAATAGGCCCCAGGCTATACTATAAACTAAAAAATTTATTTTGCAGAATCTTCAGGAATGACGATCTGAGCACCAACTTTTAAGTTATTTATGTTGTTAATTCGATCGCGGTTGGCATCGTAGATGGCTTTCCACTTTTTAGTTGTTCCATAAAACTTCTGTGAAATCTTAGAAAGGGTATCACCTTTTTGGATTACATAGGTTTTTGGAGCGCTCTTCACAGGAGCAGGTGTTACTGCAGGTGCCGCTGTAGCTGTGGCATCTGGCTGTGAATAGTTGATTGAATCGCCTGGCTCTGGTTCATTAATAATTTGATCGTCGCTATTAGCTATAAGCAGTTTTAACGCATTATCATTTGATGTTGTTTGAGCATTTGAATCAAATCTTGCATCTTGAACCCGTGCATCTTGAGACTGAGCTGAGGCAGCCAAAACAGTCGTGCCTTGCAGACGCTGCTCAAGTTTTTCCACACGTGCTTGAAGATCAACAAGTTCTGATGCTACAGCACCTGTAGTCTCTTTTTGGCTTGCGACTTCGTCTTCAGAGCGAAAAGCTCCGATGATAAAAAGAAAAAAAAGCAAAGCAAGTGCCGCTGTTGCAAGTGTAAATACCACTTTACGACGGCTCATTTGAAAACGTCCTTCACCCAGATGATCATTGTCTGAGTTAAGATCCTGACGATATTGATCGAGCATAAAACCCCCCTTACCTGTAAGTTATTGTTTGTACCATTTATTTGTGTAGTTGCCAAGAAAAGAAACGCATCCTGCCAAGTAAATAGCCAGTTACTGCTCCCACAAGGTGAGCTGTATTAGCAATTGCAATTGGCAAGGTGATATTTTGGAATACGTCTATAAAGAATGTGACCAAAGAGAAAAATGCAAGCGCCCCTATGAAGAACATAATAAAGCCAAAGGTGCTTGAAGACATTTGGTAAGCTTCCCATGGCGCTATTTGCTGGCGGGCCTTTATATAGGTAGCCATAGCACAGATGATGCCAGAAAAGCCCACAAAATTAGGCCCTGTCATAAGATACTGACTTACATTAGATAAAACACCAGAGATAAGCATAAGTAAAAATAGACGTACAGAGCCAAGTCTTGCTTCAATCTGCGTACCCAATAAAAGTACCCAAATCATATTAAAAAACAGGTGCAAAATGTCGACATGCAATAAGGTGGGGGTAATTAATCGCCAATATTGACCTTCGCGGATTTTTTCAAAAAGCTTAAGTTCTGCGATTGGTGGATTTTTGTCTGTTGCTTGACCAAATGCAGTCTTTGTAAATGAAAGAATGTAGGGAAAATAGCCAGTAAACACAGGTTCTTGCAAAAACTTTTTATATAAAAACCTGCCCGTTTCTGGCAAATCTTGAGGCTTTGCAAGGGCATCAACGCCGTATAGTAGTACTATTTTATCAAGATATTCATAAGATTGCGGGTAATCAAATAGAAAGGCTTTTCTTACAGGTGAAAGCTCTAAAACTTCTTGGCGGACCTCTGAGGGCAATGCTTTTATACGCCTTTCATTGTACATCTCGTACAAAAATATGCATGAGCATAAAAGTATAATAAAGGCCGTAAGTCTAATGTTCCCACTAAATTGCTTTTTTATTTCTTCATCTTTTGTGGAAATAGGGCGTCTTAGGCGCTGTTCTAGATAATCGCTTGTACGTAAAGCGTTTCGCCCAACAATGGAGTCTGAATTTTGCGTGGTAAATTCTGGACTTGAGGGATTATCTATAAATTTAACGAGCCAGTCGATGCAGCTTTGAGTTTGATCTTCGTCAGTAATCCAGAGAAGGTACTTTCGCGTGCCATATTCATCTGAGGACCAGTCTTGGCCAACCTTTTCTTCAGTAGTGAAGGCGATGCGTTTTGCGTGTAAAAAGCCGCAAAAGGCACGAAACTGATCAGCATTATCCGTGGTCCAAACAAGGCGCATAGCATTAGGTAAAATTTTTGCCGCAAGAATGCCACAACCAAACATTAAACGCAAAAGGTAGCTTAGACTGGGCGTAAGGTATATGAGGATGAAGTGTGAGATTTTTTTCAACGCAAAGACGCAAAGAAAATACAAAGAAAAAAAATAAAGACAAAGGGCTTCGCCTTATCCAAGTATTTCTATACTTGTTTAAAGGCGAAGCCCTTTGTTTTTGTATTTCTTTGCGTTTCTTTGCGCCATTGCGCCTTTGCGTTGAAAAAAAATCTCGCATATCAGCCAAAAAAGCCTCCAAGCATATCTTAGCCCTGGATTTTTTTGAGGATGTCGCTGGTGGCAAGGCCTGGGATGCGGTCGACGAGATGTATTTTGCCTCCGCATTGCTTTACTGTAGAAGCTTCGATGCAGTTTTCGCCATATTCAATACCGTTAACATGAACATCAGGGCATATTTTGGTCAGAAGAGCACATGGGTCGGTTTCATCAAACCACGTGACATAATCTACAAATTCAAGAGCGCTCATGAGCTCAAGGCGGTACTGAAGAGAAATGATTGGACGATCAGGACTTTTGTAGCGCTGGATTGATGAATCACTATTTAAGGCTACAATGAGGATGTCGGCCTGTTTTTTAGCCTCGTAGATTATATAAAGATGTCCTGCATGCATAAGATCAAAAGAGCCATTAAGGGTGGCTATACTTTTGTTTTGGCTTTTTAATGAGGCAACCTTTTCTTGGATGCTGGATGGATCAATCCACTTTTTTTTACAGGCTTCGTTCCAAATCATATCATGGGAATCTCCGCCTCAGGAAAGGCAATTTTAAAGACCTCGTCGTAATGTTCGACAAAGTGTATGGATATGCCTTTTTTGATGTCAGCAGAAAGCTCTTCGATATCGCGCAGGTTATCTTTTGGAAAAATTACAATTTTAAGCCCCGATCGCTTTGCAGAGACTATTTTTTCTTTCACCCCGCCAATAGGTAGTACGCGTCCTGTAAGGGTAAGCTCCCCAGTCATACAGAGATCTTGAGCTACAGGTTCGTCTCTAAGCAGAGAAAGCAATGAGGTTACCATGGTAACACCCGCTGATGGACCATCTTTTGGCGTGGCACCTTCTGGAATATGTATGTGGACCTGCGATTTCTCAAAAAAAGTATGGCCAGGTGCATATTTGTGGATAGATCCATGCAAGTAGCTCCATGCAATCTCGGATGATTCTTTCATAACCTGTCCGGCTTGGCCTGTAAGCTTCATTTCTGTTTTTTCTGAAGGTATTTTAATGGATTCTACTGATAAAGTAGCACCGCCCATAGAAGTCCAGGCAAGGCCCGTACATACACCAATAGGAGTTATCTCGTAGATGCGATCAGAATGAAAAAGAGGCTTTCCGACATATTTTTGCAGCTCTTCTGGAGTAATGGTATAGCTTAAAGGAATTTCTTTTTTAACTGAGCGCTTCTTTACGGGAATAGCTTCATTGTGACGGACTATTTCTAGTGTAAGCTTGCGTAGAATTTTTTTGATGTTATTTTCGAGTGTTCGAACACCTGCTTCTCGTGCATAGCCATTGATAAGATTTCTAAGGGCAGGCTTTGTAAATTCAACCTGATTTGCCTTGAGCCCCATATGTTTTCTGTTTTTTGGTATGAGGTAGCGCTTTGCGATTTCAAGCTTTTCATCCATGATATAGCCCGATAAACGCATTACTTCCATACGGTCTACGAGTGGTTCCGGAATAGCATCAAGTGTATTAGCAGTAACGATAAATAAGATGTCTGACAAGTTGCATCGCACATCTAAATAATGGTCTAAAAACTCACTATTTTGTTCTGGATCTAATACTTCTAGTAATGCCGATGCGGGATCTCCATGATAGCTGGAGCCAATTTTATCAACTTCATCAAGCATGATCACAGGATTCATAGTTTGGCAAAATTTCAGTGCCTGAATAATTTTACCCGGCATTGCACCAATATACGTCCTTCTATGGCCTTTTATTTCTGCTTCATCTCGCATGCCGCCCACAGAAAACCGAAAGAATTTGCGATTTAAAGCGCGCGCAATACTTTTTCCGATACTTGTTTTTCCTACGCCAGGAGGGCCTACAAGGCATAAAATACTGCCTCTAAGCGAGCCTGATAGTTTGGCAACGCCAATAAATTCTAAGATGCGCTGCTTTAAATCATCAAGGCCGTAATGATCTTTTTCTAAGATTTTTTCAGCTTCGGTAATATTGTGAATGTCTGGGCTTTTAATGCCCCAAGGCACATTTGTTAGCCAATCAAGATAATCTCTCGATAGGGCATATTCGGCTGATTGAGGCTCCAAAGAAGAGATCTTTTCTAGCTCTTCGGTGATAACTGCTTTTACCTCTTCAGGAATTTCACGTTTTTTGAGGCGTCCTTCAAATTTTTCGCGATCGGATGTTTTGTCATCTTTCTCGATACCAAGTTCACGTTTAATCGTTTTCAGCTGCTCTCTAAGGTAAAATTCCTTTTGACTTTTGCTGATGGTGGTTTCGATTTTTTGATTAATTGTATTTTGAAGCCGGCTTAAATCCAGTTCTTTTTTTAATAATACAAGCGCTTTATCGATACGATTTGGAATATCATAGGTTTCAAGCACCTCTTGGAGCTCATCACGAGTAGCTGTTGTTAAGGCCACAGCAAAATCTGCAAGCTTACCGGGTTCAGTAAAATCAGAGTGGCTCAAGAAAATTTGCAGTTCTTCTTTAAAAAGAGGATTGAGCTTTAAGAGCTCTTTAATGGTCGATATGATGCTTATTGCATAGGCTTTTAGTTCGCGATTAAGCAGCACTTCATCAGAGTGATAGACGACTTTTGCTAAAAGATGTTTATCGCCTTTAATAGGCTTGAGGACCGACATCCTTTTTTCCATATTCAAGATAACCTGCGCACCACCTTGTTCCATGGGAATTATTCGCAAAATTCGAGCCAGGACGCCTGTGTGATGCAGATCTGAAAAGGATACAGCGTTAATATCGATTTCTTCTTGTTTTGTCATCACAAGACCGATAAATTTATTTTCACTTTTTGCTGAGGCTTTTAGCACCTCATAAAAAGGACCTGGTTCAATCATCAAAGGCGCGGCCATGCCTGGAAAGAAAGGCCTTCTGGCTATTGGAAAGATATAAAGATTATCTGGTAGTGGAGCATTTTTTTTATTTGTAGGCTCTGTAGTAGATAGAGTTTGAAGTATTGCCTCTTCTAAATCGTTTTCTAGGCCATTTGGGGTGTCGTTATAACTCAAAGATATCCTCAACATTTTGTGAGATAAAATGGTACCATTAACAGAAAAATTACGCAATCTGTAAGGTAGGCTAGGGACTACTGCAACTATAATCCCTTGCGCCTGCCCGAAAAAGCTTTAGTGAACAAGAGCTGCTGATTAGTAGCGTGTCTATGCTAGTGAAAATGGCTCAAAAAAACACTAATCGGGCAAGGGCAGGGGCAAGGGCAGGGGCAAGGGCAGGGGCAAGGGCAAGGGCAGGGGCAGGGCAGGGGGAATTATAGTTGCAGTAGTACCCTTAGAGTGGAAGCCAGCTTTCTCGGATGTTGAAGCGTTTGGTTTTGTGCTTAAGCACTTCTTTTTGGACAAGGGCATCATCTGTGTCGATGCCTAGTTTTTTCATAAGACGTTGGTTAATTTCTTGGGCTTTGGTTAAAATTTCGCCTACTCTTTTGTAATCTTCGGAAGAAAGTTCCTTTTTTTTACGAAATTCTAACACTTCTTCTTTTGTAGTTCCAAGTAATTTGTAGATGTTTGCTACTCGTTTACGAATAAACCAAAGCAGGTGTTTTCTTAAGATATAAACAGGTGATACAACGTACTGCTCTTGGGGTACTTGTGATTCGGCTTCAGCTTCGTTGGGAGCCGTGACGGTTTTTTCGGGCAAAGGATTTTCGGGTTTGGCTTGAACTTCTTCAAGAGTTTGCTGGAGAGCTTGTTCTATACGCCATTCATTAATAGCTTCGATCACGGAATCAGAAAGTAATGGTTTTGCAATATGATGGCCAAAAAAGATAACCGCACGCTTGTGGGCACTTTGTTTGCCTGAGACGAGGTTTTTTACAAACATCGTATGCATTGCCTGGTGGAGATTTTGTTCGACCTTGTTAAAATCAATTTTTGCCATTTTGTACCCCTAGACTTGAATATACTACACTTTTGAATTTTAAATAAATTCTTTATTGTATATAGAAGAGACAATATGGAGAATGAGCTATGGAAGAGATAAAGGCTGACCTCGTGGTCATAGGATCTGGTCCAGCTGGCCAAAAAGCGGCTATTCAGGGCGCAAAATTGGGAAAAAAAGTAGTTGTGATCGAAAAAGATCCCTTTCCTGGAGGTGCATGTCTATATTCCGGCACTATTCCTTCAAAAACACTTCGAGAGGCCATTGTTAACCTTACTGACTTTAATAACCGCAACTTTTATGGCCAAGATCATCCCATTCACGAAGTAACCATTCAAGATCTAAACTATCGCCTCCACAAGGTTATTGAAGAAGAAAAGAACATGGTTATCCGCCAGTTTAAGAAAAATAATATCATGCTCGTAACCGGTGCTGCACGCTTTGAGAATCCACATCAACTTATTGTCATGGACGAAGAATATCGCATTCGCTACCAGATATTAGGTAGCTACATAATTATTGCCACAGGCTCAAAGCCAAGGCGTCCTGTTGACGTGACCTTTGATGGAGAGGTAATCGTTGACTCATCTAGCCTTTTAGCACTAAACAAGGTACCAAAGACCATGGTAGTGTTAGGCGGCGGAGTGATTGGTTCTGAATATGCCAGCTTTTTTTCAGCTTTAGGTACCCAGGTTACAATAGTCGATAAGCGCGATCATATTTTACCACTGCTTGACAGTGAAATTGGTATGCACCTTCAAACGGCTCTTTCTGAGCTTGGTTTAAAAATGCTCGGAAATAAAGAACCAGAAAAAATCTGGCGAGAGGGAAACAAGGCTGTAGTTCAGTTCAAAGATGGTTCTACAACAGAGGGTGATGTGCTTTTGTATGCACTTGGCAGACAAGCAAATGTGGATGCCCTACAGCTGCAAAATGCCGGTATTACCCTAGATGCTAAGGGATATGTTCCAGTAAATGCTCTTTTTCAGACTGTAGTATCGCATGTGTATGCCGTTGGAGATGTAATTGGAGGGCCGTGTTTAGGCTCTACTAGTATGGAACAAGGCCGTCTTGCAGCACGTCATCCATTTGGCGTGGAAACGCATCTTTTTCCAAGAATTTATCCTATGGGAATTTACAGTATTCCCGAAATTTCTACCTGTGGTTATACCGAAGAGGACTTAAAAGCACTTGGTTTTCGCTACGAAGTAGGTAGAGCCTATTACTACGAAATTGCCCGCGGACATATCGATGGCTCAAACATTGGTCTTTTTAAGCTGCTTTTTCATGCCGATACACTTGAACTTTTGGGAATTCATGTAATTGGAAGAGGTGCCACTGAAGTTATACATATTGGACAAGTAGCTATGAATTTTCATGCCCATATAGATTTCTTTATCGACCAAATATTTAACTACCCAACGTATGCCGAAGGCTACCGGGTAGCGGCCCTTAACGGCCTTAACAAGATTAAGCATATTAGATAAATATCATAATAGAATCCCGATGAATTTCTTAACCAGCTCTTCCAGCGGAATCATAGTCAGAAGCAAAGGTATTATTGGTATGAGCGTAAAAAGAGCCAGTGAAATGCTTGTGTTTTTGTTAAACGGGAAAGATTGAATGTTGCGAACAACCTGAAAACTATTTCCCATATCAGCAAGAGATTGAATGTCAGAGCTACCAAGCAGTGCTTCATTTACAACTGCTCTTTTATGCAACCATTTATAGTCAAAGTCATTGGTATATTCGCTGGCAAGTGCGCCGTACTCTCGAAGGCCGTTTAATTTTGCACGCAAAAGATTGCGTGAAAAAACAACAAGAGGCCCAAGTATGAGTACTTGAATAAACAGCAGCACGCCAATTGTTAAAGCCATAAAATCAGAAAGCTTTGCCCCGGCAAAAAAGATGGCATTACCTATTAAACCACTCAAGATTATTCCATGCGCTACTACTAATGGGGTAAATGCAATAATACTTGATGCAAGAAATCCAAGTCCACATGCATGGTCGGGATGAGTAGGAATCAGCTTTAAATCAAGCTTTGAAGTTTGCCAGAGAAAACGCATCCAGACTATCATTCGAAAGTACCAGCGAAAAAGGATAAATTGAAATAAAGGCCTGCTTACAAAAAAGTACCAGTAGCCAGCTAAAGTTAATGTACCTCCGCTAGAGCCATACCAGGTATCGCTGTTTGATGACATTTCCTCTAAGATGCTTACGGTATTTGTAAGATAGTGTCCTCCCACAAATGTCAACAAAAGCAGCAGCAGTTCAATAGCCATA
Organism: uncultured Chlamydiales bacterium; assembly: GCA_963785335.1. Classification (GTDB taxonomy): domain Bacteria; phylum Chlamydiota; class Chlamydiia; order Chlamydiales; family FEN-1388; genus SZAS-7. Next base: position 534,018 of record CAWAUW010000002.1, on the reverse strand, counting down.
GAATTTCTTAGATTCATTGCCGAAATTATCAATTCTTTGAATTTAGGGAATACTTTTTTAGTAATGATATCCCGCTCAAGAAACTGCCCTACAATAAGGCGCAGGCGCTTATGTACCAAAAGCTCTGCTAAAATAAGCAATGGAAGTGCCACCAAAAACCTTGCCTGAGCCTCCATGTCTTTTAAAAAAGGCATTCCCTCAGTTGTCCAAGCCTTGCCATCCAATAAAGAAAGAAAAAAAAGCGGCAACCATGCAAGTAATGTAAGTACAATGATACGCTTTTTTAAGAGTCCAAAATTTGACGTAATCAGCCCCAACTTCAGCAACAGCTGAAATAGAGGTCCTCCCAGCACGATGGAAAATTCTTCCGACTCTAGTTTTTTCATACTTTGTAACCATACTGGGTCATTTCTTGAACCTTCTGCTCTATATCTCATTTTGGCAAAAACATACAAGAACGGTATTGGGGTTAAACGAAAGTATTCACGTAATTCAAATCTCGAGCGATAAAAACGATAGAACGATAAGAACGATAAAACATAAAAAAATTAAGATGTTGATAGCTCATCTCAGTTCCTAAGAAAATAGGACAGATCCTTTTTCTTTTTTTTATCGTTATTATCGTTCTATCGTTTTATCGTTTTACCATTGATAATAGGATTAAAGAAGCGCGCATTCTAAGTGAACTATATTGGCTTATTTCCAATTTTTTCTTCGTTCGGGAAGGTTGCGGTTATTTTCTATTACGATCCAGTTGGGCATAATAAGTTCTGGTCGATAATAAAAATTTTCAGGTAGATTATATGGTTTTGGATCGTAGAGAAAGAACTTAGGTGTGACTATTTTTTTGTTTGGATTTTGGTTAAGGTAGGCACCCCACCAGCTGAAAGTTGAATTTGCGATAATGTTGTGGGTACATCTTGCCATTAAAAAAAGTTCAATGTAGTCCTCATCGTGAACGTAGTGTACACTTCTGCCCTGAAGCATCTTGCCTATAAAATTTTTTGCCCATTTAGGCTGATCGCAAAATACTACCACAGTTGCATCAGGAAAAAAAGAGAGGGCTTTGGCATAATAGCTTTTATCAGAATCCTCCCAAAGATCAATTAACCACTTTAAGGGATTTGAGCCTGCCTGATCATCTCTTCTTATATGAACAGAGACAGTTTCCTTGGCACCTTTAGCAATTTTGCGAAATTTTTGATCTACTATTTTTTCAAGATTTTTAGGTAAGGAAAATATTTTTTGAATTTTCTGACGATGATGATCAAAATAGCGTGGCGATTCAAAATGTCCCCAAAGTTTAATGGCATTGCCTTCACATTTGATGGGTATATAGCCATCAGAGCCATGAAAATTATTCCACTGAATCTGCAATTGCCCCATAGCAAAAGTGCTTACTTGATGAAAAACACTATCCCAATAGACAGGCCGCTGTCCGGTACGTGTAGGGCTAAAGCTTAGGCGTTCAAATACTGGTGTATAGCCATGATCCCAGGCATACGCAGATGTCGTAACAATTTGAAACAGCTGGTTGCCAAGTCCACCTCGTAAATCACACGAGGCTACTTTCTGCTCTGAAAAAAGCAGGCAGCTTGGTAAAAATAAATAAAGTATGAGTGCTTGCTTAAATGTGTTCATAATATAATAAGGGCAGCAAAATTGCTGCCCCCATTTTAAAGTTTATGGTTTTTTCTTGATTTGAAGATGGCTTTTTCTAAGAACAGGCTGAGAACATGCGCCTATTTGATAATTTACAGGCCCAAGTAGTGGGCAAACGCAGCAACCCTGATCAAGCACTTTTGAATAATCCGGATATTTACAGCTTGTAATAAACGAGTCTACAAGCTTGTCAAATTGCTTAAAGCTTGTTACGTGCATTTGATGCCCATGACCTGGAAATGCTACAAGAACTGAATTGGCTATAGCATCATGGATTACAAATGAGTTGCCTGGATTGACTACAATATCATCCGTACCAAATGTAATAAGTGTAGGTACTGTAATATTTGAGAGTACAGGAGTAAGATCCTCAGTAAGTGCGTTTGAAACTATGCTATTAATAATTGAAACAGTCATCGATTGAATGGCACTTACAAGGTTTGCTTCTGCATTTGCAAGTTCATCTTGGCATGGTTCACTGTACCAAATAGGTGCAATAAATTCCCCAAATACACCCAGACAAAAAGTTTGAGTTCCGCCGCCTTCTAAGCAATCTATGAGAGGCTGTTCAAGTCCTGCAAGAGTAGTTTCTGTTATACCAAATGGATCGCAAAATCCTGTTTCACAAGTAAAAGGATTTAGGCAAGTTGTTGCACAAGTTGGATCTACAGCACAATCTGGAACAATTAAGGGGTATGCGCCTGTGAGGATGAGTCTTGATATTGTATCCTGATGCAAAAGTGTATATTTTATTGCATATGCAGCACCTACAGAATGACCAACAAGTACGATATTTTTGGAAATACCAAGCTGGGTAAGTAAAGCAAATACATCTTCGGCATTTAAATCCAAAGTATAGTGAATGCCGCCTGCATCAGGAAATGCTGGAGTTTTTGTAGATCTTCCAGTGCCGCGAAGGTCCATAGAAACGGTGCGATAGCACTTGCAAAGTTCTTTTTGAGCACATGCCCAAATATCACCAGTTTCCCCAAAACCATGTATAAACACTATTGTTGGCCTGTCAGGGTGATTTTCGCCCTGAATTTTATAGTAAATTTGTGCTGGAGGTACTGTTTCTGTAGGCGTTGTACATGTTGGCTCGCCTACAAAGTAGCTTTGAGTTCGTTGCGGAATGCTTGCACAGCCAGTTGTTGTTTTGCAGTGCGAATCATCAAGTGCCGAGCAATACTCGCAAATAGGCGTGCAGTCACTTGCACTACTTGATGAAGACGATGAAGATGATGAAGATGACGACCATGGCGCCTTTTTGGCATCATGTTTAAGGGGCGATTTTTTGGAAGCTACTCTGTGGATTGTTTTAACGGGTTTTGCTTGCAGCGGTACTGTAGAATATAAAATGCCTAGCATACTTATTGCGGCACATGTTTTGGCGAGAAGAAATTTCATCGGATATCCAAAGTTAAAGTTTTATAACTTACACCTTATAGCTCGTGAAAATTTTTTTGCAACAGAAAATATAGCCACCCGATTACAGAATGAGCTAAGAGGAGGCAGCAAAATTGCTGCCCCCCACTTAAGGTTATGGTTTTTTCTTGATTGGAAGTTTGTTTTTTCTAAGAACAGGTGTTGTGCATGTGCCTATTTCATAATTCACAGGCCCAAGTAAAGGACATATGCAGCAGCCTTGATCAAGCACTTCTGAATAATCCGGATATACACAGCTGGTAATAAACGAATCTACAAGGTTGTCAAATTGCTTGAAGCTTGTTACGTGCATTTGATGGCCATGACCAGGAAATGCTACAAGAACTGAATTGGCTATAGCATCATGTATAACAAATGAGTTGCCTGGATTGACAACAAGATCTTCCTTACCAAATGTAATCAGCGTAGGAACTGTAATACTTGATAACATTGGAGTAAGATCTTCAGTAACTGCATTTGTAAATATGCTGCTAATAATTGAAACTGTCATCGCTTGAACAGCACTTACGAGATTTGCCTCTGCACTTGCAAGGTCTTCTTGGCATGGTTCATTGTACCAAAGCGGTGCAATAAATTGACCCCACTGGCCTAAGCAAAATGTTTCTGTTCCACCGCCTTCTAGGCAACTTACAAGTGGCGCTGTTAAGCCTGCAACAGTAGATACCGTTGTGCCATATGGATCGCAAAAACCTGTTTCACATGTAAATGGATTTGTGCAAGTTGTGGCACATGTTGGATCTACAGCACAATCTGGAACTTGAAATACAGGGAATGCTCCAGTAAGAATAAGTTTTGATACTGTATCCTGGTGCAATAGAGTATACTTTAATGCATATGCTCCACCCACAGAATGTCCAACGAGTACGATATTATTTGTTATACCAAGCTGGGTAAGTAAAGCAAACACATCTTCGGCACTTAGGTCTAAAGTATAGTGAATCCCACCTACATCAGGAGCTGCTGGTGTTTTGGTAGATCTTCCATTGCCGCGAAGGTCCATAGAAACAGTGCGATAGCACTCACAAAGTTCTTTTTGAGCACATGCCCAAACATCACTTGTTTCTCCAAAACCATGTATAAACACTATGGTTGGTCTATCTGCTTGATTTTGTCCCTGAATTTTATAATAAATCTGTGCTGCAGGGACTGTTTCTGTAAGCGTTGTACAGGTTGGCTCGCCTACAAAATAGCTTTGAGTTCTTTGAGGTATCGTTGCACAGCCTGTTGTTATTTTGCAGTGTGAATCATCAAGCTCTGAGCAATACTCGCAAATAGGCGTGCAATTATTTGCACTACTTGATGAAGACGATGAAGATGAAGACGATGATGACGACCATGGTGCCTTTTTGGCATCATGTTTAAGGGGCGCCTTTTTGGGTGCAAGTTTGTTAGCTGGGCTGTGGATTGTTTTAACGGGTTTTGCGTGTAGTGGCACTGTAGCAAACAAAATGCCCATCATACCCATACACATTTTTGACAAAATTGAATTCATTGGAAACTCCTAAGTTAAAGTTTTACAACTACACCTTATATTTCGTGAATTCTTTTCTGCAACATAATTCTTGGTGTTGAAATTTTGTGCAGCGACTTTTGCTGAAACACAGAGACAGCAGACAGAGTTTATCATTTTTTTCAGGAATTTTTTTGACCGAAGGTCTCTGAGTGCGGGACTTTTTTCCCGCCCTTATTTGCACACCATAACGTCAAAAAAACAAAGCCAAAATTACAGCTTTGTTTTCTTAAAACTTTTGTGCGCATAGGTATGCTAAATTTAATGGCGGGGCAAAAAGTCCCGCACTCCAGAGACCTTCGGTCAAATAAATGCTAAACTCAAGTCTGTGACTCTGTGTTTCAGAAAAAACATATAGATAAGATTGTTTATTTTGCTGCATTGATTTTATAAAGAATTTCATCTTTTTTCATGTAAAGCTCGATGGTTTGGCCTGAGGTTATTTCGCCTTTTAAGATGCCATTTGAGAGCATGTTTACTACTTTTTGTTGGATTAGGCGCTTAAGTGGACGAGCACCAAAGAATGGATCGTAGCCCTCTTTTGCAAGATATAGTATTACCTCATCGTCCCATGTAAGATGTACTTCTCGCTCTAAAAGGCGCTTGACTAGCCTTGACATCTGAATAAGTACAATTTTTTCCATGTCCTTTCTTTTAAAGGCAAGAATGGAAAAATGTCATCCAGGCGATTGATAAATTCGGGTCTAAAATGTGCTTTTATGACCGGATCAAGCAGTCGTCATAATCTCTTCTTTGGTCAAAGTCATGCTTTGAGGATTGCTGTCTTTTCTAGAAGCTGATCTGATCCTAAATTTGAGGTCATGATAAATAATGCATTTTTACAATTTACAACGCGTCCTTTACTGTCTGTGATGCGGCCATCATCAAATATTTGAAGCAAAATATTAAAAACATCGTGATGTGCTTTTTCAATTTCATCAAAAAGCACAACAGAATAAGGTCGTCGTCGCAGCGCTTCTGTAAGCTGGCCACCTTCATCATATCCAACATATCCAGGAGGAGATCCAATCAATTTTGAAACAGCTATGTTTTTCCATGTATTCCGACATGTCAAGGCGAATCAATGGCCTCTTCTTGATTAAAAAGTTGCTCAGCTAAGGCTTTAGCAAGCTCTGTTTTTCCAACGCCTGTCGGGCCCAAAAATAAAAAAGCTCCCATAGGTCGTGCTGGGATCGCTTAAGCCTGATCGAGAACGTCGGATCGCTTCACTGACAGCTTTGACAGCCATATCTTGACCGACGACTCGTTTTTCCAATTCTTTTTCCAGATGCAGCAGTCTTTCAGCTTCTCCTTCCAGCATTTTGTGACAGGAATGCCTGTCCATTTTGAAACAATTTGTGCAATCAAATTTTCATCGACTTCTTCTTGCAGAAGTCGAGTTGGGCTTTTCATTCAAGCTGCTTTCTGAACGTCTTCGATCTCTTTTTGCAAGTTCAGGAATTTTATTATAGCGCAGTTCGGCTACTTTATTATAATCAGCTTTTCGTTCAGCTTCTTCTTCTTGAAATCGCAATTGTTCTAAGTTGATTTTTTTCTCTTTTAAGCGATTCAATGAGCTTTTTTTCTTGTTCCCATTGTTGTTTAAGAACGGCAAGTTCTTCTTTAATTTGTGCAATTCTGCCTTCCAGTTTTTCAGCTTCTGCTTTAGCTGAGGGTGTATTTTCTCGTTTCATTGCTTCTTGTTCAACAATCAAGCGATGACAAGTTCCCTTCTCTTTGTTATCGATGGGTAAAGGACGGCTTCCAATCTGCATGCGGATTAAGACTTGCCGCTTCATCGATCAGATCGATCGCTTTATCAGGAAGCTGTCGATCTGTAATATAGCGATAGGATAAGAAGTACAGCTGCATGAATTGCAGATTCTGTGATACGCACGCCATGGAAAATTTCATATCGCTCTCTCAGTCCTCGCAAAATGGCAATCGAATCTTCTACAGCTTGGTTCATTGATCATAACAGGCTGAAAACGGCGCTCAAGAGCAGCATCTTTTTCAATATGTTTTTGATATTCATTTAGAGTTGTGGCTCCAATGCAATGCAATGTTCCTCGCGCAAGAGCCGGCTTTAAGCAAATTGGCCGCATCCATGGCCCCTTCTGTCGCTCCGGCACCAATTAAGGTATGCACTTCATCAATAAAAAGAATAATTTGTCCTTCACTTTTTTCAATATCTTGCAAAATTCCTTTTAAGCGCTCTTCAAATTCGCCGCGATATTTTGTGCCGGCAATCAAACTTCCCATATCAAGAGCGAACAGCTGCTTGTTTTTTAAGGAATCAGGAACATCTTCTTGCACAATCCGTTGTGCCAATCCTTCTGCAATAGCTGTTTTACCGACTCCCGGATCACCAATCAGCATCGGATTGTTTTTTGTTCGGCGGCTAAGCACTTGCATCGTGCGTCGAATTTCTTCATCTCGGCCAATAACAGGATCAAGTTTTCCTTCTTGGGCTAGTTCTGTTAGGTTTTTGCAATATTTTTCTAAAGCTTGTAGGCCTGATTCTGCAGTAGGTGAATCCATATGTCGATCTCCTCGAATTTTTTTGTATTTCTTTTTCGATATCTTGTGCGCTAAGTTTGAATTTCTTTTTCCACGAACTAAGGGGCTCACCGCCATTTTTCCAAAATACAGAAAAAAAATGATCAGAGCTTATATACGTGTCATTCCATGCTTTGGCAAGAGCTGCGGCTTCTTGAATTCGATTTTGAAATGAACGGCCGGGCACAGGTTTTTGGCTGCTTCCGCTAAATTGGGGCAGCGTTTGAATATATTTGCTTGTATCTCCGATAAGTTCTTTATAGGGCAGCTTTAAAGTATTTAAGAGCATCTGAAAATAGCCATCTTCTTGCTCTAAAAAACTCAAAAGGAGATTTGCTTCAGATACTTCGGTTTGTTTTTGCCGCTCTGCTGCATCCATAGCCTCTTGAATGGCATTTGTGCAGGCATCAGTAAAATTATATGACATAGTCTAGCCTACTCGGATCTTGGTGCTTGAGCTACGATTTCATGCTGCACAGGTTTTATAGAAGATTTTGAAATTTTGGCGCCAATTGCATGTTTTTGCGCAAGATTTTGCAACTTAAAGTTTGTTGGGTTTATTGGCTCAACAAGACTTACTTTATCATCGACCTTCCATGACATGGTTTTTTTTCTTGAACGTGATGGAATGTCGTAGGTAATGCCATTGTTAAGAGTAATAAACCGACCAAGGTTTACATTTGAAACGACGGTAAATTCCCCATGTACAATTTTGCTGCTATCCAAAATAGGTGCAGGTTTTTGGGTAGGCAGTTGCTGCTTTGCAAGCCAGGCGTCAAGTGATTGTTTTTCATCGCTGCTTAAATGCGCTATACCACAAGCCTTTTGTTCATCCTCGCTCATATTAGTAAGAGACAGACAAAAGAGATTTTGCACCTGCAAAAGGGCGCAAAGCAAAGTGCCTAAAGTGATTTGAAGTTTCATCGATGATCCTTATTTACGTGGATTTGCTAAAGTAACTTCGCCGGTGTCTAAATTTGTCAGGCGATAGGTATATAAGTAGTTATCTGATGGTTCAACACGTACTCTATCAGATTGTGCCCAATTTTTTGCTTTATACATATCTGTGGGGGCAATTTTCCAAACCGAACCATCACCTAAGGTCAGCAGGTCACCTTGGGCTGTAATATTTTGTACCGGTATAGTGCCATTGTAAAAGTTGGCTGGCTCATCTGGTTTTTTGCCAGTAGGAGATGGAGGGCTAACTAAGTCGGCATCGGCCACTTGGCCAACTGAAATATTGTGCACAAGCCATGGATGAAGCTGATTGGGGCCTGGCTTTACTTCTACAGTCTGATTTTTTAGCCACTGTGTAGTTAGATATCGAAAAAAAGGAGAGATGCGCCATACGGAGCCATCTTTTAAGTCTATAAATTCCCCATTATTGCGTATACGATCAACAAGCTGATTTCTAAGCTGTTTTTCGGCAAGTTCTTGCGGGCTAAGTTCGTTTTTTGTAGGGTTAGCATAAGATGGCCAGGATTGCACCCAAAGTGATAAGTTTTGTCCAGGACGGTATGTAGGAGCCTGATCAAGAACATGCTGGGTCCATTTTGCTGCCCACTGCTCAAAAGCATTTTTTTGCTGTGATGATAAATTATCAAAGCCAATGCTATGTCGCTCATCAGGCGTCATCATCTGCTCGGCAGATATGCCGTCAGCTCTCAGTGTGTTTGCTACTAAAGAAAAACCACACAAAATCATTAATCGAATCATAAAATACCTTAAGAATCAGTAGATCTTATCTTAGGATGAGCAAGCATTCTTGGCAATATTATTGGCAACATTATTGCGGGCTACGTATGCTAAGTACTGTTTTAAAATGGGTGAGCATTTGGGGCAAAGGTCCTTTGGCATAAGCTAGCTTTTCGGCTCTGTTGTAGGCAATCCATGCTTGGGGGGCATTAAAACGAGAATAGTAAAGCTCGGCTAGATAGTATTCTATGGTTATGTCATGTGGGTCTTGTTTGTGGTATTCTTCGAGATACATTATAGCTTCTTGGGGTTGATGAAGCTGCAGACAACATATGGCAAGCATAAAAAGGCCAGAGCGAAAGTTTGGACACTTTTGTAGAGATTTTTGCAGAGCTTCTTTTTTTTGCAAAATCGACTGGCGCGTTTCATCTACATATAAAAAGAAGGGCTTTAAGCTTTCTTTGTCCACTCGTTTGAAATAGATATCTTCGGCAAGGCAGTTTTGGGTGATTACAAAGGTTTCTTGCTTGTCTATTGCTTTTTTTAAGTACGTACGAGCGAGTGCTTCAGAATCATTAAGAAATAGGCTGTAGGCATACAAGGTATTAAGCATTTTGTCGTCTGGCATAAATGGCAATGCTTTTGAATAACACATAGCCGATTTTTCAAAATCGCCTTTGGACAAATAGATTGATGCCTGATTAAAGAAAGCCATGCCAATAACTTCTTTTTTTGTGCGCTTTGGAAGTTCAATAAGGTTTATACCTAAATATTCATTATCATGTATGTGTACGCCTCGCAAAGTAGTTTCTATATTTACATCACCACATTTCATAAATATGTGTCCAGGAGGGGTAATAATTTCAAAAGCCAGACCTATACGCTCTGCAAGACAGATATAGAGTGCCGATACTCCTAAGCATACTCCTCGGCGGCTTTCTAGAACCGAAGAGAGAAAGGTAAAGTGATCAATTTCCTTGCTGTAGGTAGAATGAGGGGGAAAGCGAAAACCAAGTTCAAAAAAAATAAGCTGATTTAAGGCTCGCACTTTATCAATAGATGCAGCATTTTGACCCGTTCTGGCAAGTATCTGAAGGGCCATTAAATCAAGCATAGCCTCAAAGCGCCTGATATGCAGGGGATCTTCGACCTGGGAAAGCAAGAGAGCCCGGGCAAGGTCAATTTCATCTGATTCTAAACTAATAATTTTATCTAAACTTGTAAGCAGATGGCCTTTTAGCTTACGATTGTTTAATTTAGCTCCTATTTTTTCGATATGTGATAGGGCCTCATCGTTAAGTTCAAAATCTTTATTTGAATTTGATGGATTAATAAGAGCCATAAAGCTGTCAATGTTGTGAGGAAAAGAAAGTGGAATAAGCTTGCCATCTTTTCCTGATAGAAGCTTCCATGCATGCTCTAAGGCCGGTGGATATTGGTAAAGCTCAAAATAAGCCAAATGCTCGGATATGCTTGTAGGATCAAGGCTTTCATAAAGCACTTTTGCTTGCATTGCCTGTGTACTAAATAAGAGCATAAGTACTATAAAAATTTTCATGACGAGGAGATCCTTGAAAGTAAGTGCCATAGATAGTATTATCATTCCTTTTTCTTGTGGAGTCTAAAGATGCTGCGTAGCATGACAGCCTTTGCTAAAGCAAAAATGTCATATAGCGATGTTGAAATTGCTGTAGAAATTCAGTCCGTAAACAAAAAGCATTTTGACTTACATGTCAAACTGCCCCCTGAATGCATGCTCTACGACCCGCTTGTTCGAGAGATCTTGTCTCAACATGCCCAAAGAGGGCATATTAATGTTAGCATTCAAGTGCATTTTCTTTCTGCTTTTTCTGTGAGTGTTGTGGCAAACACAAGTTATGCTAAAAGTTTGTATAAAGCATCATTGCAGCTAGCTAAAGAGCTAGGACACGAAGAACTCGATGAAAGTAAGCTGTTTTTTAGCATATTACGAGAAAAAGGTGTACTTCAGGCAAACTTTGAGGTACAGCGTGAAGATTTTGAAGAAAAGCTTAAAAAGACACTTGAGCTTGCATGCATAGATTTTGTGCGTATGAAAGAACATGAAGGTCTCCAGATTGCTAACGAATTTTTGATGCGACTGGATACACTTACCGCTATGCAAACGCAAATTGCTCATCTTGCAAAAGATGCCAAACCTAAATTTTATAAGCGCTTAAAAGAGCTTGTAGATACACTAGTGGGTACAAGCGCAGATGGTGATGATCGTATAGCAAAAGAAATAGCCTTTATGGCCGACAAAGTTGATATCTCTGAGGAGTTATCACGCTTTGGCTTTCACCTTGAGCACTTTAGAAATGAAATGAAGGCTAAAAAATCTGGTAAAGTACTTGAGTTTATCTTGCAGGAACTATCCAGGGAGATAAACACGATGGGTTCCAAATGTCAAGATGCCCAGGTATCGCATCTTGTAATAGATGCCAAAAGTGAACTTGAAAAGCTGCGGGAGCAAGTGGCAAATGTCGAATAATCCAACTTCAAATACGCATAAATTGCTTGGAAATCACTCTCATGGACTCACGTTTGTTGTAAGCGCACCTGCTGGAACTGGAAAAACTACTCTGGTGGACATGCTATTGAACGATTTTCCTTGCGCTGTTCGTAGTATTTCATCTACAACTCGGCCCAAACGTTTACATGAAGTCGAAGGTGTAGATTATTTTTTTCTTAGCGACGAAGAGTTTAAAAAAAAAATAGAAGAAGGTCAATTTTTAGAGCATGTAACGCTCTTTGGCTATCATTACGGCACCTCTAAGCAGCAGGTCGAAAAGCTCAAGAGTGAAGGTAAACATGTCTTTTTAGTAATTGACACTCAAGGCGCGCTGCACCTTATGGGGCAGGTAGCTGCGACATACATATTTATTTTGCCACCAAGCTTTGAAGAGCTTGCACGCCGTCTGCAAGAGCGCGGCACAGAAAATTATGAAAGCTTATCCAAGCGCCTGCACGAGGCTGAGCGTGAAATTGCCACAAGTACGGCTTATAATTATGTCATAGTAAATGATGAGTTAAAAACAGCCTATGAAGTATTAAAGAGTATTGTTATTGCTGAAGAGCATAGAATTAGATAACCAAAGGTATGTATGAAAAGAGAAGTCGAATATAAAGATCAACTTACTAATGAACAGCTTTTAAAGCGTTTTAAGAACCAGTTTGAACTTGTTCGTTATGCTATCCAGCTTGCAGAAAATACAGTTCGCTCCGGTCGTGTGCCTGATGCATGGGCCGATACCCAAAATGTATCCTTTATGATTTTATCTGAAATTGCCGCTAATAAAGAAACGTTTGCAGAACTTCCACAGGCATCTGCCATGGATGCAATCCCTGCAAAACGCGATAATCAACGCTCAGAGCCTTCTTGGAACGATGAAGTACGCGCGCTAAAAGAAGATAAAAAAGAACGAAAGACAAAAAAAACAGCTAGATAATATTCATGAATGATGTTGAATCTCTAGGCCAAGGCGCTGTATTTGTTTTACTCATGTCGTTTCTGCTTGTAGTAGGCGCGATGGTGGGTCTTCTTTGGTTTGGCTGGTGGGTTTCTCGAAAAAGAGGATCTCTAAGTCCCTATAGTAAAATGCCAATGAAGTTAGGAACGGATGTAGCTGGATCTATGAGGCGCTATGTAGACGATTTTTTATTGAGCCATCCACAGCCTGAAAACAGCCCTATAGATTTTGACACAGCAGCAATATGTACCGAAACTGGCCGAATCTTTCCCAATAGTGCTATAAAAGGTAATTTTGTACGTCTTGACTGGAGTTTTTTGCAAAAACGTTATCCAGGACGCTTTATTTCGTGGGGAAGTTTAAGTGATCTTGAGCAAGCGACAATCAGGCTTTGTCATGAATCTCTTGCCGGTTATCAAACCGAGGTTTCTTGCCCAAATCCAATGCCGCAGCAGATTGACACTCATTACGCGCTAACAAAGCCTGGACCTTTATACGTTGATCGCAATTCCAAAATACTGCTTGGCTGGAAAGAAGTTCCTGGAACCGAATTTGAGGTTCTTATTGTTCAAATGCCCATTTATGACTCAGTAGACGACACACTATGACAAAAAAAGTTCTTATCACTGCAGCACTTCCGTATGCAAATGGGCCAATTCACTTCGGCCATATTGCAGGTGCTTATTTGCCGGCAGACATTTATTCACGCTACATACGACAAAAAGTAAAAGATACACTTTTTATCTGCGGCTCTGATGAGTATGGAATAGCAGTAGCATTAAGTGCAGAGCTTGCAAAAAGAACTCCGCAAGAGCATGTAGATCACTTTCATGCCGTTAATAAAGAACTTTTTGCAAAAATGCATATTGCCTTTGATCACTATTCAAGAACTTCATGGCCAGAACATAGCATTCTTACTCACCAGTACTTTAACGACCTGCTTGCCAATGGCTATATTGAAAAACTTGAAACCGAGCAGCTTTATTCTGAGCAAGAACAGCGTTTTTTAGCAGATCGCTATGTAGTCGGCACATGTCCTAAATGCGGCTATGAGCATGCAAGGGGAGATGAGTGTACTTCATGTGGGGCTAGCTTTGATGCAACAGATCTTATAAACCCTCGCTCAAAACTTACAGGAAGCCCGCTTGTAAGTAAAAAAACTACGCATTGGTTTTTGAGACTTGATCTTTTTAAAGATAAACTATTGAACTGGCTTGCTACCAAAAACTGGAAGAGCAATGTTGTTAATTTTGTAAAAAGCTATATTCAAGATTTACGTCCAAGAGCCATCACGCGAGATATGTCTTGGGGTATTCCTGTACCAATAGAGGGCGCATCCGGCAAAGTATTGTATGTATGGTTTGATGCACCTATTGGCTATTTAAGTGCTACTCGTCAGTGGGCTCAAGAGCAGGGCACACCTGATCGATGGAAAGAGTACTGGTGTGATCAAGACACCTATCTTGTGCAGTTTGTAGGTAAAGACAACATACCATTTCATGCGGCAATCTTTCCTGCTATGACCATGGGACAAAATCAGCCATACAAGCTTGTAGATGAACTTCCTGCCAATGAATTTTATAATTTAGAGGGTAAGCAGTTTAGTAAATCCGAAGGCTGGTACATAGATTTAGCTGACTTTTTAACACGTTATTCTTCTGAGCAGCTGCGCTATACAATTGCTGCCAATGCCCCAGAAACCTCGGATTCAGAATTTACCTGGAAAGACTTTCAGAATAAGTGTAATAGCGATTTAGTAGGAAAGTTTGGTAACTTTATTCATCGAACACTTGTGTTTTTGCAAAATAATTGCCAAGCAAAAGTGCCTCCTTGCGGCACCCTTGATGAAAAAGATCAAAAGTTTTTGCAGGATTTAGCGAACCTTGTAGTCAAAATTGAAGAGGCATATGCTGGATTTCATGTGCGACAAGCGGCGAGCATCTTAATGGAAATAGCATCTCTTGGTAATGTTTACTTTGATGCAAAAAAGCCTTGGGCGCTAGCTAAAAGCCCTGATACTATCGAACAAATGAATACGGCTATTGCATTATGTGTAGAATGCATAAAAACTTTAAGCTTAGCATGCTCTCCTATACTTCCTGAGACATCAGATAAAATTTGGGATATGCTGTCTATGAAAAAACCAGATTCTTGGGATGCAAGAAAAAATGAGAAGCTAGATGCTGGCACAGCATTTCCCATGCCTAAAACGTTATTTAATAAAATAGAAGACGAGCAAATTGAAAAGGAGATTGCCTTGCTTACATCAAATACTCAAAACATTTCAACAACACCAGCATCCCCTATAGTGCCTAAAGAGCCTCCAGCTATATCAGAGTCTATAAGCTTTGATGATGTGCGAAAGTTAGATCTTCGTGTGGTAAAAATTTTATCTGCTGAGCGCGTTCCTAAAAGCAAAAAGCTTTTAAAACTTGAAGTTGATTTAGGCACAGAAAAGCGGATTGTAGTATCAGGCATTGGGCATCAATTTGCCCCAGAAACTCTTGTAGGCAAGCATGTTGTGATGGTAGCAAATTTAAAGCCAGCCATGCTTATGGGTGTACAAAGCCAGGGTATGCTGCTTGTAGGTGCATCTCCAGATGATAAAATGCAGCTTCTTGAATTACACGAACTTCCTCCTGGAAGTAGTGTTAGTTAAATATTGGTAAATTTATGTTGTCGATAGATTATCAAGTAGAACATCATTATATAATCAAAGATGCTTCTAATGTTGTTGAAAAAGGAACGAGCCGCGATACACCTTTTCGTGTCGATAAAAATTTTGAGAATAATAAAGCCACAAAGGGCAAGATATGTCTGAAAGCCTTTACTGCAAAAGGTGGGAAATATGTACATTTGGATCCCAAAAAAAAGCAAAAGAAGGTGCCTGCTTTTGCTTTACTGCCAAATGATATAGTTTTTCCAAGCTGTGCTGCGGGATTCAATCGATCACAAACTTTGTATGCCATACTTGCTAAGTTTACTCCCTCCATTACTCTTATTGCTCCTCATGCAACACGCATGGGTTTTGATCCCTTCAACGATAAAGCTAACTGGCGCACGAATCTAGATTTCGAAACTGATTCTGATGGATTTTTTCTTTGGGCGGGACATAATAAAGTACAACGTTTTGGATTTGATCGTTTTGGCCATCTGCAACGCGAGCTTAACCCTCCCCCCGAAGATTTACCTCAGGAAGTGCTTTTGGAGATACGAAAGTATTACGACGAGAACTACTTTGGCCCAAGTAGCATTCCGCTTCAACTTAAAGGCCGCCGCCGGGTATATATTACCTTTGCTGCCAATGCCCATGTGATTATCCATCGACTTAATCAAGCAAATCTTCATTTACGTGATGTTATAGTTGTTGGCATTAACCTAGATGATTTTATCCACCGTCCTCGACAAAAAGAAATCGTGCCCAAATCACCTGAAGCCTACGCGGCCTTTGAGCAGTTAATACGGCAGGTACTTGATTTTTCCCAGCTAAGCAACAATGCCATTTTGGATAAGTAATAAGTGCGGCGGCTGTTCTGTGATTAACCGCGAAGATCGCGAAGGCAGCGAAGAACAGAAATTCAGAAAAAAATCTTCGCTATCTTCGCGAGCTTCGCGGTAGAACGCCGCGCCTTTATCTTCACAATGCTTGACTTTTTGCTTTGATTAAATACCTTTACAAGGTATACCTTAATGCGGTATAATCTGAATTAGAGCAATGTAAAAACATTGGGGGCCGGGCCTGCATTAGGCATTAGGCATAACTCAAAAGTTATGCCTAATGCCTAATGCAGGCCCGGCCCCCCAACGAATGCAGGCCCGGCCCCCCAACGACTATAGTATACGGATTAACGATCAGTGGCGGGTTATTTTTAAATGGGATGGCCAGCCATTTGAAGTTGCAATAGTTGATTATCATTAGGAGAAAGTATGTTTAAATATACCAGAAAGCCAACTTCCCCTGGAGAGATTTTGTTCGAAGAATTTTTGGTGCCTTTAAGGATTTCTCAAAGAGAATTAGCTACCCATATTGGATGTGATTACAAAGTCATAAATCGCATTGTCAATGAAAAAGCAGCTGTTACACCTGAAATTGCTCTACGTTTGTCCTTGGCACTTGATACAACACCTGAATTTTGGCTCAATGCCCAAATGGCACAAGATTTATGGGCATTGCGAAGTGGCAAACGCAAAATTGCTTCCATCTTAGACAAAAAGGCTGCCTAGTCTTAATTGACCCCATTTATCACTTTATGCTACTGTAATCCATTCTAATTATTGGAGTACCATGTTACAAACATCAAACATAACAACTAGTACATTAAATGGAATGAGTCCGTTTTTATCAGCTGAGACTTATAATTATAAAGATTCATCGATAAAGTCTACATCCACGCCTGCTTATAGAATAGGCGAAATTGCACGTGAATTTTTTGATAATGGCTTAAGACAGGGTTTATTCGGCACTTGGTCGAGGGTTTTCCTGGTTGAATAACGGGTTTCCAAATTTTCCAATAGCCTATGCACAGACTTTACCTACACCATTAACTTTTGATGAAAAAAGTTTTCTTGTCACTTTAGAAGTGCAACTAAGACTTGCCAAGAATGCTCCTGAAGACCGTCGTTATTTGCTTAAAGTAAAAGAAACAATCGATGGCTATATGAAAAAAAATGCATTCTTAGCTTTCCCGCATCATATGTCAAGTGCCATTGACTTAATGACAACCTATTTGTCAGATAGACAGTGGATTGATTTAGAACATGGGGTGCCGCAATTTCATGAACCACATGCTCTTTCTGAAAACTGCTTTTATCATCAATTAGATGCCGCTGTAGAATACTGCGAATATGTCACTTGATGAAAAAGAGCTCATCATGACCGTCCGCGTTATTCAAAATCTTGTAGAAGAGTTTTTAGCTCCAAGTGAAAGTAAGGCCCTTCCGGAAAATATACTTCATAAATTTGGACAAATAACCGATAAGCTACACTGCTCGCAAAGAATTATGCTTGCAAAAAAGATTCCAGCAGTTATAGAAGATCAAACACATAGCTCGCAGAAAACAGATTTATGAAATATATGTAAGATACGCCCCCGATTTTGTTGCTGAGGCGCCAATTCCAGGTTTGATATTCAGCTTTTTGCCAACTTGCTGGCCAAGGGCCGATGATTCTGAACAATGGCCGCCAGAGCTTTTGCCAAATCGCAGACGGCGATAGACCATAGATTGGGCATCAACAAGCTTCTTTTCGATGACAATGAGTGCATCTGTAACTTCTTGGGAATATTCTCTTTTTAAGGTTTTAATTTTATCGCAGTAGCCTGAAGCAATGCCAAGAAAAAAGGAATTTTTTGCTATCATTCCTTTGAGATTTGCATGCAGTCTTTGTGCATTTTCCCATTGCTTATCAAGTTCTTCATGTAAAAAACAGGCGACATATTCAGCAATTTCGATGTTTACGGCGCTGCCCACAATTTCAAGGTAAATAAAGCCGCCTGAACGTGAATACACAGAACTTACAAAGAACGTCTCCAAAATAGTAGCAATAGAGCGCATTTTGGCACTTTCTTTTTTTTGCTTAAGTATACGCTTTAAAAAAATCTGCTCGTCATCTTCATCACTCAAACAATGGGCATCTATATTGTGCTTTAATAGCAGCTGCTGGGACTTAATCATAGCTAGTTCTGCTTCGTGAGTATTGCTGCTGGTAGAAAGCGCCATAAGCTTTTGGACCTTTCTAAGAACGCTACTTTCTGGGCTATCAGGCGTAATTTGTCCATCATCTAGGCAGGTAGTTGCTTTATAGACTTCCTCATTCCAGCCTAAACGCTGGCATTGGGCCTTAAATTCAAAGCCATGGGGTAAAACAGTATTTTGGTAGGCTATAAATGTAAAATAATGGGCAAGCTCGTGTCTAATGATGTTGTATAGCTGCTCTTTACTTGAGCGCATGAGGAGTTCATGAAAGCCTAGCTCATAAAAATCAGAGGCAAAATACCCGAGCATCTTTTTGTTGTTATATATCACAACCTTAATGGGATAGGAGTATTTCATTGATTTATCGTAAAAACGATCTCCTGCTACCTTTAGATGTGCCTCATTTGAAAGAATATGCTTAATTGCTTTCTTGATTTCGCTGATAAATCGTATGATCTTTTTGGAGTATATAAGCATTAGCACACTTTTTGATCTAATGGTAGCGTGCCAAGCGCATTCTGAGCATCTATTTTTCTTGACTTTCTTCTCTACATATGTCAAATTTAAGTTTTATATTGAAGGCTGTTATGGCGTCGATTCACGATTCATCTATCCTCTATCTTATTAATTTAGCCAATGGTTTAGAGCAGCCCCAACAGCAGCAGATAGATAACCCACTTTTAAAAAAAATAAAGACAGTTGAAGATTGCCATAAACTTGATTTACGTACTGTAGAGCTTGTAGAAAAAACGCTAAACTTCATTGAGCAGGCTCATAGTGAAAATCAAGCAGTACTAGATGAAGCTATTGGTCGACTTTGCACTACTAACAATATAAAAGTAATGACAAGTCCTGAGCTGCTCAATTCGCTAGAAGGCAAGCTCACCCCCATGCTCGAGCACGTACTTGGACTAAAAGGTAAGGGGATAGAAGGTGCGACATTATCTGAAGAGTTGAAAAGGTAGTAGAAAAGCTAAAGGAGCTTCCGAGGCCCCTGTAGCCCGGGCATTGGTATGATAAGTGGTATAGCACGATTTGGAATAAATTTGGCCATCTTAAGGAAGTTAGCGCCAATGCAATTACTACCATTGCAAAAAGCGATCTCACAGCTCATGCTGAATATTTTGAAATAGAGCGGACAAAATTCCAAGCAGAGCTAGTGCAAAAGACAAAAAGTTCTGTGGCCTCTCAGTTTGCGGCAGTAACATCTGAAAAGGTATGTGAGTTTCTAAAAGACGCAGTGCTGGATGTTGCCGATAAAGATCCCGTGGTACGCCCAGCCTTTTTAAAAGGAAATATCTTAACTGATGAAAGTGCCTATACAAAAAATCCAGAATACACATTTGTAGGCAAACTGCTGGCTAATCTTCTGGAAGACTCACCCAAAGAATTTGAAACTGTAATTGAAGTCAATTTGCTTAAAGCAACCTCAAATGTTGTTAATTTTTTAACAGATTTACAAACAGAGAAGCCCTTTTTTTTGGTAGATCTTTGCCGTAAATGTCTTGAGGATGTTGTGCTGGAAATCGGAGGGAAAGATATTTCTCCAGAAGATGCGCAGATTCAGATAATGAAGGAATTTACATTAAAATCTACAGACTTAATTTTTGATATTGCTTTTCCTAATGGGGCAAATGGGCTAATTCTTCCGGATTTAGGTGGTATAAACTTTATTTTGCGTCCCGTGCTTTGGAATTTAGTTAAAGAGGTCATCGATGATCAAATAGGTGAGTTTTTAGGGGATTTGCAGGGAAAAACAGATCTTAAAAACTTACTGATGATTGAAGGCTATACAAGCTTAATGCCATTCATTGGCACAAAGCCGCAAAATACAGGTATTGCCCAAAGAGCAGCAAAAATAACTGTAGAGACAGGCCAAGCGTTGACCTTTGCTCCTATTGGATTTGTTTATATATTTTTGAAACTCATAATGACGAGCATTGTCTCAGTCTTTCAAAGAACTGGCGTTCCTAAAATTAAGAAAGAAAATGCTTATGTAGATCAGGGAAGCTTCAATGCGCATTTAAAAACCTTAATTGATTCTATTGTTCAAGATACTGACTCTAAACTTCTTAAATTTGTTGCCAATCGAAAACTATCTGGGTTTATTGATGAATGGGGGCCGGTAATCGTAGAAGCTATTCGAGAAATTAATTTTCTTGATATCCTTAATGATCAATTGCAAAGCGTCGTTTCTAGCGTTGTTAGCCCAGGTGGCAGTTGGGAAGGTAAGGGTGTAAATCAGACATATAAAACTGCCCCGATACCATTTCCGAAAACACTGCAAGAACAAGAAAAAAAAGAAGAAAATGCAAAAATTCAGGAACAAGCCCGAGCAGAGCATGTAGAAAATCTACAAAAGCAGCTTGGAGAAAATATCGATGGTCTTCTACACGAAATCACCGAAGGCTATGCTGTGAAACATTCTGATTTTACAGATGAAGAACTTAAATCTGCTACAAGCCGCCAAAAGTTGGCAAAAAAGCTGCATAGCATTTGGGCATCCTTTGCTAATGCTTGTATTTATCGCATAGTCAGAATAGCAGCTTTTGTTCTGGGAGTACGTAGTAAGATTAAATCAACCTCTAAGGTTTTTCACGAAAAGCTCAAAAGAGTGCATCAAGAGGAATTTTTGCTAGCCATAGGTGAGTTTGAGCGTAAAGAGCTGCGGGATTACACTGATTCTCAAGTTAAGAAAAAACCACCTACTAGTTGACTCATAGTAGCGGCTTGTACAAAATTGTGAAAAGCCTCTCGAGAGTTTTATGAAAATTACCACCGTAAAAGCAATTTGTCCGCAGCTTCTTGCATTATTTCCAGAAAAAAGAAAAATAAAATCAAGGAGCTTTGCTCTTAAAGTTTTGGACACAAAACAAGAGGAAGTATTCAGGACATTTCTTACATGCCTTTATGATCAGCGCTCAAGCAAGTATAAGAATGTCTCCAAAAGAATGTTTAGAGCCTTTTTTGATGGATTTGAGAATTTGCAAATAGAAGAAAAAAGGCAATTTAGCGATCCTTTTCATAAAGAAATACAAAAAGTATTTAATGTTTATGCTCAACGAGACTCCTCTTTAGATCCGAATTTTGCATCTGATGCTTTTCGATTACAAGATTTAGACGTGGTTATTAATGAGCTGAAAAAAGATGACTACAAACTCGCTACAAGGCAAGAAACAGATGTAAATCGAATATCAGCCAAAAATAAGCACATCCGTCATGGACTTATTAAGTTTCAACAGCAGAATATCACAGATTATCCCCACAGCGTTATTGAGCTAAAGAATTGCCCCAAAATGGTGATCATAGGAACACCTCGATATGATCGTACAGATACTCTCAATCGCTTTTTTTCGATTATGATAAAAGAGGAAGTAGAAGTAATTGTTGCTCTTAATACTGCCTCAGATTGGGAAGGAGCCATTGCGTATCATGCACCCGAGCACGTTGAACAGGTAAAAATAGATGGATTTTCAATAGCCTATGCAGGCAGTTGGCTTTTGTATGAGGGCCATACAACTGCTAATATGCCCGAAGTAATACAAGATGCTTTTCAGGAATTACCCGAAACTCGTCAGCAAGAATATTTGGCACAATATCGTCCACGTATAATTGAGCGGCGCTTTTTGATTACAGACATTAAAAAAGGCAAGGAGCGCACACTTACCCAGCTGCACTATGAAAATTGGCCAGATCGTCAAGAAGCCCCAGACTTAGATGCCTGGTGGGTGCTATTAAGAAGGCAGCTTGAGCTGCAAACCAAATCAGTAGCCATTCACTGCCAAGGAGGTATAGGAAGGACAAATGTCCACGCTATACTCACATGCCTTGTAAGTGAACTAAATGCCCTTAAAGAAGCTCATGCTGATCTAAAGACGGCTACATTTAATGTCCCGTTAACAATGTATCTTCTTAAACAGCAGGCCCCACGTCTTGGCGGCCTTGTTTGTGGCAAACGATTTGCTCAAATCTATGAGTTACTGCTTCGTTATTATCTAGCAATGCTTGAAAAAAAGGATAATGCAACAATCTGTTAATTTATTGTTGTACTGTTCCTAAAATCGACTTCTAACTAGAGTGGATAACGGTTAGTTCTATTAGGAGCTAACAGTTTAACTTTTAATAAGGAATTTATATGTATAAATATTTAAGCTTAGCTTTACTTGCTACTATGATGCAGTTATCAGCAGATACTGCCACAAGCGTAGATGGAAAGATGTATGTAAGACCTCGCGCTGTACGTGTGATGAAAAAAGGCATTGTTGTGCATACAAAAGATGGTGCGTTTATTGCTCCAACAATTTCTCGCGATGAAAATGGTCTTTTTGTGCAGGAAAAAGATCTTGTGAAAGCACCAGCAATTGCTCAAAGAAAAAAATGCGGCGGATGCAAAAAAAAATGGGCAGCTAACGGGGCTCAAAATGTATCTCGTCAAAACAAATCTCACTGGAAAAATAAAAAACAGTGGAAAAACAAATATAAAAGTGCTGAAAAGTTAGACGTTCAAGTCGAAACTCCTGCACAATAAGTCCTCCTTTTGCCCCCTTAAATCTTTTAAGGGGGTTATATAGCTTCTAATCTTGATCTTAATCTTTCTCTAGCATATCTCTCTCTGGATGTTAAAATGATAAAAAAAACCTTTGCAAATTGATAGCGGTTACGCTATCATATGGTTATGAGCAAATTTGAGAAGCTAATACAAAAAATTAAGAATGGTCAATCCATATCTTATGATGAAGCTGAAGGACTTTTATTAAAGTTTGGATTTTCTGTGAGGTCGAGAGGTTCGCATCATGTATTTTCAAAGGATGGTTACGAAAAAAATATTTCGCTTAAAAAACGATCAGAGCTGATGCAGTATCAAATAAGGTTAATTGAGGGGGTTTTACAAGATCATGAAATATAAAAAAACTATACAACACTACTTAAGTCTTCCTTGGACCTACACCATTGAAACGGAAATTCACAAAGGTGAGAGCTATTATATTATTCGGGTAAATGAGTTGCCAGGAATATGTACAGACTCGAAAAATTTGAACGAAGGCATGAAAGAAATTAAGGACCTTATCGCGTGCGCTGTTGAAATTTATATCGAGAAGGGACTACCGGTTCCAGAACCAGTTAACCGCGAAGAATATAAAGGAAAAATTTTATACCGAACAGATAGCAGAAGACACTTTCTAATAGCAAAAGTAGCAAAGTCAATGCATAAATCAATCAGCAAAGCCTTAGACTAAATTGTTGATGCTCAAATAGCAAAGTTTCATGCTCTTCCTCATTGATTCTAAGGGTATATCTTTTGCCTTCTCATATCTTTTGAGGGTTTATTTTGTTTCAGCAAAGGCCTTGCCCTAGATGCGATTTGTCAATGCACATCATAGGGAACGGCTATTTTTGTTTAATTGGTGGGGATGTTAGTAACCGGTACCGGTTTTGGTAATTTCCCATGCTTGTTCAAAAAAATCTTAGTGAATACTGGATCTTGATGATTCACTTCGATAACAGTAGCAGGCGGCGGAAACACCGGCGGGAAGATGCCAAGTTGATTCGTTCGAATAAACAGTGCACCCAGATCATGTTTTCCCATCGCTTGAATATCGACGTAATCCCCTAGGAAAAACGAATTGGAAACAATAATTGATTGTCTCAAATCAAAACTTTGGGGCGTTACGCGAACTTGCTGCAACATTTTGGTGAGATCTTTATCAAAGATACTTACCCAAACATCGGTAGTAAGTTGGTTGTCGTTTGGAACATCAAAGCGAAAATCATAGAACATAACCGCAACTCGGCCATCACCAAGTACTGCAACCGTCGGCAAAAATGCCTGCACATCAAGTGATGTTGGATTTACTGGAATTGGGTTAGACCAGGTATTTCCTTTATCTTTAGAAAATGTTACGACTGAACCGCATTGGCCAAGAGTGTTGTATCTTGAATCTTGCCATGCGACATACACGATATCTTTCTTATGATTTACCGCTACAGAAGGGTCTGTAGCCTGTGCGCGTATTGCTATTCCCAGTTCGTAGTCTGCAGGGTCATTCTCAAATACTCCTGGTGTTGGAACACTTGGACGAATTATATCGCCAATTTTATAATGTGTTGGATCCCAGGTGATTCCTCGATTAGACGATCGAACAAATTCCATCGGGGTACTTCCTGTAAAAACACTATTATAAGTATCTGTTCCGTAGATATATAAAAGTGTGCCATCTTTAAAAGCGGCCACTTCAGTACCAAATGCTTCATTTGGAACATTCCCGGTAGGATCATTCGGAAATGAGGCTACTTCTCTTATTGGTTCCCAAGTTTGGCCACCATCTGTTGATCGAGTGAACATACCTGGAAAGGAAACACCAAAGGGTGGATTTAAAAATGACTTAAAATTAGTTACGGTAAAATAAATGATATTTGGATCAATAGGGTCTAAGGTGATTGTTGATTTATCAAAGTCTCGATCTATTGTATTACTTTCTGCAATAAGAACTGGACTAGACCATGTCTTCCCGCCATCTAATGAACGCGAATGATAATGATCCTCTATTGCACTATTAGGCAAATTTGGATCAAGAAAGAACTCGCTTTCCCATATTGCATGTACTATTCCATCAGAGCCAAATCGAATCCATGGATCAGATGCTCGATCATAAGGGAATGATGGTGCATGTTGGGGAACTAATGGAGGATTTTGAAATCGAGTTGTTGAAAATGGAACACTTGGATCATTCCAGGTATTACCCCCATCTTTTGAATAGCGCACTCGAACGGCATCTGCTCCACCATCGCTCCAACGATCTTGCTGGAAAAAAGCTACTATATTGCAGGGATTTTTAGGGTTAATTGCTAATGAAGGCTCTACTTCATTATTGCGCCAAATTCTTCCTCTTCCTCCAAGATTAGTAAATGTTTGATCAATAAAAGGCGTTATATCGGTCGTTTCTTGTGGGGGTCGAATAATATTTGTTAATTCACTTACCGTTACTGGACAGCATGCTTGCCAAGCACCGTTGTCGTTATGATTTTTTTTCGTTTCTTTATTTTGACTTGATTGACTTGAACGATGATAGTAACGGTTTTTTTGTGCTTCTAGTACCTTTTGCTTTTGCCACGCTGCGCGCGGATTATTTATTTTTGCACCCTGTAGAGGGCTTTGAATGGTGCGTTTTGCAAGAATCGGTTTTGCTACACTGGGCTTGGCAAGCGTAGGTTTAGCAGCAATAGTTTTTGGGGCATACACCTTTGGTTTATTGTTCAGAGGCTTTGCTTGAAGCGGCTTGGCTACATCGGCAGAGGCATAAAAATGCCCTCCTATGCCCATACAGAGCATGCTAGTAAAAAGAAACTTTCTCATTGTGATTTTCCTTAAATAAAGGGTTGTACATGTGAGGAAACTTAATTCATTTTTTTTTTTTTTGCATAGTGAAAATTATTCTTTTAGATTTAGCTTTTTGAGCCTAAACAGACTTGATGCTTGTAACAAGCGCTTTAAGCCTTGTGGAGCGCTAAGACGTCTTCCTTTTTGACGGCGATGCCAGGTCCCTTTTGTGCCTATTAGGTAGACGAGCTTTTTGCCACGTGTGACGCCTGTGTAGAGGAGGTTTTTGGTAAGAAGCTTAAAGGAGTAGGGGGCCGGACTCTGCGATAGTAGGGGGCCGGACTCTGCGATTATGCGATTTAGGTTTTCACCAACTCATCAACGATTTCCTGCAATCTAACATCCTTGGTTGCTCGACTGGCTAAACGTAAAATGGTCCTTTGATGTTTCTTAAGGGCTCACCGTCGCTAAGATTTTACCCTTTTTGAAGCTGATCTGCCCAGCTGCGCTTAAATCGAGTAATCGCAGAGTACCGGCCCCTTTTTGCCCCTTTTTATCTGGCCCCTTTTTCTTAGATTCTTTTGAGGGTTCTTTTGACTGTAAATCTCTCTAGTATGCAAAGCAATCAATTGGATGATCAAAGGCTCAATTCTTACTGTTGAGGCTTTTGTTAAAAGCAATGGCGCTGTAGCGTAATAAAAAATAGGGAGTCTTATGGAACTCCCTATTTAGTTATAATTAGTGCTTTGGGTTTAAAGCTTCCTTCGTTTTCAATTTCTTTTTAAATTGATTTTGAGCTTGAACTTTTTTCTTTGCAGTCACTTGCGCGGCAGCTCTTGTCTTAGCTGGCATGGCTAGGGGTAGTGCATCATCCTGATCCGGTATCACGAAAAGTGGATTTGAAAGTGGTATTGCATTCACCAACTTATCGAGTGTTTTGGATGGAATAATTGCAGCCATATATTCAATCGACTTAAATGTTAGCTCTTTACGCCTATCATACCATCCAAATAATAAGTTGCCCTTTACAGTATCCAATGCCATTGAGGCAAAACCTCGATTTGCAAAATCAGTAGTGCTAATATCAATTCATTAAGACCAAGTCATCTCATTATCTCTAGAGATAATAAAATAGAGCCGCATATTCTGCGAAGCATCAGGAAAATTATTTATAATTAAAGAATAGAGCGCTTTGCGTTTATCATCATAAATATTGGCTTGGACTGTATTAAAATAACCTTTTACCGGTTGTGATATTTCAGTTTGAAGCCCAACAAATGGAAAGGCATTTACCATGGCTAAATCCCAAGGACCTGCATAATTAGAATCAATTTCTCCAGGAGATTTAAACAAAGTAATGAATGGACAGATCCCTGTGGCAGGAAATAAGTCATATGACTGAATCCATACCCTTCCGTCTTCAGATGCAGTTATGCTTGGAAGATCATGAACATTATTGAAGGCATCAAGAATTACTGTAGTGCCTGCGCCAATATTTTCGAGACCTGCACTATATTTTGGAATAAAACCAATAGCGGGTTTCGAGTCAACGTCTGGTATAAAATCTGCGGTAAACCATAATCCATAAGTATTTGATCCGTCGCCTAAGCCGCCAAAGCAGTATTGAGGAAAATCATAAATACCATTAGGGCTTGTATAAACGAGCGTGAAAGTAACTCCTAAATCTGTACTCACTAAAAAGTTTGGCGGGGAAAATCTGCCGGAATAAAACTATCACCTTAACCACTGGCACCATACCAGATGTTTCCAAATCAATCTGAGGCAAAAAGTCTATTGTCACTAAGTACTTTGAGCTTTTGAAGCTATAGGGCCATTAAACGTAAAAATATCATTAATTCCATCAAATGGGCCTTGCCAAGAAGCACCCCCATCAAAAGATACAGCACGGCACAGATGTCTTTCTACTGGGTCAAAGTTAGAGTTTTCTAGTCTATATGACACTACAATATTTGAAGGATCGGCACGATTGATAGCTGCTGCAGTACAAAAAATACCAAATCCAGCAGGTAAATCTGTTAACTGAATAGGCTTTGCAACCTTAAGCTTACCATCCTTGCCTACTTTGCCAATGGCAACCATACAATTCGTTGTGCCATTTGTCTTATCAGAAACCATTGAATTATCACTCCAAGCCCATGCTGCAATTCCTTTGTAGGAATCATTAAAATGAGAGTGTGCTTCACGCCAATATTTGCAGGAAATCCTGTAAACTGAGTAGTATTTGTAGGGCCATTACTCAAGACAATGTTTTTACACAATTTTTCTGTTGGTTTAACTAGGTAATCGATAGAGCATGGCATTAAAATCTGTGCGCCAACTGGAATAATATTTCCAAAAGTGCCAGCACATTGCACTTGAAGAGCGCCAGCATTAGTAATCTGCACAATATATCCCGCAGGAGGAATGGGTAATGTATCTGGCGATTGAGTAAATGAGAATACAGGTGATAAACCATTATTCGATGCCCCGGTGATTGAACGAGGAACTAGATCATTTGGTCTAAGTTCTTTTGGCAAGAAACCATCGACAGTGTAGAGATATCCTCCAGGAGGCGCGCCAAGTCCAAGTGGACATTTAAAGTTTGAAAATTAATTACTGGTAGTTGAATGGTGACTAACGGACCTTGTTTGATAATTTCAAGAGTTATCCAAAATTCTGTATCTGGAATGAGATCGCCAAAGCCATCAGCTAGTTGCAGCTTAATATTGTGTTTAAAGTACTTGCAGCCCTTATTTTTCAGCGCCAACATTTGTACATAGTACCTTCTTAGGATGTCCTTTCTTTTTGTTATGTTGTGTAGATGATGAAGAAGAATGCTTAGCTTGTTTTGCAGCAAAAGCTGGCTGATGAAAGCCTAAAGTCAGCACTAGCATCGCCATAAGGCCCAATAGAAATGGTTTCAATTTCATAAGGAAAGTTCCTTTTAAGTTTTTGAAATAACCTTATGTTGTTTTTTCTTTTCTTTTTAGCAAACTTAAAATAAAATTATTAACGAATAATGCGTGATAGCTTTGTGTTGGCTTCAGCTCTTTTAAGAGCTAGCCACAATGGTTATCTAAAAACAACCTCGATGACTCTTACTTTGGCTTTTTTTAAGCCTGATGTTTTGATTTTTATACAAAAACAGTCCTTTGGCTATTTTATGTAGAGACCTTGCAAGACGTGATTTAAGGCCTGTATAACGCTGCATGACATCTTCGTTTTTGACGGCGATGGCCAGGGCTTTTTTTGTGCCTACTAGGTAGACGAGCTTTTTGCCGCGTGTGACACCTGTGTAGAGGAGATTTTTGGTAAGAAGCTTAAAGTGCGTGGTGTGAACGGGCATTACAACGCACGGACACTCACTTCCTTGAAACTTGTGGATAGATACTGCATAAGCTAATGTGAGCTCGTCAATTTCAGAAAATTCGTAGATTACATCGCGATCATCCATCTGCACGAAGATTTTTTCTTCAGAATGATCAATAGCAGTGACATAGCCTATATCACCGTTGTAGACATCTTTTGAGTAGTTATTGCGCAGCTGCATCACTTTATCGCCAATGCGAAAGGAAAAGCCTGAATCTTGGGCAGTTAAAGCTTTTTGCAGATCGCAATTAAGTGTTTCTATTCCACAAATGCCTTTTCGCATAGGTACTAGCACCTGGATTTCTTTTTTGGAATCAAGAGAATGCTCGGCAGGTATTTTACTTGTAACTAGATCAAGGATACATCTTCGCACATCTTCGGGCTCTTTTGCTTCTACAAAGAAAAAGTCGCTTTTGCCATAATTTTCGGTAAATGGCATTTTTCCTTCGTTAATGCGGTGGGCATTGAGTATAATTTGAGAGCCTGCAGCTTGGCGAAATATTGCATTGAGACGTACTGTGGGTATTACCTGAGATTCAATAAAGTCTGCAAGTACCATCCCAGGGCCAATACTTGGTAGCTGGTTTACATCCCCAATAAATACGACCTTAGCTGTAGGAGGTACTGCTCGCAAAAGTTGGTACATGAGATACGTGTCGATCATACTTGATTCATCGATGATAATGACATCGCACGGCAAAGGATTATCTTTATCAAATTTAAAGCGTGCTTTTGTGAAATCATACTTTAACGTACGGTGTATGGTTGAGGCATATTTGTGGGTAATTTCAGCAAGGCGCTTTGCGGCTCTTCCCGTTGGGGCAACCAGCAGTATTTTATCAGTAAGTTTTTCAAATATGGCCACAAGGGCTTTTGTGATGGTGCTTTTTCCTGTACCGGGACCCCCAGTGATAATGCATACTTTTTCTTGTAGCACCTGGCGTACTGCCGTTTCCTGCAGCGGTGCAAAGCGCAAATATAGTTTATCTTGCGACCAGTTAATAGCTTTATCAATATCTACTTGCCTAAGGAGAGAATTTGTGCTTTTTAGACGCGCAATTTCATTTGCGATACCAGATTCACTTAAATAAAGAGGCTTAGACCATATGTAAAGGGTATCTTGTTGTGATTGAAGAATTATTTCGTCTGCCTGAAAAAGTTTTCCTATTTGCTCTCGTACAAGATCGGCAGCAACTTGTAGTGTTTCGCATGCCTTCGTAATAAAAAGCTCCAGGGGATAACAAACTTGACCAGTAAGAGCAAGTTCATACAAAACAAAATCAATTCCTGCACATATGCGCTCGGCACTTTCGGCCCCAAGACCAATGTTTTTGGCTATGGCATCTGCAAGTTTAAAGCCCATGCCGTGCACTTCTTTGGCTAGGCTATAGGGATTTTGCTTAATTTTTTGTAGGGCATTGGCTCCGTAGGCACGTAGAATTTTTTTGGCATAGGCACGTGAGATGCCGTAACCTTGTAAAAAGACAAATAGTTCTTTTAGATCTTTTTGTTCCTGCCAGGAAGTGACCAGAGTTAAAATTTTTTTTTCGCCAAGGCCTTCAATGCCGCTTAATAGCTCAGGCTGTTTATCAATTACTTTAAGTGTATCTTTGCCAAAACGTTCTACCAAACGAGAAGCAAAGGCAGGGCCTATACCCCGAACTGCACCCGATGACAAAAATTTTTCTATAGAGCGTGCATCCTGAGGTAGCTCAAAGCTATAGGAAGAAACTTCAAATTGCATGCCATGTTTTGGATGGCTCTTCCATGCGCCTTGACAGGCAATAGACTCACCAACTTGAACCGCTGGCATGATGCCAGTTACAATAATAGGCTTTTTACTTCCTGGACAAAGCAAGCTTGCCACGGTAAAAAAAGTTTCCGGATCAGAATAGGTAAGATGTTCAACGCAGCCTAAAAGTTCTTCCATGAAGGACAGTATAGCAATTTTACATAAAGTATGGCACAATTTCATTATTATGGTCAGATTTTCAAAGCAAAGTTTAGAGACATTAAGAAGCCGCATCGACCTTGCAGATGTGATATCACAGCATATTGATTTAAAGCGCGCTGGTGGCTCAATGAAGGCGCTATGCCCATTTCATGAAGAGCGCTCACCTTCGTTTGTTGTAAACCCTGGGGATACTCATTATCACTGCTTTGGCTGCGGAGCTCATGGTGATGCTATTGGGTTTCTTATGCAGCATCTTCGCGTAAGCTTTAGTGATGCAGCCCTGATGCTTGCCGAGCGGTTTTCAGTAAATCTTGAGCAGCAAGATGGCTCAAAAGATGCTAAAGCTACTAACAAAGCCCGTTTAAAAGATGTTCTGGATGCTGCCAGTCGGTTTTACCAGACGTTTTTGCTTCATACCCAAGAGGGAAGGCGCGCCCTTGATTATTTATTTTCTCGGGGTCTGACACTCGACTTTATTCACACATTCCAGGTAGGTCTTTCACCAAAAGTTGAAGGACATTTTCGCAAATACATGCATGAGTCGCATTTTCGCGATGATGAGCTAAAAGAAGCGGGTCTTGTAGCAGAACGTAGCGGCAAAGTGCGCGAGTTTTTTCAAGACCGCCTGATGTTCCCAATACTTGATGTCACAGGTGCTACGATTGGCTTTTCTGCCAGAAAGATGAATGATGCAACCTTTGGCGGCAAATACATTAACACATCTGAAACGCCTCTTTTTAAAAAATCACGAGTACTCTTTGGTCTTGCCGCAAGCCGCAGGCGCATTATCAAACAAAAGCAGGCTATTATTGTAGAAGGCGGGCTTGATGCTTTACGTATGATCTTCCATGGCTTTGATCTTACAGTAGCAGCTCTTGGTACGGCCTTTGGTGAAGATCATGTGCATGAAGTCTGCTCACTTGGTGTCACAAGAGTCTTTTTGCTGCTAGATGGCGATACGGCTGGACAAGAGGCATCAGTAAAAATAGGTCATTTATTTCAGAAAAGGGGAGTAGAGGTGCTTGTGGTAACACTTGCCCCTGGACAAGATCCTGATAGTCTTCTGGCAAGTCATGGTCCAATAGCTATAACAGAGGCTCTTTTGTCAGCTAGAGAATATCTGGCGTTTATGTGGGAGCATCATTGTAAAACACTGCATATAGATTCACCAGCTGAAAAAAACAAAATTATACAAGAGCTTGTTTTGCGTATCCGTGAATGGGATAATGCCGTAATGGTGCACGAAAGCCTTAAGAAATTAGCCGCATTGACAAATGTGCCAGAGGAGCTTTTGGGTCTTGATGTTTTACAGCCGCGCACCCTCTTTTTTAAGCGAAGCATTACAAACAGCTCTCAGCAGCAAATTGATCCTGACCGCATTTTAGAACAAGATTTACTGCGCTGGCTTCTGTTGTATGGGCCGGGAGCACCAGATGTGGTTATGCTTTTTCAAAACAATATAAAGCCTATTGATTTACGTAGCGAACTTGCAAGAAACATCTACGAAAAAGTGCTCGGCACTTTGTTAGCAAAAAAAGAACTTGATCTATTACAGCTTTCAGCTGATATAGACCAAGAAGAAATGCCATCATTTTTGTCGGAAATTTTGAGCAAAAAAATCAATCGCGATAAAGCCAGAGAACATCTTATCGAAACAATTCAGCGTATTAAAGAGCGCAACTGGATGCATGAAAGAGAATCTATCAAGATGAAAATTCATGCAGGTAAAGCTACAGAAAATGAGTTGATGGAACTTGTCAAATGCTTTGATGAGCTTAAAAAGAAAGTGCCTGTAGTAACTTTGGGGTAATTATGAACATCATTTTTTTTGACGGATACTGCGCAATGTGTCATTGGGCAGTAAAATGGGTGGCAAAGCGTGATATAAAACAGCAATTTTATTTTGCTCCTTTGCAAGGCACCACTGCTCAAGAAAAATTAAAAGGCATTTCTCTTCCTGATAGCCTTGTGTACCTAGAAGATCATAATATCTATTTCTTTAGTAAAGCCTGCTTTAAAATTGCCTGGAGACTCGGTGGTCTATGGGCATGTATTGGCTGGCTATCATTTCTTCCAGATTGGATGCTCTATCCTTTCAATCTTATCTATCAATTTATCGCTAAAACACGTTCTACGTCTTGTGATATTTCCATTTCGGGTGCCAGATTTTTGCCCTAAAAATTTTTTCAAGTATCAAAGTATTAGTGTGCTAGGTATTCTTTTTGCGTTTTACTGTAAAAACGAACAAAAAGGTATTTTAATGTCATCTTTAACATATGGCCCGCATGAAATAGGGACAAGACCCGTAGGATCTGTTGAATTTCGTTTTGGAAAAAATCCAGAAATTAAACTTTATAATCCAGAACTCCAGAAAAATAATCTTGAGATTAATGGATCAATAAACGGTCGCACGTTTGAGATACAACTGATGCACCAGGCCCGATGTGTGCATGCTCTAGGAATAAAACCTCAAAAAGAAAGTTGTTTTTTAATTTACCTTGAAACAGCGGATCGCAAATTTTCGCTTAAGGTAGATGAATGTAACAAGATAACGCAATACGTAAAACCAATCGTTAAACAAGATGCAATGTTACCTATTTCCATAAATTATGATGTGCCTGCCAGAAAGTGGACAAGGCTTGAGCTGTTTAAAGGTTCTTTGTAACCTGAATCTTCCAAAGGCCTGACCATCATAACCTCAGAAGCTCGCGAAGGCAGCGAAGTAAAAAGAGCTTTTTATCTTTTTTCTTTACTATCAAGAATGTTTTTACTTTGCTCTTCGCTTCCTTCGCGAGCTTCGCGGTTAAATTCACACTCCCAGTCTCGAATATGGGGACAATTCTATTTATATTTCAGCACTTTGATGCGCGATGCCTTACTAGAGCCGAGGCGATCCTTATGTTTTAAGTATGTAATCATGGCATCTGCATGTTTTAGATCGGGGTGATAGTGGCCGCTAGTAAGTTTTAAACTAACAACTTTTTTATTTTCTATTGTAAATTCCCCTACGCTTGCTACGGGAGCGCCGGCAAAGAAAGAAGTATGCTGCAACTTACCCTTAGTTTTAATGCCGGCTAGCAGAAGCGGCTTGTTGTTTTCGTAGCCTAAGGCATAGATATACGTGCCATCATAGGGTGTTTTTTTCCCTATCTTAAGTTGGCCTTTTACAAAGCTTACGCGATATTTTCCGTGTTGGCTTGGGGAGAGATATTTTACCGAATGATTTTTTAAATACTTAACTTCTCGATAGGGCATATACTTGAGTATATAGTCATCTAGGGCTTTGTCAGTACTTGTCTTATGCCATTTTTTAACGAGTTTTTTTGAGATTTTATTAAATGGATAAGGATGGAAGACTTTTTTAGTTTTCTTGTCTATCATGCCAGCAGTTTCAAGTGCATATGCGCGTCTTGAAAGGCACATATTTGAATGCTGCATAATAAATTGACGCGCGGCTTCATGCTCTTTTTTATGTTTTTTG
This sequence comes from uncultured Chlamydiales bacterium, assembly GCA_963785335.1. GTDB lineage: Bacteria > Chlamydiota > Chlamydiia > Chlamydiales > FEN-1388 > SZAS-7. The sequence goes on along the minus strand of CAWAUW010000002.1, from coordinate 499,842 downwards.
CTCCACAGGCGCATTGAAAGTTCATTAAAGACAGTTCCTGCAAAATTCCAGGTTTCCTGATTGTTTTTCTCAGGATTTTTTTGAATTGATTTCAATAAATGAACCAGTTTTTCATCGGAAAGTGTTTTTAAGTGAAGTATTGTTTCTTTTTTAGAGTTACTTAGAGCATCAGATAAAATATCGTCTGTTGAATCAGAGGTTGCTGCTACAAGGCTGCCTAAAAGAAGAGTTCCACTTATTAAAAATTTGACAAAATTTTTCATCATATTATTTCTCGGATAGTAGTTATTATGTTGAGCAAGAGGCAGATATGATACAACAATGACCAAATCGATTCAATAGGCTCTTTTGCCGGGCATTCATAGCGCATTTTTGGATGAGGTGTGAGATTTTTTTTAACGCAAAGGCGCAAAAAGAACGCAAAAGGAACGCAAAGAAAATACAAAGAAATGCAAAGGGCTTCGCCTTATACCAAGATTATACTTGTTTAAAGGCGAAGCCCTTTGCATTTCTTTGCGTTCTTTGTGCCTTTCCGTTAAAAAAATCTCACACCTTCCCCAAAAATGCCCTATGCACAATCGTCGAGTCAGCATATTGCTATTGCTGAATCTTCTGGAAATCAGCAATTTCATTAAATAACGCAGCAACTTCTTGAAGTAGTGCTAAGCGATTGTCACGAATGGCAGCATTGTCATCTAAGATTTTTACGTTGTCAAAAAGATTTCCAAGAGAGGGTTGCAGCTCTTGCAAAAGTGTAAGTGCTTTAGAGTATTCTTTGGCTTGAATAGCACTAGAAAATGGTTTATGGCGTCCATCAAAAGCAGATGCTAGTTCTTTTTCGGAAACCTCTTTTAGAAGGCTTGTAGAAAATGCAAGGGGGCCATGACCATTAATTTGGCCTTGGCAGCGTTTGTGTACTTCTACAAGCTTGCTGAAGTTTCCTTGAGCTTTGCGCAAAGAATGCAATGCTTCAAGACGTGATAAAACATCATAAAGATCATCGGAGCGAACGGCAAAACAGGCTTCGATTTCATCTTTTGCAAAGCCCATATCATTAAGTACACCTTTGGCACGCAATATTATGTAGTTGATCACCTCGGAAATCAGCGTATCTTGCTTTTTCTGGATGTTTTCAGGAAAGCTTTTAAGACATGCTGTTAGAGCATTTTTAAGTGAAAAAGAAATCTTTTTATCTAACACAATACGCACAAGGCCAAGGGCCTGTCGTCGAAGTGCAAAAGGATCGCTAGACGATGTTGGCTTTAAATCCAGACCAAAAAAGCCAAGTAAATTATCAATCTTTTCAGCTAGGCTAAGTAGTGCACCACAGGCTGTTTGTGGAAGAGGTGCCTTTTCTCCGCGCGGCATCCAGTGCTCATCAATTGCATAAGCTACTTCTTTATCTGAGCCTTGTTCTAGAGCGTATATACGGCCCATTTGGCCCTGAAGTTCAGGAAATTCACCAACCATTTCTGTAGCAAGATCTGCTTTACAAAGATTTGCCGCTTCTAAAGTTTGCTTGAGATTTGCTTGAGGAATATAGGATGCAAGTGTCAAAACATGAGCTTTTAGTCGTTCAACCTTATCCCAAATAGATCCGAGGCCCTTTTGAAATACAACATTTTTAAGTTTTTCATTAAAGCTGTCAAGTGAGTGTTTTTTGTCTTCACCAAACAAAAAGACGCCATCAAAAAGCCGCGCAGAAAGTACCTTGCGGTTGCCATGGCGGATAGAATCTGTTGGAGGAACATTGGCTGTAATAATAAATTTATTTTTTAGAGTTCCATCATTATTTGCTACAGGGAAATACTTTTGATGTTCTACCATTTCAGATATAAGCACTTCTTTTGGTGCCTTTAGAAAGTCTTGATCAAACTCACCAAGAGTTAAAAAAGGCTTTTCAACAAGGTGCACCACTTCGTGCATCACACGCTCTTTTACAAGCGATATGCCGTTACACTCTTTTTCAAGCGCTAATAGTTGATCTGTAATTGATTTTAGACGTTCTTTTGGATCAACTATCACCTGATGGTCTCGTAGAGCCTTTAGGTAATCCTTTGCATGTTCAATGTCAAAGCTGCCAGGAGATAGCTGCCTGTGGCCAAACGAAGTTCTTCCAGAATGTATGGGGCCGCATTCTACGGGTATGATTTGATTATCAATGAGTGCTACAATCCAGCGTAAGGGCCTGGCGTATGTAACATCAAAGTCTGCCCAGCGCATTTTTTTAGGAAATTCAATACCTAAAATAATGGAAGAAAGTGATTTTTGTAGAATGTGGTAAGCTTCTACCGCACCAATTTTTTGCCGACCAAAGAGATAATCGCCTTTTAAAGAGCGAACTTCTACTTGAGGCACCTTGCCTTGACGTATGGCATCAAGAGAAACTTCTTCAAGACCCATTGATTTTAAAAAGCCGATGCCAATCTGGGTGGGCTTTCCTTGGGCATCAAAGCTCACATCAACACTTGGGCCTTTTTTCTCGACTTCTTTTGGTGCTGTTTTTACCGTAAGCTCTTGCACTTCTACGCTAAGACGGCGCGGCGTGCCATACAAATTAATTTGTCCAAAACTTAAACCTTCTTTTTCTAAAACGCCTTTAAGCTGGCGCTCAAGGCTTGCAAGACCGCTCATCACAAACGTTGCAGGAAGCTCTTCAGAGCCAATTTCAAGCAAAAATGTGCAAGTGGGTTTTGATATAGGTTCATAAGGGAAAGTTTGTTTTGCAGCCTCTTGTTTATAAGCGAACTTTGACCACTTGTTTAGAAGGGGATAGTTTTGGGCTTTTCGATTTTCTAAGTAGCTCATAGCTACAAGTTTGGCAAGCTCTCGTATGGCTGCAATATAGCTTGCGCGCTCTGATACTGATATTACACCTCGAGCATCAAGCAGGTTAAAAGTATGCGACGCTTTAAGTACAAAATCGTATGCCGGAAGGGGTAGTGACTTGTTTATGAGCTCTTTTGCTTCGGTTTGATATTCATTAAAGTGCTTGAACATCATTTCAGGGTTTACTGCCTCAAAATTATAAGTAGTCCACTGTTTTTCATTTTCGAGATACATATCTCCATATGTAAGCTCATCATTCCATTGAATAGCGGCAAAGTTATCTTTTTTCTGCAGATGCATAGCTAGCCGTCTCAAGGCCATAGGTAAGCTCGCCTGTAACTGGTTTTAGGGGGATTTCTGCCATTGCCTGAAAATAGGTAAATTGGCTGCTTTCCATGCCATCAACCCATACTTCCCAGCCAAGGCCCCAAGCGCCAAGTGTAGGCTGTTCCCAGTCATCGTGTACAAAGCGGATGTCATATTGTGAAAGATCAAAGCCAATAGCTTCTAAGGACTTTAAATAAAGATCCTGAATGTCAACAGGAGACGGTTTAAGTATTACCTGGTATTGAAAATAGTGCTGCATGCGCATTGGATTTGTGCCAAAACGGCCATCTTTTGGCCTTCTGCATGGTTCAATATAAGCTGCACGATAAGGCTCAGGGCCAAGGCAGCGAAAAAATGTGGCAGGATTTGAAGTTCCTGCACCCTTTTCAAGATCGTATGGTGCAGATATTGCACAACCTTGATTTTCCCAGAATTTTGCAAGCTTGGCTACCATTTCTTGAAAAGTATACATTGAATAGATCCTTACATTTAGAGTACATAGAATACCAAGAGCAGTTTTATTATGAAAGTCGAGTATGGAAAATTTACAGCCAGAAATTAGTATCATTATACCGATTCACCATTCGAGCCAACTAGTGGCAGATACATGTGAAAGTTTATTAAGCCAGATTGACATTCGCTGGGAGGCGATATTTCTTGATGCTGGCCTTGAACTTGAGGCAAGTCAAATCATTGCAAGCTATCAAGATTCTCGTATGAAAGTGCAAGCGCTTACAAAAGGCTCTTTGTATGCCATGATGAATCGCGGTCTTATGATGGCTCAAGGTCAATATGTAAATATTATACTTGAAGGCTGTACATATTTAGCCCCAACTTCATTAGCTGTAGCTCTGAAAAAACTCCATGAACTAAAAGATCCTGATTTGTTTTATACTGCAAGCTATGTGGGTGACAGCCAGGGACTTGAGCATCTTTATTTTATTGCTGATTGGAAAAATGCACTCACTCAAGGTTTGCAGCCTACACTTCTTCAATCATGTTTTTTTAAAACACAAACTTTTAAAAAAGTCGGCTTTTTTCATCAGAATTTACAAAGAAGAGGAACCTTAGAGTTTTTCTGCCGTCTTACAGCATTAAAAGATATACGTGTAGCATCCCAAATGCGCGTGTATGTGGTAATGAATCTTTTTCCAATTGATCTTTTAGGTTCTTGGGTGATTTTTAAAGAAACACTCTTGGTAATTTATCAGTATTTTGGCTTAAAGGGGGCTTTAAGCTGGCTTTTTTCAAAACAAACAACTGCGCTGGTTCGAAGAAAATATCCACTAGACTTCGTCATCACAGAGCTTCACCCATCAAAGTGATGTAGTAGCATAATGAGGCTGCGGTGTGAGATTTTTTTAACCGCGAAGCTCGCGAAGGCAGCGAAGTAAAAACGCTTTTTTTCTTTTTCCTTTACTATCGAGAAAATCTTCACTTTGTTCTTCGCTGCCTTCGCGAGCTTCGCGGTTAAAAATCTCGCACTTCAGCGACATTAGCGTCTTAGCATTAGCCAAAAAAAATGCCACAAAGGTTAACCCTTGTGGCAATGAATGAATCTGAATCTAGAAGATTATGCAAGAAGTTGTGGTGCTACTGGCTTTTCTGATTCTGGCATGTCCAAGTCTCTATTTGTTGGAGGAACTTCAGGGGACGCATCGGTGTTGCTTGGTGCAGTGCCGCCGGCCAAAAGAAGCTTAGGCATTTTTGGAGTGCTGTCATCTTGATGAAGATCTTGGTTGTCATCTAAATCTTTGATTTGGCTTGGATTTGGGGCTTTTTTAGCAGGTGTCTGAGTTGGGCTTTGGCCTGGAACTTGATCTAGTGAATGATTTGGTGTCATTTGAGCTGAAGCATCGTTTGCAACTAAAATAGCTTGTATGCTATTTGTTTCAGCGGCTGTTTTAGACTTTTGATCTGTAGTTTGGTCCTTGTTAGTAGGTGTAGGGCCAGTTGGTGATGGTTTGCAGCATGATCCAGCAAAACCTTGAGTACAGCAAACACATGAGATAGCAGTAATGAGAAGCAGTTGCTTCATAAGAGAGCCTCCTTTTAAGATAACGTTATGCGGAATTGATACCTTAGTAGAGTCTTTATTTGCAATAAAATTTAGAGAATCATGTAAATACAGTCCCTCTTACTAAAAAATGTCTATTGTGATATACTTTTACTCTCCTATACTCCGAGGCACTATGAAGATAAAAATACTAGGTTCAAGTCTTAATACTATAAAAGAATGGTTTACATCCAAAGGGAAAAAACATTTTAATGCCAATCAAGTTTTTGAATGGCTATTTAAAAAGGGTGAAACTGATTTTGAAAAAATGACCAATTTAAGTTTGGAAGTACGCGAGCTTATGACTCAAGAGCTAGAAGTGGGCTTGCTTGAACTTGCTCGGGTGCAAGAATCAACCGACAAAGAGACAATAAAATTTTTATGGAAGCTCGATGACGAAAAGTTAGTAGAATCTGTGTTAATTATGTCAGGTGATAGGCGTACTGTTTGCGTATCATCGCAAGTTGGCTGTCCTGCACGCTGCGCTTTTTGTGCATCAGGAAGACAAGGTCTTATTCGAAATTTGGAACCGCACGAAATTTTAGCTCAGGTTTTTCAGATCGATTTATGGCTTAAAAAGCGTGGTGAAACTGTAAGCCATGTGGTGTATATGGGTATGGGAGAGCCTTTTAGGAATTACGATGCGGTTGTCGCCTCAGTTCGCGGCCTTACTCATCCTGATTTTATGGGACTTTCACAAAGACGTATTACCGTATCGACAGTAGGGGTGGTTGAGGGGATTGAACGTTTTTCAAAAGAAGGTTTAAAGGTAAATCTTGTTTTATCACTGCATGCCCCAAACCAAAAACTGAGACAAAAAGTAATTCCTTATGCTCGTGAATATGCACTTGAAACCATTTTGGATGCTATGTGGCGTTATGCAGAAATATCAGGTCGCGATGTAACATTTGAATATACTTTGCTTAAAGGAATTAATGACGGCATTGAACAAGCCAAAGAACTAGCTCTTCTTTTAAAAGGTAAACAATGTACCGTAAATCTTATCCCATATAACCCTGTAGATGGCCTCAGACTTGAAAAACCAACTTCTCAAGCAGTAGCAGCCTTTCGTGAAGTGCTTGAAAAGGCTAAAATTGTCAATACCTGCCGCTACACTAAAGGCGATGACATTGCTGCAGCTTGCGGCCAGCTAGCTATGCAGGAGGCCTCCTCACTTTTGTTAAAAGTAGTAAATGAGTAACTTTGATCGTGAAAGATTAGAACATTATCCTGAGGCCCCAGGCGTTTACCTCATGAAAGGTGAAAAGAGCCAAGTGCTCTACGTTGGTAAAGCGAAAAATATAAAAAATCGCCTGAAAACGTATTATAGCCCAGGAAATGACGGCCGTCCTCAAGTACCTTATCTTCTTGCTGCTGTTGTCTCAATCGAGACAATAGTTGTGCTTTCAGAAAAAGAAGCGCTGCTTTTAGAAAATACTCTTATTAAGCGTTATCAGCCTAAATATAATGTTTTGTTGAAAGATGATAAAGGCTATATTAGCCTCAAAGTTACAACAAAGCATCCATGGCCTATGATTTCACTTGTGCGCTTCAAAGGAGCCCCTCCAAAAGATGCGACCTATTATGGCCCTTACACAAGTGCGACAGCTGCTCGTCAAATGTTTGATCTTATTGGACAGCTTTTTCCACTGCGTCAGTGTTCCGATGAAGAATTTGCCCGACGTAAAAGGCCCTGTATTCTTTATCAAATTAAGCGCTGCTCGGCACCGTGCGTTGGTTTGGTCAGTCAAGAGCAATATAAAGAATATTTGAATTCAGCCGTGCGGCTTATACGCGGCCAAAATGATGAAGTAATTGCTCATCTGGAAGCCGAAATGGCTAAAGCCTCAGAAGCTCTTGAATTTGAACAAGCTCAAGTGATCCTAGAAAAGGTGCAGCTCTTACAGGAAATTGTAGAAGGCCAAAGAGTTGATAGCGTATCTCGCGAAGATGCTGATTTCTGGGGATTATTTCGCCAAGGTACCGATGTTGTTCTTACCAAGCTTATGTGGCGGCAAGGAAAGCTTGTTGGATCTCACCATTTTGATTTTGAAAACGCCTTTCAACCGACAGATGAGCTTTTAGAATCAGTCCTCGTGCAACATTATCTAATTGAAAAAAGTCCTACTGCCGATGTGTATTTAGCAAATGCAGTTCCAAGCGTTGATGCTTTGTCCCAAGCTATCAATCTTCATATCCATGTGCCTATACGCGGTGAAAAAAAGCAGCTGGCACTTATGGCAGAGGCTAATGCTCAGGCAGCCTTTAAACAGCGAAAAGATGCCAAAACACTTCGTGAGAAAGCTCTTTTAGAGCTGCAAGAAAAATTGCATTTATCGCGCTATCCTAAAGTAATTGAATGTTTTGATAATTCCCATTTTTCGGGAAGTGAGCGGGTATCATCTTGCGTAGTGTTTGTAGAGGGTGAACGTAGCAAATCAAACTATAGAAAATATCGTATTCGCACTGTAGCTACAGGCGATGATTATGCTATGATGCAGGAGGTGATGCTGCGCCGCTACAGCAAGGCTAAAGTGGAAAATACACTGCCAGATCTTATAATCATTGATGGGGGTAAAGGCCATCTCAGAGCGGCAAATCAGGTCTTAAAAGAACTTGAGATTGTAACGTGTGATATTATTGCGATTGCAAAAGAGCAAGGGCGACATGATAAAGGTCAAACAGCAGAAAAGGTGTTTACGCCAAGCTTTGAGACCCCGATTGTATTAGAACCCCATTCTTCTTTACTGTTTTTGCTTCAAAAAATACGCGATGAGGCTCATCGCTTTGTGCTTGCCTTCCAAGTACAAAGGCGATCAAAAGCAAGCATTAAAAGCGAACTAGATTACATACCTGGCATTGGACCTGCCAAAAAGAAAAAACTTATTAAGGCCTTTGGAAGTGTAAAGACACTTAAAGATAAGACCATCGAAGAAATAGAAGCTGTAAAGGGTATAAACCATAAAGATGCTATAAGCATTAAATCGTGGTTTATGCAAAATAAATGACTGATAAATGACTGATAAATGACTTTTCTTGGTTTTTTTGTGCACATTGATGTAGAATCTGAAAACCAAAAAGAATAGGAGTATAATTATGTCAGTTTTAGTACATAGTACAACGGCTTATAGACGCTTTCCAGAAGATGTTGAGATGACAGCAGGTGCGTCATGTAGAAAATCTCCTAAACCATTGATTCAAAAGACACAGCCTAATAATAGAGATAACTCAACGACAGCTTATTTTTGGGACATAATATCAGCTGCTCTTGAAAAGCTATATCCTATTGAAATGACCAGAAGCGTTAGTTTGACGCACTTTTAGAAGATATCGGAGTATTCACCTGGGTGTTGTGAGCTCTTTTCTTTTGGCAACTGTGGCTTTTTTGCACCATCTTGGGGAATTAACTCTTTAAAGACTACGTGTACATGTGATACTCGCAGGCCTGTCATATGCACAAGTTCGTGAACAACTTTTGTCTGAATTTCTTCAGCTTTTTCTGGAATGGAAAGTCCATAAGCAATAGCAACTTCAACTTTTGCGCTAATCGAGCATGTTTTAGCATCCTGCTCTGTATGTATGCCTTTTACACCCTCTGAGCGGCCAAAAATATGGTCAATAAAATTGCCTTCTAGCAGTGAAATACCTGGAATTTTAGCAAGAGTTTGCAATATAATTCCTTGAAATACACGATTGTCTATATCGCGAATGTATTCAGTTTCGGGAAGTTCAAATTCTTTTGTATCTACTTTCATTGATTCTACCTTTACTTTTTTTTCTATCATGACGGTAACACCTGTATTATGATAGTATTATACTTTAAAACCCTCATCCAAGACAAGCATGAAAACACCTGACCTTCTACAGCTCTTATTTGCAGCAGCACTTATTGGAACCCTTACCTCATATTTGGCTAAAAATAGGGGAAGGGATCCTGTAAAATGGTTTTTCATAGGTATGCTTTGCGGAATTTTCGGGCTTATCGCTCTCTTTTTATTTCCTGCAATTAAGACAAACGAAGAGCAAAAGGTTAAGCTTCAGGAGATAGAACCTCCTCCAGCTCCTGTCAGCGATGCTCTTGCTACCAAACCTTGGTATTATCTTGATGCAGCCCATGCTACGCTTGGACCATGCCCCTTAGATAAGCTACAAGAGCTTTATAAAGACGGCACGATTACTATGAAGAGCTATGTTTGGTGCGAGGGGATGCTTGATTGGAAACGAATTTCAGATCTTCCGGAGCTGCAGTCGCGGTTTTATTAGACATCTTGCACAATCCCTTGTCCCTGCACCTGCCCGTGCCCGTCGTGCCTTGCCCTTGCCCAATTAGTTTTTTTTTAGCCCTTTGACATATTGTTAATATAACATTGCTCTCTAGAGCTTTTTCGCAGGCAAGGGCAAGGGCAGGGGCAGGGGCAGGGGCAGTGGAGTTGAGTTTTATTTGGAAAAAAAAGAGACACTAGACGTAAATCTAGTGTCTCAGGCAAGGAAATAGAACGAAACCGTTCTAGGTCGTAATTCTTACCAGCTTGATTTGGTGACGCCAGGGACGGCACCCATCAATGCTAATTCGCGAAAACAAAGTCGCGAAACTTTAAACTTGCGTAAAACGCCTCGTGGACGTCCAGTGAGCTCGCAGCGATTGCGTAGGCGAACAGGAGATCCATCACGTGGCAATTTATTAAGAGCTGTGCGTGCATCGTGGCGCTCTTCTTCGGAGAGGCTCATATTCTGAGCGCGCTCTTTAAGAGATGTGCGCTTTTCCCAATGACGCTTTACTATAACTTCACGCTTCTTTTGGCGGTTGACAACCGATTTTTTAGCCATACCGTGCTCGTATCCTCAATTATTTAATGCGCGCAGGACCCTTTTGACGTGCTTTGCGCGTTGGGTCTTTTTTATTGATAACATAAACGACGCCTCTTCTGCGAACAATTTTGTCGCCTTTAGATTTGTCAGCTTTTACTGATGCTCTTACTTTCATGGAATTCCCTACAAAAATAGGACTAAACTCTAAGCTACCTCGGATTTCTTTGCAACCCTAAAAACATCAAGGTTCTCTTTTCTGTCTTTATTTTACATCTTTGCCGGGAATATTAGTAGAATTAATGATAGCTGGAACTTTTTTGTTGCCAGCAATTGAGCCGCTTCATATCATATAGCCCAACATTTTTGTAAAAAGGGCTAACTCATGGTCAAGCGTACATACCAGCCAAGTAAAAAGAAGCGTAAAACAGAACACGGTTTTCGTAAGCGTATGCAAACACGCAATGGACGTAAAGTACTTGCAACACGCCGTAAAATAGGCCGCAGACGCTTAATTGTAAACTCCTCGAGAGGATGATCTCGGGCTGTTTTCCTCAAGTCTATAGGCTGCGTAAAAGCAGCCAATTTCAAGCGCTCTCGAATAACTCGCATTCTAAAAATTCCCATTCCAAAAACGTACATAAGTTTCATGGCAACGTCATTTTCATCGTTTATAAAACTAATGATCTTATTCACTCACGCCTGGGAATAACAGTTACAAAAAAGTACGGGGATGCTGTACGACGCAATAAATTCAAACGCCATGTACGCGAAGTTTTTAGACAATCCAAAGAAAAGGCATGTATTGGAATTGATATCCACGTTCGTCCAAATGCCAATAAATCAAATTTACCAAAAAAAAGAGGGAAAAACTCATGTTTTCCCTCTTATTGCGAAGTTGCTCAAGATTTTATCGATTTTTTCGATAAATTAACTAGAAAGGCCCTTGTAGGACTGTAAAATATCTAATACTTTTTGGGCATATTTTGCTCCGCCGCCTGCTTGAAAGCCCAATTTTTCAATTTTCTGGCCATTTGAATCAAGCAAAATGACTGTTGGAAATCCTTGGATTTCATATGTTTTTGATAGCTTTTCATTTTGATCTTTTGTTGCTTTATCAAGCTTTGTTTGGCGAGGAAAGTCAACTTTTACAAAAATCATTTTTTGGGCAAGTGCCTGCTGAAATTCAGGTGTGGAAAGAATTTGGGTATCCATTTTTATGCACCATGGGCACCAGTCAGAGCCTGTAAAAAAAACAAACATAGGCTTTGATTGCGCTTTTGCAAGTGCTTTTGCTGCATCAAAGTCTGTCATCCAGGTAATCTGTGAGCTAGCAGTGTTAGCACTTGGTGAAGTTGCATTTGCACTGTCAATTGTAGTGACCCCTAAAATAGCTGTAAGGGCACAAAGAACGGTATAAAATTTCATAAGAATACTCCTTTGGTGTATAGTTTTATATAGCCTTGTTGCATAAATAACCACCGAGTCACTGAGATCACTGAGGAGTATGAGATAGGGAGAAAATTAATAGGCAACTATGTGTTTAAATCTCTAGATTTACAAATAGAAACATTGTCTTACTTGCTTAACTGTCTAGGTAAGCAATCTCAGTTTTCTCAAAATCTCAGTGAGCTCAGTGACTCAGTGGTGAATTATGCAACAACGCCGTTTTGTATTCTAAACTAGAAGGCTTTTTCTTGCATGAACTATCCGACAACTATAATCATTCGCCACGTGCGTGAAAATATGAAAAAATGCTCCTTAAGAGGTCTTGAGGGCCGTTCTGATTTTAAATTTTTTACATATCCTGCTTGTGCGCTTGGCAAAGAGACACTGCCTGATTTAACTGAGTATATTTTATTAGATGTTGCAGGTAAGCCTCTTACAGCATCAGATACATCATTCGGTTTTATTGTGCTTGATGGGACATGGCGTCTTGCCGAAAAAATGCAAAAAAATATCAAAGAACTTCAAAACCTTCCAAAACGCTCTATTCCAACAGGCTATAAAACCTCCTATCCCCGCCGCCAGGATGACTGCCCAGATCCAGAAGCAGGACTTGCTTCAATTGAGGCGCTATATATAGCCTACCTTGCCGCTGGCAGGCCCATTGAGGGCCTTTTAGATGGGTATCACTGGAAAGAAGAATTCATTTCGAAAAATAATCTGTAATCTTTAAAAGAAAGATTTTAACAGAAGGTGCTTGCGAAAAACTAGAGTCAGCATATATAATGAATCAATTTTTAATTTGGTAGGTTATGCAGCCCACATTTTTCGAGCATTTAGAGAATATTGATAATTTTTTGTGGATGTATGTTGGCTTTCCAGCAATTATCCTCGTGGGACTTTTTCTTTCATTTCAGTCGCGCTTTGCTCAGGTAAGACTCTTTCCGTATGTCTGTAAAATATTTTTAAAATATCTGTTTAGACGAGATGTGGAAGCAGATACCACTACAAATCGTGGAATTCATCCCATGACAGCTTTTTTTGCTGGTCTTGGAGGATGTGTAGGTATTGGCAACGTTGTAGCTATTACTACTGCTGTGCAAATAGGTGGGCCAGGAGCTATTTTTTGGATGTGGATGGCAGCAGTTATTGGCAGCATCTTAAAGTATTCAGAAGTATTTTTAGGGATTCGCTATAGAATACCTTCAAAGGATAATAGCTTTAGCGGCGGTCCAATGCATTTCTTAAATCGTGCCTTTAAACCCTGGGCAGGAAAAGTTTTTTGCGTGCTTATGTGTATTTATGGAGTCGAAATTTTTCAGTTTAGCGTCGTTACTAATAGTATAGCCTGCAATTTTAATTTTGATATTACCACAGTCACCCTTGTTTTATTGGGCATGGTAGTATTAGCAGAGCTCGGAGGTGTGCGCCGCATTGGAGCCATCTGCAGCACCGTAATTCCGGTCTTTATTGTTTTGTATTTGGCGATGGGCTCATACGTACTCATTGTATCTGCAGCACATATTCCAGAGATGTTTTATAGCATTTTTGAGGCCGCCTTTACTCCCAAGGCAGCTGTAGGCTCTTTTGTTGGAAGCTCATTACTTATTGTTATATCACAAGGCATTCGAAGAGGTTGTTACAGCTCGGATATAGGCGTAGGCTATGCATCGATCATACATAGTGCCTCTCGCGTAAAAAATGCAGCAAGTCAGGCAGCACTTGTCATTTTTGAGGTATTTTTAGATACGTTTATTATTTGCACCATGAGCGTTTTTCTTGTGCTTATTACGGGTACTTGGAAAGAGGATATTTTGCCTATGCATCTTGTGCAAGAAGCTTTATCTAACTACTTTCCTTATATGCAATACTTTATGCCCTTTTTTCTATTTTTACTGGGGTATACAACTGTAATTACCTACTTTGGAGCAGGCATTAAAACAGCCGAATTTTTGGGTCCCAAATGGGGTAGAACAATTTATTACACCTACAGTATTATAATTTTATTTATCTTTTCCTATGTAGAGACTACTCAGGCACTTATTGTGATGTCAGTCGTACAGGTGATGCTACTTGCTTTAAATTTGGCGGGCATTATGCGGCTACGAAAAGAAATTAGTTTCGACTTTTCTCAAGAAGTGGCCTCTCAGCCGGCACGCAAGCTCGAAGCTCTACCTGCAGGATAAGGTTGCATAATTCACCACTGAGGCACTGAGCTCACTGAGATCTTTGAGAAAACTGAGATTGCCTGCGTAGACAACACCTAGTAGCCTATTAATTTTTCTCCCTATCTCATACTCCTCAGTGAGCTCAGTGACTCGGTGGTTATTTATGCAACAGACTCTTTAGTATTGTAATTTTATTCAGCTTTTCCTATGTAGAAACCACACAAGTACTTATTGTGATGTCAATCGTTTTAGGTTTTGCTGCTTATAGGATGGAAGATATGTATATTGTTCAGATAGCGTCTGAAATGGCACCGGTTGCAAAAGTAGGTGGCCTTGCAGATGTAATGATGGGCCTCAATCGCGAGCTTAAGCTTAAGGGCCATAAGGTCGAAATATTGCTGCCTAAATATGACTGTCTTGAAGCCAAAAATGTAAAAATGGAATGCAAGCAAAGAGGGGTTAGATCCTTTTTTCAAGATGATTGGCATGAAAATACTATTTGGCATGCAATTATAAACGATGATCAAAGTCTAAATTTTTTTGAAAGTCATCATCCAAGCCAATTTTTTGATAGAGGTAGCATTTATGGCTGTCATGATGACATAGACCGTTTTTTATATTTTTCACGTGCGGCACTTGATTGGCTTTTACTTCAGCCTGAAACTCCTGATATCATTCACATACATGACTGGGAGACAGCTGCTATTGCATTTCTTATTCGCCAGCCGCCATTTAAAAAGAGATTTCAAAAAACCCGTACCGTATTGACTATTCATAATATTGCCTACCAAGGCCATTGCAGTGTTGAAGATTTAAATAAAATTGGACTATCAGGTGCTTGGTTTGATGCTCCTGGAAGGCTTTTAGAAGACTTTGGTACACATCTAAATCTTCTTAAGGGCGGCATAGTCTTTGCAGATTATACCACTACTGTATCGCCTACCTATGCAAAAGAAGTACTGTCACCCGAGGGTGGAAAAGGTTTGCAGCTTGCTTTAAAAGAAAATCAAAAAAAATTCTCGGGAATTTTAAATGGCATTGACTATAGCTACTGGAACCCTGAAAAAGATTCACTTATTTACTATCCTTATTCAGCTAGTGATTTATCAGGAAAAATAGCAAATGCAGCATCGCTTCGCGATGAGCTCAAGCTGGAACAAACAAGCGAAAAACCCCTTGTAATTGCTATCACACGCCTCGTGCAGCAAAAAGGTGTAGAGCTTATTAAGCATGTTATTTTGCAATCTCATGCCAAAGGAATGCAGTGTATTATTTTAGGTACAACACCTGATCCTGCCATTCACTATGAATTTGTAGATCTTGCTCAAAAATATGCCCATGATTCTGATGTGCGCATTCTGTTAGCTCAAGAAGAAGACCTTGCGCACAAGCTTTATGCAGCATCCGATATGTTTTTAATGCCTTCGCTATTTGAACCTTGCGGCCTCGGCCAGCTTATTGCTTTACGATATGGATCAATTCCTATAGTTCGTAAAACAGGCGGCCTTATGGATACTGTCTTTGACGTCGATTATAGCGATAAACCTTTTGAAGAAAGAAATGGATTTAGTTTTGATTTTCCGGATATTATGGGTATTGATTCGGCACTAGATCGTGCTATTGCCCTTTGGAAGAAAAATAAAGACTTGTGGAAAAAACTGATGGTTCAAGCTATGAAACATGACTTTAGTTGGAATACTTCTAGTGCTTTATACATTGATGTGTACAAAAAAATCCTCAAATCTGGGTACAATTAGAGTCTATGAGTGAAATATCAAATATAGATTTAGGGCAAAACCAAAAACTTGCCCGTAATATAGAGCGTATCGTACAGCATCCTATTGGAGGGCCAACCTTCTATAGCGTAGCTAATTGTTTGACGTTTTTACGTATATTTATAAGCCCTATTTTTCTTTTAGTATATTTGCAACACGATGCCTTTGGCATCACTGCCAAGTATTTGCCCTATGCATTACTGTTTTTATTAAGCGTAAATGAGCTCTCAGATGCCCTCGACGGCTTTATCGCCCGAAAATATAACCAGGTAACAGACTTAGGTAAAATTTTGGATCCTATGGCAGATAGCATTTCACGTATTTCCATATTTTTAACCTTTACCCAGCCGCCTGTAAATGTGCCTTTGGTACTGGTATTTGTGTTTTTATATCGCGATTCCGTAATAAGCACCCTGCGCACCATATGTGCTCTACGTGGTTTTGCCCTTGCAGCACGTCCTAGCGGTAAAATAAAGGCTGTTATTCAGGGAATTGCTGCTTTTACTATCACCATTTTAATGATACCTCATTCTCTTGGCAAGATTAGTGATGATACGCTATTTCAACTCAGCACACTTGCCTTATTCTTAAGTGCTGCCTACGCTCTTTATTCAGGTATCGAATATGTTGTAGCCAATCGTCGCCACATCCAGCGCATCCTTTTACGTAAAAATCAAAAAACCTCGCGATTTCCCGCCGAACTCGCAAGTTAATTTTAAGCTTTTTTATCGTTTTATCGTTCTATCGTTCTTACCGTTTTAGGTTTACAAGCTAATGTCAAATTCTAACGGTAAGAACGATAGAACGATAAAACGATAAAAAAAATTTTAAGTTCAGCCTTCTGGAGCCTAGCGTGCTGCGAGAGAAAAAAATTAAGTAAAAATGACACCACTTTTGTTGATTAATACCTTGCGAAAAAATAGCAAAATTCAGTACGCTCTAAGCTTCATTTTTCTGGGGTGTCGCCAAGCGGTAAGGCAGCGGTTTTTGGTACCGCCATGCGGAGGTTCGAATCCTTCCACCCCAAATTGAATAGGGAAAGAGGGTATTTTTGAGCAATGCATCCATATTGATAGCCGGCTCATCGCATCCTGAACTTGCTGAAAAAATAAGCAAGATTGCAAACATTCCTCTTTTTCCAGTTTCAATAGTTCGATTTCCGGATGGCGAAATGCGCGTCCAGATAGAGGCAGAGGGAGCTAATGCGGTTACTGGTAAACAAGTGTTTATCATTCAGTCCATAGCTAAAGAGCCAAATGAACTATTGATAGAAACATTATTGCTTGTTGATGCCCTAAGAAGGGGCGCTGCAGCTCATATTGTGTTAGTGTGCCCATATCTTGCTTATTCGCGCCAAAGCATGCAAGAAGATGGGGGAGCATCAGTAGGCGCAAGACTCTTTGCAGACTTTTTAAAGTTAGCCGGGGTTGATGCCTTAATCACAATGGATCTGCATGCAGAACTTGTAAAAAGTTTTTATGATTTTCCTGTGGAACATCTAAGTGCAAGGCATATATTTGTCGAAGAACTTAAAAAAGACCAGGTAAGTAAAAACGAATTAGTTGTAGTTGGGCCAGATCTTGGCAGTGCAAAACTTGTTGCCAAATTAGCAAGTGAGCTTTCAAGCCCACTTGCCTTAATTGAAAAAAGGCGAATTGATGCACGCAAGGTCGCAATGCTTTCCTTAATTGGAAATGTTGCAAATAAAATTGTTCTTCTCGCTGACGATGTATGTTCTACGGCCGGAACGCTTTCGTCAGCAGCTAATGTCTGCCAAGGGAAGGACGCAAAAAGTATTATAGCATTAGTTTCTCATGGTCTCTTCGTTGAGGAGGCATTAGCAGCTATTGTAAACAGTCCAATTGAGCGTTTGTATGTTACAGATAGCATCAAATTGGATTCGAAAGTACTTGAGTGTCCTAAAATACATGTCGTATCGGTTGCAAATCTCTTTGCAGCTGCCATCTCTTGCCAGAAAGAACGTTTTACAAAAAAGTAGTTATAGCAATGGCTATACAAGGAGCGTTTTGCAAAAAGCGCTAATATTTATTTATTTTTATTGAATTGTGTTGGAGGATTCATGGACTTAGAAATCCAAATCTCAGAAAGAGCAGCTAAGACAAAAGGTGAAGTAAAAAAACTTCGTCGCGAAAAAAAGATTCCAGTGTGTATTTACTCACAAGGAAAACCGGCAGACACAGCAAGCTGTGGTCTTGTTGAATTTCAAACTATATTGCGCCAAATGAAACCTGGCTATTTGCCGACAACTATTTTTGCTATGAAAGACTCAAAAGGCAAAACACGTCGCGCAGTAATCAAAGACATTCAGTACAAGCCAACTACCTATGAAGTGCTTCATCTTGACTTTCAAGAGTTGCATGAGAACCAGATGATGGACATAAAAGTGCCTATTGATCACCTCAATGCTATGGATTGCTCCGGTGTAAAGCTTGGTGGTTTTTTACGTACACTGTTGCGTCACGTAAAGGTGCGCTGCTTGCCACGTAACATCCCTACGCACTTTGAAGTTGATGTTAAAGAACTTGGCTTAAACCAGGCTCGCCGTGTTTCGGATCTTAACATCCCGAAAGATGTACGTGCGCTTGAAAAGCCGCAAGAAATCGTTGTAAGCGTGCTTAAAAAGTAACAATACATGCAGGCAGTTATAGGTCTGGGTAATCCCGGCAAAGAATACGAAATGACTCGCCACAATTTGGGCTTTTTAGTGCTACAAGCACTGGCTGACAACTTGGGGGTTAGTTTTCGTAAAGATGAGCGCTTTGAGGGATTGCGTGCTAAGGCACAAGGACTTGAGCTACTGCTGCCAGCAACATATATGAACGAAAGTGGAAGATCAGCCCAAAAGATGCTTCGATACTTCCAAATTGCTACGAGCAAGGTGCTCGTAGTAGTTGATGACATGGATTTGCCCTTTGGAACCTTGCGATTAAAGGCATTTGGCGGCTCAGGCGGCCATAATGGCTTAAAAAGCCTCGAGGAACATCTCGGCAGCTCGCAATTCGCAAGGCTAAAAATAGGTATAGGAAGGCCGGTAGTTGGCGTGCAAGTAGATTATGTACTTGGAATGTTTAATGCCGAAGAAAAAAAAATACTTCCTAGCATACTAGATGAAGCCGTGAGCTGCATAAAGGCGCTTATGGTGGAAGATTTTGCAAAGGTGGCTACCATCGTTAATCGTACAACAAGTTTAAAGATAGACAAGGATAAAGTATGAAACAACAAGAAGAAAAGCAGATGCTTTATGAAGGCATGTACGTGCTGAATGCGCATATTAGCGATGACTCACGTAAGAATGCTTTTGAAAAAATTAAAAGCGGAATCACCAATCGCGGTGGTGAAATCGTGAAGATCCACGATCAAGGCAGACGTCGTCTTGCCTATGAAATCAACCGTCAAAAAGAAGGGTATTACTACCTTGTGTATTTCCGCTTGCCAACTGATGATATGAATGATCTCTGGCAAGAATATCATCTAAATGAAAATCTTATTCGCTTCGTCACCCTGCGCACAGATACTGTGCTTGACGAGATAAAATTTAAACAACTTCCTGAACAATAAGAGGAAATGACCTATGTCAATGACTTCAAATATGGGTTCGAATTCATATTCAAGCTCACAGTCAAGCTCGCATTCAGGCTCCAATTCAAGAATGGGACCTAAAAAAAGAATGTCAGCGGATCCAACAGATCCTAAAATGCGCAAAAGAAAACGTTGCCCATTTACTGCTGCAAATTTCGATGATATCGACTACAAAGATATCGAAACACTATCGAAGTTCATCACTGAGCGAGGCAAAATTTTGCCACGCCGTATTACTGGAGTATCTGCGTTTTTTCAAAGACGTTTAGCTAAAGCTATTAAGCGTGCTCGCCACGTGGCATTGCTTCCGTTTGTAGCAGAAAGTTAATTACGAAAAGGTAAGGTATACTATGGCAACTCAAATTTTATTACTCGAAGACGTTGATAACCTTGGTCAAAAAGGTGAAATCGTTAACGTTAAATCAGGTTATGCATTCAACTTTCTTATTCCTAAGAAGTTTGCTCTTGTAGCAGATGCTAATGCTGTTCGACGACAGGCCCGCTTAAAAGAAGAGCGCAAGGCAAAAGGTGAAAGCGATCGCAAAGCCTCAGAAGAAATCGCTGAGCGCCTAAAAGATGCAGCATTTTCTGTATCTGTGAAAGTAGATCACGATGGCCATATGTATGGTAGCGTATCAAGTAATGACATCGTCCATCTCATCAAGATGCAATCTGGCATCGAGCTTGATAAGCGCGCTGTACCTCTTAAGCATCCTATTAAGCAAACTGGCGTTCATGAGCTTACACTTCGTCTTAAAGAAGGCGTAGAGGCTCTTATTCACCTTAAAGTGCTTGTAGAAGGTGCTGAAGCTCATGCGGAAGCTTAAGCCAAGTTCCAAATCGATCATCGTAACGGGCGGCGCAGGCTTTATAGGCTCAGGCGTCGTCCGTCACCTTAATGATCTAGGCTTTAACAATATCGTTGTATTTGATGATCTTGGTACAACAGATATGTGGAAAAATCTTGTTGGCAAGTCTCTCTCTGATGTTCTGCATAAAAGCGCACTTTTCGAATGGCTACAGGGCAAAGAACAAGAAATTCAAGGTATAATCCACCTAGGTGCATGCAGCAGTACAGTTGAACAAGACGCAAACTTTCTTCTTGAAAACAACTACCGCTACACCTTGCGGCTTGCAGAATATGCTTTAAAAAATAATATACGATTTATTTACGCTTCATCCGCAGCCACCTATGGTGACGGTGATTTAGGCTTTAGCGACTCTCACGAGCTTATTCAAAATCTAGCTCCCTTAAATATGTACGGCTTCTCTAAACATCTTTTTGATCTTTGGGCACAAAAAGAAGGTGTTTTAGATACAGTGTGCGGCTTAAAATATTTTAATGTCTATGGCCCAAATGAATATCATAAAGGACGTATGTCCTCAGCTATCGTTCGGATGGTTCCAGAAGTTTTGCAGCATGGTGTCATTCACTTATTTGAATCTGATCAGCCTGATTTGTATGCACACGGCGAGCAAAAACGAGACTTTATTTACGTAAAAGATGCTGCAAGAATGACATGTTCTTTTTTAGACAATACTGCAGGTGGCATTTTTAATATAGGATCAGGCGAAGCTGTATCTTGGAACCGGCTCGCAAAAGCTGTTTTTCGTGCATTAAACAAGCCGGAACAAATTACGTACGTTGCAATGCCAAGTGATCTTAAAGGGAAATATCAATATTTTACGCAAGCCGATACCCAAAAAACTAAAAATGTTTTAGGTAGCGCCGCTTCCTGCATGACTCTTGAAGATGCAGTTTCAGATTATATTACTAATTATCTTTTAAAGAGTGCTCGATGGTAACACTTGCGCACGTCTTTAACAGCCTCCAAGCAAAAACAGTGCTCGTAGCAGGCGATTTAGTGCTGGATCGCTACACTTTTGGTAAAGCTCGTCGTATTTCCCCTGAAGCTCCCGTACCTGTTGTGCTTGTAGATCGCGAAGAAGAGCGTGCCGGCGGTGCTGGAAACGTGATTTTAAACCTCATTTCTATGGGAATGAAGGTACTTTGCTGCGGCCGTGTAGGCGATGATAGTGCTGGAAGAGAAATTGTGAGGGCCTTAAATGCTGAAGGTGCAGATACTACTGGTCTTATTACCGAAAAAGGTTTTTCTACACCCCATAAAACACGCATCATTGCTTCAAGCCAACAAATTGTAAGAATTGACTATGAACCAACATGTGCATTGTTTAAACAGACTGAAGATCAAGTAATTAGCAGCATCCCGGCCCTTGTGGCACGATGCGATCTTGTAGCCATTTCAGATTATGCTAAAGGATTTTTAACACCGCGCGTACTCAGCTCTTTAATACAGGCTGCAAGAAAAAGGGGAGTGCCGGTTATTTCCGATCCTAAGGGCAATGACTTTAAGCGCTATGAAGGCTCAACTATTCTTAAGCCCAATTTATCCGAAGCCTATGCAGCAGCGCCTATGCATTCTAATAGTTTACTTGATGTCTCCATGCAGATCTTTAAGCAAGTAGCCATCGATACACTATTAATCACGCGCTCAGAGGCAGGAATTTCACTTTTTTATCCAGAAGGTCTTCAACAAGATTTTCCTGTAGAGCCTCGAGAAGTAAAAGATGTAACGGGTGCCGGCGATACTGTACTTGCTATGCTTTCGTGCGCGCTTGCTAACAAGCTTAGCCTTGCTGAAGCTACACAGCTGGCAAACTTGGCAGCCCAAGTGGCTGTTGAAAAAGTGGGATGTGCTAGAGTTACACTTTCTGAAGTAGCAAGACGCCTTATAGAGCAGCATGCCCAGCATAAAATATTTGCCGAAGAGCATTTGGCGGCCCTTTTACAGGCACTTAATGGCAACAAATTTTTCTTATTTGGCCTGGATGCTTCAAGTCAACTAGATGCCAAGCTTTTAAAATCCATTCGCCAGGCAGCAGAATCCTCAAAGCAAGAATTTGTGATAGCTATCATGGGAAGCACACCCGATGAAGAGCTTGTAGCAAGCCTTGCTTCGCTTAAATGTGTAGATTATCTTTTTCTTACTCACAAAGATCGCTCAGAGCTCTTTCAAGAGCTTGCCCCTTTAGAATCTATTTTTATCTAAATCGACTTACGACTGTAGGATTAATTATGACAATACCTTGTTCAATTAAAATATTTGAAGATGCTTTTCGACGACCTAATTTCATAGATCAATTTAAAAATGTCTTATCAGAAAACGTAGAAATGTTAGTTACAGGCACTCAAGTTCAAGCTAAAAAAACAAACCCGGAAAATGTTATTAGTCTTTTTCAGAGCATTGTTCACCCTGCGAATACCGTTCTTAAAGGCTGTCTCTTTAGTGCTACCCTTTCAGCTGATAATTGGGTTGTAGTAGTAGGTTTAGCGCGCAATCAAAATATGGCAGTAAATAACTGCGTTATTCGGGCTATTTGCACACTTTGGAGGGGGCAAATAAGCCGCATTGAAATGTACGTAGAACCCTCAACTTCCAAAGTTCTTGACCACATAAAAAATTTTCTTGAAACCGAAAAAAAAGCTATGCCAAGAGTAAAGGTTGGGGTAAGTCCAGAATGAACCCGATTTGCGTATCTGTGTAACTATGTAAAAAGTTTATAGTTTTTTTGCTGGAGTTTCTTTTGGTATTACGTTAGCTTGCAATATCTGATAATTAGATGGAGATTTCGTATGCCTGCAACCAAGCAAATGGCCTTTCAGTGGACGTGCCAGCCTAAAGCTGAGCAATTTATCGCAAAAATCGTGGCAAGTTGCTGTGAGAAAAGTCAGTTTTTGCAAGATTTCGAAAAAAGCCTCTACGATGTAACTAGCACTAGATTACTTGACTGGGTAGATCATATTGAAGTTGGCTACACTGATGAGATAGTTCAAGAACTTGATGCAAGTGGATTTATCTCTGAAATTGCAACACCATTGTATCGCGTATTTACACATCCTGAAGCAAAATTGCCACTTGTTGTTGTTAAAGATCAGACACATCCTTTTACAGCTATAGCCCTGAGTGTCGAAAGCATTGCCGATTTTCTCATGTGCAGGGGATTATCAACTTGGATAGAAGGATCTATTTATTCACAATTTCGTCGCTGCTGTGTTTCTAAAGAACAAGGTGTACGTGTGGATGTAGTAGAAAGACGCGGAGTGCTTTCGATGGAGCCTATAATATTTCGTGAGGGCGAAGTTGATAAAATACTTGCAGCGTATGAAAAATGGCAAACGCGCGCGCGCGATCAAAATAGTGAAGCTGAAGAGATAGAGGGTCTATGCCAAGCAATATGCCTTGCTGAAGATATTGTAGAAAGCGTAGGTCAAGGCATGGCCGCATGGATTGTGCTTGATGTAGAACGACGGTACTGGCAGGCAAAAAATACGGCAGGCCAAATTCAAAAAAATCGGCAAGATCGTTTAGGAATGGGCTGGGCAAATCATGACCATCATACGTTTCGTTCATCAAGGAAAAATTTTAAATCGCTTGTGCGCCTATTTGAAATTTTAGGTTTTCATTGCCGCGAGCGGTTTTATGCAGGTAGCGAAGCTGGCTGGGGCGCTCAGGTAATGGAACATTCTCAGGCTCGCCTTGTCCTCTTTTTGGATGTTGATTTATCGCCCACTGAAATAGATGGGGATTTTGCACATGGCAATCTTGATGAAAGATTGGAGCTTGGCACGATTGGATTGTGGTGTGCTCTGCATGGAGAGTCTATTCTCAAATCTGGCATGCATCATCTTGAGGCACAATTTGACTTCGATAAACTTAAAACAGACCTTGTGGCTAAGGGCATTGGTGTCATGGCCCCATTTACCAATCTTCCGCACCTTCGACAGGCATTTACGGAAGGTGAAAGATGGCAAGTATCAAACTTTGCCCTTGAGCGCCTTGAAACGAAGGGTCTTATTACAAAAGAACAGGTAAAGCGCTTCAAAGAACAAGGTGCCATAGGCAGCCATTTGGAAAATCTTGAGAGAAAAGAAGGCTTTAAGGGATTTAACCAGCGAAGCGTATCTGATATCATTCACCGTACAGATCCAAGAGGGGCTTAACCTCAATACCGTTCACTTAAGTCCCTTTCTTGATCTTAATCTTGATCATGATCTTAATCCTTCTTTTTTCTTTATTTTTTGAGAATCGGGAGGTCAGGCCTAGGTCACATGGTAGCACAATTTCGAGTTCTGGGCTGTGAAAAATGCAGCTTGAGCGAAGCTCTCTGGAGTGCGCGTGCAGTTATGCACCGCTCTTAGATTTATCTCACAACTACATCTAAAAATCTTCCAAGCGTGCTGTTAGGACTGTTTTAGCTTTCACAATATTGAGGTTGAGGTATGCGATAAATCTAAGAGCGGTGCATGCTGTCACGCGCACTCCCAGAGACCTTCGGTCAAATGCGTACATTTCATCTCTGCAGGCGACTGTCAAAACTGAAAGTTTTTGACAGTCCAGGCCTGACTACGCTACGCGATTTTATTGAGCCAAACTCTTCATAAATTCTTTAAGTTCTGGATGAGAGATAATTTCTTCTAATGTAGGAAGAAAACGATAAGTCCAATTGGTATCAAGCACCTCTCCCGGCAGATTAATGCGATCATCTTCGGGGTTTTCCCAAGTAAGTTCGCTAAATACATCTAAATATTCTTGAAGCAGATTTACGTGAAAGAGGCTGTTGCTGGTATGACTTGCCTTTAAAATGGCTTTTCGTGATTCGGGTAATAGTAGAGTGGTGTAGGGGAGGTTAAGCATACGAGCAAACTGCTCGGCCTCTTCTGGAAAGTTATCCCACCACATTTCTAATGGCTCTGAATCATGTGTTGATAGGGTAGTCATGCTTAAAGGAAAATATTCATTTGGGTTAATGAAAGATTTATCAGTATCCCAATGTTTTTCCCAGCGCATTACCTTAGTTCCACATATTCCTAAGCGGGCCATGCACTCGCGAACATTGGTAGGAACTTGGCCTAAATCTTCTCCAATAGGCAGCATCTGGCATGATTGCAGCATCATGTACATGATTTTTTCACCTTGTGGAATCCATGAATTTGAAGCGGCCGGAAGAAAAAAGCCCTCAGATGCTTTTTTACCTTCGGGAATTGCCCATATGCGAAAAAAACCCACTAAATGATCAAGCCGATAGATGTGATAAAGCTTTTCGGCAAGCCTCAGACGCTTTTGCCACCATCTATAGCCCGTTTTTTCAAGTACATCCCATCGATATATTGGAAAGCCCCAATATTGGCCTTCTTTTGAAAAATAATCAGGCGGCGCACCTGCTGCCAGGGATATGTCAAAGATCTCTTGATGTTCCCAAACATCACTTGAGTCTCGATTTATAAGAATAGGAATGTCGCCTTTTATGAAAACACCGGCCTTTTGGGCGGCCTCTTTTACTTGAGCCATCTGCTGAAAGCAAAAATACTGTAGAAGCTTATGATAATCAAGCTCGTGAGGGTCTAAGTTTTGAGTAGTTATTTGCCATTCCCACCATGGTTTTTCTTGATTAAGGCTTTTAAGTACTTTGTAGCGGGCATAACCATCTAGCCATTCTTCTTGCAAAAAGGCTTGATAATCAGCTTGCTGAGAAATTTCCGGCAAAGCACGCTTCATATAGCGTTTTAAAAAATCATTTTTTGCTTTAAGTACCTTATGATAGCAAACCTTTTTTGAGCTGTTGCAGCTTTTCATTGCATTGAGTTCATCAAAATATTCTTCAGCATGCGGTAGAGCCCCTAAAGAAAGATAAATCGGATGCAGGGCCATGGCACTATGCGCAGAATAGGGGCTTGTATCATTTCCTGAATCATTTAATGGCAAAAGTTGTATGACATCAAATCCAATTTCTTGGCACCATTTTATGAGAGGTAATAAATCAAGAAACTCTCCAATTCCATGGCTATTTGGATTTCTAATAGAAAAAAGCGGCAAACAGATACCATGATGGTGTCTGAACCCAATTTTATCCCATTGCTTCTTAGAGGCAAGCTCTTCCATTTAAAATACCTATTTGGTCTACTGTTACTCTAAATAGTATTAATTTTTCAATTAATATTTGAAATCAAGACACGAGTCAATGGTGTCAACTTGCAGTTTTTATCTTAAACACAATCATGATCTTGATTTAATCTTTCATTTCGCTTAGAACTTTAAAAAAAGAGATTAAGATCAAGATCATGATCAAGATCAAGAAAGGCCTTAAGATGGCCTAATGGCACGTGTAAAATAAATAAATTTACAGGACGATACACATTATGTTTTCTCAAAAAATCTACTACGTATTGATTTTGATTTTGTCTTTCTTTTTAAGTTTAATTGGAGAGCTAAAGGCGGATGCTACTTGGATGCAATTAACTCCTGCCTCTTCGCCGTCTGTTCGTGAAGCTGCTACAATGGCCTTTGATCAAGCTACCGGTCAGATGATTCTCTTTGGAGGTGCTAGATATCAGCGGCGCTCTTGGCGATACATGGAGTTGGGATGGAACAACTTGGACGCAATTATCTCCTGCTACTTCGCCTCCCTCACGCGAAAGCGCATCAATGGCCTTTGATCCAGCAACAGGCCAGCTAATTCTTTTTGGCGGACAAAATAGCAGTGGACTTCTTGGAGATACGTGGAATTGGGATGGCACAACCTGGACTGAATTATCACCTGCCACATCGCCCTCTGCTCGAGCTGCTGCAACAATGGCCTTTGATGCAGCTACTGGTCAGATGATTCTCTTTGGCGGTGATAATAACAGTGCACATCTTGGCGATACATGGAATTGGGATGGAACAACTTGGACGCAGTTGTCTCCCGCTAGTTCACCTTCAGCACGCAGCGGCGCAAGCATGGCATTTGATGCAGCCACAGGCTCAGCTGATTCTCTTTGGCGGCTTTAATGGTTCATATGAAAACGATACCTGGAATTGGGATGGCACAACTTGGACACAATTAACTCCTGCCGCCTCGCCTCCTGGCCGTTTTATTGCAACAATGGCATTTGATCCAGCCACAGCTCAGATGATTCTCTTTGGTGGTTCTGGAAACAGCTTTTTTGGCGATACGTGGAATTGGGATGGGACATCCTGGACTGAATTATTACCTTCTACTTCACCTTCTTCTCGAGCTGCCGCAACAATGGCCTTTGATCCAGCCACAGCTCAGATGATTTTATTTGGTGGAATAACTACCGGCGGAGCAGTTTCAGATACCTGGAATTGGGGAATTGCTTGCCCAAGCGCTCCTAATTGGATGCAATTAGCCCCCGCAACCTCCCCTGGTGCACGCCATCGTGCAACAATGGCCTTTGATGAGGCCACAGCTCAGATGATTCTCTTTGGCGGTGGAAATGGAAGTGCAAATCTAAACGACACTTGGGATTGGAATGGCACAACTTGGACTGAATTATCGCCTGCTACATCGCCTCCTATTCGCAATAGTGCAACAATGGCCTTTGATGAAGCTACGGGCCAGCTGATTGTTTTTGGCGGCGATAATGGCAGTATACTTTATAGCGATACGTGGAATTGGGACGGCACAACCTGGACCGAGTTAACTCCCGCTACATCACCTTCTGCTCGCTTTGCAGCTTCAATGGCTTACGATCCAGCTACCGGTCAGCTGATTCTTTTTGGCGGCTCTAACTTAAGCGTACTTCTTGGCGATACTTGGAACTGGGATGGCACAACTTGGACCCAATTGACTCCTGCTACTTCGCCTTCTGCTCGTGGAGGTGCAGCAATGGCCTTTGATCCAGCCACAGGTCAGCTACTACTCTTTGGCGGATTTGACGGTGCTTATAAAAACGATACATGGAGTTGGGATGGTGCAACTTGGACCCAGTTAACTCCTGCCACTTCACCTCCTGGCCGCTTTGTAGCAACAATGGCGTTTGATCCAGCTACGGGTCAAATGATTCTCTTTGGTGGTTCTGACAGTAGCTCATATCTTAACGATACATGGAGCTGGGATGGAACAACTTGGACCGAGCTAACTCCTGCCACATCACCTCCTGCTCGCGGATTTGCAACAATGGCCTTTGATCCGGCCTCTACTCAGCTAATTCTTTTTGGCGGAATTTCTATTGGTAATATCTATGGTGATACTTGGAATTGGGCAGTTGTGAGTCAAGTTCCAGTTGCAAATGCTACGCCTTCCAGCCAAACGATTTGCAGTGGAAGCACAACTTCCATCGCTCTTAGCTCCGATGTATCTGGCACTATTTTTAATTGGACGGTCGTAGAAAGCGGCGTGACCGGGGCATCTGATGCCAGTGGTTCATCTATAGCTCAGACTTTACATACAACCAGCTCGGCTGCAGGAACTGCAACGTATACAATTACTCCGAGCTCACCTGGAGGCTGCGAAGGATTACCCATTACAGTAGTTGTAACAGTTAATCCAAGTCCAGTTGCAAATGCTACCCCTTCCAGCCAAACAATTTGCAGTGGAAACACGACATCCATTGCTCTAAGCTCCGATGTGTCTGGCACGAACTTTAGCTGGACGGTAGTGCAAAGTGGAGTCACAGGTGCATCTGATGCCAGCGGCTCAACAATTGCCCAGACTTTGCACACAACCGGTTCGGCTACTGGAACTGCAACGTATACAATTACTCCAAATTCTCCGGGAAGCTGTGAAGGGTCTCCCATTACAGTAATTGTAACAGTCGAGCAATGTCAACCAATGGGGCCTACCCATTTTCGAGGGGAAATTAAATGTTGTAAAGATGCCCTGGAGCATATTTTATCCTGGGATGCAAGTCCTGACCTTCAGGTAGTTGGGTATAAAATCTTTCAAAATTATAAGCTAATAAAGGTAATTTATAGTAGAGATAGTGGTAAAATAAAATTGTGTAATCCTAAAAAAAGAAAAATCTACCTTTATGAAATCGTTGCTTTTACTGCTTCGAATGTCGAAAGTCAACCTGCGAGAGTCGTCTTAAATTGTAAACGGCATTAAACGAAAAGGGCCGTAAAAGATTCGCATTTTTTCGAAAAGGCTATTAGATATTTTATCCTGTATTTTTTTATCGTTATTATCGTTATATCGTTCTATCTTTTTGTATTTTGAGAAAGGCAAGAACGATAGAATGATATAACGATAATAACGATAAAAAAATACAGACATACGATTCGTTTTTAGCCCGGGTCCTAATAGATAATTATAGCCCAAACATCCCGCTGCCGCTTGGGGTTGCACCAAACGAAAGTTCGTTGCCTGTATAGGACGGAACTTCGCCTTTGGGTATGGCTTGGCGCCAAAGATCTGCTTTTTGCATGAAAGGCGTTAAGAAATCAGACATTTTTTGGGCAGTAAGTTCGTTGAGAAGGAGGGTGTCAAATAAGACTAAGGAGTCTTTTTTCTTGCTGTACGAAAAAATTCCTTGACGAGGCATTGGAAGGCCGTTTGCTTTAAGTGCTTCTCGAAAGAGGTTTTCTCGGTAGCGCCCAGGCGGCGGCGTGCCAAGATCGCTGATAATCATAATGCGCTCACCTGCAGTATCCGGTTCCATATGTACCATAAGGCCGGATTGACTTTTAATTTGACATGCACCATGGCTGTCGGGAGCAAGTTTCATACTTAGAATTTTGCCGAGCTCTTCAAGAACTGTTGCAAATACCTCTTTTACCATATGGACCTCATGTTATATCTTCAGCACCCTGTTCTTTTTCACGCTCATCTTCTTCTTTTTCACGGTATTCATCAAGTTCTTCTTCGAGGGCTTCTAGTGCCTCAAGGATAGCATTAAAAAGCTCATCGCGATGCTGCAAGCTGCGATATAGCTGATTTAGGGCAACTTCTCGGATGGCATCACGCAGCTGGCTAAAGACGATGATTTTGGCTAAAATCCATTGGTCGATGCCAAGCTTGCCGGCCATCTGAAGTACTTTATCGCCGGTTGGATAGCGCTCTTGTAACAACATGACAAACTGTTTTGCAAGTAATTCGAAATTTAAGTTTTTAGGCATTTCCATGCCTTCTCGCTCAAATAAAAAGCCGATAAGTTTTGTGCGGGCCTTAAAAAATTGATACACCCCAAGCACTGCCTGTAGTGATCTAACTTCTTGTAAAAGCCTATGTAAAAGGCCGGGTTCTATGGAGGGGCCCTGGCTTTTAAGATCTGCGCCAAGAGAGTGAAATAAAAAGCCTAGTACTTTGCGAAGTTCTTTATAGGGAAAGCGATCGGAAAACTCTAAAAACAGCACCACTGGATCGCGGGGGTTACCTGTAATGTCGCGGTACATATCACGAAGCCTGGTAGGGGCACCAAGGCCTGCTGATACATATTTTTGTACTTCTTCGGCGATATTTGCTCCGGCCGTAATTTCGCGACCAAAGGTTTCTTCGTGGAATTTTTTTGCCTCTTCGACAAGGGCTTTTAAATCGCCTAAAGTTGTTTCTTGCAAAAAGCGTAGTGCATCATCAGCAAGTGTTGGATCGGGATAAAACTGCTTAAGAATATCTAAAATTTCTTCTTTGTTTTTACAGTTTTTTACTTTATCTAGTAAAAGAAGTAGTATTGATTTTTTAAATTCTGGGTTTTGGCCGGCGAATTTATCTGCGGTTTCTTCACTATCTTTGATGCCAACAATTTTGGCTTCCAGACGCTGTAATTCTGTTTTGCTAAGTCTAACTTTGTGATCTTCTAGACTTTTTTGAGTTTTTTCAAGACCGCGCGAAAGTGGGTTCACACCTTCTTCAAAGACGTTTTTCATGGTGTCTTCGGTTTCAACTTGCTGTGCGACTTCCGTTTGGCCAATTTCAAGTTCGGCCTTAGCTAAAATGGACTCTACATCAAAGTCCGCACCAGATGTCATGCCTTGTTTGAGGAGGTCTGAAATATCGCCTGGCATAGATCATCTCCTCATTTAAGGTTTAAGAAATCTGTATACGTCCAAGAGGTTGAATTCTAATTTCAGGTACAATCTCTTGATACGAGACTACCGAAATATCGGGAAATTCAAGCTCAATTAATTTGCGGACGAATCTTCGTACGTCAATGGCTGTTAACACCACAGGATGTTGGCCGCCAGGTGGGGGTGCAGTCACCGTGGTACGTACGGCTTGCAAAATTAGCTGTACAGAGTCAGGGTCTAAGGCTAGATACGAGCCGGCCGACGTCTGTTTAATAGCACCGCGGACAAGGTCTTCAATTTCCGGATCAAGTACATACACTGAAAGTACGGATTGTCCTTGTGAATAGCGGTAGCTGATGTAGCGTTTAAGTGATGAGCGCACGTATTCAGTAAGCAAAACGGGGTCTTTTTCGGTTTGAGCCCAGTCGCTAAGTGACTCTAAAACAGTTCTTAAGTCTTTAACAGATATCTGCTCTTGGGTAAGACGCTTAAAGATATCTGTAAGTTTTTGTAAGGGAATAAGTCTTGTTACTTCACGCACAAGGTCTGGAAAGGATTTTTCCATAAACTCTAGCATCGATTTCATCTCTTGAATGCCTAAAAACTCATTCGCGTAGTGTCTAAAGAAGTATGATAGGTGTAAAATCATTACTTCAAGAGAGTTCCACGACCTAATACCTGCTTTATCCAGTACTTCTTTATATTTATTTTCCACCCAAAGCGAGGGCAGACCAAGCGAATTTTTGTAGCTTACAAATGGTAGATTATAACGCTTGAGGTTTTCTTCACTTTCATTGGTAAGATAAAAGTCTTCTATTACTTTTCCACGTACAACGGGTACTTCGTTTAGGTGAATAAGATATTCATCGGGTCCAACGTTTGGCGAATCAGTACGTACGTGCACGCCAGGAAAGCGCACACCAAGATCAGCATAAAGGGCTTGCCTCATCTTAGGGATCATCTGATCAATAAAACTTTGGCTTTTTCCGCTTTTTTGGATGTCTAAAGTAAGGCCTTTACCAACTTCTAGAACCACTGGCAATGTTAGGGCATAAGAGTCAATTCCACCGCCGGTAATTGCCTTATGTCCGCGAACGGGGGTTTCTACAGAAGCTGATTCCATGGTAGCAGATGGCATGGTAGAGCCAGGTGTTTGCGGCCCGGAAGTAGTTGTTCCACCGCCTGCTTCATTTTGTTCTTGCGCCCACAGGGCATAGCCTAAAAGGCCAAGACCTGCTGCCAAAAGCGTAAATGGGGCAATTGGAAAGCCTGGAATAACTCCCATACCCATTACAATACCCGCTGAAATCATAATAGCTTTAGGCTGCTTAAACAGCTGAGCCGAGATCTCACTACCAAGGTTTGAGTCTTTTTTATCACTAGATACGCGTGTAGTGACGATACCTGCTGTAATTGAGATTAATAGAGCCGGAATTTGCGAAACAAGACCGTTACCGATAGAAAGTAATGAGAATGTACTAGCAGCTTCACCTGCTGTCATGCCCATTTGGGTCATACCGATGATCAAACCACCAATAACGTTTACAACGGTAATGATAATACCAGCAATAGCATCTCCCTTAACGAACTTCATGGCACCGTCCATGGCACCATAGAGCTGGGATTCTTTTTGTAAAGATAGGCGTCTTTCACGAGCTTGGTTGTTATCAATGGTACCAGCACGCATGTCGGCATCAATACTCATCTGTTTACCGGGCATCGCATCCAAGGTAAAACGAGCGGCAACTTCAGCCACGCGTTCTGCTCCCTTAATGATTACTATAAAGTTCACAAGCGTGATGATTAAGAAGATAACACCACCAACGACGAAATTACCTCCTACGACGAAATTACCGAAAGCAAGGATAACATCACCAGCATTGGCATGTAGAAGGATTTGGCGCGTTGAGGCAATATCTAGGGCAAGGCGATAAAGTGTTGTAAACAGCAGTAACGATGGGAATATCGAAAGGTGAACAGCACTTGGAATATATAATGCGATCATCAAGAGTGCAACTGATGCTGTAAGGTTAAAGGCAATCAGATAGTCGATTATGATTGGAGGTAGGGGAAGAATTAACATCCCGATAATACAAGTTAATACTAAAGCCAGCACTAAGTCAGATGAGCGCTGAACAGTGTCAAGTGATCTATCGCCGCCTAAGCGCGCCGTCACTCCGTCGAGGATTTGCCTAATTTTAAGTAATATAGTTCGCATCGTTTATTTTTTACATTTGCAAAGTTGGTGAAGTAATCAAAGTAGCATCATCTTGTAGAGAGGCAATCCATCGTAGAATCTCAGCCACAGGCTCGTATGAGTCCTTCGGGGATGTATTCGTACAACTTGCCCTCTTCCCATAGCTTATGCGCTAAGGGAATATTGCGCACAATAGGAACCTTATTATCTTCGGCAATTTTTATTATTCTTCCAGCTAAAAAATCACGTCCCATGGTTAAAATATATGGAGCGGCATCAAGTTCTTTATCAAATCCTAAGGCAATTGCCAGGTGAGTTGGGTTGGTAACTACAGCCTTAGCTTTAGCAGCTCCGGCACCTGGACCCTCACCAAAGGCGATTTCGTGGGCAATTTGCTTACGTTTACCCTTAATTTCGGGGTTACCTTCGGTATCTTTGTATTCCTGCTTAACCTCAAATTTTTCCATCATCATCTCTTTTCCGAAGTTATGCTTTTGGTAAGCAAGGTCAAAAATAGAAACCGCAGCAAAAAATAGGCCTACTTTCATCACTACTTCTTCTAGGAAGTAGACAAACACTTTCATGGAGGCTACAAGGGGTAAACCGGCTGTTTTAATAAGTACCGGCAAACTTGAGTTTACAACCTGGTAGACAATAAAAGTAGCCACAAAAATCTTAAGAAGAGACTTTAGAAGCTCTACGAAGGTCTTCATCTTGAATTTTGACTTTAGGTTATCAACAGGGTTAAATTTCTTGATGTCGAATTTAAAGACTTCAGGTGAAAATACAGGCCCTTGTATTAAGAAGGTCACAATGGTGCCTGCAAAAGCCACGGCTACCATTATAGGCATGCTACAGGTAAAGATTACATAAAATGCCTGCATAAACCAGGCAGTAATGACGTTTGTAAGGTCAGCATCGCCTGTGGCCTTGAAGGTAGAAATAAGAATGCCTGCCATCTGCTGAAATAGATAGGTAGAAAGAAAAAGGGTAGCCATAACAGATACAACAAAGGTAAAAGCGGCTGGAAAGTCTTGAGACTTAGCAATTTGGCCTTTTTTCTTTGCGTCTCGTAGCTTCTTTGAAGTGGCTTTTTCGGTCTTTTCGGCCATAGTTTATTCCCTTCAGATGTTCACAGAATACAACATTTGAGTTATATCCCCACCTATTTTAAGTATATGCCTCATATTTAGGAGTGTCAAGTAAAATCTTTGAATATACGCCCCTTGAGAAATAAGGGAAATTGATGGCATAATAGGCTCGATTTTACACTAAAAGGTTATTATTTTATGGCTGGTTTATCTTGTGGCATTGTTGGACTTCCAAACGTCGGCAAATCTACCCTTTTTAATGCAGTTACAGCAAGTCAAGCTCCGGCTGCAAATTACCCCTTTTGCACAATCGACCCAAATGTTGGGATTGTTGAAGTTATAGACCCGCGTTTAGAAGTTTTATCTAAAATTTCAAAGACTAATCGCCTTGTCTACGCTACTACTGAGTTTGTGGATATTGCAGGCCTTGTAGAAGGAGCTTCCAAAGGGGAAGGTTTGGGTAATGCCTTTTTGTCTCATATTAGAGCAACAGATGCTATTGTGCACGTTGTGCGCTGTTTTGAGTCATCTGATGTTATCCACGTTAAGGGAAGAGTTGATCCAATAGAAGATATTGAGATTATAAACCTTGAGCTTATATTGGCAGACCTTGCTTCATGTGATAACAGCGTAAATAAAATTGAAAAACAGCTTAAGACCAAAAAAGACCTACAGCCTACCTACGATATACTAGTAAAAGCAAAAGCGCACCTTGATCAATCTAAGCCTATCCGAACGCTTGAACTAAACGAAGAAGAGAAACTCCTCTTACAGCCTTATCCATTTTTATCTCAGAAAAAAGTACTGTATGCCGCAAACGTATCTGAGAGCGATTTGCCAAGCATGGAAAATAAGTATGTTGAGATGGTGCGAAAATATGCTGCGACCGAAGGCAATATGGTAATTCCTATCTGCGCCAAACTCGAAGAAGAAATTGCGCAGCTGCCAATTGAAGAAAGAAAAGAATTTTTGGAATCGCTCGGTTTAAAGGAATCGGGTTTGCAGAGGCTTGTGCACACTTCTTTTGAGATGCTTGGGTTAATTACGTTTTTAACAACAGGTGAAATTGAAACTCGCGCTTGGACTATCCATAAAGGCACAAATGCACACGATGCGGCAGGAAAAATTCATACAGATATCCAAAAAGGCTTTGCTAGGGCTGAAGTTGTAAACTATGATGATTTTGTGCAATACCACGGTCGTGTAGGGGCAAAAGAGGCCGGAAAAGCACGCTACGAGGGTAAAGAGTACATAGTCAAAAATGGCGATATAATTATATTTTTACATAACGGCTAATATGGATTTATTTATAAGTTGTTTGCCGGGCCTTGAAGAGGTTTTAGGTAAAGAAGTTCAATCTCTTGGCTATGGATATGTAAAAGGCCGTGCTGGAATTTTTGTTCCTTTTCATGACATGACTCAAGTTTACAGATTAAATCTGAATCTTCGAACAGCAAGCCGTGTGCTTTTACCGCTGGCAGAATTTCGCTGCCGCGATAAAAATGACCTTTACAAGGGCTCTTCAACAATAGATTGGCATTTGTATTTTAAAGACATGCCAACGTTTGCTATTGATTCTTTTGTGATGCATAACACTCTTACAAATAGTCTGTATGCCGCTCAAATTGTAAAAGATGCTATTTGCGATCAGCTAAAAACAAAAACAGGTTCTCGCCCTAGTGTAGACACATCAAGACCTGAGCTTGGGCTTCACTTATATATTGTAGAAAACACAGCTACAATTAGTTTTGATACTTCAAACCCACCCTTGCACCAGCGTGGTTATCGTATAGATGGTGGACAAGCCCCGCTTCGTGAGAATCTTGCTGCAAGTCTTTTATTACTTGCAGGCTACACAGCACAAGATACAATTATAGATCCCTGCTGCGGATCCGGTACATTTCTTATAGAAGCAGCGATGATAGCCTCCAATACGGCTTCAGGTATTAACAGACCGTCATTTGGTTTTTTTCGCCATCCTAATTTTTCAAAAGATGAATGGGAAGCTTTAAAACAAGATGCCATAAACAAACAGGTACGCCTTGAACAAGGTAAATTTTTTGGTATTGAAGAATCAGTAAAAGCGTATTCAATTCTTAAACGAGCAATTCACCAATCCAAATTTGATAGATGGATTGCGGTAAGTAATGGCGATTTTCGCTCCATGAGCTTGCCATTTGAACCAAGCTTTGTGATCGCAAATCCACCCTACGGCATTCGTCTTAACGAAGTAGAAGAGCTAGCCGGCCTGTATGCTGATTTGGGAGACTTTTTAAAGCAAAAAACCAAAAAACCTTCTAAAGGTGCCATATTTACCGGATCATTAGATTTAGCCAAATCAGTTGGCCTCAAAACCAGCTAAGCGCTACGTCCTCAGCAACGGCGGCATTGAGTGTCGTTTGCTTACCTACGATCTTTATTAGACATTTTGCATAATGTCAATTCCTTGCCGATTAGCTTCCTTGCCCCTGCCCTTGCCCTTGCCCGTGCCCGATTAGTGTTTTTTTTTGAGAGCTTTTTCGGCCAAAAACAAAGCAGGGGCAAGGCAAGGCAAGGGCAAGGGCAAGGGCAAGGGCAAGGGCAGGGGCAGGGGAAAGGGCATGGAATTTAGATTTAAAACACCGCAGGAAGGTTCCTGCGGTGTTGTAGATAGGTTATTTACCTAAACGAGAACTTCGGTTTGGCCGATTTCCCATGAGCCTTCTGCCCATTCTTTTTGATTTAGGCTAATAGCAACATCATCTTGCATCATGCCAATAACAAGTTTCTTTTTTTCAACATGAAAGCACAGTGTGAGGCCTGCACCTTTTACTTCCCAAGTTGATGCTGCAAATGGGATAGTAATGTTGATATCCTTGTGATACATGCAATTGACAAGTTCACTATCAATTTCATGTATCGCCACATCAACTACATTAGCTTCCATAAGAGGTTTGGCGCGCGCTAATAGCTCTGATCTAAATACATCTAAGGTCCATTCAGTACCCATGCCCTCTAAAAGCTCATTAAAGGTTTCCTGAACGCTTTCATCCAAGTAAGTATTTACAATTGCATAAATTGATTTTTGTTCACGAACAGTAAGTGAAAACTTTTTAAGAGTTTCTTGAATTTTGCTTGGATCAAATATAAGAGCCTGCTGGGGTGAGCAGAGGGTGGTTTTTTGCTCGAACTTAAGAAGTGAAGCAAGCACATCTTGTGCATTTTTGGCAGTAAAGCGCTGAGTTTGGCTTCCACCATATGTTTTTACAAGATCTGATACACTTGGGCTTATAGGAGCTAAGCTAGGTGTAACTGCTTTTGCAAAAACTTCGCTATTTACAAATGCTGTGATGGGCTCTAATTCTAGGCCATCTTGGGGCAATACCTTGATGACTAATGCCTGCAAATCAGCCGCCGATTTTGGACTAGATTCAGTAAGTTCCTTATTAAGATTTGCTAAAACTTCAGTAAAAATTTTTGCTATTCTTTTCTGTTCTCTTTTAGAATCTGAGGTAAAATGGCTGAAAAGTGCCTCTTGAACCGCATGATGGACTCTAGCTGTCAGTACTAAATTTGGACGAAAATGGGCCATCTGTGTCAGGGCATTTTGCCAGCTTCTTAAAAGTGGATTTTCATACACGCTTGTAAAGGCAAAACATGCCTCTTCAGAAAGATCTTCATAATCCTCTTCAGCTTCACCAACACCTGCAAGAGCAAGGATAAGATCTTTAGGTGTAACTGAAAATCTTTTGCCATCAAAGCTTGTTTTTGGAAGAGCAGCTAATACTTCTATTATTTCTTTTGGCATGTCCTCTTTAGATATACCTAGCGCATTGCAGGCGGCGATAATGCCATGTACTTGCCATATTTTGTAGTTTTTAGCAAACCAATGACTAGTAATTGAGCCATCGCTTGCCACTTTAAGGGGTGTTTCTAGCACTTGGTTATTTGTATCAAGACCAAAACTTTGACTTTCGTCATGGCCGTCTACTGCTCTTTCAAGACAGCCATTGGCTAATAGATCGTTAATATCACATAAAAAGCGTGCAAGATTGGTTCTTTTAAGCATTTGTCCAAAGGATTCTGTAACATCGCTATCAATAGAAGTTTTTACAACTTGTGCGAGACATGCAGATAGTGCGCAGGTTCTGGCATGCACGTCGGTTACTTGAGTATCGGCTGGAAGATCAAGCATGCTTAAGATTAATGACCATGAAGGCACATCAAAGCTCGCTGGAGCTTTTGTAGCGCAAAGAAGATCATAGCACTCTGATTGTTTTGAAAATTCATCTAGTACATCTGAAATGACTTTTTGATTTGGAGCATAGCCTTTGACAAAAAACGCCTGCTTAACAGCATCAAATTGCGCAACATTCAAATGGCCTTCAGCGGTTATTAGCGCCTTTGCCATTAGTGTAGGAAGCATATTGCAACGAATGTCATTAGAATCTTTTGCAATGCCATATTTTGCCCTATCTGCAACTTGTGTCTCTAAGCCAGATTTAAGAGCAGATAATTCTTCTTTTGTTGGTGCAGGAAAACTTTCAGGCAAGTTTACATCAGATTTTGCCGGCATAGCCATTGGCGGCATTGTGCCAAAAAGTTTTGTTAACTCAGCATCTAATACATCACGGGGTGTAACAGCGGAATCACTTTCGGATTTTTGATTTTTGGCCTGAAAATCATATAACTGGCCCGCAACTAGATTTGCGAGTGGTCTTCTATTTTCGTCAATAGCGTGCATTGCATGCTCCTTTGGGTAATACCCAATTAAAGGTTAAACTAAAGCATAAAGCGCCTTTTGAAAAGGCTTCCCACAAGGGATAACAAATAATTAACTTAATGAGCAATATATTTTGATGGTAGTTGACAATTACCTTGCATTTTAAAATAATTATAGTGTAAAATAAATGAGATTATTATGAGGAAATATAAATGACACGAGCAATCGCACTTTTTTCCGTTGGTATGGCTATGTTTTCGATGTTTTTTGGAGCCGGAAACGTTGTTTTTCCTCTTATTGTCGGTCAGGCAACCACCGATCAGTCCCTTTTTGCCATGGTAGGCCTTGTGATAACAGCTGTAGGCATACCTTTTACTGGACTTTTTGCTATGGCTCTTTATGATGGCAATCATCAACATTTCTTTTCTAGACTCGGCAAAACCCCTGGTTTTATCATAGCCTTAATCATTATGGGCTTAATAGGCCCTTTTGGGTGTATGCCTCGTTGCATTGCCCTCTCGTATTCAACTGCCAAGATGTTTTTTCCGGAAATTGGAGTGGTGTTATTTGGCATCGTAGCCTCATTGGCAGTCTTTGCAGCGAGCATTAAAAAAAACCGTGTTATGGACTTTGTAGGCTGGATCCTTACACCATTCTTTTTGTTTGCGATCGGCTTTATCGTAGTTATGGGCCTTATAAGCCACCCAGAATCTATACAGACATCAAATTATGCATCAGTTGATTCATTTGTTTATGGCCTAAAATCTGGCTATCATACGATGGATCTTTTAGCTTCGTTTTTCTTTTGTTCGGTAGTGATTGGTGCGCTTCGTAAAATATCCGTTGTTAATGGCCAAGTTGATAAAAAAACAGTAATCAAAAATGCCCTTATAGCATCGGCAATAGGCGCCTTTTTACTAGCGGCTGTATACATTGGCATGAGCTCTGTTGCCGCGCTTCATAGTACTAAGCTTGCCGGGGTTTCGGCTGATATGCTCCTTGGAACCGTAGCCTTAGAGGTTTTAGGGCCATCTGCAGGCATTGTAACGTGCCTTGCTGTTATCATGGCTTGCTTAACAACAGCCATTGCCTTAGCTGCGGTTTTCTCAGAGTTTTTACAACAAGAAGTGCTGCAGTCTAAAGTTTCATATCGAACTGCTCTTATCATAACTCTTGTAGTGACATTTTTAGTGTCCACACTTGAATTTGGGGGCATATTTAAGATTTTAGCGCCGATTGTATCAATGCTTTATCCAGCACTACTTATTTTGAGCCTTGTAAATATTGCCCACAAAATATGGGGCTTTGACAAGGTAAAATTCCCAGTAGCTAGTGCTTTTGGCATGTCGCTTCTCTTTTCGGTTTAACCTAGAAGCTGTTGCATTGC
The DNA here is from genome assembly GCA_963785335.1 of uncultured Chlamydiales bacterium. Classification (GTDB taxonomy): domain Bacteria; phylum Chlamydiota; class Chlamydiia; order Chlamydiales; family FEN-1388; genus SZAS-7. The sequence goes on along the minus strand of CAWAUW010000002.1, from coordinate 459,648 downwards.
TGGAGCATCTCCACTTGCCGGTTTTAGGTTTAATAAAAAGAGCCTATCTGGTTTTATGGGTAGATGAAAAAACTCTTTCTCTACCTATTTTTTTTAAGTAATTACCTTGGCGCCGAATCGAAATATCCAGCGGATATTTCTTATATGGTTGCAGATCTTAAATATAGCCAAGAATACGGCGTTAAAATTTGCGAAATTCAGCATGGCATTTTATCTACTTTTCTTGGTGATGTGTTTTTACACGGGGATGATGGGCTGCTTTGCCCAAAAATTGAGCAGGTATTTGCTGTATTTCCAATGACCAAGTGGGTAATTCCAATGCAGGTGAGCTTTCCAAAGCTTCTTAAAGCTTTTCAAAAGTCAGCCAATTGGAAATCAAAATATTTTTTTGCATCAATTGCCAATGATAGCGAATTTATACAAAATGCAAGTGCGCTACCAAGTGATCCGCATTCAATTGATTCCTATAAAGGCATGATTTATGCCAAGCCTAATACAATTAAAAATTATGAGACATTTTCCAGTAACTATCCTGGAATTCTTGTAATTGATGCACCCACGCATCCTTATTGGATAGATAAATACAAGATGACCAGTCTATTTAATAAAGACCCAAAGCTTGCTGCAATTAAGCCAGAATGGGGTCTTTATTCAAAAATCTATTCTAGCCTGCTTACAGCACAGATTGTAGCCGATATTCCGGCTGAGGCTTATGTTATAAAACCTCGCGGTGGTTTCCTTGGAAATGGTGTTATTATTGTTCCCAAAGATGCCTTAGATGCTACGCTAAATTATATACTTAACAAAGATGAAGCCTTAAAAAAAGATAAGGACTTATCTTATAGCTATTGGTATCACGATACCTTTGATTCATTCATTATTGAAAAGTATTACCCATCAGACATCATTCAAGTAGATGAGCTTGCTGGTAAATTTTTTGAGCCAACCATGCGTGTAGCAGTTGTAATGCTATACAATAACAAAAAAATTGATATACGAATTCTGGGTGGCTACTGGATTTTGCCGCATAAAGCACTTGATGAGCAAGGTACCTTTAACGAATTAAAAAAAGCTTATTGCAAAGTCCCTTTTTTCACCAAAGCATCAGATGCTATTGTAGAAGAAGTTCGTCAGCAGCTAGCTCCTGCACTTACCATACTGTATCAAGCGATGCTGGAAGGAAGTTAATATATTTACCCGAAACTTGCTACGAGTAGCATGTTAATATCAAGGGCTTTGGTGATGTTTTTGTAGCGAATCTGTATATCTGAATTGCCTTTTAATGAGGTGTGGGTAATCAAATGATAGCTTGCCCAGACATAGTCATTTTGTGCTTGTTCGCTGTTATTTTTTCTTTCATACAGTGTTGTCATAAGATCTTGCAAAGTATGGCTGCATTGATTCAGCGGCACAAGGTAGGTCCTTTGAGCTAAAGCAGAAAGTTCTTTTTTATCTTTAGCTGATTTATTTATAATTTTATTATACACGTCTAAAATTTTTAATCCTTGCAACCACTGAAGCTCCTCTTGATGCTTTTCAGGATTTTGATTAAATTTTAAATACGTTTTTGTCCGTGAATTTGCTGTGGTTAGCGAATCAATTTTATCGGCCTTGGCCATTGAAAAAAGAGGGGAATAATAGCCATGTCCTCTGATAACTTGTAAAGGGATGCGAAGGGCAATTGTGACACCATTAGGTAATGTAACTGTTGCGCTATCAGTCAAAAAGCATTTTTTTATGCGCATTGCGCGCGACACTTTTTCTGCTAACTCTTTTGCCTGGTTACCAGTAATCTGTTTTACTTTATTGATGCTGAGCCATTCTCCTTCGCTGTGATCTTGTGAAATACGAATATTCACAAGCTTCGTTTTTGAGTGAGTACTGCTCTCGGAATTGTACTCAAAAAATTTAATAAAACGAAATTTTCCTGGTTGTTTGTTCTTAAAAGTGGTTGAATCCCACTTTCCCTCGGAAAGTACACATTCTACAAAATCATTAGTTGCAAGTTTAACAATACAGCAGCTTTGAGTTTTTTTACGTGTAATTTTTTGAGCAAGGGCTGTAAATGGGTCATTCTCACGCTTTACTTCTTCTAGCATCGCTGAAAATTCATCTTTTGTTAGGTAGTTGACCTTGGCTTCGCTGGTTTCTAAGCTATCACGTCGTTGATCGGAATTTTTAAATATCATCGCATCAAATGATGATCTTAAAGAATGAAAAAAATCAGCTACTGTATCTACTGGAATCATAAATTTTTATTATAATTAGTTAATATTGACAAAAGAATATCATAATTGTTAACAAATTGCAACTTAATACTATGTAGTTGCTGTGGCGCGACTAATTAGAGCAACTATTAAATGAGCCTAAAACGGCGTCATCACAACATTTGCAAAGCCTCAAATCCGCTATTTCGAAAGCGGCGCTATTATATTCGCAAATGGCTCATCTGCAAGAAGGCTCAAAAGACTGCGTTTAACAAATTCCTGAGAGATGATTTGTGGAATGTATGTAATGTTGCAGCTTGCGGGCAGGGGAGAGAACCCCGATACTCGTATGTTGGCGCCTTCGGCCACTGTAAGACTTGTAAGTCGAGAATTGTTTGCCCCAAGTACTACTACAACGGCTTGAGGCGCAAAGATGCTTTCAAGCGTTGCACATCCCACAAGAAAGTGCAGCGTAAGAGCCTCTGGAGCATCGATAGTTTTAAGTGCAGGGTTTAGATCAAGGTGGGCTTTTTGAACTTTAGGCATAAAGAGACTTGCAAGTTTTTTATTATTGCTTACTATTAGCGTAATTGCCTCCCAAGCCAAAAGTTCTGTTATATCACTACTTATACACTCAAGCTGAAAGGCACAACTTGCATTTAGTGAAGCCATATTTGGACAATTTTGAACACGTACACGTCTTAGCATTTCGAACGTCAACCTCAGCTCAGTGAGGAACAAAAAGTAAGTTTTACATCGAGAGCAGTTTCTGATATAACTTTTTTTAAACTTTGGCATTTTTTTGCCTCAATCGTGCTCAATGTTCCCAGCCAATTTTCTGGAATTGAGCTCACAGAAGTATCAGATAAAAACAGCTGCTCAGGTGCCTTTATAAACTGCGAGAGGGTCTGCAAATGCTGATCTAAACAGGCACTTGACGCTATCTGTAATCTACACAATGGAGTTAAATGGTGAAGTTTCTGAATAAGCGCTAATTTTTTTATATCTCTAATAAAGCCTATGTTTAGAAATGAGATTGAGCCTATCCCATGCTTTCCTAAAACTACGGAGCTTTTGCGTAAGACCATTGCGATAGTGAGAATTTCAGCAACTTCTGGTTGTTCAGTTGTGTTTATAATGCTTGTGAGCTCTTGTTCAAAAGACCCTTTTGTCGCAAACTCCACACAGATGTATTTTAATGCAGTGTAATTACGTAAAACCGCCAATTCAAGCCATTCTTTAAGGACAGTTCTATCTATTAGGCCTCGAAGACGTTCGATAACACGTGAAGAGAGGTTCGGCAAATCATTTTCCTCAGCCAGTAAAAAAAGATCCAAGCAGGTATCATCCGTTATTTCTAGGAAGCCAGTCTGTAAATAGCGTAAAAAGCTGACGATAGCTTCTGTACTTGGCATGTCTAGCGGCAGCAGCGTGACTTCACTCGTATGCTTTTCATTAAGAGGTGAGTCAAACATCCTTTCAAATTTTCTGCTTTGTACAGTAAGACGATATTGAGGTAGCTCGAGTGTAGCGCCGCCCATTTTTAATGCTACCAATGGAAAAGATGTTGGGAATGTTTTGATAAATTCATCTTGCAGCATGCGTGCTATAGTCATACATCGACCACTTTTAGATAAATCAGCTAAAACAAGACGATTACAGAGCATAAGAGCGGCAACAGCGCCAATTTGTTCAGCTGTATTTCTTGGAATTCTTTCAAGACAGCAAAGCAGAGAAAGGCCATTGTCTTCTCGTTCAAACCTTTGCAGTGCATAATCTAAATCTTTGCAAACTAATTGCCCGGTAGCCGTAATCATAAAAAACCTCTAAATTAGGCAAAAGAGTATATCAACTTTGATAATATTTTACTGCTGCAACAATCGTTTTGCTTTAAAAAATGATTTAATCAGTACCGCGTCGTCGTTACGCCCGTCTTTAATAGCATTTGCCATAAATTGATACGCCACTTTGGGCGGCTTGGGTGCGAAATAAATTGTCTAAAATTGGATAATTTTCCTCTCTAAAATACCCACCAGATTTGGTCCTGATTTTTTATTATCAAAAATATGAAAGCTTCTTGTCCTGTAGGGACAAAATTATTAATAGCCCACGGTGAAACCGTGGGTATAATTGTAAAAGAAAATTAAGTCGCTTCAGGGCGGCTTATTATTTTAGCTTAACATTCTACTCCCATTTATTAAGTCGTCGCGAAGCGACTCAATATTAGTTTATAACTAACCCACGGTTTCACCGTGGGCTATTAATAACTTTGTCCCTACAGGACAACAATCTAGGAAAAAAATTGACAAGATTTTCTTTGAATATCTTCGATTTGTTTCAATCAAGGCCTGACACACAATTTTCCATTTTCTGCTATTATCCCTATCGATCGTGGCCCTCTGCGGGGCTCCCCATCGAGATTTGAACGTATAGGAGGCCTATTTAATTCCTTATTATTTAACTCTAGGGGCGATGCTAAAATGAGCCCTGCAGGGCTCATTTAGATTTAGTTCATTTATTTGTTTTTGACGCTTTGTTCGTAGTAGTCAATCACTTTGCCTTGAGGATCAATCGACCAAAATTTTCGGTCTTTATTGGAAAGCTCAACAACAAGAGCATTTTGCTTTTGCGCTGAATGGGCAAGATATGGCCTAGAGCTTTTAGGCTTTCGCGGTGTTACACCCCAACAGCCATCGCCAAAGTATACTATGCCATCTTTATGTTTTTTGTCTTTAATGAGCGGGTGAGTACGCTTGTATGCGTGGTCATGGCTTTCAAAGCAGGCATGAATTTTATATTTTTCAAAAAGAGGAACCCAATGTTTACGTATGAGCTTTCCTGCTGGAAAATTTGATTTTCCAGATGAAGGGTAGGCTCCTACGTGATAAATTGCAAAACGATGCTTATGATGCGCACTTTTTTGCAGAACATTTTTTAGCCAGTCGGTTTGTTTGCCTTTTATTTTTAACGTGTGATTAGAGTCTAAAAATGTAAAGTGGGCATAGGATCCAAAGCTTAAGGCATACGTGGCCTTTTCAAAAAATGTGTAATAAAATGGGGCATCTTCGACAGAGCGATTAAAACTTCCAGTGACCTCATGATTACCAATGGTTACAAGTAGTGGAATAAGGCAATTTTCAGAATCTTTCATTTCCTTTGACCAGCAGCTAAAAAAGTTTATCCATTTTCCCCATTCTTCTTGGCCTCCTTTACGAGCAGCCGCATAGGCTATATCCCCGCCAATAATGACAAAGCGCGGATTTTCTTTAGCGGCCCGTATGCACATACTTCGATATTTTTTTAAGCTATTATGGTAGGCATCTCCACCTGTGATAAAACGAATAGGGGAGTCAAGATTTTTTGGCATAGTGCGTAAAAAAAATTCTTTAGAATCAGTTCCTACACAAAAACCATAAATCGAATCGGGTTCAAGATTTTTTAGCTCAACTTTATGCACGATATAAGGCTTTTTATTTGGAAATAGCCAATGTCTTCCACTTGATTTAGACCAGTTTGGACTATTTTTTTTATGATAAGAGAGATTGTCGCTGTCAGCAGATTTTTTTGTAATCCACATCACTGTCATAGTTGATGTTGGGTCGTTTTTCCAGCTAAGCCAAACTTTGGGTGAGTCCGATTTGGCAAACGCCTCTGTGGTAAAGCACAATAAGAGTAAAAGTAAAGCTCTCATAAAGGTTCCTTTGCATGTATTATTTTTAAAAACGAAGCTATTTTATGCGAATACTCGCGTATATTATTTTTCATTTGTGATGAGCTATCTTTGCTGCAGTGATCTGAGACCAGTTTATAAAGCGAGCATGGCAAATCGCGACTCATAGCTGCCAAAGCAATGCCGTAGCCTTCCATATCGACAAGATCGGATGTAATGTTGCTATTTGGCGCGTAAAGAGGAAAATCAAGGGTAGTTAAGCTGCGCCCCTGTGTTGCAAATGTTAGATCAGCAAAGCCATGCGAAAGAGTTTTTTCAGAACTTGCTTCGGGATTCCAGCAATATTTTTTGCATAGAGCAATAGAGTGAATTGAGCCTACTTCAAGCTCGGGGAGCCGGCTTCCGGCAAGGCCAATATTTATAACAGAATCAAAAGATTCCTTTAAATTAGAAAGAGCAGTAAAAGCTGCAAAAGGGCCAATGCCGGTAATGGCAATTAGTCCTATTTCAGATGTGTAAAGCCCCGGCTTAATGGCATGGGCTTTGAATAAAGCAAGTGCTTCCTTTGCTTCTTCATTGGTAGCAAAAGTGATCAGTTTCATAAAATTTTAGTGACTCTCGTGGCAATAATTTTTGATCGACACCTAATTGAAAGAGAGTTTGTATAGCTTGCATTCCCTCATCAGTAATCTGAAGAGTGTCATTTGTCACGTATGTCTGAATATGCTTTTGAATAACATCAGGATCTTTTTCCTGGCTTGTGCGTAGAACATATCGCTGTGAGCTTTCTGGATTATCAAAAGCGTATTTAATGGATGCTTTGAGCGCGCGTGCGGCTTCTTTGTATATTTCTTTTTTAGCAACAACTACACCAAGTGGTACCGGGCAGTCAAAATTTTTTGAAAATAGCTGTCCAAGATCACATATTTCTACAAAACCTTGATTTTGTATACTAAAGCGCGTTTCATGAATAATAAGGCCGCAATCAGCTTCATCGGCTGTAATTTTTGCAGCGATTTCATCGTAGCGGCAAACTCCAATTTCTTTAGGCTCGGGGCATAGCGTACGTAATAGCAAATAGGCAGTTGTATCAAGACCCGGAACAAGTATGCGCATTTTACCGAGCTCTGAGGGCAAAAAGTGCTCTTTAGCCACTATTTTAGGTCCAACATGGCATATGGCAGCACCTGATGGCAATAGCGCATAGTCGGATGTGATTTTTCCGAGCGTAAAGGTAGAAACTTTAATAAGGGGATATGTTCCTTGATAGGCCCAGGCATTAAGCTGCTGTATATCGGCCAAAATTGGTTCAGGATCTATTGTAGAGGCTATTTTTTTGTGTACCCATGCGTCAAAGGCAAAGGTGTCATTTGGACAAGGGGAGTATGCTAATTTCATATTAAAACAAATTTAATACACGTTCAGGGACATTAGGCACCTCTTTCTCCTGCACTGTTTGCGAAGAATTATGGCGCATTAAAAGTTTTACGATTTCTTCACATGAAAGATCGTCGGTCATGGCTTTAAATACTTCGTATAAAACCATTACGTCATTTAAAGCTCTGTGGGCTTGATTAGCAGTAATGCCATAGGTTTGGCGTAAAAACTGCAGGCTATGGCGTGGAAGGTCTTTTCGATAGCGTCTTGACCATTTAAGTGAGTCTATAAAAATCCAATCAGATGGCATCTGCATGCTACTACGTCTAAATTCATTTTGCAAAAATGGAGTATCAAAACTGTCTGCATTGTGACCAATTAAGGCCACATCCCCATCGCAAAATTCCAAAAATTCTGCCGCGACAAAGGCAAAATTTGGTTGATCTTTGACCATACTATCATTAATTTGGTGAATCATAATAGTTTCTACTGGAATTGGAATGCCGGGATTGATCAGCATTTCAAATGACTTTTCCCTTTGGGGATCATAAGCTGCAAGCTCGATGATGCGATCATTTTTTGGGTTAGTTCCGGTAGTTTCAGTATCAAAAAATATAGGGCGTAGTGCCATGAAACCTGTTACATCAAGAGGATTTAAGCTCGTGTGCTTTTTTTAAAATTTCATCAAGTGACATTGCACCTGTTGCCAAAGCTTCAATAACTGTAGCAAAAGATTTGCAAACCATTTGCGAGGTGTTGATGATTGCTTCTAGAACATCAGGCTGAAATTCTTTTTTCAACGTCGGCATCATTAAACGATAAAATACAGTGGAAGAGCCTTCATCAAGACAAAATCCAGGCATATCAAGTTCTTTATTAAGCATATGCAAAAGGCGGCTAAGATCTTGAATGTGAGTTTTGTCAACGCTGCAGGGAATAAAGCTCAAAAATTGAATAAGCTCACCATCATGAAGCTCACGGATAAAGAGCGGAAATTGGCTGCCTTCATGCTCAAAAATAATATAAATTTGCTTAGTTTCAGGTTGCACTTTTGCGTCAAGTTTGAGTGACTGAAGTGTCTGAAGTAGGTTATGTTCGTTAACTTTCATTTTTCCCCTGGTATTTAGTACTCAATGCCCGGCATTAAGGTTTTATTTGGCTGCTTTGTAAGGCTTGGATTGTTTGTATTTGGCAAAGTACTTACTTCACCCTCTTCGGGCATTCTGTAACAGCTGGTGCTCAAAAATACAAGCAAAATTGCAATATAGCGCATGGAAAACAACTCCAAAAAATAGGCCGCTATTATCCTATGTCCGGTAATAAAAGGCAACATTGCCATGATAGATATGTTTTGTTTTTCTGACTACAGTTCCTTAGAATAGCTTTTAGACTTGTGGGGCTTGTAGGTCATTCCCTAAAAGGACATTCGATAAATTTCTTTAAGGATGAGGGGTAATGGCCAAAACGTAAATCTGCCCAATGCCCGGCCCATATACCCAAAAAATACGATAGGCCCCAGGAGTTTTGTTCTGTGCATAAGATTCAAACACCTGACCTAATGCGCAGGTAATCTCATCGAACTTATGTGTATGTAAAGAGGGATGCCTCAAATTTGTTTCAATGAAGCCTAATGATTTTCTAACCTGCTTCAGCAATCCTTTTTTTGAGTTGTCATTTTCTAGTTCTTGCAATGTCAATTTAGCATCTTATGAGAACAATAATTTCATTATTGATCCTCAGGCTCAACTTTATCAGTCGCATATTTTGAAAAAGAGCCCAAATCGTGTAGGCGACCCTCTTCTGCGTCTTTGATCCCTTTCAACAAGGACTTTAATGCCTTTGGGTTTTTATATATCCAGTGATCCTTTTCTGGGACTTCGGTAACTGGCTCTAACACAATTTTACCACCTTCTCTGTAGATGCGAAAAGAGCTAAACACTTCCCGCTCTTCTTGTGACAATACCCGAGTCAGGCAAATACGCTGTTTGGCATCCATGCTAACAGTACATTTTTGTGGTCTCATAGAAACTCCTTGTTCTATTTTTAGTATAACATATGTGGGAATTTCCCACAAGTGGATGAATTGCATTTCTAAAACACATCACCCGGCAGCTTTTTTGTTCTTCTAGGCTACAGGTTGTATTGCGATCAAAGGTCAGTTGATGCAAGCCTGCCAAAATAAGTTTTACTACGCTTGTCGTGTCAGATTCGCCCGGTATGATAACATCAGCGTGGCTCACATAAGGTTTCAACAAAGAGTTTATATATAGGCTTTACTGATAAAGCCCTTGATTTGGTCATTTTATTAGTGCAGGATATATTTATATTCTTATAGTAATTACATCTTTTCGCTATAAAATTTATTATAAAATTGCCATAAATTAAAAAAACATGATATATTTAACATAAAAAAAGATAAATATGATAAAAGAATTAGGTCCTTTAACGAATTTTGACAATTTCGCCCATGTTGCGAGTTACTTGAAAATAAAGGATATTGGCAACCTATCACAAGTATGCCAACAATATAATGCCTGGGCGAATGAATCTGCCATTTGGAATAATATATCAGAGCGTGAGGGAGTTCCTCTTGTTGCGGGAGGTAGTCGCGATCGTATTGCTGATTTTAAAATTCTCTATCCTGTAACAATTAGTGGCAGGATAATAGGGGAACTTTTTGGGAAGGTGGTGGGCAAAGTGCCTCCTATTAGCGCGTACTGGTTTGATAAGTTTGCACAAAATTTGCCTGATCCTTACGAAATAGATAAACTCTTTAGAGATAATTTTGTTGTGCTTGTAGATCCCTCTTTCATCGAAAGATTCATTGATGGAAAAACACCTCTTGATATTGATGAAACCGGCAACCTCAAAGAAGTGGCACCGGATGCAGTTATAGAGCAAACGCTCACAATCCCTTTCTCATTAAGAAATATGCATGTGCTTTCTAAGTATCCTCTGAAAGGCAGAGAGCATCTGCCTGTATTTAATAAAAATTCAGGGGCTGAAGCTTTTGAGCATAGTACGTCATATCCCAGCCAAATTGGCGTGCGTATTATGAGAAGGTCCATTTTAGAAAAAACCAGGAGCGAAAATTTTGATAGACAAAATGCTCTTGTGGAGGGACTTGCTCCGAATCAAGGTTTTGAAGTGGAGTCTGTAAGAAGAAGGGCTCTTTTTAATGCTGTCTCAATACTTAACACAGGAATGTGTCCGGATGACCGCGGTGAGCGCCTGTGGACGTATGCGCGTGGTTCTGATACTGTTACCATTGATGGTCGTGTGTATCAATTGGTTGTTGGCGGCTTCGTCCCCGGCGCTGGCGTCCGCGTCCACGACTTCGACATCGTCAGCGTCGACCTCGGTGTTGTGCCTGGTGGTTCGGCGGAAGTTCCCGGGCCATTGGAACTTGGACACTTGGCAATTGATTAGGCCATACTGATGCGTGATACACCTGCTGAAATTACTGATAAGATGTGCGAAATGATCCAAAGGAAATTACCCCTTGAGCGCTTATTGATGGGATGTTCCATGTATGAGACTTCAAAGCAATTGGTGATTCAAGCGATTATCAAAAAAAATCCTGACATTTCAGAAATAAACCTTAGACAAGAATTTTTCTTAAGATTTTACAGCACTGACTTTACGCCGATTGAGCAAGAAAAAATCCTACAACATCTTCAGAGTATATAAAAAACCTCACCCTGCTAGTTTTTGTGCTTCAAGGCTGCAGGTTGTATTGCGATCGAATGTGAGTTGATGCAGGCCTGCCAAAATAAGTTTTACTACACTTGTGGTGTCAGATTCGCCTGGTATGATAACATCAGCGTGGCTCATGCAAGGTTCAACAAAAAGTTTATGCATAGGCTTTACTGTGGTAAGATACTGTTCTATAATGCCGTTGAGATCGCGGCCCCGTTCGTTCATATCTCGTTCTATTCTGCGTAAAATTCTCACATCATCTTCGGTTTCTACATAGATTTTTAAATCAAATAGATTACGGAGGCGCTCATCTGTAAAAATGAGTATGCCTTCAACAATCACTACATCACCTGCATGAAGCGTTACAGTTCCTTCTTCTCTACAATGTGATTTAAAGCTGTAGTTTGGTTTGCAAATGGTCTTTCCCTGTTTTAGGTTTACAATATCGTCACATAGACGGTCAAAATCAATTGAATGTGGATGATCAAAATTGGTCTTTTCTCTTTCATTCATCGGTAAGTGAGAAAGGTCTTTGTAGTAACAATCTTGTTCGATAAGAGCGACTTTAATTCCGAGCGTTGCCTGAAGTCTTTTTGATAAAGTAGACTTACCAGAGCCGGTACCTCCTGCAATACCAATTATAAAAGGACTAGCAGCTAGAAGAGAGTGTGAGAGTGCTATTGCAAAAAGTAAAAGTCTTTTCATATAAAATTCCCCGAGTTTTTTTCGGAGAAATGTAAAGAGATGACCCAAAAAATTCAATGGCAGAATTTTATTTATCCCGAAGGAGAAATACTTGTTTGCATCTCTTTTGTAGGTGTGGAATTAAGCTCTTGAAGCACTTGTATGCCGCTAGAGGTTTCTGAAAGGGCAATTTTGTGTCCGTCGATTTCTAGTAAATAAATTACAGCTTTAGGCGAGATAACCCGCTTTTCTAAAAGGATTATGCGCGATTCCTTTCCTGAATCTTTCATTTTGCCTAAACCCAGCGAGCCGCCAAATCTTTTTAGATACCATGTGCCTGCAAACAAAATGATGAGTATGATAATCAGAAGCATAAGGGTTTTGCTCCAGAGCTCTCCATAGCGGCTTTCTTCAGCTACTTCCCGGCCAACATTTTCTTGTTCCCACTGCTTATATGCCTCAGATGTAGGCTCTTGTTGCAAAGCATTATCAGCAAAGGCAGGTTGAAGGCTAGCGTAGAGTAAAAAAAGCAAGACGGTGATGATTTTTTTCATAGATCTCAATTTGTTATAAGTACACTAGTATGCCAAAACTTGTTAAATTACAACAAAGAGAATACAACAAAGAGAATGCAATGAAGACCAAAGGTTTAATAGCCATCGATATCGATGGCACCCTCACAGCCGTTCGAGATGTACTTTCACCAAAAGTAATTGCCTATTTGGACCAGCTTCAAATTGATGGCTGGAAGCTTCTTTTTGTTACAGGACGCACTCTAGACTGGAGTGTAAAACTTTTGCAGACACTACCATTTGGTTTTTTTCTTTCGGCATTTAATGGAGCATATACTCTTGAATATCCTCAAAAGCAGGTAATCAAAAAGTGCTTTTTATCATTTGAGCGTATCTTTCAGGTGGTAAACCTTGTACGTAGCGAAGATGTTGGCATTGCATTTTATGGCGCACCCGATCGAAACAACAAATCATTTCTCTATCGCCACTTTGCCTCACATGTATTAGTAAACCATCTTTTTGCTAGGGCAAAAGCTGTATGCGACGCATGGACAGAGGTTGATAATGTAATGGATTTGCCTCTAGATAGTTTTGCAAGTATGCGCCTTTTTTGTTTGCCGCATACTGCAAAAAAATTAGGTGGGCTTATTGAAAAGCAAACATCTTTACATGCACCTATCATGAAAGATTCATATGATGATGGCTTTTCTATTGTTCAGGTAACTCACGGCGATGTAAGTAAGGGCAGTGCTTTGCAAGCTATTATTTCACATTTAGGCAAAATGCCTACAGTAATTGCCTGCGGAGATGATCATAACGATATTTCGATGCTGAAAACTGCTGATATTGCAGTAGTAATGGCCTCGGCACCAAGTGAGGTGTTGGCTTTGGCACACGTTATTGCGCCTCCAGCTTTGGATGATGGTATTATCCAGGGTCTTACAAATGCCATCGCTAGGATTTCCTAAATGCGCTATACTATTTAATTATGAACGAAACTTTACGCTTATTATTAGATCGCACCTTAATTGCTGCAAAAAAAGAGCAGACAGATTCAGGCTTTATTGCACGTAAAGAAAAAATTTCTATATATGACAATTTTCTTTTTTGTCTTTCGCTTTTTCGTTCGAAAACGCACGAAAATGTACTTGAGGCAAAAAAACTTTTAGACAGACTTCTTTATTTTCAGCAGAGCTTTTCTGAGATTCCATCACTTGGAAACTACCCCCTTTACATAAGTGATTTTCCCTACTGCAACGATCATCTCCAGGCACTTCGCTGTTTAGCTGTAAAAATTTGGATTATACGCGATTTTTCGCATATTTTAGGATCTGAGCTTAAAGCCCGTCTTGAGCTATCCATGCAACGGTTAATGCAATTTCTTGTAGAAATAAACAAAGAAGTAAAATTTCCGTTTTGGGCAAAATGCAAGCTTGCCTCATGTGCTGCTTTTATGAACGTTCCAATTGAAATGCCCGACTTACATAACACATCAGATTTACGCTGTTGGGGTGATCCTCACGCACTTGCAGAACTTATTGTAGCATATCAACTTATGCCAAGTGATAACTGGGCGCCTTTTTGGAACTATCTATCAGCTACATGGCATGTGCCCTCAAAACAGTACGTTGGCCCAGCATATAAATTGGGTTTTCAGCATCCTCATCTGCAAGCAGCTCAGGCTCTTTTTTCTGGTTCACTTGAAGCGATAAATACCTATCCGCTATTTTGCGCCATGCTTACAAGTCAAAATGAAGTGCAGCAAAATGCTGCTCCTACCCATATTAAAGGCGCAAATGACCGCTTTTCATGGAGTGTACATCACTTTGCAGATTATGCTTATTCAACACTTTTGGGAAAACAAAGCCCCGAACAAATGCCAGGATTTTTCCCTTATTATTTAGCGGCAGGTCCGCATTCTTTAGCCATACAAGCACCTTTTGGTTATGCAACAAGCGAACTTGTATTTGAAATTTCACCAGAGGTGTATGCAGAAGACAAAGAAAAGGCAAAAGCACTTGTTATTTCTTTTAACGATCATGCAAGTAACAATGTCCTAGTCTCCGGCCAAAAAGCTACCTGTTTTAATTTTACAGACCATCTAGAAATTACACTTGGCATGAAAAAATTAAATCTTTCATTTGAACGTCTTTCAGGCGATGGCCAGTTTATAGGCCACATAGTCCGCGGCAATCGCTCTGGCCATTGTCAAGAGCGCTATAGCGCATCTGATGTGCAAATCTTCCTACGCGCCCTTCGCGGCACCACTACTACTGTTATAAAAGTTAATTTAGCTCTTAAATAAAAACATTTAAACGCAAAATACAATTTTACCGCAGAGCAAACAGCCGAGCAAATACCGAGGAAATACAGAGGAAGACAAAAAATTATAAACTGTACTATTAGCATTTTGTATTTCTCTGTATTTCCTCGGTAATTGCTCGGCTGTTTGCTCTGCGGTAAAAATTGTATTGTACCCCTGTTACCTTTTGTGTTTTTAGGCCAGAGTAGGTAGTATTATTACCAAAAATGGAGTTACACATGCTATCACTTGATCTTCGAGGTAAAAGAGCTTTTGTTGCGGGCGTAGGAGATGATATTGGATTTGGCTGGGCTATTGCGAAGGCTTTGGCCGAAGCTGGCGCGGAAATACTGGTTGGTACTTGGACGCCGATGATGAAAATATTTACCCAGAGTTTAGCTGCTGGCAAATTTGATGAGTCTCGTAAGCTTTCTGATGGCTCTATGCTTACTTTTGCCAAGGTATATCCTTTGGATGCAACATTTGATTGCCCCGATGATATCCCCGAAGAAATTCGCGAAAATAAGCGCTATAAAGAGGCAAGCGGCTATACCATTGCCGAAGTTGCCGAATCTATCAAACGCGATTTTGGCCAAATCGATATACTCATTCACTCTCTTGCAAATGCTCCAGAAGTGCAAAAATCACTTTTAGATACAAGCCGAAAAGGCTATCTTGCTGCTATGAGTTCATCTTCGTATTCATTTGTAAGCCTGCTTTCACATTTAGCTCCTATTATGAGTAAAGGCGGGGCAGCTTTATCATTAACTTATATAGCATCAGAAACGGTGATTCCTGGCTACGGTGGTGGTATGAGCTCTGCAAAGGCGGCTCTTGAAAGTGACACAAAAACACTTGCCTACGAAGCCGGTCGTCGTTACGGTGTTCGCGTAAATGCGATATCAGCCGGTCCCTATGGCAGCCGAGCTGCTAAAGCCATTGGTTTTATTCAGCGTATGATTGAATATACGGCCATAAATTCTCCATTGCAGCGTCCAATTGAACCGCAAGAAGTTGCCAATTCTGCGGCTTTTTTGGTCTCGCCACTTGCCTCAGCAATTACTGGAGTTGTTCTTTATGTTGACTGCGGTATGCACGCTATGGGTGTCGCACTTGATAGTAATGCCTTCACTCCTGCTGTTAGCATATAATTGAAGTTAGCATATAAATAACTTTTTGAGTGACTCTTTATCAGAGTCACTCAAAAAGCTTTTTTTATTTACCCACTTGATGGCGGGCAAAAGGATCTTCAGGATCTTGTGCAGTACGCTCAACGTTAGCGGGTCGTCCACCAACTGCATGGCGCTCTTGCAAATCTGCTCGTGGTGCTGGTGAAAATTCTTGTGAAACCCTTACTTGTGGTCTTTCCTCATGCCTTGAAGGCTGATTTTGGCCAACAGTATGTCTTGAAAATGCATCATCTTGGCTGGGCCTAAAGACATTTTGGGGCAGTTGTGACTGATGATGTTGGCTGGGATGGTAAGGGCTTGCAAAGACGTGGGGCGGAGTATATGGTCTTTGTTGTTGTACAACAATAACTTCAGGTTGCATTCTTACTGGTTGATGATACCTTGGTTCTTCTACAACAACTACAGGGGGTCGTTGAGGATATGTTGTCTGAAAGGTCCTATTGGCGTGATAGCTACTATGATTTGATAGTAAAGCCTCCGGAAAATAAAGAGCGATTGTAAGTATTCCCAAAACAAGAAAAGCCCCAAATGCCTCAGGTGATAAGGTTGCTACAAAGGCAACGCCGGCAACAGCCGAGCAGGCTAAGAAAAAATAGCGTATTACTTCAAAGACTTTAGCTTCAAGAGTTCGATTTTTGCATGGCTGCTTGAACACTTCATTTGCTGCTTGATAAGAACGAGTAGATGTAACTGGATCTAATGGGCACATAATTTACCTTTTATTAATGCGGGCACGAAAAAATTCGTGCCCTTTTTTTTAGAAAATACGAGTTGCAGGAAGCCAGTTATCCTTTTCTACGCTGATAAGAATAAAGGGATTTCCAAGAGAAAACCACGTGTCATTGCTTCCGCAAATAATAGCTTGGCCTTGCTGCCAATCGCGTAAAATTTCAGAGCAAGGACCGCTGAGATCTACTTTCCAAATGGTTCCATTATTTAAGTACACTTCACCTTGATAGTAGTCAATTCTATCAATTTTACGAGTGTTTGGATTGTACTTAAATGGGCCAAGTGACAAGTTGGCTGCTACAGATTCGCCTGTGTATTGATTGACAAGGCGATATTTATAGCTTGGCCTTGATCCTGTAAGCTTATTCCAGAAACTTAGAGAATTTGGCTTGATAGCAACTTCCGCGCGGCTTGACCATTTCTTGACTATGTATTGATCTTCATCACTTACACGCCATACTGAGCCATCTTGGATGGTAACGATGCTTCCTTGCACATCAGTTTCGCGTACAAAATGAGTAAATGCAGGGTAGCTGCTGCTTGAGCTGCCAAACCAGCACAGACCTTTTGCCTGCAGGTTGGCCTCACTTGGGCTATCAGGGGCATTTTTGCCCCCGACAAATTGCCTATTTTTTAAAGCCATTTCTGCCATTTTGCCGTAAATTCTATTTTCTTTTTCTATAGGAAGTGGATTTCTTTGTACGCGCTCGTCATTATTTCCCTTTTTTTTTTGACAGCCGCAGCCTACCGGTAGTATGGTTACATCGGCATTTACGCGCTCGCGTCTGTTTCTTTTGTCACAGCAGCCGCCAGCTTGTACAAAAGAAATGCTATTTTCGTCATTTGTTTGTGGTACTGGAACAGGCGGTCTTTTATTGCGGCAGGGACATCCTGCAACAGTAAAAGCTACATTGTCATCTGCACCTGGTTTTGGACTAATGATTGGTCGCTTTTTACAGCCACATCCTGCTTGTGTGAATGTAATTTCATCGTATGTGCGACTATCTGCTATAGTTGCTCCAAGTGTTGAAGCTAGAATTGTGCTACATGCGAGCAAGTAGCATAGGTTTTTTTTCATTTTATTCTCCAAGGTTATGGTTTTTTGTGATTGTTGATCACGTTGCTGGAATCTTTTTCCATTTTGCCATTTTTTTAAAGATCTTTCGTGATCATGAAGCTAAATTGTAAAGAACTGATGAGGATTATGTGAAATTTTGATAAAATTTCATCCTATGATATTTACCAGCTCATTTTTTAGTGTAGTAGCAACGGCTTTTTCGGTGTTTCTTATCACCTCACTTGGTGCTCTTCTTCGCAAAAAAGGGCGACTTAATGACATAGCCGATTCGAGCATGATGTGGCTTGCAATCAATATACTGTATCCATCGCTGATTGTAAATTCAATGCTTAAAAATCCAGCTCTTGATGATCTAGAGAACATTTTTTTGCCGCCCATAATGGGCTTTAGCTCGGTGCTCATTGGCCTTGGCCTGGGATATATATTCTACAGATTTGCAAATCTTAAATCTGACAAAGAAAAAAAGAGCTTTTTGCTCTCTAACGCCATTAATAATTACGGTTTTTTACCCATTCCACTGATAATTGCACTATATAATCGTGAAACATTAGGTGTACTTTTTGTACATAATATTGGTGTTGATGCGGCTATTTGGTCAATTGGCATTATGATTATTAGCTCACGGATATCTCTTAAAGAGTCTTTAAAAAAACTGGCCAATGTGCCCTTATGTACCATTGCAGTAAGTTTATTTCTTACCTATTTTGATTTAGATGAGCACATTCCAAGCTTTGTATACAAAACAACAAGCCTTTTAGGCCAAGCCGCAATACCCATTTCACTGATGCTTGTGGGTTCTTTGATGTATGATGCCCAAAAAACAGTAAAACTTCGAGATGGCCTGTCGGTAGTAGCATCATCACTAGTTATTCGCGTGATATTGTTTCCTATATGCTACTTAGCGCTTGTTTGGTTAATTCCTATGACTCTTGAGCTTAAGCAGGTAATGCTGGTAGAAGCTGCACAACCTGCAGCTATGCTTCCTATAATTTTAGCCAAACAATATGATGCAAGTCCTCAGGTTGCCTTTATAGTGCTTTTAAGCACATCTCTAGCAAGTTTAATCACTATGCCTTTCTGGATACACTTCGGCACACTTATTTGCTTTTGATAAAAAGTCTGAACTGAGGCTTTTGTGCATTTTCTAAAAGCTTGATAGTCTTTTGAAAAAGGTGCTTCCATGATGGTCTTGAACGCCGGCTTTCAGCTTTCATAGAAAGTAAAAATGCCTGGGTAAAAAACCCTCCATTGTCGCTTCCAAATGAAGGTGTGCCGCGTATGGCTCCTGAAGCTAAAATTTTACCTTGTCGATGACGAAAGAGTTTTTTTAGGCCCCGGCTTTTTGGGTAAAAAGATATATCCACTTGAGATGGGGGCTGAACATACATAGCAAGATGGTTATTATTGGCATTGCCAAATTTGTTGCACGAATCTGATAAAACAATGGTAAGTTGTGCATTTTTTTTGCTGAGTACCTGCTGCAAAGCATCCATAGAAATAGTTTCTTTCTTCTGTTTAAAGAATAAATTGGGCCAAATTATCTGCGGGCTATTGGATGCAAAGCCGTGGCCTGTAAAGTAAAAAAACAAAATGTCATGACTTCCCACTCTACTTTTGTGAAACCATTTTTCGATGTTTTGTACGGTAGTATCACGTCCATTAAGCACTGTAAGGGCAAGTTTTTTTTGGCTGCCTTTGGCAAACATGCGTACTGCTTTTTGCATCCTGCGAATGTCTATAGAACTTGACCGCTTTATCTTCTGCTCGGTAGTATCAGCTACAATAAGAGCATGAAATGTAGCGGAAAAGAGCTCAGTATGAAGTAAAAAAAGCGCAAGCAGCAAAGTAATTTTTTTCATAGAAATTCTCAAGGTTATTTCCAATATACAAGAAAATGGCAAATACTGGCGAATTTAAACACTCTCTGGTATGTAAAGCTAATAAATCCTATGGAGCTGTTGTTTGGAATTTCTTGATCAGCATGAAGTATTATCGCATTGGCTTCTTCATTATGGCTCATTTGCCCTATTTGCACTTTTAGCGCTGGGCATTATTGCCTTGCCTATACCTGATGAGACTCTTTTAGTATTTGCTGGTGTGCTAATGTATAAAGGCACATTTCAGATTCCTTCTACGTTAATTGCCTGTTTTGCGGGTAGTATTACGGGTATTACCTTTAGCTATATCATTGGTAGAACAGTTGGAAAATATGTTTTACGGCGATTTGGGGGATGGGTAGGTATTACCAAAGATAAAATCAAGGCAGCCCATGACTGGTTTGATCATCTAGGCAGATGGGCGCTTTTTTTTGGCTATTTTATTCCTGGTGTTAGGCATATAACTGGTATTGTGGCAGGCTCAATTGCGCTTGATTATCGGCATTTTGCTTTATTTTCTTATAGCGGGGCAGTGATTTGGGCCTCGTGTTTTTTATCAATAGGCTATTTCTTTGGCAACTACTGGATCTGGGCTCTTGAATGGGTGGAAGTGTATATTGACGAAATAGTAGTAGGGGCATTTTTTGTATTTGCCGTCTTTATGCTTGTTCGGACAGCAGTACGTAACATTCGTATGAAAAAAAAGAAATAGACAGATCATATGCATCAATTAATCTTTTTGACCGAAGGTCCCTGGAGTGCGGTGCAGGGTATGCACCGCTCTTAGATTTATCTCATACCTTAACTTCAATATTACCAAAGCTAAAGAAGCTTTCAGGAGCACGCTTGGAGGGTTTTTAGGGGTAGCTGTGAGATAAATCTAAGAGCGGTGCATAACTGCCCCCGCACTCCAGGGACCTTTCGGTCAAAAAGTCTTCACCCTAAAGCGTCGGTTTGATGTTCTGTATGCCTTGGATGAAGCCTTTGACTAAAGAGGCATGAATTTCCTGGGGAACGCTATCTAGAAAGCCTTTGAGCTCTGCAATTACTTCTAAGGAGTTATCGGCACCTGTGAGGGCTTTTTTTATTCCCTCTAATAGCGCAGAATCTAGTGTGTTTAATTTTTGTATAATTTCGCCTTGTTTAGCAATGTAGGTATGATATTTGGCAACTTTTACAAGGTTTGATAAAAATTCGGGAGAAATCTCAAATAGCTCTTTATATACCACACCCATTTTGTTATAGAGGGTGTGCTGATACACCAGCTGCATTCCTAGTCGATTTTGCTCGGGAAATCGTAAGCAATACGTATCTAAGGTTCTTGCCAGATGGCAAAAGAGCTCGCATTCTTCTATACAGGTTTCATATTTTAGGGCTTTATAGGTTCTGATTTCATGGATAGCCACTTGTGGATCAGGGGGCATTTTGGGATTTTGTAAAACGTCATCTAAATGCTTCTTCATGCAGGCGTTGACTTTTTCATCTATTAAAAGAGTGTCTTTTTCGTTGTTTGGTGTTTCAGGGATTAATGGTTGTTCCAAGGTGCTATTAGATGTAACTGCGTGCATTAGGACTCCTTATTTTTTTAGTAACCATACATTATATTAGTTTTATTTTCAATTGGAATCATATTGACTTTTGCTAATAAACCTGCTATAATTACTATTTTAAAAAAGGTGTATATGTCAATAAATACCGTTAATAAAGTCTTATTTTCTCAGACATCCGAAGCTTTCAATACTTCATTAACTGGCTACGATGCGACAAACTACAATCTTCAATTTGAATTAGATATACGTGATCAATGGCAATCAACCAGATCTAGACATTTGTTTATTAAGATAATCACTCTCGGTATTGCCTGTTTCTTTTTGCCAACAATTACATCTAAAGAATCACTAGAGTATCGAATTACTCTGCTAAGAGACTTTTCTCATGATATGGAAGCCAAAGTAAAGCGCGTCCAACAAATAGCTGCAAAAAGACTCTATAAAGCCCATAATATCGTATCTGCTAAGTTAAGTCCTCATCAAAGCCCTCAGTTTAATTCTTCTCTATCAACGCTTGCCTCATTAGGTAAACTATGGCTTCAGCAAGGTTATCCCAATCTCTGGAGCGGCCATCGAGGTCAAATTATTTGGGATAGAACTAAAAAGCTCGTATCTGCACTTAAAGAGCAAGGCAATTATGTGTTTTTGCATGCCCACAGCTATCCGATAACCCTGCACTTAGAGCTGGCATCTCATTTTCAGGCATTGCATCAATCTGATGCATTTAAAGCATGCAAGCCCGAAGAATCCAGAAGAAAATTTCGAGCCCCCGGAGTTGCTGAGTCTTTTGAAAACACCGCTGCTTACTTAAAAAGCAATATGGCACATGCAATCAATAGCGGCCAAAGTATGGATGACAATCACAGAGAAACAATTATTTCATGTGACGTCATTACAGACAACAATGAAGCCTATGAGTCCACTCAACACTTTTTTAAATCTAATAGGAGCATTGTTGATACGCATTCATCAACAGGCATGAGCTATAGCTCTTTTGATTCAAAGTTTATTTCAAGTTTTATTCAAGATTGTGATTTCAAAAGCTATGCTGTATCACTTTTTGCAAAGGCTCGAAAGGAACTTCATGGCATTGCCGACTATGGCATGATCAGAATTATTGCCGTTGCCAAAAAAACCATCGAAAATCCGACTACCAACTATACTTGGAGATCGCATGCTTTTGGTAGAATATGTACCTGCAAGCACTCTACGCGCAAGTTTGGCCATGCCGAATTCGTTGAAACGCTAAAAAGCCACCAAAAGGGTGTTTATAACTACTGCACAGAGGTAGGCGTGAATATATTGGGGCTCACCGGCAAAACACCTCAATACCGCGTTTTGGCCGCAAACGTAGATCGCGACATGACAAAGCAAGTATATACAATGGATTGCTTGAATGACGATGAAAAAAGGCAGTACCATGAAATTTATAGCAGACTAAAGACACCTCTTGAACATATTATCAGCTTACAGCAAATGGCAAACTGCAAAACCGTGGCAGAACTTGGCCAAATCTTAAGTGAAATCAATGTAAATGAGCCTTCATTAAACTACAAACGAGGTCTTTCAAATATAATTGAGGCAAATAAAGAGCTCATCACAAAACATTGGCATGCACTTTCTAAGCTATTGCCTGCCAATACTCATAGCTTTATCTCCAGTAGACTTTAGGCAAATCTCATATAAAAGTGATTTTTAAAATAATAACTATTGCTTTTTAATATACATAATGTTATAATTACTATTATAAAAACAATAACTTTAGGATGTACTAATGTTTAATAGTCTTAAATCATACGTTGTAGGAACTGCTACCACACTAGTCATATCAAATGTAGCTGGGCAGTACGCTTGGAATACAGCAAAGTCGCATCTGCAATCAGCACTTCAGACAGGTGCTTCCATGCTTTTAACCACAGCCAAGACAACAGGCCTTTTGGCCAGCGCCGTTGGGGTAGGTGCAGCCGGTTATGCCCTAGCATGCAAAGTCCACCAAAAGACTGACTTAACACGTGGAGATGGCTTTGATCTTCTATTAAGTGGCTGGAACGAAGGTAAAATCCAACGTATAAACACTATTGCGCCCGCTGCTATCTTTATTACATCTCTAGCAGGATCTGCGCTACTTGCCTACGCAGCTGTACGCCAAATTATCTAAAAAAGGCATTTTACAAGACCGCTATTTGAAAGTGCGCTCTTCTCGAGTTTGGACTTTTGTTTGGAGTGACTCATTTTAGTGAGTTTTTCCTTAAGCCGATTTATCGGTGATCTCATGCACCTACCGCTAGAGGCCGATGAATCGGCCTTAAAAAATACTCACTAAAGTGAGTCATTCCAAACGGCTTCGCTCAAAAGACCGCACTGGAAAGTGCGGTCTTGTTGTTTAATCTTAGCTTTGATTTAAGGCTCTAAATCAAAATTAGATAAGGGAGATGCATTGGGGGCTGTATATAGCGGATAAGGGGCGTTTTGAGTCAACTGCACAACAGCAAAACTCGCGTTGGCTCCGTGAGGCACACTATAATTTGTTGGGTTTGCAAAAGCCACATTTCTTATATACAGGTTAGGCGTTATGCCAGGGCTCGTCGTATCCTGTATTCCAAATTCAGTATTAAAGGCTACTTCATTAGAATCCGCAACAACATGCGTACAACCATTAGCAACAAAAATTCCGATAGCGCCCTTGGTTGATTTGCAGCCGAGGATGTTTATGTTGGTAGATGCCGCTACAATTCTAATTCCGCCTCTGTTCGTAGGATTAGGAACGGTAAAGCCAGAGGCAATGCAGTTCTTAAATGTAACTCCATCAGCATCTGCAGCTTCAAATCCTTCAGTAAGAATTGTAGAATTTGCCACTAAATTACCTGCAAGAGCCTCACAATCTTCAAATACAACATCTATTGCACCATTTGCTATAAAGGCTGTTGGCATGTTCAGTACATGGCAATCTTTAATCACACCTCTACGGCAAAAGTCAAAAGGATCAAAATCACCAACAGCTTCAAATCCGAAATGTGATTGGACCCCTGCAGCTGTTTGATCTACAACTATGTTGCTATCAGCCACGCAACGTTCCGCAATAAAGTCAGAAGTTCCCACCCAGACTAATCCTCCGCCACGTCTTGTTCCAACGTTGTTTGAGTAGCTGCAGTCGTAGTTTTGTACTCTCTGGCACGTTATGTAGAACGCTCCAGCTGCATCTCCTACCACACCTCCTGCGACAGGATTGTCTGGGCTATTGCTAGTAATATCATTACCTGTGCAGAAACGGCATAGGACATTTGTACAAAAGTCGATCCCAAATCCTAATGTATTGCCATTAAGATTGACGACGCTACCGTTATTTGTAAGCTCGCTTACCTGTACACCCGTTATCTCAATGTCGTTGCAGTAAAAGAGAGCTATGCCCCAAAGGGCTTGATCGACGATATCTGTGTTATTCACAAAAAAGTCATTTATCTCGAGGTTAGTAAGTATAATATTATTCGACACTGGCGTTCCAGGCGTTGGAGCTATAGCTGTAGGATCTTCTATAATAGGTCCAAAATTGACGCCAGAAGCTACTGTTTCTATAATCATACGATTACCACCATTTCCAGGAATGCCTTCAAGAATCATATCATTAACTACAATAGTGTTTAAGCCTGTGTATCCTCGAATTGAGCTGGCTGAGAAGCCTACAATACTTCCGTCGTGAATAACAACGTTTTCGCAGTCTGACTCAATTAAAATGCCATTATTATCAGCTTTTGTTGAGCTTGCAGACATACTCAAGGTATAGTTTGCAAAATCGATGTTCACGTCTGTGACACCAGAGTCGACGGTGATAGCATTTGCAGCATCGGCTGTTGGGTTAAAGACTAAATCGCAAGCGAGTCTATAATAGCCGGGTTTGCTAATTACATAAGAAACGTGCCTGATGTAGTTGATGCATTGGGTTTGAAGAATATCTAAAATTTCCTGATCAATCTCTAAATCCGCTTGGGTTGTTTCGTTGATTTGCCCTAAAAGATCAAGTGTTTCGCTGCAGCATTCAGATGATGATGAGCTAGAGTGGGACTTATGGTGAAAGTGCGATTTATTTAACGCTTTAGTTGCGGCTTGGTTTTTATTTTGCTTCCCTTCTTGCTTATAGGTTGCCCTCGGGACTACTTTTGTTGGCAGAGGGAGAGTAGCAGCAGTTTTTTTTTGCGGGCATTTGAATGGCCGGTTTTGCTTTTGTAGGAGTGCCTTTAAGAGCATTGGGAGCATAAGCCGGTACTTTTTTGCCTTGATTAACTGGGGCTGCAAAGACAGCAAATTGCACGGCGATAGCCAGGCAAAGCAAATTGAGAAAACACATTTTTTTCATGAAACAACTCCTATATTTTGGTTGCTGCATACACCTTAAATTTTATTGTTTTTTTTGCACACTAGAAAATTTACAGGCGTCAAATCACAAATAGGAGACGTGCGCTTAAATTATCTAAAACAAAAAATACATTTTTAACCGCAGAGCAAACAGCCGAGGAAAAACAGAGGAAAACAAACACAAAATGCTTTGCCTTAAAACAGTTCAAGACATTTGTTTTTCTCTGTTTTTTCTCTCTTTTTGCTCGGCTGTTTCTCTGCGGTTAAAATGTATTTTTTGTTTTATTCAAAATCAGGCTGCCAGCGGGCACTTGAGGCCTTCTTGATTTCTTGCTGCAAATACGCCGCAAGCTCAGGAGACTGCTTATCTAACCATTCTTTTAGGCGATTGGTTATTTTGAGAAGATCGCCGGTGTAGACTTGCTCATTTTTAGCCTCTGGGTTTATGTGGAGACTACCTAAATCTATTAATATGGCTGTAGTATCTATCAGGCCGGCATTTTTGTGAAGGTCGGGGTCGGAATCTTGTATGCCCTTTTTGCTGCGCTCTACAATGAGGGCTACCATGGAGCTAATGGCCTTTTTAGCCGAGGTAAGATCACCTGATGCTATCCAGCTTGAGAGTTTGGGATAGATAAGGTCAGCTCGCCTTTGGAGAATATAGCCATACTCGCCAAGGTTTATGGTATGTTTGCGGCCAAGCTTGTCGTAGAGGGTTACATCTTGTGAAATTTCGGGCGTGGGCAAAATTTCAATTGAGATAAGTCCGCATTCTTTTCTAAGATATTGTGAGGCAATTTTATAGCTTTGCAAAGATGTGGCAATTTTTTTGTAGCGTTTATCAAGTGCTATTTGGCGAGGCTTATCAATTGCTTCAGGAAGGGGGATTTTGGCAATCCAGTCAACAGGCTTTAAGTGATAGCATTTAAAGAGTTTAAGTACATATTGCCTGTCGTCGCTGATAAAGGCATAAACTTGAGAGCCTTTTCCTAAATAGCGAAATTCCTGTGCACAAATTGCGGCCAGACGTTTTTGTTCTTTGGCATTTGGTACAGGAAGCTGCCATTCGGTAGTAACAGGAAACGTGTTTTTAATTTTTGATACGCTAAAGCCATCAGAAAGCAGATAATATCCTGCACGAAGGCATAGCACCACAAGCAAAATCCATAGAAGATGCGAAAGGCGAGGAAAAGATTTTGCTTTAGGCGAAGTTTCGTTTGTCATTAGGCATTATATTAGCAGGAGAGTCACTACTCATTCCAGCCTTTTTTATATAAAAAGTCTTCGTAGCTGCCGAGAAAAAGCTCTTGCTTTCCTTCGTGGCAAATCACGATTTTATCTAAGGCCATGCGCTTTAAAATGAGTTCGCTATGCGTAACCATGATGACTGCGCCATCAAAGTCTTCGATAGCATCGATGAGGGCTTCGATTGACTCCATGTCTAAGTGGTGCGTGGGTTCATCAAGTAGCAGACAGTTACAACTTGTGGCAATGATTTTACCAAGCAGCACGCGGCTTTTTTCTCCGCCAGAAAGAACAGAATTGGTTTTTGTAGATTTATCCCCTGAAAACATCATCAGGCCGCATATGGATTTAATTTGCGTGTATTTGAGTTTTGGATTGGCAATAGCGATTTCTTCTTCGATAGTGTGTTTGGGATGAAGTCTATCTATGTTAGTCTGTCCAAAATAGCCAAAGGCTAGGTTTTCTGAGCGTTTGATGTTGCCAGTATGTAGGGGCAGATCTCCGGCTAAAAGGCGAAGCAGTGTTGATTTACCTCTTCCATTTTTGCCAATAAAAGCAATGCGATCGCCTTTTTCGACTGTTAGAGAAAAATTTTCTATGAGCGGGGGATTTGCTGTTGGAGTGTAGGAAAAAGAAATATCTGATGCATCCAGCATGGTTTCGCTGTAAAAAGGCGCTTCGTTAAATTGAAAATCAAGCTGGTAGAGGTTTTTCATGTTTTCAAGCACAGGAATGCGGTTAAGTGCTTTTTGCTTGGAAGCTGCTTGTGTGGCCTTTGAGGCTTTTGCTCCAAAGCGATCGATAAATCCTTGCAGGTGATCGCGCTTTTTTTCTAGGCTAATCCGATTTTTTTCGTGAATTTCTTCTTTTTGCATAATCTGCTCAAAAAAGTGAATGGTATTGCCCTTTACCTTACTTACTTTTTGGCGATGAATGCCCATGGTATGCGTTGACACACTATCCAAAAATTCGCGATCGTGGGATATAATGATAAATTCGCCTTGCCATTCAAGCAAAAAGTCGGCAAACCAGCGTATGGATACAATATCTAGATAGTTAGTTGGTTCATCAAGTAGTAGGCATTCTGGCTCTCCTACTAATACTTTTGCAAGCTGCAAGCGAAGCTGGTAGCCACCCGAAAAATCATTAGGATTTCGGTCGAGATCTTTTTCGGTAAAGCCAAGTCCAAATAGCAGCGTTTCGGCCTTATACAAGCAGTCTGCTTCTTCCGGGCGAAGTCCTAAGGCAGCCTCTTCTAGGAGGGTATCTTTAGTAAAAACAATATGCTGATTCAGGGTTCCGATGGTGTAATTTTTGCGTTTGGTGATGTTACCTTTGTCTGGGATCTCTTTACCGGTAAGTAAGCGAAATAGTGACGATTTGCCCGCGCCATTACGGCCGACAAGTGAAAGTCGCTCACCAGGTTGTATGCTAAAAGAGGCATCTTCAAAAAGAGATTCGCCATTATAGGCGAGTGATAAATTATCAACTTGAATCACAAACAAAACCCTATTATTTAATTTAAGTGCAGGGAAAGTATATAAGAAAGTGTATATTTTTTAAAGGTTTAGTTAACCTTTTGTTAAGCTTCTTGCACTATTTTCGCAACTTCTAGTATCTTCTCACATTTTTCAAAGGATGCAATTATGACTATTTCAGCTTCTTTCCTCATAAGTAACTGCATTGCAAAAGACAACCGGGGCCTTCCTCTTGCTGATGATGTACTTGATGCATTACTTAGCCATGTGGATGATAAGATTAGAAAAACATGGAAAGATCAGACAGGTCAAGATGTTGAAGATGTGCAAGATGCGACTGTATACAACCTCGACAGATGGAAAATTGACTCGCCTTTTAATAGTGATTCTGAAGAAGAAGCTGGCTCCTCATATGAAAGTCCTCGTAGTATTCCGTCACCTATCTTGCAAAAACGTGTAGAAATACAACAACTTATGGCCCCTGTCGAGCCTGAGGATAAGCAACCAAGTCCAGGGCCCGATTTAGAGCAGCTAGTTGTGCGTTTTTCCGAAATGTTAGTGCCAGAAAGTACAGAAGAAATTGTGCAGCAAGTTGCAGTAAAAACCATACAACCAGCTGCAGGAATCCAAAAGCTAAGTGATCGCTATGTTTCTATTACAAATATACCCGCCGCCTATCCTCAAGATTCTCAAATGCTGCAATATCCACTTCCACAAAGTTACTCAAAGCCCACAAAACCTGAAGAATTCATAGAACATGGACGTTATATTTGTAGCACAAATCTACTGGTGCGCTGGCTTTAGAGGCTTCTTAACACTTACTTTCTCCAGCCTAGCATAGGTGCGCAAGATGTGTCATTGCGCCCAAGTGTTCCGACATTAAGGCTCTCTTCCATTGTTCTGAGGAGGTTGTAGAGGTTGTACGGGGTATTCACAATATGGTTTTGCTTTACATTCGCTCCATAAAATGCGCAGTATATATGGTTTGTTTCTTCTGAATAGTCATTTTCATCAAAGGTTAATACGATCACGCGATCCTTTGTAAAAGACTTTGTTTTAAGTGCCAATCCAAGAGTGTTTTCAAAAGCAGCACCGGAATAAGTAGGCATAAAAACTGATACCTGACCTGTAAGGGGATCGACAACAGTATTTGTGTCGTGACCATTGTTCATTTGATTGGGGATATAAAAGGCAAAATCAGGAACATTGTTAGTGGCAATATCGTGGTTAAGTTCTGTGGAATTAACGAGTTTTAGAGCTCTTTGTGGATTTGTTGCTATATTTAAAAAGCTAATGAACGGGTTGTGTTTTCGAACATACACATGCAGGGAACCTTTTGAATATTCAATATCCACAAAGCCTTTTGTTGTAGGATCTTTACTAATTGCATCAAGAATGTAAAGACCGTCAGTATAAGAAATACCAAATGCGGCAATTTGGAGCTTATCGCAATCATTTTTACAGGAGGGATAAAAAAAGCCTCCTGGAGTAAATGTACCTTTGTCTGTTGATGTATTGTAAATAAGCACACCTACTGCACCGGCTTCTTGGGCATTTTTGATCTTAATTGCAGGTGTATATTCCGCTCGAGAGACAAGGACAATTTTTCCGGTAAAGTCTTGATTAGGTCCGGCCGTAGCATTAAGATTTTCTGCTACGATGATTTGTGCTTCAGGTATAGATCCTTGCGCGCCATTATTTGCAAAGTTTGCGGGATAATAGCCAACAGCTGCCCCTTGAGTAATTGTAACTCTATGTACTCCAGCATAGGGTTCTAGCTCTAAATATCCATCGCCGTCAAAACCAGGGGATGGGTAATTTTCTAAGTACACCTTCCAGCTAAGACCTTTTTCTTCGATTAAATCGATGATTGTGGAATTGGCTTCTGGATGATTTGCATTTGGAAAGGATACCATCTTATCATCATAAGGTGGTGTATTGAAAGTGTCCCCGGCAATTAAGGCAATGTAGTTTGGTTGAGACGGGTTTGTAAGGGCATGAAAGTTAGAAAAATAGGTGCCTTGTTTTGCAAAATTAGCATACTCCGGCACTTGCAAAGCGGCTTGTGCTGTGGCATTTTCATGGATTACAACAAACCATTTGTCTTTAGGGGTATTATCGTCTTTTGCGAATCCAAAAATAGGCGCAAAGTTTAATTGGAGCGCAAATAAGAAAAAAGTTATAGATCTCATAGTAACCATCAATTGTTTGTTAATTGTTAAAGTATACTGTGATTTGGTAATTAACTAGAAGAGGTCAAGTGGCCCCTGAGTTGATGCCCTTTATATCCTTTTTTTATCGTTCTATCGTTCTATCATTCTTATCGTCATTTTGATCTTGATCTTGAGCAGGAGAAACAGGATAAGAATGATAGAACGATAAGAACGATAAAAAGAGTTAAGTTAACGTGTAAGTATAGAATCCCTTTCCCAAAGGGATTGACACTAAATTAACCTCTATCTTATAGCTTTGAAAAGCCAAAAATTAAAAAGGTTCCTATGAAAAAAATATTGTTACTATCGGCATTTATCCCATTCTTTTTTTCTTCATGCGTTGTAAGTACTGCTGATAGAATAACCAACATGAGTGAACCAAGTAAGGACTTTCCCATTGCGGCACAGATCAAAGATAAAATTAATCAAGATCTTATGAAAGAAGGCTTTTTTCTAACGAATTCTCATGGAGATTATCATCCAACCATAAATCTCATCTGTGATGATTACTCTACAATACTCTATCAATACGATGATTTTGATGACGTTCGTCAGTTGATTTGCGGCGTAGTAAAAAAATATCTTATTGCCTTTAACAACGACGCGCAGGTACGACCTTTATTGCATGACTATCCAATTACTCCAGAAAATCTGCAGATTGCTATATATTTTTTTGATAATAATCACGACACCTTGCCAGCACCCTATATTTCTTTGGTTGAATGTAAAAATGGCACGATTGAATACTTTGTCCTAAATGAAGATGAGGTAAGTACATGTGTGCTATCAGAGCCATTTGATGATGCTTGTAGCGATGAGTAGATTGATATCGCCTTATAGTATTAAGCTTTAGACTCTATTGCAAAACTAGATTATATGTTTTAATTTTAAATAATAGTCGTGGAGTGTGCTATACAGTTGAGCAAGTTGCGCAGGCGTACTTATGATACTTTTATGGATTTTTCGAAAAGAGTAGATAGCCTCAGGAATATTCACTGTTATTTTGCTTAAAGGAACTCCAGCTTTTAGCTGAGCATCTACTTCACGGCGTAGATATAAGCTTATGGCCACAAGACCCGTTCTGCCAACTCCGCCTCTACAGTTAATGCCTACTGATACAGTAGGATCTGGGCTAAGTTCTGTAATGCGATCTAAAAGAAGTCCTAATAATTTTTTGCAGGGAGCAGCTGACTTATCTTTCCAGCCATCGTAGTGTAAATGCGTACATTGATGCTCATTTGACAAAAGCGTACTTTCTATAATCTGAGGCACTCTTTTTTTGTGTGAACTTTTTTGTTTTTGCAAGACGGCAGATTTAATATACTTTATCTTAGAGCCATCGCGAAGCGGTATTTTTTTTAGTACTTTTTCTTTCCAAAAGTTGTTGCAGTGATTTTTTGCTTCTGTTGCCTGCAGCACAGAAACAAATACCTTTGTCTTTTTAGCAAGTGCAGCTTCAAAATAATCGCGAGCTAAAGCTTTTGTCTTAGGGCATTCAGCAAGAATAAAATTTTGCCTTTTGGTTCTTGCTTCAGTTGCATTTATATAAAGGCCTTTAATTTGCCTTCCTGCACGAAAGTTATCAAATGGTGCATGGTAGCGACTTGCGACTTTTCTATATTTTAGGGCACTTTTCATCTTTAATGTGATGATCTTTGGATCTTTAAGAACGCGGCTTTTTATTGTTCTCAGTATGCTTTCGGCATTCTTGAAGTTATTTTTTTCAAGGCGTGCAGCTTCGCTTTTTAATTCATGTAGATAGCATGTATCATTAGGAAATGAGTCGTATTTTGCCCCTTCGCATAACGAGGAAATAACAAAAAAAATGCTCATGAGAATATATCTATACATACAGTCCTTTTTTTTGTGAGGAACCACTTATGTTTTTGTATAGAATAGTGAGGTTTTTATTCAAAGCGTAAATTTTTAAAAAGTGAATCCTCGCAGCAAAATCTGCTGTTATGCCACAATCATGCTCATTGGATTACCGAGGGAAAAATGAGTCAGAAAATTCGTGTCGGCGTATTATGTGGGGGTGTTTCTTGTGAGCATGAAGTGTCTCTTGTATCAGCCCAAAACGTGATTGCAAGTTTGGATGCAGCAAAGTATGAACCGGTTGCAATTTTTATCGACAAGAAAGGCCACTGGCATCATGTAGCACCATCGCTTCTTATGGCTCAAAATTCAATAGGTTTACTTTCTGGCACATGTAACATGCCTGTTCCGATAACATCCAAGGCCTCTGTTAGCCTTCCTGAAGGGCCTCTTGATGTGATATTTCCTGTTTTACATGGCCCATACGGTGAGGATGGTACTGTACAGGGATTTCTTAAACTTGCTCGAATCCCTTTTGTGGGTGCAGATGTCTGCGGCTCGGCTGTAGGCATGGATAAAGATATCCAAAAGCGCATTTTGCGAGATGCGGCAATTCCTGTAGTGAAATTTCGTACTCTTTATGCACAGCATCGCGATCAGATTGATTATCAAGGACTTATTGACTTTCTTGGCCTGCCTTTATTTGTAAAACCTGCAAATCTCGGCTCATCGGTTGCTGTACGAAAAGCAAAGAGACTTGATGAGCTTGTTGATGCAGTTGACAATGCTTTTAAGTATGACAGAAAGATTTTAGTTGAAGAGTGCGTAGTAGGCCGTGAAATTGAATGTGCTGTGCTTGGCAATGATCATCCAATAGCATCTGTTCCCGGCGAAGTTATTACCTCATATGAGTTTTATGACTTTAACGCAAAATACTTGGATGACAACTTAAAGCTCGAAATTCCGGCAAGTCTTACTGCAAGCCAGGCGCATCAAGTACAAGAGCTTGCTATATGTGCCTTTGAAGTGCTTTCTTGTGCGGGTATGGCGCGAGTCGATTTCTTTTTACGTAATGATGGCAAGCTTTTAGTAAACGAAATTAATACCATTCCAGGCTTTACAAATAGCAGTATGTATCCAAAGCTTTGGCAGGCCTCAGGTATTTCTTATGTTGAACTTATAGATCGCCTTATCCAACTTGCACTTGAGCGTCATAGTGAACATAGCCTTCTAAAAACTACAGAGTGAGCATCTGCAAAAATCTAAGTTAAATATTTTAATATAGAACTTTAAATCAAGCTGCGCTATTGCTTGGTAATGACTACACAATATGATTATTTTGCAATAGTGATTGGAGCCGGAGCAGGAGGTCTCGCTATAGCCAAGGGACTGGCTAAAGCTGGCAAAAAAGTGCTGCTCGTTGAAAAAAGCGCTTATTCTGAGAATGTAGCACTAGGATCAATTGCTAGCAAAGCGCTTATAACTTGTTCTAATATTGCACATGAGCTCTGGAGATCAGCACTTTACGGTCTTGATATGCGCATTGGGCATTTCCAAACCTCGCGTGTTTTTGGGCGAATACGGGAAATTGGCAATGAGATAAAAAAACAAAATCACCCAGATGTTTTACGCACTTTGGGCATAGATTATAGCTCGTCGGTTGCAAGCTTTGTTGATCCACACACCATACAAGTTAATGGGAACAATGCTAATAAACGACAAGTCTCTGGTAAACACATCGTCATTGCAACTGGGTCATTGCCTAGAATACCATCTATTAGGGGCTTAAGCGATGTCCAGTATCGTACAGATCAAACAATTTTTTCTTTAAATGAAATTCCAACCTCAATTGCCATTATTGGTGCCGGTCAAATAGGCTGCGAGCTTGCTCAAAGCTTTAGACGCCTTGGAAGCCGTGTAATTCTTATTGAGCAATCAGACTTTTTGCTGACTAACGAAGAGCCCGAAGCTTATAAAGTCGTGCTTTCTGCCTTGATAAAAGAGGGAGTTGAGATCTATTTGGCAAGCCAAGTAACACGAGTTCGTAAAGACGGCGATAGGATAAATTTGCATATTAAGCAAAAGACGGCTGACATGGAATATGATCTTCATGCGCATGAAATTATATTTGCTACAGGCAAAAAGCCAAATATTGAAGATCTAAATTTGCTCGCGGCCGAGATAGAACATACCCAAGATGCTATAGCACATGATTTGTATGGCAGAACAACAAACGGCCATATTTGGGTTGTAGGAGATGTTGCGGGCTTAAATTGCTATTCCCATGCAGCAGTAGATCAAGCAAAAATAGTGCTGCATAACATGCTTTCAAGAGGGTTATTTTACAAAAAAATCCAAGAAAGATCAAAAATTCCAAGAGTCATATTTACTGATCCTGAAGTTTCAAGCATTGGCCTTACAGAACAAGAAGCAATAGAGAAGTACTCTGTCAAAAACATCCGTACATATATGGTGCCACTAAGTGAATGCGATAGAGCCATATGCGATGACCGCACTGACGGTTTTGTGAAATTTGTCACTAAAGGCTTGTCTTGCAAGATTTTAGGAGCAACTATTGTAGGGCCATGTGCATCGGAAATGCTGGTAGAAATCTCATGTGCCATGCGAGATGGAGTATCACTTCGTAAACTTTCTACGTTAATTCATCCTTATCCAACCTATAGTCAAATAATACAAAAAGCCGCTGATATGTGTGTTTCGGACACTACTTGGCCTTTTTATATTCGAGTCTTCGGCAAGTTTTTTTGGTAGCACCTGAAACTTTTTTCACGTGCTGCTTGCAGAAAATTACGCCCTTCTGTAAATTTATGCCATCTTTCGCTCCTAATTACCGCTTAAAGCAGTAAGAGTTGATCGATAAAACTTACGCTTCGACGTAAGTATAGTTCTTTGACAGTATAAGTAAGTAGTGTACAAGCAAGTAGGTATCTACTAGAAATAGTAGATGCTCAAGAGCTTGTGCGCGTAACCAAATTTTTTTAATTTGAGTACCTGCGTTTTTAAAATATAAGTAATTTCTGATAACGAGTAGCTTTACTAAGAGGCTATGAGTCAGCTCCAGAAGTCGCAAGACTTCTGAAACAAAAGTTTATTTTGGCTGAGAATTTGATCTTGGTTCAGACTGAACGCTGACGGCGTGGATGAGACATGCAAGTCGAACGGAATAGGAAGCAATTTCTATTTAGTGGCGGAAGGGTTAGTAATGCATGGATAACTTGCCTTTTATCTTTGGGATAACGATTGGAAACGATCGCTAATACCATATGAGGTGGAAAGTCGCATGACTTTTTAACCAAAGTGGGGGATTCTGAAAGGAACCTTGCGATAAAAGAGAGGTCCATGTGCTATCAGCTAGTTGGTGAGGTAATGGCTCACCAAGGCTAAGACGGCTAGGCGGATTGAGAGGTCGACCGCCAACACTGGGACTGAGACACTGCCCAGACTCCTACGGGAGGCAGCAGTCGAGAATAATTCGCAATGGGCGAAAGCCTGACGATGCGACGCCGTGTGAACGATGAAGGCCTTCGGGTTGTAAAGTTCTGTCGCCTGCGAACAAGGTTATTTTATGAATAATAGAGTAACTTGAGTGTAGTAGGAAAGGAAGCACCGGCTAACTCCGTGCCAGCAGCTGCGGTAATACGGAGGGTGCAAGCGTTAGTCGGAATTACTGGGCGTAAAGGGTGCGTAGGCGGGGATGTAAGTTAGATGTGAAATACCGTTGCTCAACAACGGCCGTGCATCTAAAACTGCATTTCTAGAGGGATAGCGGAGAAAACGGAATTCCACGTGTAGCGGTGAAATGCGTAGATATGTGGAAGAACACCTGTGGCGAAAGCGGTTTTCTAGCTTGACCCTGACGCTGAGGCACGAAAGCAAGGGGAGCAAACAGGATTAGATACCCTGGTAGTCCTTGCCTTAAACTATGTATACTTGGTGTTGTTAGGCTCAACCCTGACAGTACCGTAGCGAACGCGTTAAGTATACCGCCTGGGGAGTACGCTCGCAAGGGTAAAACTCAAAAGAATTGACGGGGACCCGCACAAGCAGTGGAGCATGTGGTTTAATTCGATGCAACGCGAAGAACCTTACCTGGACTTGACATGCTTTTGACCGCCGTAGAAATACGGTTTTCTCGCAAGAGACAGAAGCACAGGTGCTGCATGGCTGTCGTCAGCTCGTGCCGTGAGGTGTTGGGTTAAGTCCCGCAACGAGCGCAACCCTTGTCGTTAGTTGCCAACACGTAATGGTGGGCACTCTAGCGAGACTGCCTAGGTTAACTAGGAGGAAGGTGAGGATGACGTCAAGTCCGCATGGCCTTTATGTCCAGGGCTACACACGTGCTACAATGGTCGGTACAATAGGGAGCGAAGTCGCGAGATGGAGCAAATCCTCAAAGCCGGCCTCAGTTCGGATTGGAGTCTGCAACTCGACTCCATGAAGATGGAATTGCTAGTAATGGCGGGTCAGCAACACCGCCGTGAATCCGTTCCCGGGTCTTGTACACACCGCCCGTCAAGTCACGGGAGTTGGTTTCACCCGAAGTCGCTCACCCAACCGCAAGGAGGGAGGCGCCTAAGGTGAGGCTGATGACTGGGACTAAGTCGTAACAAGGTAGCCCTACCGGAAGGTGGGGCTGGATCACCTCCTTTACGGACAAGTGGTTAGAAAGCTATAAGCTTTGCTAACCCAGGTTGAGACAAGCTCTTGTGCTCGTACACTACTTAATTTATACTGTCAAAGTTTCAGTAACCCTGAATATCGGGGGCTTAGCTCAGTTGGTAGAGCATCTGATTTGCATTCAGAGGGTCAGGCGTTCGAGTCGCCTAGCCTCCATAAAGCAATGATCGGTAAATAATGTTTGATGAACTGTAGAGTAAAACAGCTATAGGGCTCATTACTCAATCACTCATCGTTGTTATGCGGTTATAGCTCAGTTGGTTAGAGCGCGACACTGATAATGTCGAGGTCCCAAGTTCAAGTCTTGGTAACCGCACCAACTTATATATTTTTGTGTCTATCTTAGAATAGACACTTAGCTTTTTGAAAGTCTAGTTATTGCCAAATAAATTAAAATGGTAAATAGTATTGACATTGCGTCAATATAAAAACATACAAGTGTCATTCGAAAGAAAGACGCTTGAGAATTTTTAAGGTGTAGATGAAAGTCTACATTAGTTAGGGCGAAAAAATTATTGTAAAACTCAAAATTGAATTTTGACCAAATTTTTGGTCAAGCTATTAAGAGCTGCTGGAGGATGCCTTGGCATCGACAGGCGATGAAGGACGTGCTACCTGCGAAAAGCTCCGGTGAACCGGTAGGGGTAATGACCCGGAGATGTCCGAATGGGGAAACCCGGTACGTGTAATAATGTATCATCCATAACTGAATACATAGGTTATGTGAGGCAAGACCCGCTGAACTGAAACATCTAAGTAGGCGGAGGAAAAGAAATCAAACGAGATTCCCAAAGTAGCGGCGAGCGAAATGGGAAGAGCCCAAACCGAGGACTTTGTCCTTGGGGTTGTAGGGCCAGTCACATAGGCATGGCAAGATATAGTAGAACTCTCTGGGAAGCGAGACGATACAGGGTGATAGTCCCGTATACGAAATATCAAGACAGCCTGATTGGTACCTGAGTAGGGCCGGACACGTGAAACCCGGTCTGAATCTAGGGAGACCACTCTCTAAGGCTAAACACTCGTCGGTGACCGATAGTGAACCAGTACCGTGAGGGAAAGGTGAAAAGAACCCCTGTTAGGGGAGTGAAATAGAATCTGAAACCAGCAGCTTACAAACGGTCGAAGGCCTATGTCCCTTTTAGGGAAATGGCTGACGGCGTGCCTTTTGCATGATGAGCCAGCGAGTTAGGGTATATGGCAAGGTTAAGGGAGCGAACTTCCGAAACCGAAGCGAAAGCGAGTCTGAATAGGGCGCTAAGTCGTATGCCCTAGACACGAAACCAAGTGATCTATCCATGGCCAGGTTGAAGCAGCAGTAAGATGCTGTGGAGGACCGAACTGGTGACTGTTGAAAAAGTCTCGGATGAGCTGTGGATAGGGGTGAAAGGCCAATCAAACTTGGAGATATCTTGTTCTCTTCGAAATAACTTTAGGGTTAGCCTCGAGCACACGTTTCTTAGGGGTAGAGCACTGAATTCACAAGGGGGCTTACCGGCCTACCGAGGGAAATCAAACTCCGAATACTAAGAAAAAGCTCGGGAGATAGACTGTGGGGGATAAGCTTCATAGTCAAAAGGGGAACAGCCCAGATCGTCGTCTAAGGCCCTTAAATCTATGCTAAGTGAGTAAGGAAGTGGAGTTTCTCAGACAGTTGGGATGTTGGCTTAGAGGCAGCCATCATTTAAAGAGTGCGTAACAGCTCACCAATCGAGAAATTCTGCGCCAAAAATATACGGGGCTAAGCATAGTGCCGAAGACACGGATGTACATTGTAAAATGTACGTGGTAGGGGAGCGTAGTATGTGCAACGAAGGTATACCGTAAGGAGTGCTGGAGCGCATACTAGTGAGGATGCATGGCATGAGTAAACGATAAAAGAAGTGAAAATCTTCTTCGCCGAAAACCTAAGGTTTCCAGGGTAAAGCTCGTCTTCCCTGGGTTAGCCGGCTCCTAAGCCGAGGCAGAAATGCGTAGGTGATGGGAAACAGGTTAAATATTCCTGTGCTGCCGTAAGATATGACAACGAAAGACGGAGCGAAAGAAACACGCGAACCATTGGATGTGTTCGTAGCACTATGAGGTGGGCTAGTAGGCAAATCCGCTAGCGTAAAACTGGGTAGTGATCAAGGGGAAGTAGCAATACGGAACCGATGGTGTGGGAAGAGCTTCCAAGAAATACTTTCTAGTCTCCCAAGGCAACCGTACCAAAACCGACACAGGTAGGTAGGATGAAAATTCTCAGGCGCGCGAGATAACTCTCGTTAAGGAACTAGGCAAATTACCCTCGTAACTTCGGGAGAAGAGGGGCCTCTGAAGGTAATGGACTTCGCGTCCAGAAGCGCTCGGAGGTCGCAGATAA
This sequence comes from uncultured Chlamydiales bacterium, assembly GCA_963785335.1. Taxonomy (GTDB): domain Bacteria; phylum Chlamydiota; class Chlamydiia; order Chlamydiales; family FEN-1388; genus SZAS-7. The sequence goes on along the minus strand of CAWAUW010000002.1, from coordinate 420,612 downwards.
ATGGCCCAGGCGACTGTTTAACAAAAACACAGCACTATGCAAAGCCGCGTAAGGCGCAGTATATGGTGTGATGCCTGCCCAATGCCAAAAGGTCAAAGGGAGAGGTTAGCCGTAAGGCAAAGCTTCAATCTTAAGCCCTGGTGAATGGCGGCCGTAACTCTAACGGTCCTAAGGTAGCGAAATTCCTTGTCGGGTAAGTTCCGACCTGCACGAATGGTTTAACGATCTGGGCACTGTCTCAACGAGAGACTCGGTGAACTTGTAGTAGCAGTGAAGATGCTGTTTACCCGCAACAAGACGGAAAGACCCCGTGAACCTTTACTGTATCCTGATATGGGCTCCTGAAATTTTATGTGTAGGATAGCCGGGAGGCTGTGAAAGAGTGTCGTCAGGCATTCTGGAGCCAACCTTGAAATACCGGCCTTACAATTTCGGGAATCTAACAGAGCTCTGTGAAACCAGAGTCTGGACAGTGTCAGGTGGGCAGTTTTACTGGGGCGGTATCCTCCAAAAGTGTAACGGAGGAGCCCAAAGCTTGCCTCATCGTGGTTGGTAATCACGAGAAGAGCGTAAAAGTATAAGGCAGGTTGACTGCGAGTCCTACAAGACAAGCAGGGACGAAAGTCGGGTTTAGTGATCCGGCGGTGGAAAGTGGAATCGCCGTCGCTTAACGGATAAAAGGTACTCCGGGGATAACAGGCTTATCGCATCCAAGAGTTCATATCGACGATGCGGTTTGGCACCTCGATGTCGACTCATCGCATCCTGGGGCTGAAGAAGGTCCCAAGGGTTTGGCTGTTCGCCAATTAAAGCGGTACGCGAGTTGGGTTCAAAACGTCGTGAGACAGTTTGGTCCCTATCTGTTGTGGGCGTAGGATATTTGAGAGGAGCTACTCCTAGTACGAGAGGACCGGAGTGGACGAACCAATGGTGTTTCGGTTGTTCTGCCAAGGGCATTGCCGAGTAGCTACGTTCGGAAAGGATAAGCGTTGAAAGCATATAAACGCCAAGCCTCCCTCAAGATAAGATATCCCAATCAGACACCATGGAGACTACGTGGTAGATAGGTCGGAGGTGCAAGTGCAGCAATGCATTGAGCTGACCGATACTAATCAGTCGATTGGCTTGACCTTTCTTTTTTGCAAGGAAAGAGGTCATAGAATACAAGTCAAAAAGAAAACTTGAGTTGCAATATAAATCGCCCTAACGCGATTCTCAAGCGTCTTTTTTGACAAATGACAATTTGGTCGTGCCTAACGGCACCAATAACTAGACATTTCATTCACTCTGTAAAGAGTGATAATCAAGTTTGCTTGGTGGTAATAGAGAGAGGGACACACCTGATCCCATCCCGAACTCAGCAGTTAAGCCTCTCCTCGCCGATGGTACTATACACAAGAGTATGGGAGAGTAGGTCGCCGCCAAGCTTTTGGCCAGTATATCCTTAAAGGATTTACTGGCCTTTTTTTTTGCTCAAATCTAAATCTAAATCTTAATCTAAATCTTAATCTTAATCTTAATCTTGATCTTAATCTTGATCTTTTTTTTAAACTTTCTCATTCTTCAGCATAATTCAATGAGAAATCAAAATCAGATCAAGATTAAGATCAAGATCGAGATTAAGATTAAAAAAAGTTTTTACTCAATAATACTATCTATCTGCGCTTTCCACTGTGTTTTTGGCAATTGTTTTACAGCAAGTGTTTTATGATGCTTAATTCGAGCATTAATTTGCTTTACAATAGACTTATTGCGCTTTAGTTTTTTAGCAAGACCCATTGATTCTAAATAATTTGCATTATTTTGTTCCCATGGGTGTGCGGGATGAATTTCATAAAGCATTTGTTTGCGAGTTTGCACAAGCTCAGCAGAAGTGGAACCACCTGGCTTTGTAATCCAAAGATCCGATGCTCTATCTATAGCTGCCATTTGTGCCTCTTCTAAGAAACCAAGAATACGAATGTGAACTTTTCCCTTAGAGCTGGCATATTTTTTGAGTTCTGTTTTTAAGGCTACATTTTTGCCGCATACGGCAAATACATAAAGTGGTTTTTTAACCTTTTTAGCGTCTTTTTTTATTCTTTTAATAATTTTTTTCATGTCGGTAGCCAGACCATTTTGTCCCATGGCAAGCTTGACTACAGAGGCATTTCTAGGAATTTTAAGCATTTGTCGCAGCAGATTTTTTTGTTTGCTTGAGGTTGGTTTAAAGCTCTCACGAACAGGAAAATCAACTCGCACTAATTGTTTTACAATAGAATCTGAAGTTTTAAAAAGTGGATCATCCCCGAGCAAGGCAAAATGAATAAGTGGATTTTCTATACCTTCTTGTTCGTATAAAACAGAAAGCAGCATTCTATTAAATCCATGATCTGTATGAATAAAGGTCATAGGCACGCCCAAGTTATAGCTTAAATAGCTAAGTTTTGGCTTGTGGTGAGCAACAGCAATAATATGATCTGGCTGAAATTCACATAAGGCATTATTAATGTCGCTTAAAAATCTTTTATCCTCTACATCCTGAGCTTGATTTAACAGACGAGTGAGTTTTTTGGCTTTTTTAGGATCATTTTGTTTTTGGTACACTTCAGCATAGATATCAGCTTTGGTATAGCCATTAATTTGTGGAGAATAGCGATTTTCAACTTCATCCACATCGATAATTTGAATAGTATGACCTTTTTGCTCAAGATATTTACTTAAAGCCATCGCTGGGGCTCTATGGCCGCCACCATATGCACCGGTAAATAATAAAGTGATCTTCTTTGTTGTTTTATATGGATCTTTTTTCCAGCTGGCTGAATTATCTAGTGTAATGGCTTTTGCAAAGCTGCGAAACTTTGAAACAAATCTTTTGTTATCTTTAAGTGTGGGTAAGCTTTTATAAAGCAAGTCGTGATCATAGTATTTGCTTCCTATAAAGATGCATTTTGAGCAGAGCCAATTTTCAATTGCTAATGCAGTAGTTTCATCTAAGTTAGTTTCATCGCATAACTTATCAAATTCACTTACTACAAGATCAACTCTTTCAATATCAGGAAGTCTATGTGCAAGTCTTTCTCTAAAAGACCTTGTTGTTGCTTCAACTGTGTTTACACAGACTAGGCATAATAAGGTACAAAATACAACCAAGAATTTTCTACAATTTTCCATAAGTGCGCTCACAGGTTCAGTAGATTCAATCAAAGCGCACATTCTTATATATCAATTTTTATGTCAACTCTTTATTTGTTGTTTTTTTTTATGAGCCTTTTGCAAAACTCTGGCGTTGGCAATTTTTGAGTGATTTTGGCGAATTTTGAGATTTGCCATAAACCCACATACTCCTAAGAGTAGGGGGTTTATGGCAAATCTCAAAATTGGCCAAAAGCGCAAAAAATTGCCAATGCCAAAGTTTGCAAGAGGCTCGTAAATTAATCTGAGGAATCTAGATCTATGAATCCGCTGCATTCAGCAACGGCTTTGTGAACGATATCTAGAGATGTTTTTGTGATATCGCTTGTGGGATCATACTTGGCTTCATCAACAAAGGCTTCAAGTACTTTTGGTTGATATTTTAAGAATTCTGAATTCTTTTCAAATTTCTTTACGATGTTCATAATGCGCATAAAATGAGCATTTAATACTGTAGGATCTCTATCTGGTCCAAGAGATTCTGTTCGTGGGAAACGTAAATCGTGTGTGACAGGGGAATCTATGCATAAAAGATAAAGAAGTGTTCGGGGATGTCTTTTGAGAATGTCATTAATTCGATGCGGCTCATTTTCTTTTATAAACTTAAATGTATGGGTAATTTCATTGCTGATTACTTCCATCATCTCAAAGCTTAGCTCATCTGCCGCTTCAGGAAGCAGCAATTCGATTTTTTGTGCAAGAAATTCAAGTTCGGGATGAAATACCCCTACTTCGTTGTATTCAAAAGTGGGCTTGCCAGCTGATACAATTGTAATTTCATGAGCAGCATTATAGAGCATGCGTTTAAATTTAAATAATAAACCTGCATGCTTTCGTTTTATCTCATCTCCATAGACTCCAACCATATCCTTTAGTTTGAATATGTTAAGAAGTGCAGGCGCAGCAAGGAGTATCTGGTCAAATGCTTGCTGCCTAATTTGCTGTTCTTTTACCATGGCAGCAGGAGGTGCAGTTAGTGAAGCAAAAACTATAGTTTTTAGAAAATCAAATTTGTCGCGAAAAGTTTCATTTGCCCGGTTTAGTATAGCTGAATTTATAATACCGCTATTGTCCACCCAGCTTTTAAGTAGATTTGTAGTTGTTGTATCATCGGGTTGTATGGATTTTAGCATTGTCAAAAGTGTTTGAGGCACTGTAATAAAATTTTGCAAAGGTCCAATATTTACATGTTCTGATTCAGCTAGATTTCCAAGCTGGCTTAATTGCTGACTAACTTGGTTTAGCTGCTCTGTAAGCATGCTAATCTGAGATTGAAAGCCTGCTGCATCGCTTTTAGCAGGGATCATAATTGGTAAAGTGCCGCCAGGAGTTGTGGTAATACCAAGTGAAATAAGCGAGCTTAAAAGTGTGCTCATTTGGCTTGTAAGTGGATTTTGCGTAGCATTGGCTTGTGTTTGATTTGCCGTGCCGGCAAAAAACTGCTGCAGAGCCCCTGTAAAGCTGTCTGCCATAAGCGAAGCTACAGCTTGCGGCATTTGATTTGCTGTTCCTGGCTGCGATACAGGAAGATTTAGGGTAAGTAAAGAATCGCCCCCAGTTTCAGCTGTAGTATTGGCAGCAGTGGGATTGGCATTAGCGTTAGTTTGTTGTGATGCAGTTTGTGGGGCATTTTGAGAACCAGGTAATTGGTTTGCAGTTTGCGGCGGCAGATTTGTATTAAGTTGAAAAAGAGTTTGCACAAGTTTTTGCTGAAGGGCATCTTTTAGAGCTCCTTGAGCTTCTTCAGAAAGAACTGCCGAATCTGGTGCAACCTGGCTTAATAGACCGCTATCATATAGTGATTTTACTAGTAGGTTGAGGGAATCGCGAGTTTGAGGACGGCCTAAATCAGTAAACATGGCATTCATAATGTCCGATGACATGATGAGCTGTAAAAACTTATCCTGTTCATCAGGTGATAGGCCGCTTAAAATATTTGGGATTTCATGTATGAGTTGGGACATATTTTCGTTTGAAAATTGCCCTGAAATAACACTATTTAAAAGCGGATTCGTAGTAATTTGGCTGAGAGTTTGACTAAAGGGAGTTGCAGGCGGCGCGCCGGTTGGAGCTGGAGGTGTAGATTGTCCAGTAAGGCTTGCTGGAACATTCACCGGAAGAGGGGATAAAGGCACATTACTGCCTGCGCCTGGCGGAAGAAATGATCCAAGAGATGAGCCGAGTGATCCTGTACCCATAATTTACCCTCTTTATATTCCCCAAATTTAATTATACTATTTTCTTTATTTTTACGGGAACATTGATCTGACAACGCTATAAAAACTGGCCAAAACATTTTTTATAACTGATGTTTGATTTTCAGTTGTCTCTGTACTAATTTGCCTCTTAAGATCATTAATTTGACTTTTTTCTGGGGCAAAGTCCTCTGAGGGCATACGGCTCTGAAGCGAATGGATAGCTTTATCTAAATAGGAAATTTCTTTATTTAGTTCTTTGTCTGAAATTCCGGCATTTATATTCTTCATAACATTATGAATTTCTGCATTTAAAGAGTGTCTGTCAGTTATTTTCATAAAATGCCTCCAATGCGCCTTAATTTACTTATAACATAATAGCTCAATACGTAAACTAATTATTTTATTAAGTATGCTTCAGCGGGTTTTGTTGCGTAATTAACCACCGAGACACTGACTCGACTTTACCATTTTTTGACCGTAGGTCTTTGGAGTGCGGGACTTTTTTGTCCCGCCCTTAATTTACGTACACCATAACTTCAAAAACTGCTTATGTGGTTACGGTGTACGTAAAATTAAGGGCGGGACAAAAAGTCCCGCACTCCAAAGACCTGCGGTCAAAAAAGGTCCTAAAAAATGCTAAAGTCGAGTCAGTGTCTCAGTGGTGATTTAATTCAACAGCGCATTTCAGCGAAGGTATAGATACCGGAAGGGTCTTGTGTAAGAGAAAACCCGAGTTTTTGCAAAATATGGAGCATACCAGTGTTTTCTGAGAGCATATTTGCCGTGATGTGTTCTATGCCTTCTTTTTGGGCTATAGCAAGCATTTCTTGAATAAGCGTGATTCCTAAGCCTTGGCCATGGAATGCATCGCCTATAAGCATTTTTAGATCAGCTGTTTTGCCATCTCCTACCTTTGTAAGACGGGCAATGCCCATAATTTGCCTATTGCTATCTTCTGCAATAAGGGCAATTTGGAAATCAAAGTCATTTGCGCAGATGCGTACCAGACGCTCATGGGCAATGCGCTCCTCTAAGCTTTTAAAGGCAAAATAGCGCAGTCTTACGCTATGCTCTGATAATTCCTTATGAAATGCCTCAACATTTGGCTCATCTTCCGGACGAATTGGCCGAAGTGTGACAACAGAGCCATTTTTTAAAGTTTTTTCACTAATGTATTCCGCAGGATATGGCCGAATGGCAAGTTTGGGAAGGTCTTCTTCTTTTGTATTTGGATCGTGTAAAACTATACGAGCATCAAGTGCTATCAGGGCATCATGTGAGGCTAAAAGGGGATTGATGTCGCATTCCTTAATCCATGAAAGAGTTGCAATCATGAGCGAAAAGGCAACCAGAGTATTTTCTAATTCCTGAAAAGAAACTCCTTTTTGCCCCCTAAAGCCTTTAAGGGCCTCATAAATTTTTGTTTTTTCTATCATTCTACGAGCAAGCGTTGTGGTAAGTGGTGGAAAACCCAAAGATCGATCTTTATAAATTTCGACCATCACACCGCCACTTCCAAACAGCATTACAGGGCCAAATTGAGCATCACAGCTTGATCCTAATATAAGCTCAAGGCCTTTTGTTTTTACCATCGGCTGCACAGTAACGCCCTGAAAGTGCTCTAAAGCTTTATCTTGTATTTCAATAAAACTTGCGCGGACGGCGGCCTCATCTGCAAGGTTGAGCTTTACCCCGCCCACATCGCTTTTATGGGTAATGGTGTCAGAAAAAAGTTTAACCACTACCGGAAAACCTATGCTTTTAGCACAAGCTACAGCCTCTTCAACACTTGTGGCAATGCGTGTATCAACAGCTGGTATGCCAAAATTTAACAATATCTGTTTAGATTCATATTCATTAAGCAAAGTGCGCTTTTCTTGCAGAGCCTTTGCGATAATTTTTTGTGATTCATGTATTTTAGGACTCAGAGTCTTTGAAGTAAGCGGAGTTTCATAGAGGCTTTTTAGATTTTCCGAATAGCGGCACATGGTAGCAAAGCTCCACGCAGCACTATCGGGATATGAAAAATTTGGAATGCGTGCGGTATTTAATATATCAGCACCTCCTTGTACGAAGGCACCTCCCATCCAGCTTGCCAATATAGGCTTACCTTTAATCTTTGAAAAAGAACGTAAAGCCTCGGCAGTACCTGTTGGATCTGTCATATCTTGAGGCGAGAGTACCACAAGCAGGCCGTCTGATTCTGGGTCATTTGCCAAAACTTCTAGTGTCATGGCATAGCGTTTAGCATCAGCATCGCCCAAAATATCTATTGGGTTGCTATGGCTCCAAGCTTCTGGCAAAAATTGGCTAAGTTTGTCTTTTATGGCATTTGATAGCTTGGGAATCTTTGCCCCTGCCAAAATGGCAGCATCTGTTGCTAAAACTGCCGGGCCGCCGGCATTTGTGACGATCTGAAGGTTTGGGCCTTTTGGCCGTGGCTGCTTTTCCCAAAACTTCGGCCATGTTAAAAAGTTCTGATATCTGATTTACACGAAGCACGCCTACACGCTCTAAGGCTGCATCAAAAACTTCATCACTTCCGGTAAGTGAGCCAGTATGAGATGCTGCAGCAGAGGCCGCTTCTATTGATCGTCCAGGTTTGATAACAATAATAGGCTTATCTAAGGCAATTTCTCTCGCAGCTGACAAAAAGGCTCTTGGATCACCTATTGTTTCCATGTAAATTAAAATACTGTGTGTATTTGGATCGCTTCCAAAATAGCGTATTAAATCACCCCAACCAACATCTACGCTCGAGCCAATAGATACAAAAGCACTAAAGCCAAGATGCTGCGAATGACTCCAGTCAAGAACAGCTGTACACATTGCCCCAGACTGGCTCATAAAGGCAATATTGCCATCTAAGGCCATACCCTTGGCAAAGCTTGCATTAAGATGTGCGGCTGGATTCATTATTCCAAGACAGTTAGGACCAATAATACGTAGGGGTGTACCCCGAATAAGTGCTAAAATTTCCTCTTCAAGCTTCAGCCCTTCAGTACCCAGTTCTTTAAAGCCAGCAGAAATTATAATTACTCCTGACACTCCAGCCTCAAGGCATTCCTTGACAAGACCAGGTATAGTTTTTGCAGGTGTAACAAGAATGGCAAGATCAACTTTTTCGGGTATTGCTTTAAGCTCTGGATAGCAGGTAAGGCCAAGCACCTCATCACGTTTAGGATTTACCGGATAGATATTCCCTTTAAAAGGAGATGACTTAAGATTTAATAAAAGCGTCCTTCCAACGCTTCCTACAGTATCTTTTGCGCCAACTACAGCAACACTTTTGGGGTGAAAAATGGCATCGAGCGGATGCGGGTATGAATCATAAACATTCTGTAGTGGATCTGTGTACATGCCAAATTTCTCCTAAAGAAAGAGATCTACTATAACAACCAAAACAGATCAACTAAAAAATTTAACACAATTTTTAGCGTATGTGGCCAAGGGTACATGGAAGTAAGGTGTGAGATTGTTCTTCAATGATAAAGAATTTGCCGAAGAATGAACTTAACCCTTTTTTTATCGTTTTTATCGTTCTATCGTTCAATCGTTCTTACAATTAAACTTGTCATTAGTATGTGGAAATCTAAAACGATTGAACGATAGAACGATAAAAACGATAAAAAAAGGGTTGACTTCGTGTATTGTTTGGGAGTACATAACTCTTTAAACTTCATACAGAGGCAAATAGTATGTCTGTTCAAGCCGCAATTAATGAACGATCTGCATCACGTTTGCGAGAGGCATCTCAAACCGCAAGTGTTTCATACGACCCCAAAAAGCATTCTAAGATTGGACACGATAATGCTGGAAAAATTGTAGCATTTGATTCGGGCAATGCTGTGAGCTCTGCTGTGGTTGTGCAAGATGTCCAAAAAGTTTGGGAAACAATGAATTTGCTGCTGGCACGTCAAAAAGTTGTCCGTGATACTCTTCAGTGGACAATGTCGTCGCACATGCGGGGTGAGGTTGAGGACTTAGGGGTGGAATTTGGAAATCTTGCAAAAGAGATTCATGGAATTCAGGGCGTATCAAAAAAAATAGCCTTTATAGAAGAGCGTAGGAACATTCCAGATGTTATCCGGCGAGTGCAAGAACTTGAAATGGTGCTGCTGATTGCCCAAAAAAATCTAGATAAGCTTGATGCTCTTACACAAACAAAGCAAATACATGCGTTGTATGTAGAATTTAAAGAATCTTTGAGATTTTTGTTTTCTGTAATTGAAGAAAAGTCTGACGAAAATGTAGACCATTTTAAAAAAGAGGTAGATGGTTTTATAAAAAGCTATGTTGGAACAGTCTCTGAGTCACTTAATGAGCATCTACGTGATCTAAGTGTCAGAAATATTGAATCGTTTAAATCTGACTTGCAAGCAATTAAATCCTGCCACATCAAAGACAAAGCCGAACGAAGAAAACATAAAGCACGAAATGATCTTTACTTAATGATATTTCAGGTGTGTAAATGGATTGGAGTGGAGCACTGTAACTCAGCACGATTGCCTGTACTACAAATTCTCATTGACCATATAAAAAAGGATGCAAAAACTGCTCGAAAAGAAGTGCTTGTTGCAGGTTCCAGAAGTGTTTTAATAGATGTGCACGCCGAGGCGTCGGTTGAAGAGCTTAATGAGCTAAAGACTGATGTTGATCCTGATTATAAAAAGTATGATTCTTGGTGGACTAAAAGATTGTATTCTACAGGCAATCTTGTAGTAGCTATGGAACAAGAAGTTGGTCTTTGTTTTGGCGGACTGATTTTGAAATTAAAAAGAAGGATCATGGATTTTTGCCAAGGTAATGGTAAACCCATAGATGGTCAAAATACAGCCAAGGATGAGTTTGACCACTATCAAAGCTGCATTAGAACATTAGAAGGCAAAATAGATGAACATTTGCAAACAGTATGTAATACTCGCTATGATGGCGCTCTTACCTTGCACATATTCGACTATGCTCAAGGGCTAAAGATGGCAGCGAGCGAAGCTAAATCCCTGCTTGCTCTTGCCCGTAGATGCCATACAGATCCTTCGGTTAAAATATTTGAGGCACTTAAGAGCCTGGAGATACATTATAAAGGCTTTGAAGGCTTTGATATCCTCTCACGCTCTTCTAGATTGTATGATCCTCTACTTACTCAAATGGCAGCCGAAGCCGTTAAGCCGCAAATAGGCCAAAAGCCATTTGATAAACAGCTTTCCAGAACACTTGCATTTTTACATGAAGTTCATGGCCAAAAAGATCCTGAAATTTTGACCCTCACGCCTATCGAAAAAAAAATAGTGCATGTTGTAATGCAAACTAGGGCAAATGGTGAGCTTCCAGAAGCTGTTTGCAGCTATCTTGCCAAACGTATTTTGCGGTTTTTATTTTTCCCGGCCCCAGCTCACGACATGGAACTTGAACTTGTTTTGCATGTGCTAAGGCGCGATTTTGAAGAGCAGTACCAGCAATTTGTAAGCACAGCAAATCTTGGTGAAGTTATTGGCGCTTATGAAAATGCCTACCATAAAAAAAGGATTTTATCAGAGAAATTTCTTAAACTCGCAGCTCTGATTGCTAAAGAGATATTTAAAGGATACTCGGGAAATTATTTTTCATACGTTAGCGCTTTGCAAAAACTTATTGAGTTTGGAGGCCATGATGAAGGCTCTAAGGCTATGAGCAAGGTGCTTAACAAATGGCTTACAGCTGCATGCGAGGAAAATGGATACTTTAAAATTGATCCTCAAGTAACACAACGACATATAGATACTTGGACGGTAGACTCTTCAAAAAATTTTATCGACCAATTGCAAGCAGCCGAAGTAGACAATCCAGAAAAGAGCATACAGCATCTATTTAGTTCAATTATGCTGCGCTTGGCAGCTGTGGGGCTTTACTCAAAGGATTTATTTGAACAGGCCTCAGCACAAGAAAAGTTGGTTTGTCTATTAAAAGCAGAAGAGCTTGCAATATATTTTAATGCTCTACCTTATCATGTAAGGTGTGTGCTTATAGAAAACATACTCGAAAAGGTGCGAATATGTTCTTTCGTAGAGGGCAGAGGATTAAAATTATTGCCTAAAGAAGAAGAGCTCTTAATGAGTTTAGCAAGTCCCATGCATAGGGTAATGCATTCTCAGTTTTTAAAATTTGAAGATAGAAGTGTTCTGGCAATTATGTACAAGCTTGTAAAAGGTAATTCCTTAAGTGCCAAAACCGACGCGCTTATCCGCGATGCGATATGCCGAAAATGCCGCCCTGAGTGGGCGCCTCAAGACTGGATGAAACCATTTGATGCCTTTTGTGAAGGTGATGCGGCCATTCAATTAATTGACGAAAAAATACTGTAATAAAAGGTGTAAAATGGAACCAGTAAGATTAGATGCAAAGCCGCCAATTACTCTAGTTGAAGCCGATACAGCTATTACTGAAATTCGACGCGATTTTTTTGATGTGCGCGCACTTCTTTTTTGGAGATTTGATGAAAAAAAGGGTGTTCAGGATAGATGCATGCGAATGCTTAATTACGTACTGCCAAAAAATAGTATTCTTTCGCATGGAGATATTCAAGAGATTGATAATAAACGAGAGCTTGCCCTGGTTATGGATAAGCTTATGACCTGCGAAAAAGACTTGCTTACGGTAACTAAAAGTGCAGGCTTATTAGAAACTGTAAGAGTAGCTAATTTTGTTTCTACTTATGACATGCTTAAAAGGCGTTTAAATTTACATAAGAGGATGTTAGATGACCGCACGCATGTAGTTGGCAAGGTTGGAATTATTCAGGGGTCACTTTCTCCTATAGCCAAAGATGTTGCTGATAATGATTTTATAAAGATGCAGTTGCTTGACCCAGCTTTAGAGTTATATAAAATGTTTGAGATGTCATTAAACCAAGTTAAAGCTGAAGTTGATGCAATGCCGGATGAACTGCTAGATGTACAAGAAAATCGTAATAGCAAATCTAATCTATTACAGGATCTTGAAGTTATTGCAACTGAGCTAAAAGAAGCTTATAGCAGGCTTCATGAGCGTATACCTAATCCAAAATTTGTTAAGACAAGGCAGCCTGCAAACATAAGTGATGCAGAAATAGCACGTATAGATATTTTACTTACAGGCTTTAGCTGCAAAGAAAAAGAATACAGCTTTTGGAAGTATTTTAGCACACTTTCTCCAACATATTTAGCGCATCTTGTTGGAAGTTATAGCCCCTCTGCCTTACTTGGTGTAACAATAGAAAAAGATGTGGCCCAAGTTGTGCCTGGTATTGAAAGGGCTCTTCAGGATCTATTTACAGGTATTTTTCAAGGAACTACAGAAGAAGAGAGAGCTACAAAATCCATTAATGATATTTCATTATGTATTGCCAGGCTTCAAACAAAACTTGAACAGCATCGCGAATCACTTTACAAACTCTCAGTTGATGATCTCACTCAAACTCTTCTAAGTTTTGTAAATGGATGCGATATGTCGCTTGTTGAGCTTAGGTTGCTGCATGAGATTGCCGAGTCTTTAAATACACCACATATACTAGCTGTATGTAAAGCTGAGCGTACATTAATGAATTATTTGGCGCCTCTTGGTCGGTCTGCAGTAGCTACGCTTGAAGAATTTGAAGATAATGCGGCGCTGTTTGCTCTTGGAAAAGATATCTCACATTTTAAAGGAGATAATGAAGCAGGCATAGATGAACAACTAGAAGCGTGTATAAATCGCATCGCAAAAACAGTCAATGACATATTTGAAAATCAGATGGAGAGCACAAAAAGCACCGAGAATGAGCGTGCTGTTTGGACGTGTATTTTTAATAGATCATTATTTGCGCCTATTTCTTTTGATGCGCTATATGATAAAAAGGAAAATCGCGATGTACTTCCAGCAAGGCTTCAGTCAGTTTTAGTAAATCGCATAACTACATTACTGTATTTATCAAAGCCAGCAAAAATAGATAGTGAACTTGAAATTTTACTTGCCATTGCTAAAAATGATGAAAAATATGGTGCAACGCTGCAAGCAAACATATCTTTTGCAGAAATAATACATGCATACGATGATGAGTATATCTTTGGCCGCAAAGATGAGCTAATTATGAATGCTTTTGATATTTTATTTAAGATTAACGCTGCATTACAAGACTCTAAGAATGCACTAGCTTTCGCGCAAATTTTCCAATTTGCCCTTGAGTTTGCCAGAAAAAAAATCAATTGTGCAAACGTTGATGAAGCACGTAAGATAAAAAAACGACAAAAAAGTCTTAGCCAGCTGCTGTTTTCAAAATTAGATGCTCTAGCAGATGACAATGGATATCCACGCCTTTTTCAGAAATTTTATCTCAATACTATGGAGTATTGGGTAACTAACGAAGCAGAAGATGGCTACACTTTGATGACAGAACTACAGAAGGAAGGCTTAAAAGAGATAGTGCCTATGCCGCGTAAAAAACTTTTACTAGAAAGCTTCCTTTTACGAGCGCTAACGGCAGCTCTTTACGAAACAGATATGCATGAAAAAGAATATGCGCGCCAGCATGTGCAGAATATTCTTGAGCTTCCATTTTATGAGTCCCTACGTGAAAATCTTTCAGATAGCATTTTGGACTTGCTACATGAAAATACTGCACAAAATATACTAAGGGGTAAAATTCGAATACCTGTAAATTGCAAGATGGGGGATAAGGATTTTCCTAATGAGCTCACATTATTTATGGAAGGCACAGTTGCTGCGTGTATGGAACATGAGGAAGTTTCATTTGGATATAATAGTACATTTCTTGCAATGTATATCTTATCGCTGCAAGATCGCGGCATGATTGCTAAAGTTTTTAAAGACCATAAAAAAGAAAAGGAGCTATTAGAAAAATGGTGCGACGAGCATCAAAGCTTACTAGTAAGCTCTTCAGTACATCGTGTATATTTTGATGCATTAATACCTGAGCAGGACTTTTTTGCTGGTGAAAAACTAAATAACCCATATGTGCATAACGCTCTTGTTGCTCGTCAGGGAAAAGAAGAAGCTGAAAAATGGAGCAATGCCGCAATCAAAAATAAGCTCTACACAGACCGCCTCGTCGCCGCCAGCTTGCAGGAACATGAATAAAGGGCAACACGGTGAGTGTGCTAAGGTGTGAGATTTCTTTTAACACAGAGGCACAGATTTGAGTTTAGCATCTTTAGGACCTTTTCTGACCGCAGGTCTTTGGAGTGCGGGACTTTTTGTCCCGCCCTTAATTTTACGCACACCATAACGTCAAAAACATCTAAGCGAAAAATTACCGCTTTTTTCTTCTTTGAAGCTTATGTGGTTATGCTGTGCGTAAAATTAAGGGCGGGACAAAAAGTCCCGCACTCCAAAGACCTGCGGTCAAAAAAAGTCTCGACTTTGTCTCATAATCTTAACGCTTAGGCGAAGCCTAATTCTCTACTCCTTACCCTTTAGATATTTAGCGTGATAGGTTCTCCAGGGCAAAGCATGCTGTGAAAATTTTATTCTTATGTCAGCTACGAGTTTTCGGGCTTCTTTGAGTTTGGGGTTTTGCGGTAAAACACTCATGTCAAGAGGGATTTCTGGGCCAAAGGCATTAATTACATCATCGAGAAGTTTTTTAGTATCATCGTATGCCTTTTGAGCCTCATATGGAATCATTGCATTATATGCTTTAGTCTCTTCAAGGGCGTGACTTAATGCCGCTGCTTTGTTTTCGCCAAGTTCATGTCTTTGGATATCTTCCGGATCTGCCGGTCTTTCTGCCAAATGCTGATGGAACCTTATTAGAGATGTAAATTCTTCGTGACGAAGGCGTACATATGATGTAATGATATCTATCACGCACCACAAAGCAGCATCCAGATTTGCCGAAAGACCCTCGGTTGGCAGGCCATTTTTAAATCGTTCACGTGCAAGTTTTACAAGACTATTTATGCGCCCATATGGATTATCGGGATCACCTTGAACAAGGTCGATTTCTTTGGTAAAGTTATCGTAGCAGTGCATAACTGCTTTCCAAGTTTCGTAGGCTGCAATGCCTGAGTTGCGAGTGGCAACTTGTGTTTGCTCCATTAAATTTTTTAATCTATAAAGAGCGAGCTCCATAAAGCCTATTCCATGCAAATCTCTCCAGAATTCTCGACTTTGATCATTCTTCAGATAATCGTCAAAT
Source organism: uncultured Chlamydiales bacterium (assembly GCA_963785335.1). Classification (GTDB taxonomy): domain Bacteria; phylum Chlamydiota; class Chlamydiia; order Chlamydiales; family FEN-1388; genus SZAS-7. Next base: position 405,090 of record CAWAUW010000002.1, on the reverse strand, counting down.
AAATCCGCAAGCAGCATTTCACTATGTTGGGTACTAATTCTCGGGGTTTGCATATACTGCTCAAGGGTCCATCCTAGAAGCAGTTGCTTAAGATGCATAGTGGGTAAATCTTCAATATTTAAGACATCGATAATGCTTAAAAGAGCTCGTGTGGCATTGACGCGATCATCTATAGCATGCGCATACAAACTTCTTGTAATGAGTTTATAAAGAATAGGGCCTCGAGTTTCGTGACTTTGCATTTTGGGCTCAAGTCGCACGCTCGCGCTCCTAAATTGCACATCAATGGATTGAAATTCTGAAAAATATGCAGGGTAGCCAAAGCTTGTGGACACTAAGATATAAGATATTTGTTGTTTAAGCCAATTGAGGCGTTTAGCTTGCTGTGCACTTGCCTGTAGATATGGGCTTTTATAAAGATCATCAAGTATTTGCTGTACTTGGCAATAATGAAAAAGCTTACTTATGTTGTTATTATTTGAATTTGGCTTCCAGGCAACACATTGGAGGGCTTTTTTCATCATGTCAAGCTCTGAGGTGAATTTGTCCATGTCACTTGAAGCTTTATAGTCTGCTAACAAATCTGCAAATAGGGGCAGTTTCTGACACATGGACCGCATAGCAACTGCATAATGAGGGTCTGTAAGTAAAATATGAAGAGTGACTTCAAACTCAGGATCAATATTTGGTTTTTTTAAATAGTAAAGTTGATTTATAAAACCTTTTAAAAGGTAGCTCTGAATGACTTTTGGTGGATATTCATTGGCGATTTCATTGTCTGCTTGAAATGTAGCCAGAAGCTCGCGAGCAAGTAATCGACGAGGGATTCCAATTTCATTATTGGCAGCCTTAAGGCTGCGAGGTCCTACCTTGGCAAGGATTTCATCTACTGTCGTGTATACTGATTGGGCAAGCTTTTCGCGAAAGCGCCTATGCTGCATAGGCTCCAGTAGCTGATTTGTTGCCTGTAATGCTTTATATAGACGTTTTACCGCACTTGGGCTTGTAAAGTAGGCGCTATCTCTACGAAGGCTTTCCTTTTGAGGGTCTAAATAGTTCATAAGCCTATACATAGCCATTGAATAGGGGAGAAATCCAGCATTGGCTATTTTTTTAAAGTGCTTTAAATACATGCGCACATCATTGGCTTTTTCACGCAGTTTTGCAACATAGTACCAACCGGCCTGGATTTTACTTGATAAAGGTAAAGCCTTAATTTTGTCATGCTGTTCGGTAATACGGGCTTCAAGGCCTATTATGAGTGCTTCTAAATGTGGGATTTCGGCCATGAAGGTTTCAAGCTTTGGGGCACTTCTTGTTCCAGCACATAATTCTTTTGTGCGCGCTTCAAGGGTGGCAAGTTCTCGGGCAAGCGCTTTAGCAACTCTATAGAGACTTCTAATTTCTGTAGCCATTTCACTGTAAATAGCAAGCTGCAATCTGCCCCCACCTCGAAATTTGTCTTCATCGCTAAGTGGATCTTGTTCACAGAGGGCCAAATAAGAGTCTGTAGGATCAGCTAATACTGAGGCTGCTATATTTCTTACAGCATTGTCGGCTAAAGCCAATTCTTGGGCATGACTTACTTCACTATCTTGCTTATCTACTTTTTCCTTTAGATGTGCAATTCTTATGGCAAGAGGTCCAATATCATTTGGATTTACAATTTCCGCAGGAGTTCCCCATACAGAGCCATATCCAATTATTTTCCATCCAAGACCTACTTTTGGAGCCTTGTTGGGAAAGGTGCTTGTGTACGAAATAAATCGGAGAAGTTCTAGATAAAGCGAAGTGGTTTGCTTAAATACAATAACAGATTTTCCAAGTAAAGTTTCGTCATCTTTTTGTTTTTCTTCTTTTTTCTCATTAAGAACGCTACTGATTTTTTGGATAGCCTCTTCATATATGGCTTCGAGTCCAGTTACTTTGGCCTGCGGGGTTGGTAAATTCCGTAGATCTTTACACTGTTTTTTTAACCTTTTATAAAATTCAAGGGCCTGGGTGTGCTCGGGGGCCGTAAGAAGTAAATGAAGTTCTTCATATTTTCGTTTTTTTTCAGGACGAATAGCGTTAAAAGTAAATAAAGACCTAAGAGCGCTGGCAATTAATTTGGGATCGTTTAAAAAAGGAATGAACTTTACATTCGCGCGAAGTTCTAGTTTGGCGGATCTTAACTTTTTATATCCATCTTGTAATCTTGCAGCTTGCAGCTTATGACTGGCAGCTACAGTGCCAGGAGCTGCTTTTCTTTCATAAAGCAGCTGGGAGGTTTGACGTAGCACTGCGTCAAAATCTTGGGCCGTCTCATTTGCTTCCTTAAAAATTGCTTCAACAACGTAAAGATCAGGTGCGGTAATATCTTTTGTATATTGATAAACTCGATTGCCTATAGGCCTATGGGGGGTCTTTGTGCTAAAAAGTTGTTTTTCAGGACGTACTTCTACCACAACTTGCGTCATAGCATTGCCAACTAATGATCGCGGTGATGGGTCTGGAAACAGAGCCAATGGCCCGCGATATGAATCTGGGCGCGGTGTTGTATCAAATTCGCTTATGTCACGTGGAGAGTCGTTTGCTACTGGTATCATAAGTACAAACCTTCTTTAAGATGGTAAGTACCCCTTTATGTAATAGCAGACAGAAAAATTCAACCTAAAAAAGGCTTATGTGTTAATAACTTTCATGAGCGAATCAAATACTTGATCAGATGTTTTTGCTCCATCAATGCTGTATACTTGCCCAGTTTGTTTGTAAAAATCTTCAACTGGTTTTGTTTGTTGATAATACGCTTTTAAACGCTCTGTAACAACTTCAGCTTTATCATCTTGTCTTTGAATCAGAGGAACATGGCAGATGTCGCAAATCCCATCTTCTTTGGGAGGTGATGATTGCACGTGATAGATTTTATTGCACTGAGGACAAGATCTTCGGCCGGTAATACGTTTTAGAACTTCATCATCTGATACAACAAGATTACACACCAAAAGTTTGTGAGGAGTATCTTTGAGGTGGTTTTGGATGATTTCAGCTTGAGCAACAGTCCTTGGAACACCGTCTAAGAGATAGCCGTTTTTGCAATCAGGCTTGCTAAGGCGCTCAAAGAGCATATCTAAAGTAACATCATCCGGCACTAGTTTTCCCTGGCTAAGAATTTCTTTTACCTTAAGGCCAAGCGGCGTTTCATTTTTTATGTTATAGCGGAAAAGATCGCCTGTAGATATGTGGGGGATGTGCAAAGCCTCTGATAGGCGCACGGCCTGAGTGCCTTTTCCGGAGCCTGGAGGACCGAGTAAAACAATAACGAGTGGATTATTTTGTGATGCAAAAAGTGGCTGTGACATGAACGTAACAATTCCTAGTAAAAGAGATAAAAGATAGCGCATCTGTTTTCTATTCCTCAATAAAAATAAAAGACTATAAAGACCGCGTGATTTAGAGACAAGCTTTACACTCGAGTAAAACAAAACCCCAGCCAGCCTTTTAACTGTTTTTCTGCAATGCACTTCCAGCCCCACGCGGCTGTTTGGGTGAGATATTTTTGGCGCTCTTCTTTTAGAATGCCCGAGGTAAAAGCAAAATCAAAAGTGCGGAATTTTTCTGGTAAACTTGAATAGGCAGCTTTTTGTTCGGAGCGAATCATATTCATGAGTATGATTTGGCGAGGCTTTTTAGCACTTTTTCCAAACTGACATACCGCTGTTAAACCATTTAAGGCAGCGTTATGAATAGCATGACTAATCGCTTCATCGTCTATATCTAGTCCAAAAACAGATTTTGCACCAAATGTTGCAGCAGCAAGTGATAAAATACCACTTCCACAGCCTATATCAAGAACGCTCATTCCGGCTACATGCTTTGACATTAAATTAAGCACAAGACGAGTAGTAGGATGTGAGAGATCTCCAAAGCCTGGACCTGGCGCAAGTACTATTGAGCCTGAACCAATATTTAATTCTTTAAAGTCAATGTGTGCAAGACCATCATGAAAACCATGCGCATGCTTTGCCCATTCCTCATGCCAGTCAATGCTTGTGTCATGTTGCATACAAACCTTTTTCATAAACACGATTATAGCAGAAAAGCTATGTGAAAAACCATGAATTTGCTGGTTGGCCCCTTGAGCTATTCTCTATAGGTAATTTGCGAGCACAATGATCTTAAGCGATTAGAACGATAGAACGATAAGAACGATAAAACAAAAAAACAACCATTACGCCGTCAATCTTCAAAAGGGTAGATCTTTTGTTTTATCGTTCTATCGTTCTATCGTTCTAATCATTGAGATCACTTGCGCTAAAAACCTTACCGTTTTGATAACGAAAAAACAGCGTAAACTACTACAGAAATTATGGCAGTCCCAGCTACCGTTGACCAATTTTCTCGGCTAATTTGTTCTTTCGTAAGTTTTTTTTGTGTTTCACACGGAGAACAGGCGCCTTTCCAGCATTTGGTATGAAAGCTGTGGCCACACATTGACATATCATAGTTATAATCTTTTATAAGATCATTACATTTAAAACAACGATCGTAATTATTAATTCCAAAACTCATATTATTACTCACTTATTTTTTAATAACTATACATGTAATTGAATTAAAAAACTAGGCTAGAATTAGCTTGACAATAGCCATAAAGGAGGAGTACATCATTAGTATTTTATGAGGCACGATGTATGCAAGCAGCTACCCCTTTATTTTTTAGAAAAAGCGATGATGCTCTCGATAAAAATGAAACAGCTTGCCAAAAATTAGATATCTGTAGAAAAGCGCTCAGCCGAGAGCTTTCCTTGTTAAAGCCTCTACGACAAGCTCTTCAGTGGAATCCTGCTGCGGATTTTGACAATATTTATAGCCAGCTCAATAGTATTGAGGCAAGAGTGCAGGTCCTTGCTCTTACACTTTACGGCCCGGGTGGGATATGTAAACAAATACCTGTTCAGGTAAAACTTGAAAGCATTCCTCAGGTAATTTGTGATGAACTTTCACTTGAACTGCAGGTTCTTCTCACTGCAAAATCAATAAAAAGACTTAAAAAATTTTGCAATTCACCAAAGGCGCGTGTGGAGTTTTTGACTGTGCCATTTGAATCTAAAGTTGGAATTGTCGAAGAAGATATTTGTTCAAAAGGAAAACATGATCCGGCTTTTTCATTTTGGAAAAATATTCCTTATGCAACAAATGCTTGGGCCACGTTGGGTTACTACCCTGAAACGTCCCAAATTGGCTTAAATTTAGAAACAAAAGTGGGCCAGCCACTTAGCGCGCTTTCTGAAAAACTAGATGAGCAATTAAGTAGCGTAGCTTGCTGGAATATGGATGCTACCTCTATTAAATGCCGCATACAGGCACTTTATAATACTTTTTTAGCACTATATAGCCTTGAAATTCCAAATGATGATCTAACGCGCTTTATACATGATTATGCCTGCGGCTTAAAGTTTGCCTTTCGGCAAGTAAGAGCAAAACTAAAAACTCTTGAAAAATTTTCCAGTGAAAGAGCTTTGGCATCTTTAAGGGCAATGAATGGCTATGTAGGACAATTTGACTCTGCCTATAAAGAATTTGACAAAGTAGCTCAGATCTATGCTTCAGTGCAACAGATGGCAGCACTTGAATCAAGAAAAGATTTACCTGAAGGAGCTTTTAAAGGTTTTTTAGATAGGCTGGTTACTTTACTACATGATGTACATGCAGTAGTAGATACACGCTTCTTGCAGGTGCATAAGAATGAAGTTGAAGCCGCAGAACTTGTTTTAAGCCTCAAATCAGAGATACATGAAATGCCGCTAGTAAGCTATTTGGCAAAACGTATGGTTTTAGCGCTCTATTTTCCTTTACTTAAGGCATTTGATATAGAACTTGAACTTGTATGGGCTCTTTATAAAAACAAAAAAATAAATAATAGCGCATTTGACAGCATTGCCCTTGAGTATGAAAAAAATTATGCCGAAAAAAGAGCATTTACAGATGATCGCATAAGAGAAGCCGGCATTATTGCAGGGGCAATTATAAAAGCAAAAAATGCAAATAAAGATGTTGCAGCTTATGCAAGCTTATTGAGCCAAGTTTTAGAATATATATCTCGTTTAGGACATGGCAATAATGCTTATAAGCACGCATTAGTTAAGCATCTATTTTCATGTCTTGCAACGCTCGCTGAAAAATTTGAATATAGTATAATGGATAAGCGAGTTCAAAAAGCAAATCCAGCTCAAATTGATAAATTTGTACAAGATTTACGTGTCGGTGCCCGAACTCGGCTTGGACAAGAAGAAAAACAGAAAATATTTACATCCATTTTGTTGCGGCTTGTTGCAGAGGCGCTTTTTGCAAGTGACGTTAACGTCCAAAAAAAAATCTCAAAGCATGATCGAATATATTTTTGAAAATCATGACTTTGAAAATCTACTTTGTGGACTTCCAGGCGATGTAAAAGAACTTTTAAGCAAAAATACAGTACAAAAAATATTGGCCTATTCTTTTGCAAATGATCAAGCTGAAGCTTTAATGCTTGGCCATCGTGAAATGCGACATTTAGTAGATGGTCCAATCGAACAATTTTTTAGAGCAAAATCTCTAGCATTTGATGACTATGAAATTCAGATGGCACTCTATAAACTAATAAAAGCTGGCTATAAAACATTTGAAGAGCGATTCAAACAGCGATATAATGCTTTAGTTTTTAATCGCTGGTATGCTGCATTTGATGCTACCTACCTAAAAAACCGGCTCGTTGCAGACTCCTTAGAAGGACCGTCACTTTTGTCAGTGGGAGTTTCAGATGAGCAAGTAAAACAAATTTCTGAACATGATTATGTACAAGACCCAACCCTTACAAAAGAAGAAAAAGTCATCTGGAATATCGTTATGGGCAGATCTTTTGGGGATGCCGATGAGATAGCAGGGCTTGCTCTTAGAGTTCAAATATACCTTCTAAATCGAATAGATCGCTTTTTTAACAGCAAAAAGCTCGACGTTGAACTAGAGCTGCTGCTACATGCACTAAGAAATGATCCAAGCACAAAGGGGCTTTATACCAGCAATAATGAAAAACTTCGAAACGACATTCGTTTGTACGATAGAGTTACCGAACAAAATCGAAATCCTGCTTTGTTTCAACAAGCATATGATGGGCTTTTGCTCATCCATCAGGCTCAAATGCATGCTTGTATTTATACCTATACATGCGCCTGGCAAAAATGTATCGAGTTTGCAAGACTTGATGGCTACAATAAAGAGCAGCATAGCCAACTTGCAGCATTGCTTTATTCCAAACTTGACGTCTGCCAGGTCGCTTTAAAGTTTGTAGGGTTAAAGGGGAGAAATCGCTACTGTTATATTGGTGCCCAAGATAGCTTTTGCGATCATGATTGGGTAGCACTTGACGATGAAAGTGCGCTTTTACGACATCTTGCATCCGCTCTTTATGCAAGCGGGCAGGCCGAAAGACATGCCGCGCAGACCTGGCTTTTTGCAGCCATCCAAAAAATCGACGAAAAGGGCCTCTGGGAACCTATTTTGCAGCTAATTTATGAAAATACAATGAATAAAATTATTACAGGATCTTTTGCCGTATGTCAAAAAGAACTCGAGCTCTTTATTGAAGGCCCAGCCAAAGTATTCTTAAGAAAAGACAATGTAGCTTTAGCTGATTGCAAGCTGCAGCACGCCCTTTTTTTCCTAGTACTGCAAGAAAGAGCGCTAGAGGGTGTCCCGCGTCCGGTTTCAAATCTATTTTTGCAACTTAAAGGCGAGCATTTCCTAGAAAAATGGTACCAAAGCCACCTAAATTTCGTTGCCAACAAAAAACTTTAACCGCAGAGCAAACAGCCGAGCAAATACCGAGGAATACAGAGGAAATACAGTTGAAACACAGAGGCACAGAGGCCACAGAGCGCTTCGCGAGGTTTAAATGTGTTATCCGTTACGGATATAGATCATTATTCTTGGGGGGTAATGCCTTCAAAGCGCGTTTCGCGGCTAAGCGCGGCAGAAAGCTTCGCCCTCCTAGAATCATGGCTATGTAGCTTCGTGACGGATAACATCATTTAAACCTCGCGACCGCTCTGTGCCCTCTGTGCCTCTCTGTCTTTCAACTGTATTTCCTCTGTATTTCCTCTGGTATTTGCTCGGCTGTTTCTCTGCGGTTAAAATTGTTTTTGTGTTTTGATTTTGTTTTTATTTAGCTGCAGTTAGTTGCATCATTTCTTGGATGCACCATTTTGCAATGCCAAGATTAATTGTTTCTTCGCAGGTTTCATCCACTAAAGCTTTTGCTTTTTCCAAACATTCCAATGCCTCTTTTTGAGAGGCCTTATGCCCAACTTGTGCATATGAATTTCTTGCTTTGGCATAAAGACCAACAACGTTTTGCCATAGCTCATAATGAACTTCTGTTCGAGTTTGAAAGATAATTTCCTGCATATTAAATTCTTTACACTCCACAAACTGACAAAGCGCCATTTCCATGAAACCTAAATCATACTGATCTTGCCAAAAATTTTGCGCACTTGCATCGGATAGATATTGAATAAAGAGTGTGTATAAGATTGATTTTTCGCACATTGTGATGTCTGCTTTATCTACCATAAAACGCTTTAAGGCAAAGCGGCGCAGTAAAACTCCTATTACAGTATCAAGTGATGGCAGTCTAAAGTTGGGCTCTTGTAGTACTTCTAAAAGTCTAACTACAGAATCAAACTTTTGATGATGCGAGCTAAATAAACTTGTAATTAATGATTTAAAAAGCCTGTTGGCGGGGGGTTGTGAGAGTTCATCGTCAATGTTTAGTGAATCCTCATGCTTTCGAGAAAAGGCGTAAATTTTGCTTTCCAGCCAAGCAACATGCGGCAGTAATGATGCTGCATGCTGAGAGACTTTTAAATCATCAAGAAGCTCTTTTGCTTCATGATAGCTCATAAAGAAGTCAATCTTGCTAGTAAGTGCATGGGGAATAGCATGAAGCGCATAAAGTGCGCAAGAGAAAATATTGAACTCAAGTGAATTATTTGGCAGCACGCTGCCTTTTATGTAAACATCAAGAAGTCTTTTGAAATCTGTTGAACAATGCATAAGCCAGTCTTTATAGCGTACATTATTTTGCAGAACAAATAGTACTGAATCAAATTCCGGATCGATTGTATTTTCTGAAAAGCGTACATACTGGACTAAACGCTTCATTACATAGCTTTGAAGTATCTGGGCTTCATCTTGGTAAAAAGGGTTATTCTCAAAGACAATATCAGGTATTTTTGCTTCTTGCTTAGTTAAAACTAGCGTTTTAGGTCCTTGCAAAGCAAGTGTGTCGTGGATAACTTTATAAGTTCTTTTATGCAGCCGATCGGTTTTTCTGCAGAGCCTATCTGCTGCAAGAATTGCCTCATAAAGCTTTGTTATATTGGCATGTCTGCTACCTGCTTTTTCTAAGCTGCCAAGTTCTAAATATTCACTTAGTATACCTAATGCACGCATGCAAAATGTATAACTGCCTGTGGCAATTTGAGAAAGCTTACCAAGATTTGCCCTTGCTTCTTTTATTTGAGCAAGAAGATCAGCAACATAATACCAGCAGGCATGCCCTTTTGTTGAAGGCGGCCTTTTTGTTAAGTCAGAAAATTGCACGAGTGTAAGTGTCTCAAGTCTATTTATAATATGTGTATAATAGGCTATTTCTTCTTCTAGATGATTAAAGTTTGCAGATGGTGCACTTTGCCCGTTTAGAAGATCTTTTGTGCGCTCCAAGCATGTTTTATTTACCCTAAAAAGTGCACAAGCTATGTCCTGAAGCTTTTCAACTTGATCCCAGACGGCATGGTAAACCAGTTTAGCACCTCTCATTCCATTACGAAAATAGTGCTCATTGGGCATTTTTACCGTTTTAGACTTTTGCATATAGTCTTGAAGTGTTTTATCTATTTGGGCAGAGTCTTTATCACTACGAATAGGGGCAAGGGCCGCTTGCTTCTTAGCAATAGAGCTATTGAGGCGATCAAGCTGCAATTGGAGCTCTTCTTGATGAGTATCTTTGGTTGCCTGAATTTCTTTTTCAAGCCAAGTAGAAGTATACTGAATAAAAAGAATCACCTCTTCATATAATGATACAGATTCTTGCACTACAGCTGGGTCTGCAGTTCCGGTAAGTTCATGTTTTGCTTTCACAACACTTGCCTTTACTTGCTTAAAAATTGTTGCAAGCGTGCTAATTTTATCTTCGATTTTTGGTTTTGACTGCAAACCCTCACACTCTTTTACTTTTGTTTTATAAAACATTAGTGCTTGTCGATGATGCTGACTTGCTAGTAAGTTGCAAAGTGTTTTTGCTTTTGCTTGAGTATGTGTAATAAGTACTTCAAGATGCATCATGCAAGTGATGGCTTCAGCTGTCTTTCGAAAATCTGTCATCAAAGGAATGTATTTATAGCTATCTTTAGCCGAAGCGAGGGTCATTTTTGCATTAAGTAAAACCACTTCATTTTTAAGCGCGCTATGAACTTCATCAATTTTTGAGCATCTTGTAATACGCTCATGCACAGTATGAAAAATTTGGTTAATCCTTGTGTCAATTTGTTCAAATTGCCCAAGTGCAGAGCGCAAGCTTTGCAGTACAGCATCATCCGGCCGCGGCATAATATCTTTAGTATATACAAATTTTGCGGCCCTTGAAATCTTCGGCTGGGCAGATGCCGAAACAACTGTCTTAAATCAAATCCAACTGCGAGCATATGATTTTTCTCCTCGTCATTGATGTCCTTATGTAACAGTATCAATATAAAATTCAAGCACATTGCCTTTTGAGCAAAGCTCCCTGGAGTGTCGGCTTTTTACACCGCTCTTAGATTCTTCGCAAACCATATCCTCATCATCTTCAAAGCAAAAAAAAACCAACCTCATGCCTAAAAAATGCTTTACTCTCTTTTGAGCGAAGCTCCCTGGAGTGTCGTGCGCTGTTATGCGCCGCTCTAAATTTTTCTCACACCTCATCCTCATTATATTCAAAGCAAAAAAATACACCCCTCACACGCATGCCTAAAACATTTTGATGATAAGGCGTGCGAAATTTAAGGGCGGCGCAAAAAGAGCTGGCATTCCAGAGAGCTGTGAAAAATCAAAAATTAGGCCTGAAAGGCCGAAATCTCATAGCCCAGGTTGAAGCGAAGCGAAGGCCTGGGTTAATAAAAATCAATCCAGAGTCCTGTAAGGACGACATTTTAATCCGATAAGCATATACATGCCGTCCCTATAGGACTCTAGGCAATTATTTTAACACCCAGGCCTTCGCTTCGCTTCAACCTGGGCTATGAGATGACGACCCTTCGGGCCTAAACTTGGCAATCCATTGATTTTTTCACAGCCCTCAGAAAGCTTCGCTCAAAGTTTTTGCATTATGTATGATTTTTTGTTGAGCAAAAATGTGGGGAAGATTACATTCAATTTTTTTCGTAGATCATAGTCAAAATTACACAAGGAGTTTTTATGCATCAGATGTTGAAAAAGCAAGCAGTTATGCTTGCTGCACTATTTGTAACCTGTTTTGTTTCAGTTTCGGCTGATACACCTCGTAAGATGACTCTTGAAGAGGCTAAGAATAAAACATTTAATCTACAAGCCCATGAAAAGCGCATTAATGCTTTTCATGACAAGATGATAAAGGGTGGCAAAGCAAATGAGCTCTCAAAAGAGTTTGTAGTCGTGCATAAGGCATGAAGAAGGGTAGCTACAAGTATGATCTTGCAACCGCTCGTAAAGTAATGCAAGAAATGAATGCTAAGCGTATGCCTGCAGCACCTAAAGGTTTACAACAGCGTATTCCAACTCAAAAATAAACATTTCATCGGAGATCCTCTCATGAGACTAAAGCAATATATATTCGGCCTATTGGCTATGTTAGCCATGGCAACAAGCATCCAACCGCCGCTTTTAGCAGCGCAAAACCATCATAGCTCTTCATCTTCTAGCCAAAAGGATGACAAATTCTGCAAAAAAGCAAATAAGCTTTTAAAGCAAATCGACCAGACAACCATGCAGGACTTAGTTGTCGATCGAAACTATCCTTAACGTCGTGAACCAAATTAACCAAACAACCACAGCCGATTTGGCCATCGGTCAGGAAATTTTAGCCGATGTAGAGCAGCTTTTAGACTGCAGCTGCACCTGCACAGTAATTGAGCCAGCAGATTTCAAGATAGTGATGGCAATCTCACACAAACTTACGTCATTACAACTCCTGGTAACTACTGCCTGGGAGCAGATATTGCTTTTGCGCCGGTAAGTATTTACTCCGGCAATCAACATTCTTATCAGATGATGTAAATCTTAGATCTTAAGGGGCTTTACCTTTAAGCCAAGATAATACCACGCCAAATACTTATGGTGTGCAGATTGGGGAAGGAATATTTTTATCATGATCCAGATGCAGTATTCAAAAATATTACAGTTTAAAATGGCAGCAATTGATCAATTTTACTGCGATTGGCGTGTTTTGCTACAACGGAAGTTTTGATGCACCATACTTGCAGAATTGGCATTTCAGTACTTACATTTCTTTGATTTGAATATTCTTGATTGCGGATTCACACTCCATCATTTGATTTTGCTTCAGGAATTGATCTTGATTCAGCTGCCGACATTACTGTGTTTGATCTCGATGTGCCAGTTTCATACCAGTAATGTCCAGATTCAAAATTGTTATGTTAACCGCTGCGTTGGAAATGCTTCAATTCTAATCTATACTGTAGATGATCTTATCATTCAAAATACTCAGGCTAATGATTTTTACAGATTTCGTCGACATTCCGGTTGCAGGTGTGCTGCCTATTTCCTTGTTGTAAGTAATATTCAAATGTTAAATAGCCAGGGAAATAACACACAAACCTAGATCCTGTAAATGGGCTTTTTTCTGCGGACAAGTCATGTTTACAGCTGCAAATGTGTACGCAAAAGATTGTCAATTTAATGGTACTTTTGGCATATCTACAGGTCTTTAATGTAGTGATGTTTTGGAAGTGTTATACAAAATGCTATTTTCGAAAATTGCCAATTCAATAATTCACTTGGCGGCGAGTTCAGTGTGCAGTTTTATTTCTGGCTTTCTGTAAGCTTTGGTGAAGGTTTTCCATCTCAATCGAATGGCCTTAAATTTGTTAGATTGTCAATTTAACGGAGAGCATTCTCCGTAGTGCATTTGGTGCCATCCGAGTTCGATAGTGGCTCGTTGTATTGGTGTTGATATGGGACGGCAAAAAATGTCATATTTGAAAATTGTCAGGCTTGCAATATCAGTACGGAAAATCCCGACTTCGATAGTTTTGGCTTTTTTATAGGAACCAATGCAGGAGCTGCCCCTCCAGTATTTTCACAATATTTCTAACTTTACATTCGTAAATTGTGTTGCAAGTGATATCAAGAGTCCAAGAAAAGCTCTTGGTTTTTTCTTGCGAGTCCTGAATCTGAAATATTGCCGGAACGCAAGCATCTCTAATAAATATGGTTGTTGAGAATTGCATTACAGAAAGAGTTTCAAGCTCTTCTTCAAACGACTTAGTTGCAGGTATAGCTGAAGGGTTTTCTCTTGAACAATCATTTCATGAAATTTTTCCTACTTTAGTTAATCTTATTTATTAAAGGCTGCCGAATTTCTGATGTCCGAAGTAATCAAGATGCACCCAAGCCCATTTTCAGCTGGCATTGTAGCACAATCAGTGCATCGGTCCAGATATTTCCAATAACAGCGTAAGCGATTGTGATCGTGGCATCTTATTTACAGGAACAGATGAAATCATTCCAAACGGATTTCAACTTGCCGCATCTTTTGCTGATGCTACAGCATTTCCGCCAGTGTTTATTGACTTAAACACTATACCATCATCATCGCCGTTGCAAATCTTTAACAACATTACCCAAGGTAATAGCGTTTCAATTGCTCCGTCTAGCACGACAATCGACACTCGACTGACTTCATTTTGCCAACTGCTAACCTAACAACACTTGGCTGGCAGCCAGGCGATCAGATCGTATACAATTGCAACGGTGGAAGCCCTATTTCTAACTTAGTGTGTGGTGCAACTTACTACTTAATTGTCTACATTCCAGGCTTTAGCAAAAACGGCCTAATCCAAGATAACAAGGTAGACAACTGCTCTATCTCCTGTTACGAAGATGACGCCCCTGTAACATCAAGTGCCTGGGTTAATAACACCGCCTTTAACTGCGGCACGCCGCCAAGCATCCCTCCATCGTCAACAACAAACTACACCATCAACTTTGCTGGCTGTCGTCCGATTGATGTGGGATCACTTGAGGCCTATCCAAAAGATGGTCATAAGTATTTTAACTTGTCACTTGTGCCGTTTGGTCCGCCATGTCCGCCGCAAGATTTTGTTGGAACTCTTTCGAATAAGATCTATTCAAGCTCAAGTAGTAACAGTCATTATACAATCCATGCTCACTGGAGGCCAAGTCCTTCAAATGATGTTGTAGCCTATAACATCTATAGAGATGATGAGCTTATTAAAACCGTGCCAAGCAATGCTTCGCTACGAGTTAAAATGCGCACGCATTCGGCAAAACGTTTAAACAAAAAGTTTAAAATCACAGCTGTTTCTTCTAAAAACATAGAAGGCAAGCCTGCGCATTTAAAAATAGAAGAAGGATCTTCTTCTTCATAAGTAAGAAATTAGGGTCGGATTCGGCTCTTATTTAACAACAAAGGCCTGAGCAGGAATATCTTGCTCAGGTCTTTTTCTTTATGAAACTTTAGTTTAGTAATTTCGTAGTCCATTACGAAAAAATCAGGCAATTTCGTAGTTGACTACGAAATTGCCTGATTTTTTGTTTACCAAAAGGGAATTTCGTAGTAAAATGAGATTTTAGGAGAAAATTATTATGTTTCAACGCCTATTGCAGCTATCCAAAAAACGAAGTTTTTTTCTCTTTGGTGCACGAGGGACTGGGAAAAGCACGCTACTTAAACATACATTTACCAAAACTGAAACCCTTTTTTGTAACCTTCTCAAGCCAGAAGAATCGGACCGTTTTCTAAGAAAGCCAGAAACTCTCTACGATATGGTAATGGCTCTACCAGAAATTATCACCCATGTTGTAATAGATGAAGTACAAAAGGTACCTAAACTGCTAGATGTTGTGCATGATCTTATGGGGGAGACTGATAAGAAATTTATTATGACGGATCATCAGCCCGCAAATTGAAAAGAGGCGGCGCTAATCTTCTCGCAGGACGAGCGTTTGTTTACAACTTTTTTCCCTTGAGTTTTCTTGAATTAGGGAAAACCTTTGATTTAAAATTTGTACTTGAATGGGGTTCTTTACCCGAAGTCTTTCGACTTGATAATGACAAAGAGCGCTCACAATTTTTGCAAGCCTATGCAAACACCTATTTAAAAGAAGAAATATGGGATGAGCATTTTGTGCGAAATCTTGATCCATTTCGCAAATTTTTAGAAGTAGCCGCACAGGCTAACGGCAAAATTGTTAACTATCTCAATATCTCTCGAGACGTAGGGGTAGAGGACAAAACAGTAGCCTCCTTTTTTACTCTCTTGGAAGATACTCTACTCGGCTTTTTTCTCGAACCCTTTCATAACTCGTTTCGTAAAAGGCTTGGACAAACCCCAAAGTTTTATTTTTTTGACCCGGGTGTAGTTCGAGCCCTCTCCCGAAGACTTTCTTTGCCACTTCTTGAACAGACTCCAAGTTTTGGAGATGCTTTTGAACACTTTATAATTCTTGAGATCATGCGCTTGGCAAGCTATTTTGAGCCGGAGTACCGCTTTTCCTACATTCGTACCGCAAATGATGTGGAAGTAGATCTTGTTATAGAGAGACCTGGAATTGCCCCTCTTTTCATCGAAATTAAAAGTACGGATGAGATTGAACGCACTGATCTAAGCGGTTTTATTCGCATATCCAAAGACTTTGGAGATTGCGTCCCTATCTGCTTAAGCCGTGATCGTTTCTGCAAAAAGCTTGAAAACGTCACTGCCTATTTCTGGCAAGATGGGATAAAGGAGATATTTAAGACTCATCTTCTCTAGGAAAATGAGTCAGCTTCTCACTTTATAGTTCATACTATTTTTATGATAATGCATTTGACAAGTCTAAGCGCGTGTTATACAGGTAACGCAAGGCGAAGACCCGGGATTTTAATAAAATCTAAAGAATTCTGTTTCAAAACAGACTCTCTTTTGAGCGAAGCTCCCTGGAGTGCGCGCGTGAGTTATGCACCGCTCTTAGATTTTTCGCACCCCACATCATCATCATATTCAAAGCAAAAAAATGCAACAAATGCTTTACTCTTTTTTGAGCGAAGCTCCCTGGAGTGTCGGCGCTTTTTGCGCCGCTCTTAAATTTTTCACACACCTCATCCTCAATATATTCAAAGCAAAAAAATACACCTACCCGCATGCCTAAAACATTTTGCGGATAAGGTGTGCGAAATTTAAGAGCGGCGCAAAAAGCGCCGACACTCCAGGGAGCTTCGCTCAAATTTTTTTGCATTATGTATGATTTTTTGTTGAGCAAAAATGTGTGGGAGATTACATTCAATTTTTTTCGTAGATCATACTCAAAATTACACAAGGAGTTTTTATGCATCAGATGTTGAAAAAGCAAGCAGTTGTGCTTGCTGCACTGTTTGTAACCTGTTTTGTTTCTGTTTCAGCTGATACGCCCCGTAAGATGACTCTTGAAGAGGCTAAGAATAAAACATTTAATCTTCAAGCCCATGAAAAGCGCATTAATGCTTTTCATGACAAGATGACACGCGATGGCAAAGCAAATGAGCTCTCAAAAGAGTTTGTAGCCGTGCATCAAGGCATGAAGAAGGGGACGTACAAGTATGATCTTGCAACCGCTCGTAAAGTAATGCAAGAAATGAATGCTAAGCGTATGCCTGCAGCACCTAAAAACTTACAACAGCGTATCCAAACACAAAAATAAACACTTTACGGAGATCCTCATATGAGACTAAAGCAATATATATTCGGCCTATTGGCTATGTTAGCCATGGCAACAAGCAGCCAGCCGCCACTTTTAGCAGCCCAAAAGCAGCATAACTCTTCATCTTCTAGCCATAAAGATGACAAATTCTGCAAAAAAGCAAATAAGCTTTTAAAGCAAATCGACCAGACAACCATGCAGGACTTAGTTGTCGATCAAACTATCCTTAACGTCGTAAACCAAATTAACCAAACAACCACCGCCGATTTAGCCGTCGATCAAGAAATTTTAGCCGATGTAGAGCAGCTTTTAGACTGCAGCTGCACCTGCATAGTGATTGAGCCAGCAGATTTTATGGATTCAAGCGGCAACCTCACCCAAACCTACGTCATCACAACCCCTGGTAACTACTGCCTTGGAGCAGATGTTGCCTTTGCACCACTTGATGAATTTACCCCGGCAATTAACATTCTTTCAGATGATGTAAACTTAGATCTACGTGGCTTTACTTTAAGCCAAGCAAACACCACCCCAAATACCTACGGCGTGCAAATTGGTGCAAGGATACAATTATGAAGATCCGGATGCAGTACTTAAGAATATTACCGTAAAAAATGGCAGCATTATAAACTTTACTGCCATTGGCGTGTTTTGCTACAACGGCAGTTTTGATGGCCCAACGGCGGAATTAGCTTTTCAAGATTTACATTTTTTTGATTTGAATATTTTAGATTGCGGAATCAAATGACTCATCGACTTTGCTACTGGTATAGATCTTGATTCAACTGCAGCTCGACCATCAAATTTAAATAATGCAGTTGCATATTAAAAATGTGATTATGAAAATTGCAATGTTAATCGATGTATGGGCATGGGGCGACTAATGTTTTTACATTTCATGACTTAATGCTTGAAAATACTCAAGCAAATGATGCCAGTACAACGAGTGATTTTCTTGGAAGTTGGTATTCTTGGCTTTGACTTATCGGTAGAAATTTGCAAATGAGTAATTGCCAAGGTAATGGTACGAGTTATTTTGATCCAGTGAATTGTGGTGGTGCTAGTGGGCATAGATTATACACGGTTCTCTTAATGTATATCTTACAAACTGTCAATTTAATGACACATTTGGAGAAAGTGGTTTTGTTGTTAATTCGCAATCTGACTAATATTATTAATGGTGTTTATGAAAACTGTCAATTTAATAATACTCGTGGCGGAGATAATTGCCTTCATCGTACAAGCCTTCATTCTTCTGGTGTAGGTAGCAATGGCTTTAAATATATTAATTGTCAATTTAATGGCACAAGTGTTTCTCCAAATAATCCTGGTGGCCTATTTCGGAGCTTGGGTGACAGGCCCTGGGCTTCTTGCTGATACAACATTGATAATTGAAAATTGTCAGGCATGTAATATAGCAATACAAATCCCTATGCTGGAGCGCATTTGGTTTTATAACACCCACTTTCCTTAAGTCAATTCCTAATCGGAGTAAACAGTAATATTACTTTTTAAAATTGTGTTGCAAGTGATATTATTGGGGGCGCATAAGTGCTGGGTTCTTTTTAGCAGCTCTTATGATATCAGACAAGTGGTGTCAAGCCGTTCGCAGAAATATTACGCTAGAAAATTGCATTGCAGAAAGAATTTACAGCACTAATTCATCATCGCTTGATGTAGTTGCAGGTATTGCGCAGAATCTTTATTTTGCACCGGATAACATTGGTTTCGAAACTCCTACCCGATTTGATCGGATGCAGATTTATTAGTGCGTAATTGTAGAGTATCTGATGTTAGAAGTAATGTCGGCGGCACTCCTATTGCACGTTCAGCTGGTATTTTGATTGAATCGGTGGAAAGATCCTGTCATTTACAATAATAGCATTTCAGATTGCGATCGAGGCATCTTGTTAACCGGTACAAATGATATTACGCCAAACGGATTTCAGCTGGCAGCATCTTTAGCTGATGCTACAGCATCTCCACCAGTGTTTATTGACTTAAACACGATACCACCATCATCACCAATGCAGATCTTTAACAACATTACCCAAGGTAATAGCGTTTCAATTGCACCGTCTAGCACAACAATTGATACTACGCATGACTTCATTTTGCCAACTGCTAACCTAACAACACTCGGCTGGCAGCCTGGCGATCAGATCGTCTATAATTGCAACGGCGGAAACCCTATTTCTAACTTAGTGTGTGGTGCAACCTACTACTTGATTGTCTACATACCAGGCTTTAGCGAAAACGGCCTCATCCAAGACAACGAAGTAGACAACTGCTCTATTTCTTGTTACGAAGATGACGCACCAGTAACATCAAGTGCATGGGTCAATAACACGGCCTTTAATTGCGGCATGCCGCCAAGCATTCCTCCATCATCAGAAACAAACTACACCATCAACTTTGCTGGCTGTCGTCCGATAGATGTTGGCTCACTTGAAGCGTATCCAAAAGATGGTCATAAGTATTTTAACTTGTCACTTGTGCCGTTTGGTCCGCCATGTCCGCCGCAAGATTTTGTCGGTAGTGTTTCACATAAGAGCCATTCAAGCTCAAGTAGTGACAGGCATTATACAATTCATGCCAACTGGAGGCCAAGTCCTTCAAATGACGTAGTAGCCTATAACATCTATAGAGATGATGAGCTTATTAAAACCGTGCCAAGCAATGCTTCGCTACGAGTTAAAATACGCACGCATTCGGCAAAACATTTAAACAAAAAGTTTAAAATCACAGCCGTTTCTTCTAAAAACATAGAAGGCAAGGCTGCGCATTTAACAATTGAAGAAGGATCTTCTTCTTCATCATAAGAATTGTCCTGTACAAGCCGGGTCTAGCGCAAGCGAAGACCCGGGATTATGATAAAATCCTAAAGTTCTGTAAAAGATGCAACATTTTTTCTTTTGAGCGAAGCTCCCTGGAGTGTCGGCGCTTTTTAAAGCCGCTCTTAAATTTTTCACACACCACATCCTCATCATAGTCAAAGCAAAAAAATTCACCTACCCGCATGCCTAAAACATTTTGCGGATAAGGTGTGCGAAATTTAAGAGCGGCGCAAAAAGCGCCGACACTCCAGGGAGCTTCGCTCAAAGTTTTTGCATTATGTATGATTTTTTGTTGAGCAAAAATGTGGGGAAGATTACATTCAATTTTTTTCCTAGATCATACTCAAAATTACACAAGGAGTTTTTATGCATCAAATGTTAAAAAAGCAAGCAGTTGTGCTTGCTGCAGTGTTTGTAACCTGTTTTGTTTCTGTTTCAGCTGATACACCCCGTAAGATGACTCTTGAACAAGCTAAGAATAAAACATTTAATCTTCAAGCCCATGAAAAGCGCATTAATGCTTTTCATGACAAGATGACACGCGATGGCAAAGCAAATGAGCTCTCAAAAGAGTTTGTAGCCGTGCATCAAGGCATGAAGAAGGGTGGCTACAAGTATGATCTTGCAACCGCTCGTAAAGTTATACAAGAAATGTATGCCAAGCGCATGCCAGCGGCACCTAAAGGTTTACAACAACGTATCCAAACACAAAAATAAATAATTCACGGAGATCCTCACATGAGACTAAAACAATATATATTCGGCCTATTGGCTATGTTAGCCATGGCAACAAGCAGCCAGCCGCCACTTTTAGCAGCCCAAAAGCAGCATAACTCTTCATCTTCTAGCCATAAAGATGACAAATTCTGCAAAAAAGCAAATAAGCTTTTAAAACAAATCGACCAGACAACCATGCAGGACTTAGTTGTCGATCAAAATATCCTTAACGTCGTAAACCAAATTAACCAAACAACCACCGCCGATTTAGCTCTCGGTCAAGAAATTTTAACCGATGTAGAGCAGCTTTTAGACTGCAGCTGCACCTGCATAGTGATTGAGCCGGCAGATTTTATGGATTCAAGCGGCAACCTCACGCAAACCTACGTTATCACAACGCCAGGGAACTACTGCCTGGGAGCAGATGTTGCCTTTGCGCCGGTTGCTGAATTTACTCCAGCAATTAACATTTTATCAGATAATGTAAACTTAGATCTACGTGGATTTACTCTAAGCCAAGCAAACACCACCCCAAATACCTACGGTGTGCAAATTGGGCAGGGATACCACTATGTTGATCCCGATGCAGTACTCAAAAATATTACCGTAAAAAATGGCAGTATCATCAATTTTACCGCCATTGGCGTGTTCTGCTACAACGGCAGCTTTGACGGGCCTACGGCAGAATTGGCTTTTCAAGATTTACATTTCTTTGATTTGAATATTTTGGATTGCGGATCTTCGCCATCATTTGATTTGGCTTCGGGAATAGATTTGGATTCATCAGCTAGTTTAGTCCTTGATGATCCGTCAACAGCAGTTGCATTTAAAAATGTGATTATCGAAAACTGCCACATAAATAGATGCTTGGGTAATGGTGCAGTAAACATATACACAGGTGAAGACGTTGTAATTAGAGATAGTCAAGCAAATGATCTTTCTACGTCAACACATGTTGCCAACGTGATAGCTTGGTTTTTAACCTGCAGAGACGTGCAAATGACGAACTGCCAGGGTAATGGAACTACTGATAGTGACTCAAGTCTTGTATTTGTTCAGTCTATTGGGATTGCGCTTCACCGATGCGTTAATGTCTTTCTTGAAGATTGTCAATTTAATGACACATTTGGGGATGCTGTTCTGATTGTTTGCGGCGGAAATTTAAGCGATACTAGAAATGGAATTTTCCAAAACTGTCAGTTCAATAATCCAAGAGGTGGTGAATTATCATTACTTATTAATGGAGTACACTCATCAGGTGACTTTGAACAGCACACTATTGCATCTGGTAATAAATTTATCAACTGTCAGTTTAATGGGGCAACAGTATCGCCCACAAATCCCGGAATAGTCCCTTTTGTTTCATTTACTAGTGGATTTTTTTATTCAAATACCAAAAACATTGTATTTGAGAATTGCCAAGCGTGTAATAATAGCAATGCAAACCCTAATTTTCATTCGTTTGGTTGGTTTATTGGCGCAACTTTCCTAAATGTTGTGCCCGAATTTGGTAACGTCATAGACGTCACTTTCTTTAATTGCGTATCAAGTGATATACAAAGTGGTGGCCAAACGGCAGTAGGATTCTTTTTAGCAGGGCTTAATGATAATCTTACCGCTCAGGAAGGACTACTTGGTAATATGGTTCTAGAAAACTGTATCGCTGAGCGCATTAGTAGCCCTAGCTCTACAAACATTGTTGCCGGAATCGCTGAAGGATTTTATCCTGCCATTGGTTTCCCGCAAGAAAATTTCCCTCGTGAGGCCAATCTCTTTGTGAAATCTTGCAGAGTCTCTGATGTGCGAAGTACTTCGGATACTCCTAGTCCACTTTCAGCTGGTATCGTAGTCGAATCGGTGAATCGCCCTGTCATAATAAATAACAGCATAAGCGACTGTGATCGAGGTATTTTATTGACTGGTTCAAATGTAGTCACGCCAAATGGATTTCAGCTTGCAGCATCTTTTGCAGATGCAACTGCATTTCCGCCGATATTTATTGACCTCACTACAATACCAGCAGCAACGCCCGTGCAAATTTTTAACAATATTACCCAAGGTAACAGCGTAACAATTGCACCTTCTAACACAACAGTTGACACGACATTTGACTTCATTTTGCCAACTGCTAACCTAACAACACTCGGCTGGCAGCCTGGCGATCAGATCGTCTACAATTGCAACGGTGGAAGCCCTATTTCTAACTTAGTTTGTGGTGCAACCTACTATTTAATTGTGTATATCCCAGGCTTTAGCGAAAACGGCCTCACCCAAGATAACGAGGTAGACAACTGCTCTATTTCTTGTTACGAAGATGACGCACCAGTAACATCAAGTGCATGGGTCAATAACACGGCCTTTAATTGCGGTACGCCGCCAAGCATTCCTCCATTATCAACGACAAACTACACCATCAACTTTGCTGGCTGTCGTCCGATAGATGTGGGCTCACTTGAGGCCTATCCAAAAGATGGTCATAAGTATTTTAACTTGTCACTTGTGCCATTTGGTCCGCCATGTCCTCCACGCGATTTTGTGGGCACTCTTTCACATAAGAGCCATTCAAGCTCAAGTAGTGACAGGCATTATACAATTCATGCCAACTGGAGGCCAAGTCCTTCAAATGACGTAGTAGCCTATAACATCTATAGAGATGATGAGCTTATTAAAACAGTGCCAAGCAATGCTTCGCTACGAGTTAAAATACGCACGCATTCGGCAAAACATTTAAACAAAAAGTTTAAAATCACAGCCGTTTCTTCTAAAAACATAGAAGGCAAGGCTGCGCATTTAACAATTGAAGAAGGATCTTCTTCTTCATCATAAGAATTGTCCTGTACAAGCCGGGTCTAGCGCAAGCGAAGACCCGGGATTATGATAAAATCCTAAAGTTCTGTAAAAGATGCAACATTTTTTCTTTTGAGCGAAGCTCCCTAGAGTGTCGGCGCTTTTTAAAGCCGCTCTTAAATTTTTCACACACCACATCCTCATCATAGTCAAAGCAAAAAAATACACCTACCCGCATGCCTAAAACATTTTGCGGATAAGGTGTGCGAAATTTAAGAGCGGCGCAAAAAGCGCCGACACTCCAGGGAGCTTCGCTCAAAATTTTTGCATTATGTATGATTTTTTGTTGAGCAAAATTGTGGGGAAGATTACATTCAATTTTTTTCGTAGATCATATTCAAAATTACACAAGGAGTTTATTATGCATCAGATGTTGAAAAAGCAAGCAGTTGTGCTTGCTGCACTGTTTGTAACCTGTTTTGTTTCTGTTTCAGCTGATACGCCTGGCAAGATGACTCTTGAAGAGGCTAAAAGTAAAACATTTAATCTTCAAGCCCATGAAAAGCGTATTAATGCCTACCACGACAAAATGATAAAAGATGGCAAAGCAAATGAGCTCTCAAAAGAGTTTGTAGCCGTGCATCAAGGCATGAAGAAGGGTAGCTACAAGTATGATCTTGCAACCGCTCGTAAAGTTATACAAGAAATGTATGCCAAGCGCATGCCAGCGGCACCTAAAAACTTACAACAGCGTATCCAAACACAAAAATAAACACTTTACGGAGATCCTCACATGAGACTAAAACAATATATATTCGGCCTATTGGCTATGTTAGCCATGGCAACAAGCAGCCAGCCGCCACTTTTAGCAGCACAAAAGCAGCATAACTCTTCATCTTCTAGCCATAAAGATGACAAATTCTGCAAAAAAGCAAATAAGCTTTTAAAACAAATCGACCAGACAACCATGCAGGACTTAGTTGTCGATCAAACTATTCTTAACGTCGTAAACCAAATTAACCAAACAGCTACAGCCGATTTAGCCATTGATCAAGAAGTTTTAGCCGATGTAGAGCAGCTTCTAGACTGCAGCTGCACCTGCACGGTGATTGAGCCAGCAGATTTTATGGATTCAAGCGGCAACCTCACGCAAACCTACGTTATCACAACGCCTGGTAATTACTGCCTAGGAGCGGATGTTGCCTTTGCCCCAGTTGATGAATTTACCCCAGCAATTAACATTCTTTCAGATGATGTAAACTTAGATCTGCGCGGCTTTACCTTAAGCCAAGCAAACACCACCCCAAATACCTACGGTGTGCAAATTGGGCAGGGATACCACTATGCAGATCCGGATGCAGTACTCAAAAATATTACCGTAAAAAATGGCAGCATTATAAATTTTACTGCGATTGGCGTGTTCTGCTACAACGGAAGCTTTGACGGGCCGACTGCGGAATTAGCCTTTCAAGATTTACATTTTTTTGATTTGAATATTTTAGATTGCGGAACAGACGGGACGGTTGATTTTGCATCCGGTATAAATTTATTTTCCAATGCATTCCCTGCTAATGGCGCTCAAATGACACCTGAAGATCCAGTTGCATTTAACGGTGTGCTTATCGAAAATTGCAATGTAAATCGAAGTGTAGGAACAGCGGCTATCACAGTTTGGACATTTGACAATGTTGTCATTGTTAATACACAAGCAAACGATGTAAGCCAAAGCATTACAACGATAGGTTTGTGTTATGGATATCTGCTTGTTGGTAGAAATTTACAAATGAGTAACTGCCAAGGCAATGGAGCAACTGACTTAGGGCCAACCCCATTTGGACAATTAGTTGGCGGTCTTGCTGTTGCATTTTCTCTCAATACATGGGTTGAGAATTCTCAATTTAATGATGCATTTGGACAGGCTGATGATATAGTCAATTCAGTGTTTAGCATGGATGACAATTTAATATTTGAAAACTGTCAGTTCAATAACTATCGCGGGGGTGACAATTGCAGAATTGTATCAGGTGTTCACGCTTCTGCATCGATAATAACTCCCGAAACAGTAAATGCTACGGGAATAAAATTCATCAATTGCCAATTTAATGGAACGTCAGTTTCTCCAAACAATCCTGGTGGTCAGCCGTTATCATTGATTAGTGGACTTCTTTGGGTAGAAGGCTCAAATATAACAGTTGAAAACTGTCAAGCCTGCAATATTATTACCACTAATCCTAACTATGACGCATTTGGTTTCTTCATCGGCACAGAGGCCCACGCAGATATTCCTCCTGTTGGCCCTACCCACGATGTTACTTATTTAGATTGTATTGCAAGCGATATTTCTGGTGGGGGATATAGTGTAGGCTTTTTTACACCAGATGTAAACTTCAACAATCAAGGAGTGGAGGGCGTAACAACCAATATTGTATATAAAAATTGTATAGCAGAAAGAATCAGCAGTACTTCTACAAATCCAAATCATATAATTGCTGGTATTGGAGAAGGACTTTACTTTGATCAACGTCATAAGAATCAATTCGCTAAACAAAAAAACTTGTTTATCAATGAATGTAGAATATCAGATGTTCGCAGCAACATAGGCAATATTCCATTACCACTTTCAGCTGGCATCTTAGTGGAATCGGTAAATGATGCTGTGATTTCTGAAAATTCTGTAAGCGATTGCGATCGAGGGATCTTGTTTACTGGAACTGACGTGATTACACCAAATGGGTTTCAGCTGGCAGCATCTTTAGCTGATGCTACAGCATTTCCACCAGTGTTTATTGACTTAAACACGATACCACCATCATCACCAATGCAGATCTTTAACAACATTACCCAAGGTAATAGCGTTTCAATTGCACCGTCTAGCACAACAATTGATACTACGCATGACTTCATTTTGCCAACTGCTAACCTAACAACACTCGGCTGGCAGCCTGGCGATCAGATCGTCTATAATTGCAACGGCGGAAACCCTATTTCTAACTTAGTGTGTGGTGCAACCTACTACTTGATTGTCTACATACCAGGCTTTAGCGAAAACGGCCTCATCCAAGAAAACGAGGTAGATAATTGTTCTATTTCATGTTACGAAGATGATGCACCAGTAACCTCAAGTGCTTGGGTCAATAACACCGCCTTTAATTGCGGCACGCCGCCGAGCATTCCGCCATCATCAACGACAAATTACACCATCAACTTTGCTGGCTGTCGTCCGATAGATGTGGGCTCACTTGAGGCGTACCCAAAAGATGGTCATAAGTATTTTAACTTGTCACTTGTGCCGTTTGGTCCGCCATGTCCGCCGCAAGATTTTGTCGGTAGTGTTTCACATAAGAGCCATTCAAGCTCAAGTAGTGACAGGCATTATACAATTCATGCTCACTGGAGGCCAAGTCCTTCAAATGATGTTGTGGCTTATAACATCTATAAAGATGATGAGCTTATTAAAACCGTGCCAAGCAATGCTTCGCTACGGGTGAAAATACGCACGCATTCGGCAAAGCGTTTAAACAAAAAGTTTAAAATCACAGCTGTCTCTTCTAAAAACATAGAAGGCAAGGCTACGCATTTAACAATTGAAGAAGAATCTTCTTCTTCGTCATAAGCAAATAAGGGCCGCTTCTTATGATTCGTGTGATCATAGGAGCGGCCTTTTTTATTTATTAAGAAATAACCAGTGCTTCTAAAAAACAATCCCTAATTTCCTCAAAAAGACCGCCTTTTAATGAACAGGCCCCAAGTACACTTCCCAGTTAAGACCATTTTGTCGAGAGTTTAGAGAGGATAGATGTGTAATTATGTTGCAAAACATAATGCTTTGCTGCATAATCTTAATGGAAGCAAAAAAACTATCTTGTCGACATTTAGGAGGTGCAATAGCAATGAAGTTTACAAATAGATACAAAGAGATGCAACGCTTGGACCGACTGGCCTCTCTTCCTGAAGGAGGACTTGCTGTAATTTGGGGAAGAAGGCGTGTCGGAAAATCAAGACTTTTGCTTGAATGGTGCCGCAAATATAAAGGGGTGTATTACACAGCAGATGAATCTTCGGCTTCTGTGCAAAGAAAATATTTGGCTATTGCCATTGACCAAGTGCTTCCAGGTTTTGCAGCTGTAGAATATCCGGACTGGAGAACACTTTTTTTGCGATTGGCGCGTGATGCAATAACTGCCCGGTGGAATGGTCCTCTAGTGCTTGACGAACTTCCCTATCTTATTAGCACAACGCCTGAACTCCCAAGTATTTTGCAAAAATTTATTGATAATGAAGCCAAGCAAGCAAATTTTATTATTGCCTTAAGTGGATCTAGCCAAAGAATGATGCAAGGCGCCATTTTAGATGCATCGGCCCCTCTTTATGGCAGAGCTCAGGAGCTTATTAAACTCGGGCCCATTTCAGTCAGTTATTTAGGAGAGGCCTTGAATGTAACAAATCCTATAGAAATTATTGAGTCATACGCTATTTGGGGAGGTATTCCTCGTTATTGGGAACTTGTTGCAAACCGAGGAGCTGAATTTTTAGAAACCATCGATAGCATAGTTCTTGACCCTATGGGACAACTGTTTGATGAGCCAAACAGGCTGCTGCTAGAAGAGGCTCCCTCAGCAATTTCGCTAAGACCTATTTTAGATGCAATAGGTCTTGGGGCTCACAAACTTTCCGAAATAGCTGGTCGAATTGGACAACAAGCAACATCGCTTGGTAGGCCAATGCACAGGCTTATTGAATTGGATCTTGTTGAAAGAGAAATACCCTATGGCATGGAAGAACAAAATTCTAAAAGAGCCTTATACAAAATAAAAGATCCTTTCTTAAGATTTTGGTTTGAAATTGTAGCTTCACAGCGCAGTGTGCTTGCGCAGACAACCTCCTTTAACCGAAAAAAAATGCTCCAGAAAGTATTACCATCACTTTTTGCCCTAATGTGGGAGGAGTTGTGCCGGCAGGCAATTCCATTGTTATCACAAATATGGGGAGATGAGCACTTTGGCGTGGCTGGTCGTTATTGGCATGGCAATGGACCCGAATGGGATATGCTGGCCGAAACATATGATCGCTCCCATCTATTTATTGCCGAGGCAAAATGGACCAAAAAAGCACCTTCAGCAAGTTGGGTTTCTCAAACAGTGCGTGAATTAAAAGCTAAAGGAATTCCTCCAATTGGCTGCCGTAAAGAGTGCACGATTTCCTATGGACTATTTATTCCCGAAAAGCCCCAAAATCTAGAATATCAGCCAGACGTACGAATAATTGACGCCCAAGAGGTACTTGCCGCTTTGAAGCAGATTTAGAAGCTAGATAAATTCAAGCATAAGCACGAGATGACAATTCGTTTGATTTTTGACCGCAGGTCCCTGGAGTGTCGGCGCTTTTTAAAGCCACTCTTAAATTTTTCACACACCTACTCTCATCATAACCAAAGCAATAAAATACACCTACCGCAAACCTAAAACATTTTGTAGATAAGGTGTGCGAAATTTAAGGGCGGCTCTAAAAAGCGCCGACACTCCAGGGAGCTTCGCTCAAAGTTTTTTTGCATTATGTAAGATTTTTTGTTGAGCAAAAATGTGTGGCAGATTACATTCAATTTTTTTCGTAGATCATACTCAAAATTACACAAGGAGTTTTTATGCATCAGATGTTGAAAAAGCAAGCAGTTGTGCTTGCAGCGCTGTTTGTAACTTGTTTTGTTTCTGTTTCAGCTGATACACCTCGCAAAATGACTCTTGAAGAGGCTAAGAATAAAACATTTAATCTTCAAGGCCATGAAAAGCGCATTTATGCGTACCATGACAAGATGACAAAAGATGGCAAAGCTAATGAGCTCTCAAAAGAGTTTGTAGCCGTGCATCAAGGCATGAAGAAGGGGACGTACAAGTATGATCTTGCAACAGCACGTAAAGTAATGCAAGAAATGTATGCTAAGCGAATGCCTGCAGCCCCTAAAAAACTTACAACAGCGTAACCTAACACAAAAATAAATACTTCAAGGAGATCCTCTCATGAGACTACAAAAATTTATATTCGGCCTATTGGCTATGTTAGCCATGGCAACAAGTATCCACCAGCCGCTTTTGGCAGCCCAAAAGCAGCATAGCTCTTCATCGTCTACCCAAAAAGAAGATAAATTCTGCAAAAAAGCAAATAAGCTTTTAAAGCAAATCGACCAGACAACCATGCAAGACTTAGTTGTCGATCAAAATATCCTTAACGTCGTAAACCAAATCAACCAAACAACTACTGCCGACTTAGCTGTTGACCAAGAAATTTTAGCCGATGTAGAGCAGCTTTTGGACTGCAGCTGTGACTGCATAGTGATTGAGCCGGCAGATTTTGAAGATGTTGATGGCAACCTTACGCAAACCTACGTTATCACAACTCCAGGTAGTTACTGCCTGGGAGCAGATATTAATTTTGCTCCGGTTGTTGATTATTTTATGCCAGCAATACGTATTTTGTCAGATGATGTAAGACTTGACTTGCGCGGATTTACCCTCAATCAAGTACCAGGTACTGCATTTGATGTAGCAGCAATACGAATTGGCGTGGATGACGTTTCACCAGATACTCCTGTATTTAAAAACATCACCATACTCAACGGCAGCATCACCAACTTTACCGGAACAGGTATTGACTGTGAAAACTTTGCTACCTTTTTTGATGTTCCTGTCGCCTTTGAATCAATTACCATGCAAGGATTAAATATTTTAGATTGTGGTTCTTCGCCATCTTTTGCATACAATGGCAATGGCATCAATTTAATTAGTTTCGGCTCTTTATCCCTTTATGATCCTGCTGTGGTCGTTGGTTTTAGAGATATTATAATAGAGAACTGCAACGTCAACCGATGCTTAGGCAATGGTGCTATTGCTATTGCAACTTTTGAGAATGCAATAGTTGCAAACACACAAGCAAATGATTGTAGTTCACAAATTAATGTGATTGGGACTGTTTTTGGCTATGTTCTGACTGGCAGGAATCTCCAGATGTTTAAGTGCCAAGGAAATGGAACCAGTGATTTCGATCCCGCACCAGCTTCATCAGAAGCTGAAGTTGGAGGAGTTTGGTTTCTGGAGTTAATTGATTCATATGTTCAAGAGTGCCAATTTAATGATTCATTTGGTGAAGCTGATGTACTTGTCGGTGGTGGGGATATTTCTAATAGCCATAATACTGTTTTTGAAAATTGTCAATTCAATAATGCTCGCGGGGGTGCTTCCGCTCAAATTGTTAACGGCGCACATGCATCTGATGGGCCAGATCAGAGAACAAATACTAACGGGATAAAATTTCTGAATTGCCAGTTCAATGGAGCTCAAGTATCAGATCTTAATCCCGGTGGTCTAGATCAATCTCTTATTGCTGGGATTTTGAGTAGACCCAATCGGAATATGATTTTTGAAGATTGCCAAGCATGTAATATAATAACAACAAATCTTGGTTATAATGCCTATGGTTTTTCTACAGGATTCTCTGCAATAGATCCTGCATTTCCATTTGGTAACGATTATAATCTTACTTTCTCAAAATGTGTTACAAGTGATATTCAAGGAGGAAAAGATGCAATAGGTATCGATATCTTCAATAGAAATCGAAATCACACAGGCCACCAAGGCTCGCTTGCA
Source organism: uncultured Chlamydiales bacterium (assembly GCA_963785335.1). Classification (GTDB taxonomy): domain Bacteria; phylum Chlamydiota; class Chlamydiia; order Chlamydiales; family FEN-1388; genus SZAS-7. Next base: position 374,159 of record CAWAUW010000002.1, on the reverse strand, counting down.
AATATTGTTATCGAAAATTGTATTTCAGAAAGGATAAGCAGCTCATCTTCTTCACTTAGAGTGGCGGGAATAGCTGAATCATTGAATCTGTTTGTTGGCACAACTCAATTCGCTCAAGCGCGTAACTTATTTATTCGCGGATGTCGAGTTTCTGATGTGAGAAGCAATACTGATGAGCCAAGCCTTTTATCTGCAGGAATCTTAGTGGAATCAGTAATCAATCCGGTGTTGGAAAACAATAGCGTAAGCGATTGCGACCGCGGCATCTTGCTAACTGGCATTAACGACATCATTCCAAACGGATTTCAGCTGGCAGCATCTCTTGCAGATGCTACAGCATTTCCACCGGTGTTTATTGACTTAAACACAATACCATCATCATCGCCAATTCAGATCTTTAACAATATTACTCAAGGTAATAGCGTAACAATTGCACCGTCAAGCACGACAATTGATACTACGCATGACTTCATTTTGCCAACTGCTAACCTAACAACACTCGGCTGGCAGCCAGGTGATCAGATCGTCTACAATTGTAACGGTGGAAGTCCAATTTCTGATTTGGTCTGTGGTTCAACTTACTACTTGATTGTGTATAGTCCAGGATTTTCAAGAAACGGCCTCATCGAAAATAACAAAGTAGACAACTGCACTATTTCGTGTTACGAAGATGACGCTCCTGTAACCTCAAGTGCATGGGTCAATAACACTGCCTTTAATTGCGGAACGCCGCCAAGTATTCCGCCATCATCAACCACGAACTACACCATCAACTTTGCTGGCTGTCGTCCGATAGATGTGGGCTCACTTGAAGCCTATCCAAAAAATGGTCATAAGTACTTTAACCTGTCACTTGTGCCATTTGGCCCGCCATGTCCACCAAAAGATTTTGTGGGCACGCTCTCACATAAGAGCCATTCAAGCTCAAGTAGTGACAGGCATTATACAATTCATGCTCAGTGGAGGCCTAGTCCTTCAAATGACGTTGTAGCCTATAACATCTATAAAGATGATCAGCTTATTAAAACCGTGCCAAGCAATGCTTCGCTACGAGTTAAAATACCCACGCATTCAGCAAAACATTTAAACAAAAAGTTTAAAATCACAGCCGTTTCTTCTAAAAACATAGAAGGTAAGGCCGCGCATTTAACAATTGAAGAAGAATCTTCGTCGTCGTAAGAAATGCCTAGCTACCCCGGTTGCAGCGCATGCTAAGACCGGACAAGGGATAATTTTAATACTAAAGGCCCCAGGCAGGAAAATCCTGCTTGAGGCCTTTTTTATGCGTATAACTCTCTTGAATTTGGAGTACACTCCAAAAAAACAGCTAAATTTCTGGAGTGTACTCCAAATATAGAGAGCTTTCTTCTCTACAGCTTCTTTATGAGTGCTTCAAAGCGATGACGAACTAATGTGCGCCGCTGTGGTGAGGGGATGCTTTCTATGTGTTCATTTGCTTTCTTGCGACTGAAGGTTTTTGGCAATTCAAGTTCGGGCAGAGTGCCAAATAGGTGTGATTTTGCGCTGCTTAAGTACAAGAAGTCTAAAAGGGCTTTTTCAGGTGTTGCCATGGCAATGCCTGTCTTTGGATCGACTGTATATCCAAAAAAAAATGAGGGATCAATATGATGCAACGACAACTCGCCAAGGGCTGTTACAAATCGCTTTGTTCGGGCAACTGACACTGCATAGATAATAGAAGGTACTTGCATGATCATATCATGCTGATAAAGGGCTGTTTGTAAAGAGATATAGCTGTCAAAAGGAGCTGCACAGTACCGTGGTAAAAGAAGTGCATTCATACGTTTAGGAAATGCCCACAGACCTTTTTTTAAAAAGATAATAAGACCAATATCTGCAAGACGCTCTAAGAGTTTACTTGCATGGGCTACATCAATCTGTAACACTCCGGCAGCATCGCGAGTTTGCAAGGCGGCATCGTTTAGCTGTTCAAGCTTTTGGTAGGCATCTATAAGTCTCATAAGGCCTCTACCTGAACTTGGCTTAAAAAGTTACATACTTGCAGCACCATTTTGTCCCAATATGCTGGATCATCATATTGATTGTGATATTCAAGTGGTAGATACGAAATCACCTGACTTTTAAAAGCTGAGAAGGGTATGCAGAGGGCGTTTTTTTCGGCATCTTTTAAACGAGTTGCTAATGCAGGTGAGGCTTCGGTGAGTTTGATGCCCATGTCAAGCAGATGCACGATATCAAAGACATCTCGTACTTGCGTCTCTGTTCGCAGAATCAGAGCCCAAATCTTTTGTAGGAGGGCTTGCGGCATGCTATAATGACTTGCATAGATGGGAGTCAGCTGGTAGGTGCTGATGATGAGGGGGTCTATTGATGCAAAAAAAGAAGGTTCTTCATTTTCGCGTCTTGAAAATTCGATTTTTGTGTGTATCGGCACTGTAGAATTTATTTGTTGTATTTGAATTTTCCATCGCTGGGTTGTACTGGTTTGTTTTGGTGCAGAAATATGTGTAAGCTCCATATTTTTTGCCCGAAGTATAAGAGAAAATGGAGTGGATTCTAGTAGCCTGTCAACCATGTTAGACAGCGTTTCTTTTCGCACGGTATGAATATCCAGATCCATATCTTGAGAATAACGTATACTCTTTAAGAAAAATCGCAGGTTGCAGCCGCCTTTAAGCGCGTAGTGCGATTTGTCTATTTTCCTCCCCAGCTGATCGAGAAACAATAAATGAAAAAGTTCGATAAATTGAACTGAAGTGAAGTTCCGAGTCATTTTTTCTTCCTTCTCCCTTTAAAGCTTTATGATACTAGAATTCGACATATTTGTCAATATCGTGTAATCAATCTAAATTTCGAACACCATCCCTTTTGAGCGAAGCTCCCTGGAGTGCGGCGCTTTTTTGCGCCGCTCTTAGATTTTCACATACCACATCCTCATCATAGTCAAAGCAGAAAGATATAGCTATCGACGCATGCTTGCTAAAACATTTTGCTGATAAGGTGCGAGTAAAATTTAAGGGCGGTGCATAACAGCACGCGCACTCCAAGGAGCTTCGCTCAAAGTTTTTGCATTATGTATGATTTTTTGTTGAGCAAAAATGCAGGGAAGTCTACATTCAATTTTTTTCGTATTCATTTACTAAATGCAAAAGGAGTTTTTATGCATCAGATGTTGAAAAAGCACGCAGTTGTGCTTGCTGCACTGTTTGTAACCTGTTTTGTTTCTGTATCGGCTGATACACCTCGTAAAATGACACTTGAACAGGCTAAAGATAAAACATTTAATCTTCAGGCTCATGAAAAGCGCATTAATGCCTTTCATGACAAGATGACAAAGGATGGCAAAGCAAATGAGCTCTCAAAAGAGTTTGTATCCGTGCATAACGGTATGAAGAAGGGGACATACAAGTATGATCTTGCAACTGCTCGCAGAGTAATGCAAGAAATGTATGCCAAGCGTATGCCTGCAGCACCTAAAAGTTTACAACAGCGTATCCAAACACAAAAATAGACACTTCACGGAGATCCTCTAATGAGACTACAAAAATTTATATTCGGCCTATTGGCTATGTTAGCCATGGCAATAAGCATCCACCAACCGCTTTTGGCAGCCCAAAACCATCATAGCTCTTCATCTTCTACCCAAAAAGAAGACAAATTTTGCAAAAAAGCAAATAAGCTTTTAAAGCAAATCGACCAGACAACCATGCAGGACTTGGTTGTTGATCAAACTATCCTTAACGTCGTAAACCAAATTAACCAAACAACTGCGGCCGATTTAGCCGTTGACCAAGAAATTTTAGCCGATGTAGAGCAGCTTTTAGACTGCAGCTGCACCTGCATAGTGATTGAGCCGGCGGATTTTGAAGATAGTGATGGCAACCTTACACAAACCTACGTTATCACAACTCCTGGTAACTATTGCCTTGGTGCCGATGTTGCTTTTGTGCCTGTTGATGAATTTACTCCGGCAATTAACATTCTTTCAGATGATGTAAACTTAGATCTTCGCGGCTTTACTTTAAGCCAAGCAAACGCTACTCCAAATGCTTATGGCGTGCAAATTGGACAGGGCTACAACTACAATGATCCAGATGCAGTACTCAAAAATATTACTGTAAAAAATGGCAGTATCATCAATTTTATCGGGATTGGGGTGTTCTGCTACAACGGCAGTTTTGATGAGCCGACTGCGGAATTGGCGTTTCAAGATTTGCATTTCTTTGATTTGAATATTCTTGATTGCGGATCAAATGAATCGGCAGATTTTGCATCAGGGATCGATCTTGATTCAGCTGCAGGCACTACACTGTCAGATCTTGATTTGCCAGTAGCTTATAAAAATGTGATTATTAGAAATTGTAATATAAATCGTTGTATTGGCACTGGCGCAATCAGTGTATATACCGGCGATAACATCGTGCTAGAAAATACTATGGCAAATGACTTAAGTCTCGAAATTGATGTAATAGGAGGAAATTGGGCTTACTTTTTTACAGCAAGAAATATTCAAATGTCTCATTGCCAAGGAAATAATGTTAATAATTTTGATGGAACCGGGCTTGGTCTCTACTTAGAAGATTGCATTAATATATATATTAAAACTTGCCAATTCAATGATACATTTTCAGCAACAGGTTCTGCGGCTGGTGGTCATCTTGAGACTGTTGTTCAAAATTTTATAGCTGAGGATTGCCAATTTAATAATTCACGAACTGGGGATGAAAGTAATGGCTTCGCTGTGGGTGTCGAAATAGGTCAAGATACGAGCCAAGAAGCGCGCTCATCAGGTATAAAATTCATTAACTGTCAATTTAATGGTGCACGTGCAACAGGTGCCGGTGGCACGGATAATAGTTGGGTGGGTGGCGTATTAGCAGATATTGGAAGTGATGTGTTATTTGAAAGTTGCCAAGCTTGTAATATCTTCACTGATAGTCCTGGTTATCGTGGAATTGGGTGGCTTCTTGCTTCATATCAATTTAATCCTAGTGTTTTTCCCGATATGTATAATCTAACTTTTTCTAATTGCGTAGCTAGTGATATTACCGCGGGATTAGAAGCATACGGTATAGCTGCTGTGGTGGCTAATACTTCTCGCAATGGAATTCAAGGCCTTCAAATTAATACAACTTTTGAAAATTGTATCGCAGAGCGTATTCAGTGTGATACTTCAACCCAAAGAGTAGCTGGTATAAGTGCGAGTTTAATTGACCTTGGTACTAATCAGTATCCATTAAATATGAATGTCTTTATCAAAGGATGTCGTGTTTCAGATATACGCAGCAATAGTGAAAGTCCTAGCCCACTTTCAGCCGGTATTTTAGTTGAATCAGTTGTCAATCCTGTGTTGCAAAACAATAGCGTAAGCGACTCTGATCGTGGCATCTTATTTACAGGTACTAATGACGTGATTCCAAATTGCTTCCAACTGGCAGCAACTCAAGCTGATGCACTTGCCAATCCACCAGTATTTGTGCCACTTGAGGTGCAGCTGCAGGTAAGTATAAGCCCCGATCCAGATGGTATTAATCCAATCCAAGCTTTTTATACCACAAATGGTCCACGTCTGACGGCGCCGATTTCAGCGCCAGCTGAAGTTACCAATCCTCCTGGCGCATGTAGCACCGTAACAAATGATTTAACTGGCGAAATAGGTATTGTGTTATCAGATGGAGCCTGTAATTCAAGTGTACTCGTTTTGAATGCAGAAGCTGCAGGTGATGTTGCTACATTGATAATTAATATTCAAGGTGCAGACCCCACAAATTATGGAGGGAGTCCAAACCAGACAAACGTTGCAGTAGTAATCAATTCAGCTGATGGAGATGCATTATTGCAATCACTTGCTGCAAATCCTGGATCTATTATTACTATCGATACAGTGCCAACTTCGTCAAATACTTACGCATTCAATAATATCACGCAGGGCAATTCTATTGAGGTGAGTGCGGGTCAAATTGATAGCATTCATGGTTTTATCTGCCCAACGGCTAATCTCACCGGCCTCGGTTGGCAGCCAGGTGATCAGATTGTCTTTGATTGCAATGGTAATCCATCCATCCCTGGCCTAGTATGTGGCACAACATATTATGCCATTGTGTACATTCCTGGATTCTCTAGAAACGGCCTCATCCAAGACAACAAAGTAGACAACTGCTCTATTTCGTGTTACCAAGATGACGCGCCTGTAACCTCAAGTGCATGGGTCAATAACACGGCCTTTAATTGCGGAACTCCGCCAAGCATTCCTCCCTCATCAGAAACAAACTACACCATCAACTTTGCTGGCTGTCGTCCGATAGATGTGGGCTCACTTGAGGCGTACCCAAAAGATGGCCATAAGTATTTGAATTTGTCGCTTGTGCCGTTTGGTCCGCCATGTCCGCCGCAAGATTTTGTTGGAACTCTTTCGCATAAGATCTATTCAAGCTCAAGTAGTAACACTCATTATACAATCCATGCGCACTGGAGGCCAAGTCCTTCAAATGACGTTGTAGCCTACAACATCTATAAAGATGATCAGCTTATTAAAACCGTGCCAAGCAATGCATCGCTTCGGGTTAAAATACGCACTGCATTCGGCAAAACATTTAAACAAAAAGTTTAAAATCACAGCCGTTTCTTCTAAAAACATAGAAGGCAAGGCTAAGTATTTAACGATTGAAGAAGGATCTTCTTCTTCATCATAAGCAAATAAGGGCCGTTTCTTATGATTCGTGTGATCATAGTAGCGGCCCTTTTTATTTACTAAGCGAATAACTTGTGCTTCGTCCGCCTTCGGGGTTCTTGATAAGAATTCCTCGAGCAACGAGATCAAGGATATCTCGTAGGGCCGTATCCTGTGAACACTTGGCTATTTTAGCCCATTTTGAAGAAGTAAGTTTGCCTTCAAATCCATCTAATAAACGATTAATAACTATTCGTTGACGTTCATTTAAGGGCGTTTGGGCAAGGGTTTGCCAAAACTGTCCTTTGCATTTGATTGTATCGAGGGTAGATAAGGCATCTTGTATCGCTCTTTTCAGACAGGTAAAAAACCATTCTATCCACGGGGTAATGATTAGATTTCCTTTTTGGGTCTGTTCCAAAATTGTATAGTATGCCTTTCGTTCTTTTTGGATTTGTGCCGATAAGCTGTAAAAACGACATGATTTTTCAGAACGGGCAAGAACCATGTCTACAATAGCGCGCCCAATGCGTCCATTTCCATCATCAAATGGATGAATTGTAATGAACCATAGATGTGCAATAGCTGACTTTAACACAAGATCCATTGTTGTTTCAGTAGTAAACCAGTCAAGAAACAGGTCCATTTCATAAGCAACTCGCTCAGCTGGGGGAGCTTCAAAGTGAATGGTTTCTTTGTCGAGCCGACCAGAAACTACCGAAACTGGACCAGTACGCCAAGCTCCGACTCGAATTTTTGTCAGGCTGTTCTGGCCTGTAGGAAATAATGACGCATGCCATTGAAATAACCGCTCTTTTGTAAGGGGTTCATCAAACTTCTGTGTAGCATCGAGTATCATCTCAACTACGCCTTCGATATTTCTATCTACAGGATCTGCCCCAACCTCCATTCCAAGGTGCCGCGCAACTGAAGATCGTACTAAAGATTGGTCTAAAATTTCCCCTTCGATCTCGCTTGATTTTACTACATCCTGCGTCAAGGTCTGTAAAACAGTCTCTTCGCGGAGCTGAAAACCAATGGATTGCATGCCCCCAATTAAACGTCCCTGTTCATGGCGTAATCCAATCAACAAATCAGCGATTTTTTCTTGGCTCCAAAGAAAGTGTGGCCATTCTTTAATTTCGTGTATGTACATCGGTTTTATTCGCTTTTACCCTGTTTAAGCTAATTTTAGCAGATAATCTCCGCAAAAGCAACCCTAATCTCCGCATTTTTGCGGAGATTAGGGCCATTTAATCTCCGCATCTCAAAAAAGAATGCCTTTTTATGCTTTAAGGAACGTTACGAATAATTGATGCTCAAGAGGTACTTGCTGCCTTGAAAGAGGTTTAAAACTTCATAAACATAATCACACAAGACGTTTGATTTGACCGCAGGTCCCTGGAGTGCGGAGCTTTTTTGCACCGCTCTTAGATTTTTCATACACCATAACCTCATCATCGTCAAAGCAAAAAAGTACACCTACCGCATGCCTAAAACATTTTGTAGATAAGGTGTGTGAAATTTAAGGGCGGCGCAAAAAGCGCCGACACTCCAGGGAGCTTCGCTCAAGATTTTTGCATTATGTATACCTAGGTAAGATTAGCTTAGCGAGTTATTGATGTTCATCCAAGCTCTTCTCCAATAATCGCAATGAGAGGTATATTTAATTTGCTCCCACCTTTTCTCAAAATCACAGCTTTTATTATAACGGTATATATCTAATGAGCTGCTCCAGCCTAATTCTTTAATTGATTCATTGATTGCCTGGTGGTGTAATAATGTGCCATCATCTTCAATACGCTCAGCTTCTTTAGCATATTCTTCACACCTAATTTGCCCTTTTAGCGCTTTGCTGTGGAGTTCAAAGAATCTGCGCGAATGAATGGCATTTGTAAGTTCAAAAACAAGATAAGATAGTGCTTTATCATCTGAGAGATTTTCGTGAAGTTTAATTTTTCGTTCCTTTAAACAACATTCTGCTAAAAATCCTGAAGAAGTTTTTGTTACAAAATCGATTGTCCAGACACTGCAATTCTGATCATCATAATTGGGGGTAGAATTAGCAGTGTCATACAGGTGTTTGACAGCTTTACTGGATAGCGCTTTTTCTATTAGTTGGGCACATCTGATAGAGTGAGCTGGCATGTCAGCAAATCTGATTACAATGAGCATTTCAAAAATTGAAGCGATTTGACTAAAGATTGGTAAAAATTCGATAACGGCTATACAAACATGAATAGCACGATGATCTAAGCGCCCTTCACTTGCTTTTTTACAATGCCGAATGCAATTGCCCCATGACAAAGCAGTTTCAAGAGAATAATTGTTCTTTTCTAGTGCGTAATTTAGTTTTGGCATTAAAATATCTTATACTAATCGAGGAAATAAAGCAAATATTCTTTTTAATCATGTGACGCTATCTAGTTTTTAAACCAAAAAAAAGATATGCTAAATCTCAAGATTGTCTATTTTTCACAGGGGCTACAGAGCACTTTACGAGTTGCATATATCATGCATACATAATTACCTTGTCGATGAAGCCATTGGGAAAGCCTTTGCCTTGCAGGGCAAGCTCTTTGGTAGCAAGCTTTGCAAGAACTTCGGGGGGATAGGTTGTAAAGGGCTGGTAAAAATAGCTTTTGATGCATATGGCAACGGTTTTGAAGTCATCTTTTGTGGCTTCATCAGCTGCGTAAAGATCGTCTTGTATACAAATAAGCTTTAAGGGGTTGCCAAAGCATTTTAGAAACTCTAGAGTGTTTAGCAGGCGATCAGGGGATTCTGTGATCATGTAAAGCCTCTCATACACTTCTGAGTAGGGGGCAAAGCCGTGGCGGTATTTTAGCCAAGGCATAAGGTAGCTTTGGGCTATACTGCTCAGAGAATCATTTATAAATGCGCTACTTTGGCTAAGGACTAATTTTTCGGCTTGATCAATTATTTTAGTTATTTGTTCTTTACTTAAGCGCTGGATTTCTTGTAGTTCTACAGAACTAATGCCTGATAGATCTTCTAGGTGATAGCGCGCTAAAAGGCAAAAGCGCATCTTTGGCTCAAGTGATGAACAAGCAATACGTACAAGGCTGTCAAAACTTACAGTTTTTTGCAGACAAAAAGGGTCTTTGCCTACGAATGTATTAATTTTTTCTTCAACTTCTTCGATATGACTTAGACCAAGGCCTTTATGAGAGCTTGGATCTTGCCGTAAGAAGTTGCAGGCATCTTCAACGGTGGTGATTGCTTTTGTTTGCAGGGCTTTTGCAGCAAAGCTTGATAAGCCAAGCGAGCTTAAGGGTTCTTTAAGCTTAAATGAGGGGAGTGCTTCTTGATAGTAGGGCCCGAGGGGTAATATGAGCTGTGTGGGAATTAGTTCTTTGGCAGTTAATACAGTTTCAGTGGCAGGCTTTTGCTTATTTAAAACCGTTTTTACGCTTTTGGGGTTAATGTTTTCAAACGCGTAGATTTTTTCAAGGCCATGTGATACATTGTCAAGCACTTTAGAAAATGAACAGTTATGTTATACTAAAGGCTGTGAATAATAGACATCCTTGCGATTTTGTCGATCTTTTTTGCACTTTTAAAAAAACAGCCGGGGCCAAACCGGCACGCGGGACGGTTCGGCCCCGGCTGTTTTTTTAAATCTGCAAAAAAATATCGACAAACTCACAAGGATCCTAATTTTTTCACAGCCTCTAGACTAATTAATCAGAAGGAAGACCTATGGGATCATTAGCTAAACGAATTTTACTTTTTATTGCCGTCAATGCTTTAGTGCTATTTACGGTATCACTTATACTTAACTTGCTTGATGTAAAACCATATCTTACACAGCATGGACTAGACTATAACTCACTGATGGTATTTTGCGTTATTTGGGGTATGGCAGGAGCTTTTATTTCACTTGCCATCTCGCGTATTATGGCAAAGTGGATGATGGGCGTTAAGGTGATCGATCCAAATACAGCATCAGGTGAAAATCGCCAGCTGCTGGACATGGTATACAAACTTGCAAAAAATGCAGGCCTTGGCACAATGCCTGAAGTTGGTATTTATGAATCATCGGAAGTAAATGCCTTTGCAACGGGTCCCACAAGAGCTCGCTCACTTGTTGCAGTGTCATCCGGCTTATTACGTCGTATGAATAGTGCCGAAGTTGACGCAGTGCTTGCTCATGAAATATCACACGTTGCCAATGGCGATATGGTCACTATGACCTTGCTTCAAGGCGTTGTGAACGCTTTTGTCATGTTTTTTGCACGAGTTCTTGCCTACGCAGTAATGCGCATGGGCCGTCAAAAAGATGAGAGCTCTAATGGCTCACCATTCATGTACAGCATGTTAGTGTTTGCTTTTGAAATAGTATTTATGATTTTGGGTACTATAGTCATTGCTACCTATTCTCGCTTTAGAGAATTTCGTGCAGATAGGGGCGGTGCTCGTCTTGTTGGCCGTGACAAGATGATTATGGCTCTTCAGGCACTTGAGCGCACCATGAAAATAGAAGATCCAAAAGCTGAAAAGCCTGCCTTTCAAGCCATGAAGATCTCTAGCAACAAGCCGTTTTTACGTCTTTTTGCCTCTCATCCACCACTTGAAGAGCGTATAGCCCGCCTGCAAGCTGGATAAAAGCCTGATCAAAGGGAAGCTTAAATCCTTTTTTTTATCGTTTTTATCGTTCTATCGTTCTTATCGTTTTAGCATTGCTACACTAATGACAAATATTAACGGTAAAAACGATAGAACGATAAGAACGATAAGAACGATAAAAAAACGATTTAAATTTAGAATTGAGTTCCCACTTGTGATAGGCTTCGGGTGCACCGTCTTGTCGCTCATGCCAAAAGGGCTTTGAGAAGCTTTTGGTTGTAACGGTATTGACGCTCTGGTATGGTATCATCTAGCAACATAGGGTGATCTATCAATCCAATGAGCTTTTCTTCTTTTTGCTCGCCGCTAAGTAGGGCAATTTTGATGAGCAGCTCAATATCATTTGGTGCAGCAACTAGTGCCTCAACATATAGCTCTAGTGCTTTTTCGGGAAAATAAGAAGTCATCCTTTCGGCAATTTCAGCTATGGTGAAAGCGCTTTTTTCCCGGCGAGTATGAATCAGGGCTCGTTCAAACAATTCCAAGGATAGTTTTGGACTTACTTTATATACTTCACTTGCAAGTGAAAGATACGTAAAAATATTATCTGTTCTTTCATCGATTGCAACAAAATGTTCTTTTAGCATGCTTGAAAGATGTCCGGCAATTTTTTCTTTTATGGCGACATTCTTTTCAGTAAAGCTGCAAATCTCCATTATTTTTCCGCGGTAATAATGCTCTTTAGGATGCTTTGGGAAGGTTTTTAAGAGTAAAGTAGTTGCCGCATCCGGAAAATGTGTAGATAGATGCTTAGCGGCTTTGCAAATAGTGACATCTTTGTCTCGTGCTTCATCATAAGTATTTGTAAATGCAATGCATAAAAGATTTGCTGCCTTCAAACATCTGTCTTTTTGCATTTCGGCAGCTTGTAATTGACCATTTTTGTAAAAGACTTCGGCAAGCTTTGCAGACATAACAAGCCGTTCGGCGGTACTATCAGAGCTTGCCTGAGATGATGCCATCCGAAGTGCCTCATTTGCCTCTTTTGACTTTCCAAGTGTATAAAAAGCAGAAGCTAAACGAATGAAGCATTTGTTTGTTGTAGGACTATGAATATGAAGATGCGCAATTTCTTTTGCTTTTTCTAGCAGCAGCTCAGCAAATAGAGGATTATATTGCAAAAGAGACTCAGCAACATCTAAGCATGCTTGCATATGGGGGATAGTTCTTCTGGTGCTTTCTAAAGCCGCATTTGCGGCGAGAATGGGGTTTAGCTTAGCAATCTTTTGCAAAGGCTTTGTATGTTTGCCGCGCGATTGGATAGATGTTTTATACAAAAGATCAAGGTATGTGCTTAAATAGTAGTGTTCATGAGGCGATTTTACATGTAATGCCTCACAGGCAATTGACTGTATAAGGTTTAAACGTCGGCACGTAAGGGGAGGGCATGTAAAATCATTGAATACTACATTCAGCTCTTTGCGATTTTCTAACTGTATGAAATCTTCAGTTTTGCCATTAGGCGTTGCTAAGATCTTAAGTGCTTTTTGAAAAAAGCCTAAAGCTTCAGTTTGATCGCTGGCTATTTTATTACGACAAATTTCAAAGAGAACATCTATTCTTTGGGATTGCGAAGATATTTGATCTACAGCCTCGCTAGATCCAAAAGTAGTGGCGATTTGTTCATAAAGTTCATCCTTCGAAAAATCTTCATCATAATAATGCTCTTTAGGCGCTACATCAAATGCTGCCTTAAAGCACTCACTTGTCTTGTCAGGGTGCTGGTTAGCAAGTTCGCAGTAGCTAAGGGCTTTTATTACTGGATCTTCTACTTTGTCGATGTAGGTTGTGCCTTCGTTATAATCAATCGTTGTAAAGCTGCCAATAGCTTTAAAAATTTCATGTATTGCAATGCTTGGCTCTTTCTCTAGCATTGCGGGTAATATGTCTAAACTTGCTCTGAGGTATACTTTAGCAAGAATTGGATCGGTTGGATGAATTTTTTTAGCAAGTAAAAGGTAGTCTTCTAAAGAATCATCGGCAAAGCGGTTAATCGCCCTCACACAGGCTTGAGCAAGTAATGTCATATTTTGCTTTTTGGAAGTAAAAGGTAAAGGCCAAAGAAAATAAAGGGCAGGCTTAATAGCTGGCCCATATTTAAGAAATAAGCGTCATAGGCCCCTTGAGGCAGTTTTAGAAACTCAATAAAAAATCTAAAAGTAAAAATAAGCACAAAAAATAAGGCTGCGGTTTTTCCTTCTTTCATAATAGGGAACAGTTTGTACAAAAGAGCTCCGCTGCAAAGATAAAAAAGTGCCTCATAAAGCTGCACAGGATGACATGGCATAATAGCGCCGGGATCTGCAGGATGGCCAAACCAAACAGCAAAGGGCAGTGTGCTTTGTTTTCCCAATATTTCTTGGTTAAAAAAGTTTCCGAGACGTATGAATGCCGCGACAAAGGCAGCTGCTACGGACAAAATATCAAGTAATTTTTTGAACGAAAGCTGTTCGAGACGATATTTGGGACGTGACCAAAAAAGAAGCAGTCCTGCAATTAGCCCAAAGCCTGCTCCGTGGCTTGACAGGCCGCCCTCCCAGGTATAGAGGATTTCAATGAGATGGTTTTTAAAATAGGGCCATTCGTAAAAAAAGACGTGGCCAAGTCTTGCTCCTACAATCATGCCAATAAAAACATACCAGGCAAGATGGTCTAAAAATGAAACCGTGGCGCTTCTGCATCTGTAGCGCAGAGGCTGTAAATAAGAAAATAATAACTTAGCTGCAATAAGGTATCCTACAAAAAAACCGCTAGCAAAAAGCAGACTATACCAGACAATAGGGTGATCAATAAATGGAAGGGTAAAAGCAACTCGAGGAGGATCCCAGAAGATGTAGGAGAAAAACAAGTGCTTCCTCACAAAAAAAAATTCAGCGATAAAAGCATGGTTTATACTTTTATCGCTGATAATCGGAGTAGAGGGATTCGAACCCCCGACCTACTGCTCCCAAAGCAGCCGCGCTAGCCAAGCTGCGCTATACTCCGAATATGCCAAGATCATACTCGAGTTGCTTGCTTTTTTTCAAGCAACATGAGACATAGAAGGTATGAAAATACAAAGAATAGATCTTTTTTGCTCGCCCAGCAACCAACAATATGGTGTTCAGAGGGCCTTTTCAGAGGGATTACAAAAATCTTTACTACGTTTAGGAATAGCATCGTCATTATTAGATGAAAGCAAGATTTTAGAAGAACTTGTCAAAAACAAGCCCGATTGTACAGCGGGCTTTAGCGTTACTGTGGGCAAACATTCTAGTGCTGAGCCGCTTGGCATACCGCATTTATCGATGATTCTTGATTCAGCTACCTATTTTCCGGAACTTTTACAAAATCCAAATGCCATTGTGAGCTTTGTCGATGAAGACTCTGTTGGCTTTTTTAAGATGCTAGGGGTCAAATATGTTTTTAACTTTGGCCATGCTATTGACAAGGACTTGTTAGATGAGAACACCCTAAATGAAAAGCGAGATCTTGATGTAGTAATGATGGGCTCATACATAGATGCAGATGCTATTTTAGCAATTTGGAAAGATCTATTATCGACTGATGCACAAAATGAGCTTTTGAATATTGCCGAAAGAGTGCTTGCAAGCCCGACGCTTTCACATTTACAGGCATTTGTAGAGCTTATTGAAAAGAAAGGTGACTTTGAAAAGGAATTATTAGCTAAGTCGATTCAATTTTTTGACATGCTTAATTCACTAGATCAATACATTCGAGCAATTGATCGAAGATCTATTGTGGAGGCACTTGATAGACCCGTACATATTTTTGGGGCAAAGCAATATATTGAGCTTTGGCAAAAATCAGTCAAAGATCCAAAAAAACTTATTTTTCATCCCGAAGTTGCTTTTAAAGAGCTTCCAGCACTGCTTAAAAGATCACGCATTGTCATAAATAGCTTTCCTATGTTTAAGCGTGGGCTTCATGAGCGTCTGCTGATGGCACTTAGCTGCGGGGCATCAGTTTTATGTAATGATAATGTATTAGTGCAAAAAACATTTGGCAAAAGCTCGGCAATTCTTAAGTATCTTTTTCCTGATTATGCTAAGGCTAATCAGTTAATAGAGGCATGCTTGCAAGATGAACAAGCGCGTCTTAAAGCAGTATTTGATACACATCCAACAATCCGTGAAAAACATACATGGGATGTACGAGCTCATGCATTACTAACAATTTTGCCAAGCTTTCTTGAAGATATTCGCAAAAATAATTCTGAGGGTATTAAGCATCTTTTTGCGAATAACGATTAAGTTAATTTTTAAAAAACTTTTTCTTTTTTTATTTGCTGTAAATTAATGCTTTGATGATAAGGATGCTTTATGTCTATGTTAGCCAAAAGCTCATAGGTTAACTCGACTTTGCAATTTTTCGGCCGCGCTTTCTTCTCAGAGGGCCTTCAGCTGTAATTTAATTTCTCCGGATGGCGTATTTAAGCCTATCCGGAGAAATAAATTACAGCTGAAGGCCCTCTGAGAAGAAATCACTCGCCGAAAAGTTGCAAAGTCGAGTTAAAAATTTTTAATGGAGAAAAAATATGAATAGATGGAATCAAACACTAGCTGCCGTTTTATGCGCAGCAGTATGCATAAATACCACCGCTGATGCGGGAATGGGCAATGTAGTTCAAAATGCAAAGACCCCAACAGAGCCCTCAACACCAAGCTCAAGAGGCTTTAAATCAGATCCCAAGAAAGAGTTAAATTCTAATCGAAATAAGCCAAGATCTAGATCTGTTAGCCCGGCAAAAGTAACGGCTAAAAAAAAGAGTTCAAAAAGACAGGCCGTCAAAGCTAAGCCTGTAAAAAACATTAAAGCAAAAACTCAAAAAGTCACTGCAAAAAGATCCCGTAGAAATCCTGTTCCAAATTTTACAACGATAACCTTTGATGAATCAGATTCATCAAGCATTCAAGTTTCTCCTAAATGTAAACGCGGCAAAAAAGGCGAAAAGGGAAGTACAGGACGTCGTGGTAAGCATGGTAAAAAAGGTAAAAAAGGTGCTAGAGGCAAAAAAGGCAAACATGGCACAACCGGTGCAACAGGCCCAGCGGGTGCAACAGGTGCGACGGGACCTATGGGTACAGGCGCAACAGGTCCGCAAGGTCCGCAAGGCCCAGCCGGAGCTGGTGGAACCAATGGTCAAGACGGTGCACCAGGTACGAATGGAATTAACGGTGCAAATGGTGCAACAGGCCCTACAGGCCCGCGCGGACCATCAGGAAGTGGTGCTGGTTCAACTGGAGTAACAGGTGCTACGGGAGCAACTGGCCCAACTGGAGCAACAGGAGCTACTGGTGCAAGTGGTGCAGGTTCTCCAAATTTTGCTGCGTTTGTTGCAGTAGCTCCTACTGGTGGTATGACAATAGCTCCATCTGCAGCTATTCCTTATACTATGACAAATGAGTCAAGCCCGGTAGGTTTTACGTATAATCCATTATCAGGTGTTGCAACGTTTACCGATGCTGGAGATTACCTCGTATTATGGGGAGCATCTTTTACGCAAACAGGATCACTTTTTGCACTTGAGCAACTGCATGCTTCATCAAGTACTCCATTTATATGGGGCATACTTTCATCGGGTACACCGGTGGATGCCTCAAGCGGTGCTCTACAGTTGATGACATCTTCGGCATCAGTAATTACGGTAGCAGCAGGTGATAGCATCCATGTAATAAACGTTACTACAAACAATTTAACGTTAACCTCAGATCCTGCTACACACAGAAGTGAAGCTGGCTTCTTGGTTATCAAAAAGTTATAGTAAGTAATTAACATTTCTTAAACAACAAAGGCCTCAAGATTAATCTTGAGGCCTTTTTTTATGCCTCGTCAAGCGATATAAAATTAGGATGAAAACACTATCGAAGAAATTTAATCCCTTGATTCAAAATTGGTAATTCTTTTTTTTATCGTTACTATCGTTTTATCGTTTTTATCTTTAGAGATTTGCCTCAACCTTATATCGAATCACGAACGATTTAACGATAGAACGATAATAACGATAAAATTACAAAAGAAAATTAAATTATCGATTCAATATGAGATAGTTCTTTTACTGTATTATCTTTGTCTCAAGGTCTTGGAGCGAAGTTTTTTTTTATCCTTCAGTGTTTAGGGTGCGCTTTATGCAGTCGTGCAGGCAAGCGCAAGATCGTTACCGGCAGTTGACATTTGCTTTTGTACTTGTCGTACAGCTGACATAACCGTAGAGTGATCGCGTTTGAAAAGATCTCCAATTTTCATATAAGGCTCTTTTAACAGCTCCCGGCAAAGATACATGGCAAGCTGACGGGGCCCTACACATTCTCTTGACTGTGATTTTCCGATAAGATCTTCGACCGGAAGTGAATAATGATCGGCAACATTTTGAATGATGCGATTGGCAGTAAGAGCTTTGGCTTTTTCATTTTCGATAAGATCAGACAAAAGGCCTTTTACGGCATTGAGCGGCAGGTGGATTTTTTGACCGCTTTTATTCAGGTGCGATCTAAGCATAAGTGCTTCTAAGGCTTTTACAGCCGATTTTGGGCTGGTAGCAAAAGATTCTGCTAAAAATTCAAGAGTTCTGGCAGATATTGGGTAATGATAGCTTTGCGCTTTATGCTCTAAAATTTTGGCGATATCCTTTTTTTGCGGCGGGCTAAGCGGCAAAACAATACCCCATTCAAAACGCGAGATAAGCCTTGGCTCAATAAACTGAAGCGATTGGGGTGCAACATCAGATGATAAAATAATTTGTTTACCTTCGGTATGAAGGGTGTTAAACGTATGAAAAAACTCTTCTTGGGTCGCATTTTTTCTGCCAAAAACCTGAACATCATCAATGAGCAGCACATCAGCATTGCGATACGTTTTACGAAAATGCGACATTTCACCAATTCTGATTGCTTTTACCACATGCTCCGTAAAAAGCTCAGATCGTGCATATACTGCCTTATAGCCTACGCGCCTTAACTTTTGGGCCACAGCCATCAGTAAATGCGTTTTTCCGGAACCTGTTTGGCCATAAAGATATATTGGGTTTAAAAAGTCGCGAATAGATGACGGCTTGTGCCCTGAAAAAGAGGACATCGCCTGGACTTTACTGTCTACAAGGCGCAAGCAAAGCTCTTCTAGTACTTTGTATGCAACTTTATTATCTTCACTTACTAAAAATTCATCAAGGCTGCATGAAGGATCAAGTTCATCAAAATATATCTGAAATGAGGCTGGAGGTTGCAGCTGAGGTGTTGTTTTTCGTTTTCGAGGTGCTGTAGGTACAAGCTCAGGAAGGCTTAAGTGTACTTTGATAGGTTTTTGGTTATTGTTAACAAAAAGTGGTAATTTTGAGCGTATATGCTCATCAAACCAAAGTACCTGGAAGGAGTCTTGAGCTTCCAGGTAGATATTACAGGCATCAAAGCGAACAACTTTTAAGGCTCTAAGCCAGCGCAGGACGGTTTCTTTACCATACTCTATTTCCAAGTGTGCTAAAAAAAGCTCCCACGCCTGCATTATACCCTACTTCCTTACCCTTTTTTGGGTAGTTTTTTTTGTGTAGGACGCACTTCTATTTCGACAACTGCATCTTTTGCATGTTTATCCATCGATCGGGTTGTCCACCACTGCTGAAGGATGCCAAGAAGCATTGAAGATATCCAGTAGATGTTTAAGCCGGATGGGAAGTTGTAGAACATCACTGTCATCACCACGGTCATGATATTGCCCATCATGCGCTGCTGACGTTGCTGGTCAGTCCATGTGGATGGATCTTTTGGAAGTGTAGACATCACATTTTGTTGGATATACATAATAACACCCAAAAGTACCGGCAGAAGGTGAAACTCATTGCCAAATATAGGGAGGTGATAGTTCCAAGTAAAGAGTACGTCAGGTGATGTGAGGTTGTCAATCCAGCCTGGTATAAAGACCACGCCTCTAAGCTCAAAAGTTGTTTTTAAAAGATCAAACATACCAATTAAGAAAGGCAGCTGCAGTATAAGAGGCAGGCACCCAGAAATGGGATTTACACCTTTTGAGCGATAAAGTGCCAGAATCTCAAGTTGAGCCTTTTGGGGATCTTTTTTGTAGCGCTCTTGAATTTCCTTAATTTGAGGGCCAACTTCTTGCATACCCTTCATGGACTTTATCGACCATGTGTTAAGAGGATAAAGAATAAGTCTCAATATTATAGTTACAAATACAATGGAAAGTGCCCATGAGCCCGTTACTGAATGACAAAGCTTCATGAAGAAAAATAGAAACTTTGCAAAGGGCTCGGATACATAGGAAAACCATCCAAAGTAGGTCTGGCAGGCAAGAAAATCTGTTTGTCCAATTGTTTTGGCATTATAATCATCTACTGCAATCAGAATTTTTTCGGCAAATGGTCCTGCAAATACGCGAAGTTCAGTAACACCCGTTGCACTTTTGAGAGGCATAAGGATGTTATATCCAGGCATTTCATCTTGTGAATAACGTGCATATTCAGGATCGATAAGCTCTATTCGTGATGGATCTTCTTTACCTGTAACTTTATCTACTCTAAAGCCTGTGTCGCGGCCCTTTGTAGGATCTAAAATGATACCAAAAAAGCCGTTGCTATTACTTACCCAGTCAGGAGCCGTAGTTGTGTTTGTATAGGTTTGATTTGGGAGATCAACCTTTAGGACATCATTACCCTTACCTTTTGTAATGCGATATTTAATCACAGAGCCTGAAACGCCTGATTGCCATTCAATTTCAGGTACGCCGCTTGTGAGCCAAAGGCCGCGCTGATCGCCCTCAACCTTCACAACAAGTGTAAAGGTGTATGGTACATTTTCTTTTGGAAAAGTAAATGTTTTAGTGATTCTTCTATGTGGCTGTGAGGCCTCTAGCACAATTTCATCATCATTAAAGCTTTTTACAGCATAGGCAAGTTCAGCAACTTCAGGATATTCCGAAACTATATTTAAGCTCTGAAGTTTAGGCGGAACAGTAAATGATGCGGTAGAATTCTGGCCTAAAATATTACGACGCACAAGGGGATAATATCCACCAGTAGCAGGTTGCCGCATCTTGCGTTGGGCGTCGTGTGCTGGATATAAGGGGAACCGTTCGTTTTGAGGGCTTTTTTCGAGCATCTCGCGGTCAATTTCGATTGGAAGTACAGCGCTTAGTGGATTTTTGTCAGATCTAAAGGGCAAATTTATTTCGACAAGTGAGCCGCCGATATTTGAAAATACAAGCTGTAGGTAATCATTTTCAAGAACATAAAATTCTTGGGCTACAGGCTTTGATGCTGCTGTAGATGTAAATTCAGAGCTTGTGGCCAGAGCTTCGGGTTTTACTGGAGCAGCAGTTGCAGTAGGTGTATTCTGATTTTGAGTCACTTGCTGACCCGGATTCATATAATCAAATCCTAATCTTACGAAAAACAGTGTTAGTGTAAGAGAGATGATAAATAAAATAGTGCGCTTGTCCATGAAATTCCTTCTATTTGAGTTAAACAAACTACCACAATACAGCTAAAAATACTACCTATCATCGTATAAAACTACATTCTATATACTTTAATTTGTAAATGTAAAAACAAAATACATTTTTTACCGCAGAGGAAATACCGAGGACGATAGAGGAAATACAGAGAAAAAAAGATAGCTAAAAAGGCAAAGCCCCTTTTATTTGTTTTCCTCTGTATTTTCCTCGGCTGTTTCCTCTGCGGTAAAAAATGTATTTTGTTTTTCTTTTAGCAATCAGGGCTCTTTACAGCTTGGAGGCTTATCTGGTATTGTAATGGTTTTTTAAGCTAAAGATGATGCTGGCATGAAATTTGTCGTTAATTTTGCAAAGTATTATGTGCTTTTTTTGCTGTCTGTTTCTTTGATGGCAGAGCCAATTGGAATTAGCACTAAAATCAAAAACAGCATTGCTTGTCCGGAGAACGTTAAACAAGCCCTTAATAAGGGTGAGTATAAAGTAGCTATACTTGAGCTTCAAAAGCATATAGAACAAAATCCTACAGCCGAGCTTTACTTACATCTGGCAAATGCCTTTTTGCAAGATCAACAACAAGAGGAAGCCTTTAAAAGCTATATAAGGTGTTTGCAAACAGCCGTCCTTGTGCAAAATAAATGTATGACCCAGCCAGAACAGGCAATGTACGATGAGCTATTAGCACTTTATTTTGCAAATTCAATTGATCTTGAAGCAAAACTTACTTCAGTTTTAAAAGAGCATCCAGATTTTTATGGCTGTCAGTTTTTTTTGGCAGCTCAATGTGCAAATGCAAAAGCATATGAGCCATTTTTTTACATTTTTTATCAGTCATTCACGCATTATCCGGATTGTCACATGGCGCATAAAACTAAAGGCGTTGTCGCATCTTTACTTTTGCAGCGCTCAAAAACTATTGAAGAAAAAGAAGTTTGGCGAACGCAGGCATTAGATGAGCTATCTTGCGCTCTTAGACAATGTCCAAAGGATTTAGGACTGCATAGAATGCTTATTTATACAGCATCAGATAAAGAGCGAAAAAAAATCGTAGCATTTGTGATAGCACAAGTGTTAGAAAAAGATGTAAAAATTTCACGTGGTGAAATACCCTTTCTTATTAACCATGCTCTTTGGGTAGATGAAATTGCTCTAGCACAAGACTTGCTAGACAAAGCCAAAACCTGGTATGAATACAGCCGGATTTTACAAGAGATGCAAGAGCTAATCGCGCAACATAAAGCGAAGTAATACTATGGACGAAAGCCGTTTTCTAGGTGACTACAGACTACTAAAACATATTGGCCACGGCTCTATGGGAGCTACTTTCGTGGCAGAGCAGCGTTTTACCAAAAAAAAATATGTACTCAAAGTTTTGCCTGAAGAGCTTTCGCAAGACCGTGCATTTTTACAGCGCTTTGAAGAAGAAATTGCTGTTTTGTCAAATCTTGAACATCCCAACATCGTTAAAATCTATAATGTCTCATTTGCACAAGGCGTCTATTTTTTAGTATGCGACTGCATAGTAGATGACATGGGTGAAACAACAAACTTAAGTGAATTTTTTGGGCAGCGTGATAAAAAACTTACCCAAAACGAAGTGCTTTGTATTGCTCAGCAAGTAGCTAGCGCCTTGGATTATGGTCATAGCTGCAAGCTTGCCCATCGCAATTTTAAATTAAATAACATCCTTATATTGGCACGTCAACAAAATCCTGGACCTCAAATTCAGATTCGTATTAGTGACTGGGGCTTATCTAAAATTATAGGCGTAGGTGCCTGTCTCACGCGTACTTTTAAAGGAATGGCGGAAGCTCTTGGCATTGCAGCTATAACTCAAAATCGCTTTTCACAGCCAGCTGTAGATGCAGCAAAACTTGCACCGCTTCATCAAACACTCATTCAAAATTTTTCCTTTTTGGCACCTGAGCAAAAAAGACTGGACGTTATAGCAAACGAAAGAGCCGATACGTATGCTTTTGGTGTGCTCGTGTACTATCTTCTGATGGGTGAATACCCGGAAGGTGCATTTATGCTGCCATCTGCTCGTCTTGATGAATGCATTATTGATTGGGATATGCTAGTAAAATTGTGTCTTAACCCAAATCAGCATGCAAGACCTTACTTATTAGAAGAGCTGCTGGCAAAGGCTACTGTATCAAAATTTAGCCTGCAAGAAACTGAAATTGTAAAAACAGAAACGTCAAAAGTAGTAGAAAAACAAGAAGTTAAAATAGCACAAGAAGTTCCCGAGCTTGCCGGAGTCGTTGCCTCAGAGCCTCCAAAACGCTCTCCATGGGTGCGAGAAGAGCGCGTAGTAAAAGAATATTCTCCAGAAAAGCGCGAGCTTTCAACAATTCAGCCTCTTCTTACTGATATGGAATCTATTCAAGGTGGGTATTATTTTAGAGGAAGCCTTGCGGGCTGCCGTGATGAGATGCCCCGTCATCAAATATCTGTCGCGCCTTTTGCAATTGACATTCATCCCGTGACAAATGAACAATTTATGCGTTTTGTTGAATACATTGGTGGTGAAAAAGACACAGCAAATCATGACATCATCCGCCTGCGAGAATCGCGAATTAAAAAAAGTGGTGGGCGCTTTAGCATAGAACCAGGCTACAACAAGCACCCAGTCGTCGGCGTAACATGGTATGGAGCAATAGCCTATTCACAGTGGATAGGAAAGCGCTTGCCATCTGAAGCTGAATGGGAAGTGGCATGCTGCGGAAATCTTGAAAGCCCACTTTACCCAACCGGTGAAGGCATCGAAAAGACACAAGCTAACTTTTTTAGCTCAGATACTACAGCTGTGATGAGCTATCCACCAAATGCTTATGGCCTATATGACATGGCCGGAAATGTCTATGAATGGTGCCAAGACTGGTATGAGTATAATTTTTATGAATCATCCACTCAAGAACCAGACAACCCAAAAGGCCCGCTCCAGGGCGTCTACCGCGTTCTTCGCGGCGGCTGCTGGAAAAGCCTAAAAGAGGACCTGCGCACCTCTAAGCGCCATCGTAACAACCCTGGCGTGGCAAATGGCACCTACGGCTTTCGCTGTGCAAGTGACGTGTAACCGCGTGGCTAGGGGCGTGTGAGGCCATAGTGTGAGATTTTTTTACCGCGAAGAGCGCGAAGGTAGCAAAGAAAAGCGAAGGAATACAAAGAAAGACAAAGGGCTTAACCTTCAAGACTGCTATATTATTCAAAATATAATTGATAGATAATTGCTTTTAGCTTGGCATTTGGTTTTGTTTTTTTTTGTATTTCTTCGCGTTTCTTTGCTATCTTCGCGCTCTTCGCGGTAAAAAATCTCACACCCTGTCTTTCATCAACCTCAAAGCCTAAAAGAACCATCAAAAAAAATGCTTTCTTAGGGCTTGCTGTTAGGGGTAATTTTTGTTATACTTAGCACGATTTTTTAAGCGGATGATTATGGCTTTACAGTGTGTTCTCGAGGGCAGTATTTGTGGCTGATAACTCTACCAAAATTACAACCAAGCAACTGCCTGATCTTTTGCAAAATATACTGACGAAAATTGAAGCAAAATTTAATGGCAAACCTCAAATGCTTTTGGATGAATGGCCAAAAATTATAGGCCCAGAGCTTGCCCCTATGGCAAGAGCTGAGCGTTTTGATGAAGGCGTGCTCTATGTAAAAGTAAAAAATTCCACCTTGCTTAGCTTGCTAAGCAACCCACATGATAAAAAACGGCTTATTGAAAACATCAAACAAAAACTTTCCGGTATCTCGATTAGAAACATCGTGTTTCGCATAGGATAAATTATGACAAAAGAACATGAAACAAGTGAAGTAGTCGCTAATCAGTATGACGCCAGTTCTATAACCGTCCTAGAAGGTCTTCAGGCAGTTCGTGAGCGGCCTGGTATGTATATTGGCGATACGGGCATTAATGGTTTGCATCAGCTGGTTTACGAAGTAGTTGACAACTCAATTGACGAAGCTATGGCAGGCTACTGTTCTACCATTGACATCGTCTTGCATCGCGACAGGGGCATATCTATCGAAGATAATGGTCGAGGTATCCCTATAGGCCGTCATGAGCGCGAATCTGAAAAGCGCGGCCGCGATGTTTCTGCACTAGAAGTAGTAATGACTGTACTGCATGCTGGTGGTAAGTTTGATAAAAATACTTATAAGGTATCTGGCGGTCTTCACGGCGTTGGCGTCTCTTGCGTATGCGCGCTATCTGAAAAGATGATTGTTAACGTATATAATGAAGGCAAAATCTACGAAATCGAATTTGCAGCCGGACAGGTGGTTCGTCCCTTACAAGTAATGGGAACTACGGCCAAGCGCGGTACCAAAATTACCTACTGGGCAGATGGCCAAGTAATGAAGGTACTTGATGTTGAATATGACACACTTGTTACACGTCTTCGTGAACTTGCATTTTTAAATCCGGGCGTTCAAATTATCCTTCGAGATGAAAGAAACGGCGGGCGCGATGATGCTGAATTTTTGTATAAAGGTGGGCTTAAATCTTTTGTTGAATATCTAAACGAAAATAAATCGCCCCTTTTTCCGGTTCCTATTTATGTCAAAGGCGGAAAAGATGGTGATGATGGCATGATTGAGGCTGAAGTTGCCCTGCAGTGGAACGATGGCTATGCTGAAACAATTTTTTGTTATGCAAACAATATCTCAACACGCCATGGTGGCACGCACCTAACAGGCTTTTCTACAGCACTTACGCGTGTCTTAAACAGCTACATTAAAGAAAAGAATTTACTTAGAAACGATAAGCTGTCGCTAACGGGCGAAGATATGCGCGAAGGCTTAACAGCTGTTATTAGCGTTAAAGTTGCAAATCCGCAGTTTGAAGGGCAAACTAAGCAGCGTTTAGGCAATAGCGATGTAGGCTCTATTGTGCAGTCGATTGTTGGTGAGGGCCTAGCTACATTTTTTGCTGAAAACCCGCATGTGGCAAAGCAAATCGCCGAAAAAGCCATTATTGCCGCCCAAGCTAGAGAAGCGGCAAAACGAGCACGTGATCTTACACTTCGTAAAACAGCTTTAGATTCCGGAAGACTTCCTGGAAAGCTGGTTGATTGCCAAGAAAAAAATCCAGCTCTTTGCGAAATTTATATCGTAGAAGGAGACTCTGCGGGTGGTACCTTAAAAGGTTGTCGAGACAGGCGCTACCAAGCGATTTTGCCAATTCGCGGTAAAATTTTAAACGTCGAAAAGGCCCGTCTTGAAAAGGTATTGCAAAACGAAGAAGTATGCAAAATGGTGTCGGCACTTGGTTGCGGTGTAGGAAGAGATGGTTTTAACCTAGAAAAGCTGCGCTATCATAAAATTATCATTATGACGGATGCTGACGTGGACGGCTCTCACATTAGAACACTTCTTTTGACATTCTTTTATCGTCATATGCCGCAGCTTATGGAAAATAACTTTGTCTACATTGCCCAGCCGCCGCTTTATCGCGTGGCCAGAAAGAAAACCAGCCGCTACATCCACTCTGAGCGCGAGATGGATAATTATTTACTTGAACTTGGCATAAGTGACCTTCAGATTAAGCGCGATGGCCAGTTAATTGATCATGTTAAGCTCAAGCCATTTGCTGAAGCAGTTGTAGAAATTGAAAACTTTATTGCAAGAGTTGAGCGTAAAGGAACACCCTTTAAAGAATACTTGGCCCGCAAAAGCCCTGATGGCCAGCTGCCACGCTATATAGCACATATTGTTGATAAAGAAGAATTTGTATTTAACGACGAAGAGCTTGCAGGCTTAAAGCGTATTCAAGAAGAGCATGAGCGCCTTCGTTTTGAGCAGACTCTGGCTTCAATTCCATCAGATGAAATTACGCCTGAAATGCGAGAATTTCGTCCAAGAGGCCTTGCCTTTACTGAATTTTATGATGATGTAATTTGGCGAGATCTTCAAAGAAATCTTAATACTGTAGGCTGTTCGCTTGATCAGTACCTCATACCTTCTGATAAAGAGCTCTTTACCTTGATAGAGTCTGGAGGGCGCGAAACGCCGCTCTTTAGGCTAAAAGAATTTATTGACGCAGTGCGTGTAAATGGCCGCAAGGATGTTGAAATCCAGCGCTATAAGGGTCTTGGTGAAATGAACCCAGATCAGTTATGGGAAACAACAATTGACCCAACTAAACGCACACTTGTACGCGTTAACCTTGCCGAC
This sequence comes from uncultured Chlamydiales bacterium, assembly GCA_963785335.1. GTDB lineage: Bacteria > Chlamydiota > Chlamydiia > Chlamydiales > FEN-1388 > SZAS-7. The sequence goes on along the minus strand of CAWAUW010000002.1, from coordinate 347,220 downwards.
TTAGTTGCATGTGAGCACATGTTTTCAATGCTTATGGGTGAAGAAGTGCCGCCGCGGCGCGCCTTTATCGAGCAGCATGCCCTTGCAGTTAAAAACTTAGACATCTGACGGAGACTTTATGACTTCTTATACTGAAGGCGAATTAGTAGTTAATCGTAGCGTAGAAGAAGAGCTTCGTGAAAGCTACTTACGCTATTCGATGTCGGTTATTATCTCACGTGCACTCCCTGATGTGCGCGATGGGCTAAAACCTTCGCAGCGTCGCATTTTATTTGCGATGAAGCAGCTAAACTTAGGGCCTAATGCCAAGCACAGAAAGTGCGCTAAGATTTGCGGCGATACATCAGGTGACTACCACCCGCATGGTGAGATGGTCATCTACCCTACACTTGTGCGTATGGCTCAAGACTGGGCTATGCGTTATACTTTGGTAAATAGCCAAGGTAACTTCGGGTCCATTGACGGGGATCCTCCTGCTGCTATGCGTTATACTGAAGCGCGCCTTACCCATTCGGCAATGCAGCTGATGGATGATCTTGACAAAGATACCGTAGATTACGTACCCAACTACGACGAAACCAAGAAAGAGCCTACGGTATTTCCTTCGAAATTCCCAAATTTACTATGTAATGGCTCCTCAGGTATTGCGGTTGGCATGGCAACAAACATCCCGCCGCATAATCTTAATGAAATTATTAAAGCGACACTGCTTATACTTGATGATCCTCTTACAAGCGTAGATGACATCATGAAGGTAATGCCAGGCCCTGACTTTCCTACAGGCGGTATTATTTGCGGCTATCGCGGCATTAAAGAAGCCTTTCACAATGGTCGTGGAAAGCTTATTTTGCGCGGCGTGATTGTTACAGAAGACATGGAAAACACCGATCGCCAGCGTCTTGTAATTTCGGAAATTCCTTATAACGTTAATAAATCATCCCTTATCCAGCAGATTGCAGAATGCATCCAGAACAAAGTAATTACTGGAATATCTGATCTGCGTGATGAGTCAGACCGTGATGGTCTTCGCGTGGTAGTCGAGCTGAAAAAAGGCGAGATGCCCGAAATTATTACTAACCAAATTTATAAGCACTCAGATCTTGAAGTAACGTTTGGCTGCAATATGCTTGCTCTTGATAAGGGCATGCCGCGTATGATGAACATCAAGCAGATGATCTATGCGTGGACGGAACACCGCATGGAGGTAATACGTAGACGTACCAGATTTGAGCTTGCCCAAGCAGAAGCTCGTGCACATGTACTTGCAGGTTACCTAAAGGCACTAGATCACCTCGACGAAGTTGTACGTCTTATACGTGCAAGCTCATCTCGTGAAGAAGCAAAAATCAGTTTAATGGAAACCTTTGAGCTTTCTGAGCGCCAATCTACAGCTATTTTGGATCTTCGCCTTTACCAACTTACCGGCCTTGAGCGCGATAAGATCACCAATGAATACAATGCTTTACTTGAAAAGATTGCCTACTACAAAGAAATTTTAGGATCTGAGCAAAAAGTAAAAGAACTTATTAAAGAAGAACTTTTAGAAATCCAAAAGAATAACAAGTCCGAGCGCCGAACACAAATTGTTGCGCACGAGGCTGAAATGGATATGGAAGATCTTATTCCGAACGAAAAAGTGGTAATCACTATTTCAAACGATGATTACATCAAGCGCATGCCCACCAATCTTTTCCGCGAGCAGCGAAGAGGTGGTCAAGGTATTGCCGGTATCGAGCTTAAAAAACAAGAAGATGCCATTAAGAGCGTCCATGTTGCATCTACGCACGATTATCTGCTTGTATTCACATCCCTCGGAAGACTTTACTGGCTTAAAGTGTGGCAAATTCAAGACACAGGCCGCCGCTCGAAAGGCAAACCGCTCATCAACTTACTCGAAGATCTTAAGCCTGAAGAAAAGATTGCGACCATCGTTCAGGTATCAGAGTTTCATCCGGAAGTGTATCTCTTCTTAGCTACCAAGAAAGGCGTAGTAAAGAAAATTTCACTTGATGAATTTAGCAACCCACGACGTAAAGGTGTAATTGCATTATCTATTGATGAGGGTGATGAGCTCATTGCAGCGCGTCATGTAATGAAAGGCCAAGAGATGATGCTCTTTACCCAAAACGGCATGGCTGTTCGCTTTGATGAAAGCGAAGTGCGACCTATGGGACGTACAGCCCGAGGTGTTCGCGGTGTTTCTCTGCGTGGTGACAATGACCGCGTGGTTGGATGTGAAACATCGACTGGCAACGAAGTTATGCTGGTTGTCTGCGAAAATGGCTTTGGCAAAAAATCGCAAGTTGATGAATTCCGCAAATCTCACCGCGGCGGTGTAGGTGTTCGCTCTATTATAACAAGCGAGCGAAATGGCAATGTGGTTGGCGCTCTTGCAGTTACCGACAATGATGCTCTATTAATGGTATCACAAGGTGGCCAAACAATCCGCATTCGCTTAGGTGATGTGCGAATTATGGGCCGTAACACACAAGGTGTTCGCCTAGCCAACTTAAAAGATGATACTTTGGTTGCTATCCAAAAAATTCCAAGGCTCGAAGACGAAGAAGCCCCAGCTGACATACTTCCGGGTGAGGCGCAAAATGGAGCAGAAGTGCTTCAAGATGTGGAAAATCAAGACGAGGAAACTCAAGACCAGGAAACTCAAGACAAGGAAAATCAAGAAGTAGAAAATCAAGATCAAGCTGTTGATGTTGAAGATGATGTACTTCCTGAAGATGAGGAATCTGAAGAATGACCAAAGGTCTTTTTGTGACCTTCGAAGGCGGCGAGGGTGCTGGCAAAAGCACCCTAGCCACCCATATTCGCGATGCTTTAGTAAAAGAGGCATCCTGCGAGGTAATTCTCACGCGAGAGCCTGGCGGTACAACTTTTAGCGAAGAGCTTCGAAGCCTTCTTTTGCACCATAAAGGACATGTAACATCTAAAGCTGAATTATTTTTATTTTTATCTGCCCGAATTCAGCATCTCGAAGAGCTTATCAAACCCGCCCTCAAAAAAGGTGCCATAGTACTCTGTGATCGATTTACAGACTCGTCGATTGCCTATCAAGGTGTCGCCCGCGGTCTTGGCATGGATTATGTTTCATCATGTTGCAGCCTAGCAACAGGCGGCTTTGATCCCGACTTAACATTTTATGTTGACCTTGACCCAAAAATCGGATTATTACGCACTCACAAGCGCCGTGGCAGCGCAAATCTTGCCGTAGATCGCCTAGAAAACGAAGCCTTGCATTTCCACGAAAAAGTGCGCACTGGTTTTCAAAAACTCACGCTTGCAAATCCCGATCGCATCATCACTCTGGATGGTACATTAGATCCTGTAAGCCTCTTCAACGCAGCCCTTCCCATCCTCAAAAACAAAATAAAAAATTTGGAGTGACTCGATTCATCGAGTCTCTTATTCAGGCCGATTCATCGGCTGTCTTGTAGCGTGTAACAAAAAAACTTTTAAAAAAAAGAAATCTTATGCATCTCTTTAAAGTTATGGTGTGTGTAAAATTAAGGGTGGTGCAAAAAGCACCGCACTCCCGAGTAACTCAATCTTGTTTCTACAATAACGTGTACTATTAGGTGGATCTTTCATAAATATATCATCTTTATGTTTTGTAAAACTTATCTAATATAAAAAACGTGAAGGAAAGGGTTCTGCAACATGTAATCTCCCGAACGGGATGGTTAAACCTCCCAGTGATACTATCACGACGCTTTCCGACCAGGCTCCAGAGCGGGCTATAAGGCACCAGTGTGCGTTAGGTCAATTTTTTCACTAAATTATATGCCTTTTTACAAAACAGGATTTCCTATGCCGCTACTAAGTTATAACCAAATTCTTTTGCGCGTTTCTGTAACGCTTTAAGTTTTCTTTCTTGATGAGCTTTCTCATAGGCTTCTTCGCCTTTTTCATGATATTCCCACCCGTTTTTACACATAAAATAAAGCATATAAGATATTTTGTGAGCCCCTGCCTTAATCCCAGTTAATTTATCTTTTCTTCCGCAGTGCTGCCTTATTTTAGCTCCAATAGCCGTGTTGGATTTTTTTGCAGACAATGCTGCCATCCGAAGCGCTTGCGTTATACGATTGGCACAAGGCTGGCTCTTACTTTTACGACTTTTTCCTCCGGAAATATTATTTCCAGGGCATAGCTTAAGCCATGATGCGAACTTTTTTGCGCTGCTCCATGAATCAACATTTCCACCTCCTGAATTCTGCAAATATTAGTAACGCAGTACTTCCCTGAATTCCGGGTAAAGCGGTGAAATCTTTCCCACTCTTTCTCCATAATAAGTCTCTCACATCGAATGTAAGGTCATTTTTTTTAGGTTTAGCGGCTGTTCTGTATTTTCCATCGCTTTTTTTATCTTTATCTCGACGTGGAATTGGGGTTTTTACAACATCGGGATACTTTTCAAGCTGTTTTATGATTTCAATGTCACATTCTACTAATTGCTTATCAGCAAAATCATAATGATCTAAGGCTTGCTTAAGTGAAAAAAGATGCTCTTCCTGATAATTACCTGTAAAAGCTTCGATAAACTCTATCTCAGTTTTTTTTACTCGCTTATTTCTTAAATTAGCTAATTTAACGGGGTCTTTTTCACCCGCTACGATGGCTCTAATTATATCCATACCTGAAACGCCCTGGATTTCCCCTAAGACAACACTCAGCTTAATATTCATTAATTGTAAAGCCTTCTCAATATGCTGGAGACTGTAAGATCTTGTCTTAACGTTGTTTTGACGTTGTCTTACGTAGGAACGAAGTATTACTTGGTCGCGCCCTGGCCGAAAAGCTGCAGTTAAGAGCCCATTAGAATAAAGCGTTTGGATCCATTGACAATCTACAAAATCGGTTTTTCGTCCGGGAACATATTTTTACCGATTTGGCACGAGGATTTTGAGCTTCGACTTAACTGCGAGAGTGCCGTCAGGATTATTTTGAAGCCGTGCGTATTCAGCATCAAGTCTTAAGATTAGGACTTCGCTTTTTTGTGTCCTTTTTGGAATAGCTAAAAATTTAAATGCATCGCTTGTTGCGCTGGATACTGGTTGCATATATTATATTCCTTTTATAATGTGTGAGAGGTAATCAAGAGCCGATTTATCGGCTCTTATAGCGTTTGCTAAATTATGTTGTCGTTTGCAGGTTGGCATCTGTTTTTGGAGCCGGAACCTTTTTTTCTGGTGTATCTTCGGTGCTGATTTTGTTGGCTTGAAGGGCAAAGCCGAGATTAAAGATAATAGGTAAAAGTAGGTGCCAGTTGCCGGTGGCAGACCATTTTACAATGTCAAGGCCAACCAGAATCACCGACGCATTTCTTAGACCTATATAGGCATATTGCCTATGTTCTTTGCCAACTGCAGCATCAATATTATAACCAAAATGCGGCCAAAGACTAGTTGCCGCACCCATGGCAATTAAATTTACGGTTGAGGGAACCATGACGGCTGCTACAGTGTAAGGTAGTGCCCACACAATGGTAGATACAATTTTTGCAACACGTTCTGGAAGAGCAAAATGTAAAAACTGCTCAACTTTTCGTCCTGCAAAATAGTATCCGGTATATACACATTTTCCGACAGTGTGCGCGCCGGTTGCAATTCCTGATCCTGCATTTTGAGCACCAGCTTTTATTCCAGAGCCTATGTTTGATGCAGCTGATGAAATAGTGGCTTTTCATTTTCAAATGCATTTGTAATATGTGAACACATGATTTTTCCCGTTGTTAGTAATGCTCGCCTTTGGCGATAAGTATAAGTTTTGCAAGACAAAGTGTCTGAATGATAATGCCAACGGCATAAAAGCTACTTGCTGTAGTAAGGACTGTTCCTGCGCGAACGGCAATGCTTATAGCAAGCGGCACGCCAAGAATAAGTGATGAGGCCTCGCGAACATCGCGATCTTTAATCATCCAGTCTACAACGCCGAGTCCACATATAAGTGTAGCAACTGCTGCATCGCTATAATGCTCTTGGCTTAGGGCAATCGCAGGCAGCACAAAGAAATAATTTTTAATCGCATATAAGGAAGCATTGTTTATACCTCTGATAGCATCAGGAAGAACATCGTATCGAAAGTAATCAACCCTTCTACCAGCAAAATTGCACCCGCTTTGAACAATCTCTTGCGCACCGTTTGCAACGCCATTTATTTTATCACCAATACTTGAGATAATGCTGCACATAGTCATCTCCCTAATCTTGTTTCGTAGTTGCATAAATCACCACTGAGCCACTGAGCTCACTGAGATCTTTGAGAAAAAATGAGAAGGCTTGTGTGATCAGGTTCGAAGTCGATTTCCAATAATCTTTCATTAAATTACCAACAACCCTCTTACCACCAACTTGCTTCAGGACTGCCAATTAATCCTTCTCCCTATCTCAACCCTCTCAGTGAACTCAGTGCCTCGGTGGTTAGTTCTGTAACAAGGCCATCTTGTTGTCATAATGATACAGGCCTTCATTATTTACTGTTAACCTAATTTGCTAATAACTATGATAGAGGCTCGAATTAAATATAAAATGATGTATGGCAATTTTTAAAGATATTATTGGAAATGAGGCTGTTAAGAAACGGTTAGAGCTTCTGTATACAACGAATAAATTGCCGCACCTGCTTTTATTTTGCGGACAAGAAGGGGTAGGAAAAAAGCTTTTTGCTGAAAAATTAGCAAAAAATTGGCTTCAAAATAAAGATGGCACTTATTTGGCCGATCTTTATACCTTTTCTCCAGAAGGAAAAACAGGTATGCACAGCATCCAGGCTGCACGGCGCCTCATTGAAGAAGTGCATTTAGCCCCTTTTTCAAGTGAAAAAAAAGTGTTTATTATTGACGATGCAGAGCGCATGTTGCCTACATCTGCAAATGCTTTACTTAAAACTTTAGAAGAACCACCAAAAAATACGCTTATAATTTTAATTTCTTCTGCACCTGAAAAGTTGCTTGCCACCATAATTTCCCGGTGCCAGACAATCCGTTTTTGCCCGCTTACTGATCAGGAAGTTGCGGCCATTTTGATTGAAAAGCAAAAGATTGCACCTGATGAGGCCCAAAAGCTGGCAAAATGCGCCCATGGGTCAATAACAAAGGCATTTCAAGAAGAGGATGCATTAGAAAGCACCCTATTTTTGCATCTTTCACAAAAAAGGGCATTTCATGAAATTGCCCATATTGCAAAAGAATTTCAAAAAAAGCTGGATGCCAAGCGTAAATCCGAAGAATCAGAACTTCGTAAAAGCGCAAGCGGTATTCTTAAAGATGCTAACGCGGGCCAGCGCGCGGCTATTGAGCAGGAAATAGAAGGCGCGCTTAGCCTTTTAGCAATGCAAGAAGTAAATGCATTCTTTTATATAATCCAAGGGTTCTTTTTAGACCTCCAGCGTCTTCAAGAAAACCTCCCTCTTCATTTTGAAAGCCAAAGACAAAATCTTCTTCAAGCACAAAACCGTAAATTGTCTTTTGAACATGTTTTGCAAGCTATTCAGCAAGCAAAGCAGGCCATCGAAAGATCTTCCTCCATCCAAAATGCCCTTGAAGGACTCCTGCTTTTTCTTAGCAAATAAATGCAACGATTCGTAAGATGCTAAAATTTTGATATGCGAGGATCTTATGACGTCTGCTCCAATTCGTGTGGTGGTTACCGGAGGTGCCGGACAAATTGCCTACAGCCTATTATTTCGATTGGCAAATGGCGATCTTTTTGGCCCAAATCAAAGCATAGCTTTACATATTTTAGAAGTTCCGGAAATGCTCAAGGCACTATCTGGTGTAAAAATGGAACTTGAGGATTGTGCTTTTAAACTTCTTTCTGAGGTGATTATTGGCTCAGATCCTAAAGAAGTGTTTTCTGGCGCGCAGTATGCCTTTTTAGTGGGTGCAAAACCACGAGGACCTGGCATGGAGCGAAAAGATTTACTTTCAGAAAATGGCAAAATTTTTGTAGAGCAGGCAAAGGCTTTAAATGATGTAGCCTCAAAAGATGTAAAAGTCCTTGTTGTAGGAAATCCCTGCAATACAAATTGTCTTATTGCCATTCATAATGCTCCAAATCTAAAACCCGAGCAATTTCAAGCAATGACGCGCCTTGATGAAAATCGAGCCATCGCGCAGCTTGCCTTAAAGTCTGAAAGACCTGTTAGTAGCATTGCTAAAATGACTATATGGGGTAATCATTCAAATACCCAGGTGCCAGATTTTGTGAATGCCACAATCGATAAAAAGCCTGTCACAGAAATAATTAGAGATCTTCACTGGCTAGAAAATGAGTTTATCACTAAAGTGCAAAAACGAGGCTCTGAGATCATCGATGCTCGTGGTAAGTCTTCTGCTGCATCAGCTGCCACAGCGGCAATAGATGCTATGAAGGCCTGGACGGTGAAAACGCCAAGTGATACTTGGTTTTCCTGCGGTCTTTATGCAAAGGCTAATAGTTACGGTATTGACCAAGATCTTGTGTTTTCATTTGCATGCACAAGTTTGGGAAAAGGGGATTGCAAGATTGTTGAAAATATACCGTGGAATAATTTTCTTGAAATGAAAATTAGAGCATCAGAAAAAGAGCTCAAGGAAGAACGGGATTTAGTATCACATTATCTTTAGAGGATATGATGGAAGAGGAAGTACTCTTTACAATAACGAAAGAAAATTTAGAAACTGGTATGAGAGGCTATCCTGTTGGCTATTGCACAACTTCGTCTGTGCACCCAGCAAAGGGGCTCTTTTATCGTGGAAAACCAATTTCTGATCTTGCCAATAAAGAACCCGAAGAGGTGATTTACCTTCTTTATTACGGCAAAAATGCAACTTATGAAGAGCTAGATCGCTTCAAGCAAGAACTTATTTCAAGAGCTCATCTTTCAAAAAAGCTTGTAGATGCCATTCAGAGACTGCCTCAAGAAGGCCAAGCGATGAAACTTTTTGCAAGTGCGCTACTTTTGGCAGGCATGCTAGAAAGCGAACATGATTATGAAAAAGACTGCCTCAACATTATCGCAAGAATCCCTGAGATTGTAGCATGCGTTATTAATCATCACGCTGGTTGGAAAGGAGAGCATATCTCAAAGCCAGAACTTGGCTACATGGAAAATTTTGTGTCGATGCTGCATGTGCCCAACAAGCGCCAAAATGAACTTGTCTCGGTTATGAAACTTTTTAACATCCTGCATTATGATCATGGTGGTGGCAACCTTTCAACTTTTGTAGGCAAAGCTGTGGCATCTGGCCTTGAGGATATGTATGGATGCATGTCATCGGCAGTATGTGCACTTGCGGGCCCTCGACATGGCAGAGCCAATCAAGACTGTTTAGAATTTGTCGAAGAGATCTTAAAGGAAGTAGGAGATAATGCTGTTGCCAGCCAAATAGAAGGGCTCATTCGTGGAAAACTTGCCAAAAATGAACTTATCTTTGGCTTTGGCCATGCCGTATTGCGAGTTGAAGATCCACGTGCTACTATTTTTTACGATGTGGCTAAAAAAAATTACAGCCAAGATCCTTTGGTAAAAATTGCAGCACACCTTCGCGAAGTTGGACCCAAAGTCTTGGGCGAAAATCCCAAAATTTCAAATCCATATCCAAATGTTGATGCTATCTCAGGCGTGGTCCTGACTGCTGCCGGCTTTGGCTATTCAGAATATATTGCCGTACTTTTTGGCATGTCTAGAGTGGTGGGAATTGCTCGCCAAATCCTATATGAGCGCCTAGAAGCAAGAGGCGGCAAAGGAACGCCTATTGTCCGTCCAAAATATTTGAATGCTGGTGATGAGTCTGCTTCAGGATAAAAGGTGGCATTCGGAACAAAATGATAATAATGATGAAACGATAATAAAGATAAAATTAAAAAGTTAATCACATATTATTTTTTTTATCGTTGCTATCGTTTAATCGTTCCCTTCCTTTTAAATGTCTTTTAGGTGTTGGATCGGAATGCCAAAACCAATCTTTGACTCAATTACAGCTTCTATGACATCATCTTTGTCCGAAGAACCAAAGGATGAAAACATGGACTTTGCTGAAATTCAAAATATGTGCCAACGCGCAGGGCGCCATAGCTTAAGCAAAACAAAACTCGGCATAACTTCTATTGGAATTGCTCTATGCGGCCTTTTGGTGGTATTTTCTCAAAGCCTTGGGCTTCTTTCGGGTGCTTGGGTTGCCTTTAGCCTCAATTTCTTGCCGCTTTTTTTATCCGGCGGGCTTTTAATGGGGCTGGGAGTTGTGCTTATTCGCAGCTATCATGATGAAATAAAAGAAACTGAAAGCAGCTTTGGTAAACTTTTTATGCGCTCATGGCATGCAGCGCTGAGTTCTGCATATGTTTTTATGCCGATAGTGCTTGTGTTTTTGTCTGTTTGGGCCATGCTTGGCCTGTTTTATCTTGTGCGCGAAATCCCTATGTTTGGAGATTTTTTTGCCTCTATTTTATCAACTGGACCTTTTCTTTTACACTTTGTCGCGCTTGCTTTATGCGCCTTTAGTATTTATATACTGTTTGTTGTAACACCAAATTTTGCCCTCAAAGCATTCCTTGAAGCTACTTTAATGACCCAGGAATCAAAAATTTATCTATCCCACTTTTTTGTTAGAACAGTTTTACTTTTGGTGAGTATATTCCCGCTTTTATTATCAGCTGTTCTTCTGAGTATAGCTGCAACTATGACTACACATGGATTTGTAACTTCAACTAATCATCTCCAAATGGTAGTGCAGTGGCTTATGATTATGCTGCCATACGCAGTGCTTTTATCGCCAAGCGTAGTCTTTTTTTTCAACATGGCCGCAGAAACCCATGTATCTATTCATAAAAAAGAAGAGCATCATCAAGAACAATACACCAAAGAGCTCCAAGATATACTTAAATGTTAAGCTACAAAGGCGCACAATTATTTATTTCTTTAGCGATTGTCATATATGAGACCTATGTGGTATGAAAATCTCTTAAATTGCTATGCTGTTCACATAAAGGTAATAGTTATGAAGCGACAAGACAAAGACTCTCAAGTAGATATTGTTGGCACACATGCGGCTATGCTTTCAATAAGTGAAGTGGGGCTCGGCAGTTTATTGCATGCATTTCATATCCCATTTTCTGGATATTTTCTTTCGTTAAATCAAATATTTCTTTTATCACGTGCTTCGGGAAAAATGGGCAAAGAGGGCTCCAGATTTATGCCAGGGTCTGTCTCCTTTGTTGCTTCGGCACTAAAAAGCTTATCTCCTGCTGGTAAAAAACTTACACCAATGCTTGGCATTAGTATGCAGGGGCTTTTATTTAATATTGGCATTTTTTTATTTGGCCATACAAGTCTCGGCAGGATTTCTGGGGCAGTAATTTCGTGTTTGTGGGGCTTTTTTCAGCCTTTTTTAATTTACTACTGCATATTCGGCCAAATGCTTTTACAGACCCTTAAACAACTTGATGAATATCCAAAGTCTTGGGTTTCTTTTGAACTTCCATCTATTTGGTACCTTGTCGCCTTTATTGTAGGCTTTAAAGTAGTTTTGTCTGCATCCATTGCCTGGTTTGCACCTAAGGTTTCTAGCCAGTTGATGGCAAAATATTCAAGTAAAATACTTTCTGCCTCTGTTAAGCCAAAGCCTGGAACTGCAGTTCCAGCTGGAAACGGTAGGCTTAAAAAAATTGCTTGGCTTGCAGCCAAAGATATGTGCGTTTGGCCATTTATTGCCTGCGTAACCCTTAGCGGAATCAGCTTTTGGTTTGTAGAGGGTGGTTTAAGCACATATATGGTCATGAATACCCTTCGCCCTATAGCTATAGGCTTTTTGATCTTCTTTGCCATGCGCATTTTGCCTATGGAACGTGTAGCTTCATGGCTTGAGGGACAGCATCTAGGTCTTGGCCAAGCTTTTCGGATTGCCCTCTTTAAAGTTCGTCAAATGTAAGAGAGAAAATGGTTTAATTTGGTCCAGCGGTTCTAAGCCCTAGGTAATAACCGCGAAGGTCGCGAAGGTAGTGAAGAACAAAGAGACTAGTCAAAAAGTGTTGAAGGAAAAGTGATTGTGAAATTAGAGGCAATCTTCGCTTCCTTCGCGAGCTTCGCGGTTAGTTTTCGTGCCTCTATAGATTACATATTAATCCAAACTTGACTATAATTAATAATTTTAATATATGTTATAATAATGCATATATTCTGAGGTGAGTATGATTCCTGATGAATCAATTAATTATAGACTGCAACAGGCTTGGACAAATAACCAGACAGCAGATCTAAAAACTCTTTTAAAACAAAGCACACCTCAAGATCGGCTTAATTTTGTACGTTGGGTAAATGTCTCTGGAGATCTCCAAAGCGCTCCTTTTACGCTAAAGCTTGAAAGTGTACGCGTTTTGACAGAGCTTAGCCAAAAAGAAAATAATCCAGTGAGCGCCGAAGAAGATAAAGAACTTGCCTCTCTTGCAAGAAATTTAAAGGGAGATGCCCAAACACGCCATCAAGGCCTTACCGGCCAAGTGGTACGACTTTTGTGGGATAGGGTAAACTTTTATCGCGAAGCTTCAAATGCACTTAGAGCTGATTTACCCCAAACTTCCCAAGTCCTTTTAGAAGGTGAGGATAAAAGTGCTGCTAGCTTTCAGGGTTTGATGGCTGCACGACCAGATCAAAATCTCACAGCTCTTTTAAGCAATACGCTAAATGAAGAAAATAAGTCCTTAAGAAAAGACATTAAAACTTTTTTGACACACTTAACACCTGTAGAGGCTGAACAGATAGTCAAAGATTCACCCGATGCACTTGCCGATTTAACTGATCGCTTTATGTTTGGCGCAATAGATACACTCTGTAGTAAGTTATCTCAAGAAACCCTTATGAAAGAATGGAGTAATCCACAAAAAGTCAATGCACTTTTTAAAAATTTCCCCGAAGATGCTCGAGGTGTTGACCTGTTAAGTCGCAGCTTAACACCCGAAAATTTCGCCCAAACGGTATTAAGAAGTGATGATTCTGGTAAAAATGGATTGTATGCTGCTATATCCAATGTTGGAATCGATGGTCTTGAAATGATGGCCAATAAGCTATCAACAGATGATTTTGCCGAAGCAGCTTTTGCAAAATATGGGATGTTTTCTGATAGCCCAAAAACTAGAGAAACCTTTTTATGTGCTGTAAACACTCATAATGTGGATTTTAGGGTTCGAGCCGCTGAAATAATTTACAATAAATTGCCAGATGACTTGAAACAGCCGTTTGTTGAAGCAGTGAAGCATGAGTTAGCGAGACCTTTATTTGTATTAACCGAGATGACAGTTGGTTTGATTCAGGCAGTTCCACAACTTTGGAGAGAAGGAATGAAAGTGCTAGATAAAAATCAACAAGGACCACCCAATCAATAATTAAAAATACTTTTAGATAATTTTTTAGCCATATATGCATGATACAAAAGTCCTTTTGATCCCATACCACCCAAGCAGTATATGTTTGGTTCAGTGTGAGTAATAAAGGGCTTTTTGTCATTTGTGGCTGCCCTAAAAGATGTCCATGTGGCTCTCAGAGCAAGTTTTGAAAATTCTGGGGAAAAAAGAGCTATTTTTCTGCGAATTTCATCTTCTGCTTTTTTGTCAGGGCCATCATGTGTCCAGTTTCTTTCATATGTCGCTCCTGCCCAAACAGAGGTGGGTTCTATTTGTGAAAACTGTATTCCCGCATTAACAGCAAAAGGTAAAGGATCTTTATAAGGCCATTCCAGCTGCAAAGCTTGGCCTTTAATAAGGCTTATTGGCGGATGTTCAATGCTCATTAGCTTATTAAGTCCTGCACCTACGGTAAAGACGATATAATCATAACCTGTTATATCAGACGGATTCAGTATAGTTGCCTGTTTAAAAATTACGTTTTTTTGTTGGCAAGCAAGCCATAAGCCTTCAAGATAAGCTGGGCAGTTTACTGTAATTCCAGAATGAATAAAAAGTCCTGGAAGAGACGCTAGTTTTGGAATATGTGCAAGGCATTCTTTTGCATCCCATGAGCTCACATCGGGATATTTAAGGCTTTCAGTAAAATCCATGCTTGCAATTTGTGGACGAAGTATTCCCCGAGCACTATATACGGCAGATCCTTTTGCCTTATTTGCTATATCAAGAAGGATAATTGATTCGGCAAGTGCCGCATGTGCCTGCCAGCTGACCATAGCTTTTGGACCCGCATATGGGTGTAGCAGACCTGCCTGTAGGCCCGATGCTCCTGCTCCAATTTTTTGTTGATCATATAAAACGACATCTGCTTTTTCAGATAGATACCAGCTGCATGCCAGCCCGCAAAAACCCCCGCCAATCACAGCAATTTTCATAAAGTCTTTTCCATGTAAACACGTAGATAGTATACAATGGCTAAGGATGCGCGCAAGGGTATTGATATGGCAAATGGCTCTCTTTTACTTTTAGGAACAGGTGCATCAGCTGGTATTCCTGTTATGGGTTGCTCATGTGCAGTTTGTCTTTCAACTGACGAAAAAAATAAGCGCAGTCGTGCCTCGGCATTTATACGCTATAAACATCGTGCTGTCTTAATTGATGCAGGTCCCGATATACGTCAGCAGTCACTAAAATTTGGCATAAAACATGTCGATGGCCTTATTCTTACTCATACACACTACGATCATATCGGCGGGCTTGAAGAGCTTAGGGCTTTTACTTTTAGCCAAAAAGCGCCAATACCTTGTTTGCTCTCAGAAATAAGCTTAACCCACATAAAAAAACTTTTTTATTATCTCTTTGAAGAGCATTCAGTTGATAAAACCGTGCCTGCAAAATTTGTATTTCAACAATTTAATGATAAAAGGGGAGTAGTTAATTTTTGCGATATACCTATTCACTATTTTACGTACTCACAGCCTCACATGGAAGTAACAGGCTACCGTTTAGGAGATCTTGCGTATATTACCGACATTAAAGACTATCCAGAAAACATTTTTGAAGATCTTAAAGACCTTAATACCCTTATTATATCCGCACTTCGACATACATACACAAAGCTGCAATTCTCTGTTGATGAAGCAGTTGCCTTTGCCAAAAAAGTTGGTGCCAAAACTACATACCTCATACATATGTCTCATGAACTTGAGCATACTAATTTAGAAAAACATTTAGAAAAGTATTTGCCTTTATCTATAAAACCCGGCTTTGATGGCCTTGAGATTGCATTTACAATGGATTAAATCATGATTGAAAACTTAGATGATAAAAAAGCACTCGAATTTGAGCCGTTACGATTTAGTTGGCAAGATACCACACTGCAGCAAAACACAAGAGCGGTTGTTGTGGCGGTTACCAAAAGCTCAGCTGAAAAAGAAATAGTAAAAGAGCACCTTGAAGAGTTAAAACTGCTTGCAAGTACGCAAGGAATTCCAGTAGTTGGCGAGCAAATGCTTGCCATAAGGGCCATAACGGCAGCGACATTTTTAACTGAAGGCAAGCTTGAGCAACTAGCAACATATGTAAAGCATCACGAATCAAATCTTGTAATCTTTGATGATGATATTTCACCTGCTCAGCAAAGAAATCTTGAGCGATATCTTGGTATACCGGTAGTAGATCGCACTGAAATTATTTTGGGAGTTTTTGCCATGCGTGCAAAATCGCGCGAGGCAAAATTGCAGGTAGAACTTGCTGAAGTGCGCTATCTTATTCCTCGCTTAAAGCGTATGTGGACCCACCTTTCTCGCCAGTCCGGCGGCGGTGGCGGCTCATCTGGTGGTGGTTATCAAAAAGGGGAGGGTGAAAAGCAGCTTGAAATTGATAAACGCATACTGCGCCGCCGCATGGAGCGCCTTCAAAAAGAAATTGCTGAAATCAAAGAATATCGTGAAACCCAGCGTACTCTAAGAGAGCGTACAAGCATTCCTATAATTGCCATTGTAGGCTATACAAACGCTGGAAAGTCCACACTTATGAATGCCCTTACCAATGCCGATGTGTACGTTGAAGACAAACTTTTTGCAACACTTGATACCACCACGCGAAAATTTGTCCTGCCAAATAATCAAGAAGTGCTTTTTATTGACACTGTTGGCTTTATAAGAAAACTTCCACACCTTTTGATAGCCGCTTTTAAAAGCACTCTTGAAGAGGCCGTGCATGCAGATCTTATTTTGCATGTAATTGATTCCACGCATCCTATGGCCTTTGAACAAGCTGATACTACAGAAAAGGTGTTAAAAGAACTCGATTCTCATGACACACCTATACTTGTTGTGCTAAATAAAACTGATCGTTTTGAATCTGAAGATTGTCCACCAGCTCAAAAAGCTCTGTTTTTAAAGCAAAAATTTCATTTCCAAAGAGCACAGAGCATTTCGGCAAAAACACATGAAGGCTTAGATGCCTTACAAGCTGAAATTATTTCGCGACTGCAAGATCGGCGTACAAAAATGCAATTACGCATCCCGCAAAAAGATTATCATATGTTAGCCACTGCCATACGCGAAGGTAAAATTTTAAAGCAAGAGTATGAAGAAAACGATGTACTTGTCGACTTAGAGCTGCCAACAAGCTCAAGCTTTCGCTTTACAAAATATGTGCGTAGCTAAAAAAGATTAGAACAAGTCTGCTTAAAAGAATAATACGTATAGGAGAAAACAAGAATGTCAAGTTTAATTACACATATACACGATTATGATGTAGCTCATGTCAAGTATAGGGGGGATAGCACGGATTGTGTGCTGCTTTATCATACCTGTCCAAATCTTGTTGACCTTACAGATAAAAAGATTAAAGAGATGGATCTTACAGATCTATTACGTATGCAGGGTCAATTGGAATACGACATTGAAAGATATACTGACCTCTGGACAATGAGTACATTATCTTCCTTTGACATAGTTATCAAAAGTGGTATTGCCAAAGACAAGGGCAGTCTTGTAATTATTAATACCGAAATTAAGTTTCGCAAACAATCACGCAATAAAGATCGTGAAATCACAAAACTAAATGAAGCACTTACAGGACTTTCACTGCGAGTAAGCGAGCTCGAGAAAGTTATAGCACAATTGAAACCATAATACTGGCAGGGCCAGGCCTGGGCTGTCAAAAACTTTCAGTTTTTGACATGAAATTTTCTTTAAATATGTGTCCACATCCATTCAATAACTGGTCTTGTTTTAGAGCCCGGCTTAGGGCGATTTATTAAAGCCCACAGTGACCGAAGGGAACTGTGGGAATGGCACACCAATTCTAGAGCCCTTTTTAGGGCAATTCAATCTTAGCTTTGGCGTAATTAAAGTTAGTTTATGAGATCTTGAGTCGCTTTCTAAAGGGCTCCAGGATGTGGTGATGAAATACCCATAGTTATCACTATGGGCTTAGATAGGTCGCCCTAAGTCGGGCTCTAAAACAAAAGCTAACAGGAGTAGGTATGGCCACATATTTAAAGAAAATCTCATTTCGAAATTTAAAGTTTTTGACAGCCCTGGCCAGGCGTGGGTTGAAACAAATCGCATGTTTTCGAGAAAAGCCTATTAGATATTTTACCCCCTAGATTTTGTCCGGTATTTTTTTATCGTTCTTATCGTTCTATCATTCTATCATTTTGCATTTCGTTAAAGACAAGAACGATATAACGATAAGAACGATAAAAAATTCTGTACAAATCTATGGGAAATTTTAGAGCTCAGAATTGCGTACAGCCCCTCGGTTTTTATTCACGCGGGATGTAAGATTGGCGTTAAAAAATGCAATTAAGATTCCCACAAAAAGATTATTATGTGTTAGCATCAGCAAAGGCTTTTGCTAATAGTGCGTCACTAAAAAAGGATTGAGTATGTCTGGTTTGGGGCCAATACATAAGCTTTCAACATATGAGTATTTGCCTTTTGCACCGCAAAAGACATTCTTTACGCCCGTGCATGTGATTTCAAAGCAGGTGGCAGTATCAGCATTTTCATCTTTAGCCGATAGTTTTCGCTTTACGATAGTATCCCTTGTGGATGGTGTTAAGGCCCTCATTGCAAAAGTACATTTTTGCTTTTTAAATACCTATGCAGATGTTTTGGGCTCATCTACTATGCATAAGGCAATGACTAGTCTTCTTTCTTTAGTGGTTTTTGATAAAGGAGTAGAGGCTAAATTGGCAGATGCCCGCACAAGGCTTCTGCACGATGTAAATTGTGACTATTACTTGCAAACGGCTCAGTTTTTTGGTCTGTATGTTAGCCAATATATGAAAAGTGCTTTTATGCATGCACCTACAATGCCAAAAGAGCTTCGATCAGAGGCAATGACCCAAATGCTTTGGCAAAAACCTGATGGATCTCTTACCTATACCTTTAAAGGACAAGCCATGCTTGCTCTTGTATCTGAAAATGAAGAGCTAATAGCTAAGTACGTCGAGTTAAATTTTTTAGAGGGTATATCACATTTTGCAGAGCGCCTACATAAAATTCAGAGCCAAAATCAGTTTGCATTTCTTGATTTTGTAAAAGACCTTATTGATAAAGCCAAAGGCCATCTTTATGAATGTGATTATGCGCGAAAATATCCTGAAAATATACGGCCCTCTACACTACCTAGTGACAATACTTTAACTTCTGATCTAATAGAGGCAGGCTTATCAATTTTCTTGCCAAAAGGCGCCAAAAGCCTGGTTCTTCCAATTCGAGACTCTCTTCAAGACTATGTGGGTGAGTTTGTTTATTCTTTATTAAAAACTCAAATACTTCCTGATTTGTTACAAGAAGGTTTAACCCTTGCAAAAACCCCTTATGTAAAAAACTTACTACTAAGTGAAGGCTTGCGATTAGAAAAAATAAATATCGAAAGAGAATTTCGTCCTTCTGTTCCACTATTAAAAACCGAATATCCACCAAAAAAGCTCAAAGAATTAGAGAAAACTCTGTATAACTGCCTGTATACTGGCTTTAGCTATTTGATTCCTGATTTGCTGCCTACATTTGCATCACAGCTTGCTCCAAGAACTTTGGCTGCATCTGGAGCTGAGGCCATGGCCGAAGAGCTGCCTCTCATATCCTTTCAAGAAATTGTGCGGTTAATTATCGAAAAAATGCTTGTGGCCCTAGATGAGGGGGGGCAGTGGAAGGGAAAAGATGGCTTACAATATTTTGAACATTCTGAATTTCGATTTGAACATACGGCAGCTACTAAGCTTCATAACGAAATACGTCTTAAAGAAAAAACCATCTTTGAGCAGCAAAGGCTGCTTGAGCTTGCCGAAACTACTGGGGCTGATCCCAAAAGGCTGGTACAGCTTGTGCAAAGTAAGGCTTTTAGAACGAACCATGCAGTTTATGAGCATAATACGCCTGGTAACTTTGTCTCATCATTCTTTGCCCCTCTTGGGTCTTTATATAGCAACCTCACAAAACAGGTATCATCAGTCGGCGTTTCAAGAAGCGGCATCCCAGATCTTATTCAAAGCCTTAACCGCCGAATTGCCACCCAGCTGCAACTTCCCGAGCATGAGCGCATCTATACTATTTTCGTCTACTGCGTTTTGGATTTATTAAAGTAAGTCTTTTGCCGCGAAGATCGCGAAGGCAGCGAAGAAAAAACAAAGTGCTTTGCATAGGAAGAATTGTTCCTATGCGAAGCACTTTGTTTTTCTTCGCGGCTAGTTCCTTGGTCCTTTATGTCCCTTTTTTGTTCTCGTTGATTTCTTGTTTGGTTTCTTTGAGCGCGCGGCCAAGCTCTTGGGCCCATGGCTGCTTTTCGTGTTCTTTGACAAAGCTCATGCCGATGTCGCAAACTTTTTTAGCACGCGGCATATCGTTCATGATAGTAAAGAGGCGCACAAAGGCTACATAGCCATCCGCCTTATGCGGGCTAAGGGCAATGGCCCGAAGAAATGATTGAATTGCACCCTCGGTCTCTTTGCACTGACCATAGGCAAGGCCAAGGCCTAACCAGCATTCACTTACTTGAGGTGCAATGGTAACTAAGAAAAAGAAAGCATCTTTGGCTTCTTTATAACGCTTTTGGGCAATCAGATGATGGGCTGCTTCATAAAATTTATCGATTGCATCCGGTGAAAAGCCTAATACATCAGAAATAGACTTACCTTCAGCAAGAAAATTTTTTAGCATTTCGGGATTATCAAGCATCTTAAGACCGTCATTTTTGGCTTGATAATTTTTGATATTGTCTTTCGTGTTTTTCTTAAGTTCTTCAATTAGAAGGTGATATCCATTATTATAGGATTGCTGAAAGAGATGCATAGCATCATTCATTCGCTTTGCGTCATCCTGAGTAACAGTTTGTTCGTTTCTATTTTTGCTTGGTTTAACCATAAAGATACTCCTTCAGTTATTTCTTCCTATTATAAAATATTTATTTGTTTGTAAAGCCCAAATTGATCTCTTTACAAAAAAAGAATGGGGAACTAATCGGGATTATCGTAAAATAGGCCTCTTTTATCAGGTTTTCATCAGGTTTACATGACTCAAAAGCCAAAAACTTTCACTGTAAATGCCCTTGGCTGTCGTACCAATCAGTACGAGGCTCAGGCTTTTCGCGATCAGCTGCTTCAGCTAGGTTATACTCAGGCATCCGATGGAGAAACAGCCGATGTTTGCATTGTAAATACCTGCACCGTGACTGAAAGTGCTGATAGTAACTCGCGCCACCTCATCCGCTCGCTTATCAAACAAAATCCTGATACTAAAATGGTAGTTACTGGTTGTTTAGCTGAGGGTAATCCCGACTCACTTGTTTCCATTAAGGGTGTATCGCAAGTGGTTTCAAATAAAGATAAAGAAAAGCTTGTTAATATCTTACTTCCAGAGCTGTCCGACAGTGAAATTCCTGAATTTGCCATTAAACAATTTGATTCTCATACAAGGGCTTTTGTTAAGGTTCAAGATGGTTGTAATTCTTTTTGCACCTACTGCATTATACCTTATGTAAGAGGCAGATCTCGATCAAGAAGTATTGCTGAAGTGGTTAAAGAAGTTGAAGGCCTTATAGAAACAGGTTTTAAAGAAGTAGTCATCACCGGTATTAATGTCGGAGATTTTGATGGGGCAAAAGATCCGCCTGATCGTCTTGTTGACCTTATAAAAGCAGTCGATAATATATCTGGATTACAACGTCTTCGTATAAGTTCTATTGATCCTGACGAAGTAGACGATGACTTACTTGATGCTGTTATCAACGGTAAAACCACCTGTCATAGTATGCATATTGTGCTGCAAGCCGGCTCTAATATCACCTTAAAGCGCATGAATCGAAAATACACAAGACAAATATTTTTTGAAACCGTACGCCGCCTGCTTGCCAAAGATCCTGATTTTACCTTCACAACCGACATTATTGTAGGCTTTCCAGGTGAGACAGATGCTGATTTTGAAGAGACACTTGAAGTAATGAAAGAAGTGCGTTTTGCTAAAGTGCATATGTTTCCATATAGTGAGCGATCACGTACAAGAGCTGCGCTATATCCAAATAAGGTAGCCCACGATGTTATCCAAGCCCGAAAGGCAAAAGTTTTGTCTTTAGCAGAACAAATTTCTTTTGAACTCCGATCAAATTTTGTAGGGCGAACAATGCAGGTGCTTACCGAAAGCCATACTGAAGGGGAGTATATCTCTGGGCATACGGCAAACTTTCTTTCTGTGTTGCTTCCAAAGACTGATCTTATGCCAAATCAGCTGGTAAAAGCTTTACTTGTGTCAAATACACCTGAGGGCCTTATAGGCCAAGTGATTCAATGATTCCTGCTCCTACCATTCGTTTTAAGCCTTTTAGCCATCAGGCAGGAACTATGTGCCTACTACCAGGCTCGCATCTTGCGTTTCAGATATATCCAGCACTTGTTTGTGTATTTGACTATAGTCTTGCTGAAAACCCTCTGGTTGCGGCATTTCGTTTGGCTAATTTAGGCCCAATAGACAAGTTTTGTGTTCTACAAGATCAAGAAACAGGTAAAATCATTGTTTCGGGTTTTGTAAAAGCGGGTTTTGTACGTTATGTAATAACCTCAGTGCAGGATCCTAAAGAGTTTAACGTTGCATTTGAAAAGCTACCCACAAAAACCGTAATAGAATTTGGAAAACGCTCTTACAAAGTAGTTTGTGATGATAATGTAATCAGCGCTACAGCCACAGTAGATGTTGGAAATAAAATTGCTTTTTTTAATGGGGACAAACCATCAGGATTTTTTGTATTTGGCTCAAGAGAGCGTCTATTTCTTGGTATAGATAAATCACAAAATTGGCCCCAGGTGCTTCAGCGATGCTGTATGAAAGAAATTGTGCCCTATTTGTACTGGCTTAGTCAGTCAATAGGCCAGCTTAATGACAAAATAACAGATGGTCCATCCCTTCTTCAAAATGTCCGCATGGCAAGCCGTGAGAATGTTTTAACGCATTTTAAGGATCTTTTTGTGGCAGGATTTCATCAACTGCTTATTCCTCGGCTACAAGATAATGACTTTCATGGATATGATTTGCCTTTAGTATATGATCAAAAAATACCTCCTTTAGCTATGCTTAGGGGAGTTTTTGAAGCTATTCGAGGTCTTTTTTTTCTGGAAAATGACAAACAGCTGAAAGTATTGCCACTTTTGCCCACAGAGCTACCTTGCGGCATGCTGTCTAGCATTACCACAGTAAAGGGGCATAAAATAACTATTGAATGGACTAAGCACCTTATTCGCCGAGTTTTTATTGAAGCTACCTGCGATGATGAAATTATATTTTCATTTCAAAATCAAATTACCAGCTGTAGGTTAGGTAAAGTTCGCATAAATACCCCAGCAACGATAAAAATTCGCCAAAAAC
This sequence comes from uncultured Chlamydiales bacterium, assembly GCA_963785335.1. Classification (GTDB taxonomy): domain Bacteria; phylum Chlamydiota; class Chlamydiia; order Chlamydiales; family FEN-1388; genus SZAS-7. The sequence continues at coordinate 324,455 of CAWAUW010000002.1, read as the reverse complement.
AGACATATCTTCTTGATAATTTTCAGAAATAGGCCTATTTACTGTAGGTATAACTACAGAGGGTCCTTATGATGAAAGAGCTACAATCTAACAGCCATATGCTATTTGAAAAGCTAATCTATACAGCAAAATATGATCCTCATTCATTTTTAGGGCTACATCCATATAATGAGGAAAGCAAAGTTATACGCATTTATAGACCGGATGCTCCTACTGTACACTTAGAGGTTCAAGGCAAAATTGTTGAAGCAAAAAAAGTTCATGAATCAGGACTTTTTGAATGTATTGTGCCAAAAAATCTAACCTTCAACGAATATAAGGTCTATCACATTGGCGGTCTGTTTTCGTATGATCCATATGCCTTTTGGCCTACCTTCAGCGATCTTGATCAGTATCTTTTTGGTCGCGGCGTTCACTACTCACTTCACAGGCAAATGGGTGCAAGACTTGCTCATCATCAAGGAGTAGACGGCGTAAAATTTACCCTTTGGGCACCATCTGCAAAATCCGTGTCACTTGTTGCCGATTTTAACCACTGGGATGGCCGGGCAAATCCTATGCGATCACTTGGCGGCTGCGGCGTTTGGGAATTATTTGTTCCTGGACTAAAAGCCGGCGAAAAGTACAAATTTGAAATACATGCTCAAACAGGTGAATTACGGGTAAAATCCGATCCTTATGCACTCTCAAGTGAAATAAGACCTAGTACTGCATCGGTAGTAGCTGAAATCGATAAGTTTTGCTGGACAGACGAAGAGTGGCTTCAAAAAAGACCGCATCTTAGTAAAAATAGACCCATGACTATTTATGAAGTGCATTTAGGCTCCTGGAAGAAAAAAGAAGGTCAATTTATAAATTATCGGGAGCTTGCTCATGAATTAGCTAGCTACTGTAGAGAGATGGGCTACACTCACTTAGAGCTTATGCCCCTGGCTGAGCATCCTTTAGACGAATCATGGGGATATCAGGTAACAGGTTTTTTTGCCGTTACAAGCCGTTTTGGATCGCCGACAGACTTTCAGTACTTTGTCAATTACATGCACGAGAATGGTATTGGCGTGATTATGGACTGGGTCCCTGGGCATTTTCCAAGAGATGACTTTTCTTTAGCCCGCTTTGATGGCACATGTATTTATGAACATGAGGACCCAAGACAAGGTCTGCACCCGCACTGGAGCACATTGATCTTTAACTTTGGCCGCGTCGAAGTGCAAAACTTTTTGATTGCAAGTGCCCTGGTTTGGTGCGACTTATATCATATAGATGGCCTGAGAGTCGATGCGGTTGCCTCAATGCTCTATCTAGATTATGGAAGAGATGAAGGAAACTGGATTCCAAATATATATGGCGGCAAAGAAAATTTGGAAGCTATCGAGTTTATTAAACATGCCAATGCTACCATCCATACACACTTCCCAGGTGTTATAACTGTAGCTGAGGAATCCACTTCGTTTACAGGTGTTTCACAGCCTTTAGAGTATGGAGGCCTAGGCTTTGACTTTAAGTGGAACATGGGGTGGATGAACGATACTTTGCGCTATATTGAGAAAGATTCAATTTACCGCGTGTATCATCATCATGATCTTACCTTTGGGCTATTATATGCCTTTTCAGAACATTTTGTGCTGGTATTTTCGCATGATGAAGTTGTACATGGCAAAAAAAGCATGCTCAGCAAGATGCCAGGAGATATGTGGCAAAAATTTGCCAATTTACGTTTGCTGCTAAGCTATCAGATGTGCCAGCCAGGCAAAAAACTTACCTTTATGGGCGCCGAAATTGGCCAGTGGAATGAATGGAACTGTAAGCATGAGCTTGAATGGATGCTGCTTGATTTTCCAACACATCGCGGCCTTCAAACAAGCGTAAAAGAACTGAATCATCTGTATATGCACGAAAAAGCGCTTTGGGCCGAAGATTTTAACCATCAAGGCTTTGAATGGGTAGACTTTCGCGACGAAAAAAACAGCGTGATAAGCTATCTACGAAAAGGTGCCGGTCAAACACTTTTATGCGTACACAATTTTACGCCTACCTTTCATCAGGAATATATTGTTTATCCACGTGGCGTAAAGAGCGCCGAAGAAATTTTTAATAGCGACGAAGCTCGCTATGGCGGATCCGGCAAAGTACGAACGCCAGTGAAGGTGCTCTACGACAACCAAGATACTCCATACGCGCTTAGTTTAACTTTAGCGCCTCTATCGACTACAATCTGGCGTATTCATTATTGACGACATTAGGTTTCAGCCCGATACCGTTCACTTAATAAAAAACGATAAAACGATAGAACGATAAAAACGATGAAATAGAAAAAGAGAACTCTTCTAGTTTTAGCTTTTTATGTTTTATCGTTTTTATCGTTCTATCGTTTTTATCGTTTTGTCCCCGAGCTTTTAATTAAGTGAATGGTATTGTGCACCACCTCAAATGTTTAACCAAATGGCGGTGGTGGAGGAGGCGGCGGAGGTGGTGGAGGTGGAGCGCCAAAACCACTTGGTGGAGGAGCATCTGGTACTAAAGGTGCTTCAAAGAGACGGATATTGCGGAAGGCAAGCTGGGCTTCAAAGTTTGAAATATCAGCATCAACGTCTCGGCATCTTTGTAGGGCAAGTTTAATTTCAGATTCGTCTCGATTTTCTGCAAGCAGCGCATCAAGATATAGAAGGCTTAAATCTTTTTTGCAGGCATCAATTTGTGCTTGCGGCATGCCGCCTTTGGCAACTAGATTGTCAACTTTTGGCATAAGTTTTTTTAGCGCCTCAGTGTAGGTGTGATCTCCAATATTTCCGGCGTGCTCTAAACTGCTATAGATATCTGCGATTTCTTTTGCACCTTTGTTAAAAGCAGATATTTCTTCACGAAGTGAACTTTTTGTTTGTTGTAATTCTGGCAGTTCATTGGCTGGGTATTTACTTTGTAATTTAGCTTTTTCGCTATCAATCATCATGGTTTTTGGTAGCTCAAGTATTTGGTTTGCAAGAATATGGCGAAGTTGCTCTAAGCCTTTTTCTAATCCCTGAGAAAGATTTGGCATGCCATACTCTTTACGTTTAGCAGCGTCCATTTTTTGAGTGCCAAAAAAGTTTTGGAGGAGCTCTTCACCCTTACTTGTTGTAAAATCTACATAATTTGTTAGATCAAGTCCTGGCTGGCGAATAAGTCCTTCTTCTTTCATGATAAAACGCTTTATGCCTTCTTCGAATTTTGCTTTGGCAGTTTCATCGGCTTTTGATGCATGAGAGCCGGCTCTATACTCTGCTGCATTGGTATCGTAGCTTATTATACCAAGTGATTGAGCGAGCTTCATTAGCTCATTGCCCTTGGCATTTAGCATAGGTTTATCTGTTGCTTTTGCAACAAGATCTTCTTGTATTGCAATTTTCTCTTTAGTATTTTGGATTTGCTGCTCTAGTGATCGAAGCTCAATTTCAGCTTCTGCTACTGGCTTTTGCATCTGTAATTTTATTTTTTCTTGGCCAGGAAGACCTGGTTGTTTTAGTAAAACTGCAAGCTCTTTAAGGCGGTTAGGTTCTTCTTCTTGGGCTTTTGCTAATTTATCTTGTGCTTGTGGTAGCAGCTCCTCTAGTGCGGTAAGTGATTTTTGAGCAGTTTGAAGATCTTTTGTTTTTATATTTTTTTCAGTATCTACAAGCTCATTCATAGCAAGCAGCTTGCCATCCTTCATAAAAGGCTCAAGCATTGATTCTATGGATGCATTAATGAGCGTCTTTGCCCCAAATTCATACTGTGGGGCCTGAAAGTCTATACCAAGGCCTGCAGCCTCAGCCTGTTCTTTGAGCTCACTATGTTGGCGTCGTAGTGCGAGATTAAGTGACATCAAGCCTTTGTCAGCATCTTTTGGGAAACGAGTTTGCCTTTGAAGCTCAGCCAATTGCTCTTTTAGCTCTGCAATTTCTTGGCTAGCACTATCAAGTTCTTTGTTTTTTGAAAGTATTTGATCCTCTGATGTCTTTAGTCTCTTTTCAGTATCAGTAAATTGTAGATGTAAGTCGCCATACTCATCAAGGAGGGTATCAAATTGTTCGTTCTCTTCTGTATCTGTAGAATAATCGCTATAACTACTATTTCTATTACTGCGCGATTTTGAAGATGAGGGGGATGTTGCGTCATCATCATTGCGCGATGTTGTGGATGGTGATGAATTAGTGTCACTTTGGGACTCGGGGAATTGGTATTTAACGGGCTCAACATCATCAGAGGATTCAAAATCATCTGTTGCACCGCCTCTGCCCATATAATTTCTTACTTTTTCATGGGAAATTGGGCCCTTTTCTTGTTTTTTTATCTCTTTTTTATCAAGTGACCCAGTTTCAGTTGTTTCATCAGTGAATGTTAATAAATCGATTATACCATGAACTGCGCTATCTAATAATGTAAGTGCACGTCCAAAATAGGTGCCTGTTTTTTCTGGCTGAGGTGTTTTTTCTGAATTTTTTAAGCCTAGGTCATCAATATGAGGCTTTTGGTCCTGTGAGCCAGTGGGAATTGACATAGGTCCATCTCCTTTATACAAGGTTGTTTACCTATACCTGATTATAAAAATAAATATGATTAATATCAAATTTATTAATTTAATTAACTTTTGGGGCCTCTTGTGCTGGGGCGGCGGCAGTCTGGGGCGCTGTATCATCGGCCTTTTTTGCAGAGGCGAGCATGGCAGTAAGTCTTTTGAAAAATTCTTCCATCTCAGCCTTGTAAATCGCTTCCTGATCACGGGTTTTAAAGTTAATAGTGGGTTTTTCAGAGGGTTTTAGAGTACCGTCGCCTTGACGAGCCAGTACTGTAATGCCGCTTGCCTTAACTTCCCAGACATGATGTTCTGCAATTGGGGTATCAATAAGAGTTCTATTAAAAATATCAGCTAATCTTTCAAGAAGGGCTTTATCTGTAATTTGATCATCACCACGTTTTACTATACATGCCCGTCCCTTAATATAGAGCTTTCCATCTTCTTTAACTTCGCAATGGCGACTTTCACTCGCGGCGGCTGAGGCCGAAGGCTGTTGTTGAACTGCTGGACTATCAAGTTGTACGGATGCTGTCATATGTTCTCCGATATAAATTTAAAAACAATTATATCATAAACTATAATATAATGCAATCTTAGGAGGTTTTTAAGCTAGCTCTTCACGATAATCACCAGAGATCGTATTCTGTTGGCAACAACGAATAACAAAAACTGCCCCTATGAAAACTATCACTTTCCAAGAATATGAAGCCCTCTGCGATGAAGTATGGCACCACAATAGGCTCTACTTTCAAGAAAGTAAGCCTGAAATTTCAGATGATGACTTTGATCGTCTCGTAAAGCATCTAGAAGCTATCGAAGAGCAACATCCAGAATGGATTTCCGATACATCCCCCACACGGCGCCTCGGAGAAAAGCCATTAGAGGGCTTTAAAGAGGTGCGGCATGCCCAGGTAATGCTATCACTTGAAAAAGCCTTTAGCTTAAGTGAGCTGCAAGATTTTCATAAGCGCATACAAAAGCTGTTAGAAATTCCAAATGTTACCTACTCAGGGGAGTTAAAACTTGATGGCCTTGCAATTTCGGTAACGTACGAAAAAGGCCGATTTACGCGCGCTGTTACACGAGGTGATGGCAAAGTTGGAAGTGATGTTACGCAAAATTTAAAAACTATAAAAACTCTGCCCCTTCGATTGAATGCCAAAAATGTGCCAGATCATCTCGAGGTGCGTGGTGAGGTTTTTTTGCCAAAGGCTGCCTTTACAAAAATGAATGAAGAGCGGGCAAGTCAGGATTTACCCCTTTGGGCAAATCCTCGCAATGCTGCAGCGGGATCTCTCAAACTTTTAGACCCTAAAGAAGTGGCCAAAAGAAGTGATCTTTCGGTTGTATTTTACGGCATTGCGGCCCCTTCAAATGAACTTCCCAAAAGTCAATACGAGGTGCATCATTATTTAGCAGATATTGGTCTTCCCACTCCTGCAACCTTTTTAAAGCCATATGGCAGCTTTACAAGCCTTCAACAGCTACATTCTGTTGAGGAGATCATGCAGTTTGCAAATAATGTGGCAGATGAGCGCATACGTCTACCTTTTGCAATCGACGGAGTCGTCATAAAACTTGATAATTTAGCTTTGTTTGAAACATTAGGAACTACCGGAAAACATCCTAGAGGCTCAGTTGCCTATAAATTTTCAGCCGAGCAGGCATGGACAAATCTTTTAGAAATAGTAGTGCAAGTAGGAAGAACGGGTGTACTTACGCCTGTTGCTGAACTTGAGCCTGTACAGCTTGCCGGAAGCTGCATATCAAGAGCAACACTGCATAACTTTGATGAAGTAGAACGTAAAGATATTCGCCTAAATGACTACGTATGTATCGAAAAAGGGGGAGATGTCATTCCAAAGGTAGTAGCAGTAGACCGGCATAAAAGATCAGCAAATAGTATGCCTTTTACGCATCCTGAGGTATGTCCAAGCTGCCAAACGCTTGTTGTAAAGGATCCGCAAGAGGTGGCCTGGCGCTGTCCTAATACTAAAGGCTGCTTTGAGCAGATTTTGCGCGGGCTTGTACATTTTGCCTCCAAAAGCGGGCTTGAAATTGAGCACCTTGGCGAAAAGGTGATGCAGCAGCTGGTGATGAAGGGATTTGTGAAGAAATTTTCTGATATATTTAGGCTTGATCGGGAACAAATATCGCAGCTTGAAGGCTTTAAAGAAAAGGCCATAAAAAACCTTCTTGAAAGCATTGAAAAGGCAAAAAAATGTGCGCTTTCACGCCTTATTATGGCCCTTGGCATACGCTATGTGGGAACTCAGATGGCAGATGAGCTTGCGTCAACTACTAAAAGTCTTGATAAACTGATGAGTATGACAAAGGAAGAGCTTTTAGAGATTCCAGGAGCCGGTGAAAAAGTTGTTTCGTCACTTGTTGAATATTTTTCTGATGAGCAAAATCGACATGAAATTCAAACGCTGCAAGCTCTTGGAGTAAATACCCAAGAACAAGTTATTCATTACGATACCTCTCATCCATTTTACAACAAGATGATTGTGATTACAGGTACCTTAGCGTCTATGGGACGAAATGAAGCCATAGCAAAAGTTCGATTTTTTGGAGCCAGAACAGCAGATACGGTAAGTAAAAAAGTAGATTATCTTATTGTAGGAGATGATCCAGGCTCTAAAGTTGAAAAAGCAAAAAAGCTTAAAATACATATACTTAACGAAGAAGCTTTTTTAAATCTTATCGAAGGAAAATAGCATGGCTGCCCCTATTACATCCTATACACCATCAACTCTTGGCTATAGTTTAGATACGGCCTCTAAAGTGCTCTCATGGCCATCTTCGGTGGTTTTAGGCGCCACATGTCCTCGCAAAATTTGGACGACAAAATATATCTTTGCCATGAATTATGTGCATCCTACTGCTGAATCTTCAAAATGCTATAAAAAAATGTGCGATGTCGAATGTGCTGTAAGATGGAATGTAGTTCGCCGGGTGGTGTGGGCAACCACTATTGTTTTGCCGCTTCTTGATGTTTTGGCATGGATGATACGCAGCCTTGCCAAATTTGATTCAGCAATCAAGGCCAACTACAACACAGCTTGTACAAAAGATGCAAATGCTGAAAGTAAATTACAGCGCCAAGCCCTTAGAAAATCTGTCAAAGATTTTGCCCGGTTCTTGCTGGTTATAGCGGGTAAAAAAACTGAAAGGCCAGCCTCTGAGCAGTACGCGAGATTTTGCGGCCATTTTAATGACAATAATCCAAACCCTGCGGTGCTTGCAAGCGTCGATTCAATCATAGATCTTTTAGACAAATGCTACGGCCATGAATGTTATAGTGGAAATGATCTTATAGGCCAAATTGCGACGACTTTCCAAGAGCTACGATCAAGTTTGCAAAAAGGGGATACCTGCCAGTGGATGATGGGAGCTAATACAACCTGGGAAACACTTGTCAACAACTACGAAAGCTTTTATCAAGTGTGCTAGTCTTCAAATAGGTTACAGTCTTTGTGGCCTTTCTTGATCTTAATCTTGATCTTGATCTTAATCTCTTTTTTTAAAGCACGATGCGAAAAAAAAGATTAAGATCAAGATCAGATCAAAATTGCTTGATAGCCATTTTGAAGGCATAGACTTAATTCGGAACAATCATGAGCGGTGATTTTGGAACGATGTCGCCGATGAGGGTTTGATGGCTAAAGCTGTGGATGTTAACATTTTGCAGGGTGCCAATGAGCTCATCTGCGCCTGAAAAAATTACGTTTTTCCAGCAACGTGTGCGGCCCTTGAGATAGCCGGTTTCTTTGTTTGAGCGTGTTTCAATAAGTACTTCTACTGTTTGGCCTAAAAGTGCCTGACGTTGCTTTGTAGCTATTTCATTTTGCAGAGCCATAAGTTTTTGGAGGCGCTCTTCTTTTACAGACTCGGGAATGTCATCTTTCCAGCGCATGGCTGGGGTGCCTTTACGCGGGCTGTAAGAAAATAAAAAGGCTACTGAGTACTCCAAGGCCTTTAAAACATCATATGTTTCTTGGAACTCTTCATCTGTTTCGGTTGGAAAGCCCACGATAATATCTGTGCCCAAAGTTACATTTGGGACAAGTTCTCGCAGAAGATGTACTTTATCCAAATATTCCTGCTTGGAGTATAGACGGTGCATTTTGTTTAAAATGCGATCAGAGCCTGCCTGAATGGGAAAATGCACAAATTCGCATAATGATGGAAGATCACGAATTGCTTCCATAAGTTCTCTTGTAATATCTACTGGATGGCTTGTCATAAAGCGAATGCGATCGATACCTTCAATTGCATCAATCTTATGCAGAAGATCGTGAAAGAGCATTTTGGATTCTGGTTTGTCTTTGCCATAGCTATTTACATTTTGGCCAAGTAAAGTAATTTCTTTGTATCCTTGATGCGCAAGCGCTGTGCATTCGTCAATAATGCTTTGAGGATCCCTAGATACCTCTGGGCCTCTTGTGTAGGGCACTACGCAGTATGTGCAGTACTTGCTGCAACCGCGTATAATTGAAACATAGGCCTTTACCTTATCATCGCGCGTAGCTGCAAGATAGTCTAGCTCGTGCTCAAAGCGCATATCTACGCGTGATTGCTGCTTACCGGTTAAAAGGACTTCATCGAGTACAGAATTAAGCTCGTGGATATTATTTGTGCCTAAAACAAAGTCAATGTGAGGAACTTTTTTAAAAAGAGTTTCTTTTTTGGCGTTTGCCATGCAGCCTGTAACGCCAATAATTGAGCGCTTATACCGAAGTGAGCCTAGTTTACCCAGTTTTCCCAGTACCTTTCTTTCGGCAAGATCGCGTATAGAGCAGGTATTATATAACAGTAAATCAGCCTGTTCTTCGCTCTCAATTCGTGTTAGGCCCCGTTTTTCTAGCATGCCCACCATTACTTCGGTGTCATTTTCGTTCATTTGGCAGCCATAGGTGCGCATAAAAAAAGTTTTTACATCTTTCATAAATACTCATTTTTCTAGAGACTTTAGAGCCTATAAGATTGCCTAGGATCGCTACTTTTTTACAAGAGATGAGTTTCTGCTGTACAAAAATCCCTGAAATTCTTATATTTTACTACTTTCCTGAACTGAAGGGTAGAACATGGCTCAAAATACAAATCAAACCACGTTAAAAAAGAAAGAAGAAGTCACTCGTCAGTGGTTTTTACTTGATGCTTCTGGCAAAACACTTGGTCGTTTTGCTGCAGAAGTTGCAAAAATTTTACGTGGTAAGCATAGACCCGACTTTACACCTCATATCGATTGTGGTGATGGAGTTGTAATACTTAATGCTACTAAAATCGTTGTTACCGGTGCAAAGCGCAAGCAAAAGCTTTATCGCTATTATACCGGATCAATTGCAGGCCTTCGCGAAGTGCCATTTGACACTATGCAAGCAAGGCACCCAGATTATCCAATTATGCGCGCCGTGCGTGGTATGCTCCCAAAGAACCGCCTAGCCCGTGCACAAATGAAGCGTCTACGTGTATTTGCCGGCACTGAGCATGATATGCAAGCTCAAGGCCCCATTCCAGTTAATATGTAAATGAATTTGGTAGGATCTTATGCAAGAAAATGTGGCTACTGGCCGTCGTAAAACAAGTGTTGCCTCAGTTAGGCTGAGAGATGGAAAGGGAAGTATTTTAGTAAATCGTCGTAAATTTGACGATTATTTCCCTCTCGAACTACAGCGTAAAGCTATTATGGCTCCATTTGATCGCTTAAATATTAAGGCAACTTATGATATCCTCGTTCGCGTCCGCGGCGGTGGGATCGAAGCTCAAGCAGAAGCAATTCGCTTAGGCATCTCTCGCGCTCTGGTTCTCGAAGACGAAAACAGAAGACATGCCCTTAAAGATGAAGGCTTCCTCACTCGCGATAGCCGCAAGAAAGAACGTAAAAAATACGGCCGCGCAGGTGCCCGTAAGAGATTCCAGTTCTCCAAACGTTAATTGTTTTGTTTTTCATACTTTTTCCTTACGCATTTTTTGGCTCACCCCAAAAAATGCGTTTTTTTATTTCGGATTCCACTTTTTCTCTTGATTTTGTCTTGATTTTATGCGCGCATCCTTAATCTAGTCTCAATTGGTAAAAACGATAGAACGATAGAACGATAAAAACGATAAAAAAAAATAGAGCTGACCTATTCTTGCTATGAACGAACTATCTACAACTTAAATTTTTTATGTATTATCGTTATTATCGTTCTATCGTTTTTATCGCTCGAGATTTGTATTTATGGGATCAGGGATGGTTTGCCTAAAGAGCTGAGTGTAGCGAATAAGCTCATAACCTGCTTTAAACGTGATTAGGGCGCTTATTGCAAGTGAGGGGAGGCCAAAAGGTCTTGAACTTGCTGCAAGTATTGCAGAGCATATCTGCAAGCTTGTTCCTAAAAAAAGGCAATTTCTGGCTATTTTAATGGGGGGTCAAATGGGGGGTCAGGTCGGCCTGGCATTCGGGCATTTGCCGCTTAACTTTATCTCATGATTGATGTACTATTCACAATGACTTGGGTTAAATAAAAGATCGGAGTACAGATCATGGCAAGAAGAGCTCGTTATCATGCCCCTGGGGCAACATATCACGTCATGCTAAGGGGGAATGATGGTGAAGAGATTTTTTTTAGCGATAGAGATCGTTGCACAATGTGTCTGTTAATTCAGGAGGGAATTGAACGGTTTGGTCATCGCCTGCTAGCATATTGTTTTATGACCAATCACATCCATCTTGCTATTCAAGTTGATCAAGTGCCTCTATCCCGTATCATGCAAAATCTTGCATTTCGCTACACACGATACATAAATTGGCAACAAAGGCGCATAGGGCATTTATTTCAAGGCAGGTTTAAGTCGATTCTTGTTGATAGCAGTCGTTACCTAACGCAATTGGTTCGGTATATCCATCTCAATCCGGTACGGGCTGGATTGGTCCTACAACCCGAGGAATATTGGTGGAGTAGTCACAATGTTTATTTGGGAAATGCAGAATTGGTATGGTTGAACCCAAGTGTGTTATTGAGCAGCTTTGCTGAATGTCCCATTAAATCAATTTCGCATTTTCACAGCTATGTGTGTGCAGGAATTAACGTCCCAGAAGAATTTGATTTTAAACGTGGCATGCATGAAGGAATTTTTGGGGACGATAATTTTGCTAAGACCATTAAAGAAAAAGAGAAAACCCCTATAAAACCCCAGCTAAGCATTCCTGAACTTGTTCAAGTAGCCTGCCAACGTTATCAAATTGATATCACCACTTTAAAAAAGCCAGGTAAGCACCGCCAGGCGGCAAGTGTTCGTGCCATTCTATCACTACTGGTATGCGAGGAGAGTAACGCTACGTTAGAAGAGCTTGCTGCCCTATTAAATAGAGATGCAAGTAGTCTGAGTAAACAAGTAGCTCGTCTTAATATAAAAAAATTAACCTGTCGAGAGCTGCAAGATGAAATTGCTGAGTTAAGAGCTTATATCTCTCAAATGCCCGAATGCCAGGCCTGACCCCGTTTTCCGTTTTTGACCCCGTTTTCGGATTCCGCTTTTTCTCTTGATTTTGTCTTGATTTTATGCGCGCATCCTTAATCTAGTCTCAATTGGTAAAAACGATAGAACGATAGAACGATAAAAACGATAAAAAAAAATAGAGCTGACCTATTCTTGCTATGAACGAACTATCTACAACTTAAATTTTTTATGTATTATCGTTATTATCGTTCTATCGTTTTTATCGCTCTAGATTAGTGTTTATGGGATCAGGGATGGTTTGCCTAAAGAGCTGAGTGTAGCGAACAAGCTCATAACCTGCTTTAAAGGTGATTAGGGCGCTTATTGCAAGTGAGGGGAGGCCAAAGGGTCTTGAACTTGCTGCAAGTATTGCAGAGCATATCTGCAAGCTTGTTCCTAAAAAAAGGCAATTTCTGGCTATTTTTATGTTTCGAGTGATTTCTGGCCATATTGTGTCGCCACTTTCTTGGGATTGACGTTCCAGTCGCTCTACGCGTCCAGGAATTAAGACAAATTTGGCAGCTTGATAAGGTGTTAAGGTTGTCATAACCCTACTATAAATAAAGCCTTAGTTTACGGAAAGATCATCCGGAAGCATAGAAAGAGTGCCGTATTTGCCGCCCATTTCGCGAAGCAGAGATCTCCATAGCCTTTCAGGGGGAATATTGAAGATATGGCGACCAGTGGCTTTATGAATATACCAGCTGCCATCAAGAAACTCACGTTCAAGCTGGCCTGCAGTCCAGCCGGCATAGCCAAAACAAAGGTGTATATGAGGTCCGGTTTCATCTGTTATCATTTCTTGTAAAAACTGCAGATCCCCACCTAAATAAACCCCATCACATATGTTGAGGGTTTGCGGGGCGCTTTCTTCGTGGCTATGCAGAATCATCATCTGATTTGTCTGTACGGGGCCGCCTGCACGTATGCCTACATGTGGGTTTGCAACGTTATTGAGGTTAAGTATTTCTTCAGGCAGCTCTAAATCAAGGGGTTTATTTATTAAAAGCCCAAAGGATCCGCTTGCATTATGTTCGCAAATAAGAATAACCCCACGAAAGAAAATACCATTTTCTATCTCTGGGCTCGCTATAAGGAACGTTCCTTTTTCAATCTGAGGCGGAGGCGTATTTTCCATAACAAAATATGTCTATTTTTCTTTACATTAACACGTATAGAAATATTTTCATCATATTTTCTTACTTTTCTTGCTATCCATCTTATCTGAAGTAGTAGATTGCCTATCGGAAAGCTCTATACTGTATGTTTTTAAGGGGGGTCGAAGGGGGGTCAGGCCGAAGGGGGGTCACGAAGGGGGGTCAGGCCTGGCATTCGGGCATTTGCCGCTTAACTTTATCTCATGATTGATGTACTATTCACAATGACTTGGGTTAAATAAAAGATCGGAGTACAGATCATGGCAAGAAGAGCTCGTTATCATGTGCCTCATGCCCCTGAAGGGGGGTCAGGCCTGGCATTCGGGCATTTGCCGCTTAACTTTATCTCATGATTGATGTACTATTCACAATGACTTGGGTTAAATAAAAGATCGGAGTACAGATCATGGCAAGAAGAGCTCGTTATCATGCCCCTGGGGCAACATATCACGTCATGCTAAGGGGGAATGATGGTGAAGAGATTTTTTTTAGCGATAGAGATCGTTGCACAATGTGTCTGTTAATTCAGGAGGGAATTGAACGGTTTGGTCATCGCCTGCTAGCATATTGTTTTATGACCAATCACATCCATCTTGCTATTCAAGTTGATCAAGTGCCTCTATCCCGTATCATGCAAAATCTTGCATTTCGCTACACACGATACATAAATTGGCAACAAAGGCGCATAGGGCATTTATTTCAAGGCAGGTTTAAGTCGATTCTTGTTGATAGCAGTCGTTACCTAACGCAATTGGTTCGGTATATCCATCTCAATCCGGTACGGGCTGGATTGGTCCTACAACCCGAGGAATATTGGTGGAGTAGTCACAATGTTTATTTGGGAAATGCAGAATTGGTATGGTTGAACCCAAGTGTGTTATTGAGCAGCTTTGCTGAATGTCCCATTAAATCAATTTCGCATTTTCACAGCTATGTGTGTGCAGGAATTAACGTCCCAGAAGAATTTGATTTTAAACGTGGCATGCATGAAGGAATTTTTGGGGACGATAATTTTGCTAAGACCATTAAAGAAAAAGAGAAAACCCCTATAAAACCCCAGCTAAGCATTCCTGAACTTGTTCAAGTAGCCTGCCAACGTTATCAAATTGATATCACCACTTTAAAAAAGCCAGGTAAGCACCGCCAGGCGGCAAGTGTTCGTGCCATTCTATCACTACTGGTATGCGAGGAGAGTAACGCTACGTTAGAAGAGCTTGCTGCCCTATTAAATAGAGATGCAAGTAGTCTGAGTAAACAAGTAGCTCGTCTTAATATAAAAAAATTAACCTGTCGAGAGCTGCAAGATGAAATTGCTGAGTTAAGAGCTTATATCTCTCAAATGCCCGAATGCCAGGCCTGACCCCGTTTTTAAAACCCCAGCTAAGCATTCCTGAACTTGTTCAAGTAGCCTGCCAACGTTATCAAATTGATATCACCACTTTAAAAAAGCCAGGTAAGCACCGCCAGGCGGCAAGTGTTCGTGCCATTCTATCACTACTGGTATGCGAGGAGAGTAACGCTACGTTAGAAGAGCTTGCTGCCCTATTAAATAGAGATGCAAGTAGTCTGAGTAAACAAGTAGCTCGTCTTAATATAAAAAAATTAACCTGTCGAGAGCTGCAAGATGAAATTGCTGAGTTAAGAGCTTATATCTCTCAAATGCCCGAATGCCAGGCCTGACCCCGTTTTTGACCCCGTTTTTGACCCCGTTTTAATTGCACAGGCAATAACAATACAGCGACAGGTACATTTGCTTGTGGCTTGGCTGTATGTGGACTCACGGTTACCCCAAATTTCACAGATGCTGTGCGAAACCTAAAAGTTGTTAGTAGTCAATTTAACTACAACTTTGGTGAAGATGCAGGCTATGGCATTGCTATGCAAGATGCCATCGGCTGTTCACTTGAACATTGCCAGACAGATGCAAATATGACTGATGGAGTATTTCTTGGAAGGTTCATATTTGACGATCTCTTAAGTGACAATCCAAACCCGGTCATCACCGATGCTACCATATTGCATTGCTCTGCCAAAGAAAATGGCAACGATGGCTTTGACGTTGATGCAAGCTCAGCTACCATTGACAATTGCCTCTTCCAAAACAATATCGCGTTAAGTAACGGAGATGATGGGTTCTTTGATTCAAGCGACCCATTTACTAACCGTTACTTAAACAATTACTCAAAAGGTAATGATGACGATAACTACGATATCGTAAATGGAGCAATTCAGATCTTTTCGCTTGATTCAGTGGGTAACTGGCACCATATTTCAGGTGATCCTACGAATTTGACCTCCTACTCGAACGTCGAAGGATAATTGATAATAAAGAACGGCAGTTGGTATGCAACTGCCGTTTTTAGATTAATGACCCCACTTCAAGTGGGGTCATTATTTTTTTCTGAGGCAGCAACCAGTTAAGCCGCCATTTGTGTGTATATTGTATCAGATTGTTTAGTGGGTTCCATGTGATCTCTCTAGAGTGTAATGTAAGAAAAGATGTAAATGAATGCAACCATTAGCAATCTTTAGAATTTTTTTTTGTATCAAATGTATTTTGTTGCTTAATTTTACTTTTACATAAAAAGTAGCAATATTGACAATATGATTTTAATAAACTAAAATCTTGACTTTTTGAATTCAGGCATTTATCTAGAAGATAAATGTATTAGAGTATGAAGCGCATAAAGCGGAATATTCATGAATGAATCATGCAGATGAAAGTTCATTGGAGATGTACGTAAAGCAAACTTTGGGTCATATTTTTCTTTGTAAAGATGAAGACTTTTTTTCCGTCTGTTTTCGCCAGACTTTACTTCTAGAGGATACAGTTCTGTATCGATAGGCAAGACAAAATCTACTTCAGCCTGAGCTCCACTTGCCCAGTAAAATAGCCTTTTATTAAATAGGCACGAAAGCTCTTCGGTAACATAATTTTCCGCAAGCGCACCCTTAAATTCTGTAAAGAGACGATGGCCTTCCACAACTATTTTTGGGGGCAGATATGCCATGGTGCCAAGCAATCCCACATCCAATAAGGAGATTTTATATGCTTTAGCTTCTTGATAGGCATCTACGGGTAATTTTGGAGCAGTAATACGATACACTTTTAGGATTAGTCCAGCATCTTCCAGCCATTGCATGGCTTCTTCATACTCGCGTGAGCGAGCATTTTCCCCAAGCGTTGAAAAGGTGAATTTTTTATTATCTTTCGAAAGCTGTGTAAGAATTGAATTCCAAAGGGTGGTAATCTTCATCACCTGACTCGGGGGTGCATGCTTTGTAAAGTCTAAGGCATAGGCATCAAGAATACTTTTTTGTACTTTACGTACGGCTTGAAGATCGTCTTGATTAGATACAAACTGTGCAACGGCTTCCGGCATGCCTCCAACAATAAAATAAAACTTTAGGAGCGAAAGCAGTTCGTTGTGAATGGGCTCTGCAATAGGTTCAGAATCAGATTTTGTTTGAAGCAGCTCTCTAAGACGGAGCTTGCCAAGAGCCTCTAGAAACTCTAAGAAATTGAGTGGCCGCATCTCAAGAAAGTCAACCTTGCCAACAGGAAAACCCTTCGTATGCGCAAGTTTTACACCGAGTAGCGATCCTGCACCTGCCACATGATATTCAGGGGCCTTCTCTTGAAAGTACTTCAAACAATTAAGGGCTTCGGGACTTTCTTGAATTTCGTCAAAGAAGAGCATGTGCTTTTCAGGAACAATTTCTTTTTCGAAATAATACCCAAGATCACGCACGATTTTTTTTTGGATCAAGCGATCCTTGAAAAAACTGCTTGAGCTCTGGATTTTCATCAAAATTAAGATAAAAGAGATGCTCAAATTTTTCATTGCCAAAGTGCTGGATACTATATGTTTTTCCTACCTGCCTTGCCCCTTTCACTAAAAGTGGCTTTCTTTTGGGATCATTTTTCCAAGCTAATAGTTGTTTATGTATATTGCGTTTCATGCCCTACACCCCTCTTTTCACAAAGTATGTTCGAAAAACGTGATTAAAATCACGAAAATAGTGAAAAAATCGTGATAATTATCACATTTTTTGGAAAATCAACCTTCGCATCGTTTTTTAGGGGCGATGATTCCATGTCTCTTCCTCTATCCTGTGTATCTACCGCTTGCGATCGTGCTCATCTTGTTCTTTTTTGATTCAGCAGTGAACAGGATATGCAGGATCGCAAGCGGTAGGATGATTCTAAACAATTTAACGGGTATCAATACCCATTAAATTTAGAACAGAAATAGGTTCGATATTATGATAAAATAATCGTGTAAAAAGACTGTATTTGACAGCCAAGCCCTGATACCGCTTTGACCCGTTTTCTATTTTTATCATATTTTCTTACTTTTCTTGAGCTATCATCTCACCTGAAGCATCAGGTTGCCTATCGGCAAGCTCTATACTGTAAGTTTTTAAGGTGCCCTGCAGGTCTTGAATTTGATTCAAAAGGTCTGTAAAGGTGCGTGCAAAATCGGCATTTGCTACAAGGGGCTTGTCGCGACTTACCTCGCCTTGGGCTTTATCAAGTGCCATGCCAAGGCGCGAGACTGCCGTTGTGACTTTAAACATCTCTTCGTTGAGATATGTTCTAAATTGCTGAGGAGAGTCAAGGCGTGTAAGCTCTTCAATACGTTTGCGGCGATCTCTTTGCCAGCCTTTATCAAGATGATACAGTACGCCGTAGTGGTTAACGTCATTCATTAAAACATCCATTTTGTTCATCAGGCCAGATGTTTTATAATAGAAGTCATTAGATACTAAAAGTTTGCCTACAGAGCCTTCACCACTAGATACTTTGGCAAGCATCTGATGTGCGCTATCCATAGCACTTTCAAATTTAAAAGAGGCTTTAGCGATGGTGTCAATGATATTTGAATCATTTGCCTTTGTAATGAGGGTATTAAGCTGATTTGATGCACTCTTTAAGGCATCTAAAGTACCATCAATTTCGTCGCGATTTTCTTTAACGAGGCACGTAAGTACTTCCATGGTTTCTTCGGCTTTTTCTGCTACGCGGCTAATTTGAGCAAAAGCATCTTCAACCGATGGCGCCTTTGTAGAATAGATAACTTCGTTATAGGCAAGAGCTATTGATTTGTGGTTTTTGGGTCGTCTGGGAACAATAGATATAAATCGCTCGCCCATGAGGCCGGCTGTTCCTACGGTAATTTCATCAGATTCATATAGCGGTATTTGCGAGTCAATAGCAAGTGTTAGATCATAAATAAAGATGTCATCAGGATCTTCATTTGCCATGCGGGCATCTTCGGGAACTTGCTGGATTTTCACAACTTCGCCAACAGCACGTCCGGCATAGGTTACACGCGTTCCTACGTTAATTTTTTCGATATTTGCAAAACGTACATGTAAGCGGAATTTTCCATCTCCAAATGAAGGGTGCAAAAAGAGGAGCACCCACAAGATTAATCCTAGTGCGATGAAAACGAAGACGCCAATTGAAATATTTTTTGATGCTTCAGGCATGGTTTAGTACTTCCTTTAAAAGACTTACGGGATTTTTGTTAACCATATTTGTATATTCAGGCGAAATAATGGCATTTCGCAAAAATTCTTGAATAAGAGGGTTGCTGCTTTTTAAAAAGGCTTCCTTGGTATCTACTGAAAGTATTTTGCCATCATGATGCAGGGCAAAAAGATCACCTAAGGTAAGAGCAGACTGTAAATCATGCGTAACGATGATGGTAGTAGCCTTAAGCTCGCTATGTGTTTTGGCAATAAGTTCGTTTATCTGCATGGCAGTAACAGGATCAAGGCCCGTAGTCGGCTCATCGCAGAGCATGATTTGAGGGCGATAAATTAAAAGACGGGCAAGGGCTGCGCGCCTCTTTTGTCCACCAGAGAGCTCAGATGGCATTTTGTTTTGCATGTCATCTAAGCCGACTTTAGCAAGTGATTCTAGCACAAGATCATGTATTTGTTTTGGCGTGTATTTTGTTTCATCGTTATGTTCTGTTAAATAAAAGCCTACATTGTCTCCAACACTCAAAGAGTCAAAAAGTGCCGAGCTTTGAAAGAGCATTCCAAGCTGTTTCATCACAGCAAAAAGCTCTTTTTTATTTAAAGAGGTAAGAAGGCTTCCATTAACTTCTATTGTTCCGGAGTCCGGCTTTTCAAGGCCCGTAATTTGGCGTAAAAGTACGCTTTTGCCAACTCCTGAGCGGCCAACGATGATGAGGGTTTTACCTTCAGGAACTTCTAAGTTAAGGCCTTTAAGTACCTGATTGCCATTATAGCTCTTGTATAAATCTTTTACGCGTATCATGGCATACCATTGGTAAAAAACATCCAGTAGGCACTATTTAGTCCAAGCGTGAGCATAAAGTTTGCTAAGAGTATAGCTGAATAACAAACCACTACGCTATTTGTAGTGCTTCTACCAACACCTGCTGCACCGCCTCTGGTATTCATGCCTCTAAAGCATGAAATTGTCACAATTAATAGGCCAAAAACTGATGATTTTAAAAAGCCTGAAATAAGATCAAATGAAGTGATATATATAGGCATAGGATCAAAATAGGCATGCGGGGCCATTCCATATAACTGTACAGCCACAAGATAGCCTCCAAAAATGCCCATGGCGCAGCTAAAGACTGTTAAAAGCGGTACCATAAGCGCCATAGAAATAAAGCGGGGAGCTACTAAATAGCGAAGTGGATCAACATTCATCGATTTAAGTGCATCAATTTGTTCTGTAACACGCATTGAGCCAAGCTCTGCTGTAATGGCAGCTCCAACGCGTCCTGTAATCATAAAAGCTGTAAGTATAGGTCCAAGCTCAACAATCATTGATTTTGCCACCATAATGCCTGTGGTTCCAGTTAGACCCTTATCCGAAAGTTGAAAATAGGCCTGAGCTGCCAGCACCATACCGGTAGAGAGTCCTGTAATGGCAATCACTGGCAGTGACATCACGCCAATATCAAATAATTGATTACGTACTAAAGTCCACTTTGGCGGGTGCGAAAACACCCCAAAAAGCATTTGTAGAACCATTGTGACATATTCACCAATAGATTCAAGAATTCGTGAAATGTGAGATACCATATAAATTAAATTTTACAATAAATTGAAAATCCTAATTATAAAGAACTCTTTAATTTAATGGAATTGCTATTATTGTACAAAAAGAATGATCATTATTAATATATGAAAAAATATTGGAAGACTGCCATGGCAAAAATTTTTTTGTTTCTTTTTTTATCGATTTGCTCATTGGCCTTTTGTATATCTCCCCGAGTATTCGTTACTTTCGGACCGGACTGTGATTTTTCAGCGGAACAATTGCAAAAACACTTTGATGCAGTTCTTGTATCCGGAAGTTCAAAAGAAATTAAAAAGAAAATGGAGTGTTTGGATAAGCACAACTCAAAGCATGTGTTATTATTATCGGGAGCAGTATCTGATCTTGAAGATCTAAGCCGCCATTATGGCTATGCGCTTGTAAATATAAATTGTAAATTTGAAGATGCAGTAAACAAGTTACACGAAATGCTTGCTGCAATACCATGCACCGATGCAGATCTTCCTCATCTACATCCCACAGATATGGGCATATTTTATGATTTAATGATACGAGTAGATCGCATTTTCAAAGCAAATAACATAAGATATTGGGCCACTTGCGGAACCCTTTTGGGCGCTGTTCGTCATAAAGGTATGATACCATGGGATGACGACATTGATATTGCTATTTTTGAAGAAGATATACCTCGTTTATTAAAGTTAAATGAGGCACTTGCCAGGGAAGGATTAGATATCGCGCTGCATCCTAAATACGGATTTTTTAAGATATTTTTTAAAAATGGTCAAAATATCTTCAAAGAAAATGGCGGAGCTTTTCCTTGGAAATATCCGCTTATTGATGTTTTTCCTTTAACAAAAGTGCATCGGGTATATACCTATTCGGCAGGATTATGGCGCCAGCGTTTTAAAAAACGCGATCACTATTCAATTCAAGACTTACAGCATCCTTTATCAACATTATCTTTTGGACCTTTAGAAATCCCAGTGCCGCACCGGCCTGTAAAGTATTTAAAACGTATGTATGGTAAAGACTGGAACGATGTTGCCTACGTAACATTTTCACATAAGCACGAACAGCAATTGCCCAAAGTCAAAGTAGATCTCATCAACCGCGCCTCTGCTCCATACATTCTAGGAAATGGTTTTTAAATCTATAGCAAATTCTTAATGCTCATAATTTTTTGACCGCAGGTCTTTGGAGTGCTGCGATTCTTCGCAGCTCTTAATTTTACACACACTTCAACTTCAATAACGCCAAAGCAAATATAGCCTCCTTCAGGCGGTTTGTGAGCGTTTTATTGGCTTGAGCCTTATTGAGGTAGAAGTGTGTGTAAAATTAAGGGCTGCGAAGAATCGCAGCACTCCAAAGACCTGCGGTCAAAAAACAAAATTTTTTCACAGCCTCGGAGGGATGCCCAATGAGGCTGTGAAAAAAATAGACATTCTAAAGATTTACTTCTGTTTTTTTTCTTTTTTCTGTGCGCGCTTTTCTTTCATTGTCGAAGTTGCTTTTTTCTTCGTTTCTTTTTTCTTTTCTTGACCTTTTGCCATACAATACTCCTTTAGTTGTGAATACCTAATATTTTACGCGAAATACCTATTACTGCAATAGGGTATTTATTGCTCGTCAGATTCTTCTGGGATTTTTGGTTCTGTTTTAGGCAAAACTCTAGCTTTAACCTGCTGCTCAAGGGCTTTTACTTTATCCAAAAGAGCATTTTTTTCTTTAGTGAGTGCAAGTTTTTTTTCTCTTAAACGCTCTATTTTTAGCTGCTGGCTTTTAAGCTTTTGGTCTTTTCCTGATGCTGCAGACCATGCTGCACCTATAATTCGAAAGGGCGCAGTAAGTATAAACCCACCACCCGCAATAATTGTAGCGGAGGTTACATCTGCAACTACCTTTTTAACTATCGATGGAAGTAGCTGAATGCCCGCCGTAATCAAAAGAGCTTTGGTAGTATCTGTTTCCATGGCATATGAGCCAAAATAAGCGATGGCTAAACTTGTGGGCATTCCCAGCTTATCACCTGCAATAAGTGTAATAACTTGTCCGCCAACGGTGGCACCTAAACTGCTTGTCATTACAACGTGAGGCACACTACTTGGTATATATGGAGTGATATAAGGGGCGGCTGTTTCATAGCCTTTTTGTAATACGGGCATTGCATGCTGGTGAGCTATGCTAAGATATGGTTGTAAAGATTGCATAGTATGATACCCCTAGAGTTTTCTTTTTTTTACATAATTGTAAAAATAAAAACAATAGGTACTCTTTAAGTTTGGAAAAGCCTTGCTCTTAACAACGGACAGAAACTTTTTGAGCTCACAATTTGAAAAAACAGCTTTCGCATCGGACAACTTGAGCTTTTGCTTAATTTAGAATATAGAGTGTATATTTGTGAAAATTTGAGTAATGGAGATACGCAAATAGCAAGATACAGGCTTTTTTGAGAGGCACCTTCTCGCATGTAATGGGGGAACAACACATCTCTAACTTGCCGTTTTACTTTTTCTCTGGTGGCCAAATGGATAAAAAAATTTTCTTCAATGCCATGTAATTCTTCGGTCCAGTTAGGTGTTTTACCATCAAAGGCTCTTGGGTTTACAGGATCTGTTTTCATCAACTGGAATAAAGCCTTTATTATGTACAGGTTGTCCGAATGATGGATTTTGCGATCTTCATCTCTTACAAGAATGCCTACTAAATAGCGCGTTATAAATTTTACTTTTTGGTTATCTGCTATGCCTGAAAATAGACTTGGGGAATTCCACCAAGCGGCATATCGAGCTAAATTGTGTATAATTTTTGCAATTTCCAGAGGGCTAGGTTTCGTATTTTCTATCCAGTCGATAAGTAGCTCAGAAAGTTGTACTTTAAGATCAGGAAGTTCATGGATGTCAACAAATTCACCAAAAAGCTCTTTAAGTGTGCTTTGAATTGAAGGCTTAGTTTCCGTTAGCGATAGGCCCTCAAAGGCCTCTACAAGGGTTTTAAGCGGCGGAGTAGAGGTAATAGCAGACATAAAAGATCTCAAAGTTAAATCGGGAGGTAGTCTACTAAATTACAGCTTTTTTGTGTTAGCTTGCGCTTTAAGCCTTTTGTGGATGTGGTGTGAGATTTTTTTTAACCGCAGAGAAAACAGCCGAGGACTATAGAGGAAAATACAGAGGGCTTTGCCTTGTAACAAAAATATATAGAAACATATAAATATATAAAAGAGGCAAACTCTCTGTATTTTCCTCTATAGTCCTCGGCTGTTTTCTCTGCGGTTAAATTGTATTTTGTTTTTTGGGCTCTGTGGTGAATATTGAATATGTCCCTTGCAAAATACGCCTGGTTTTGAAACCATACTCCCTTTATTTTGGTGTTTGAATGCCTAGTAGTAAGCTCGTTGCGGGTTCCGTTGTTTTTGATAATGTCTCTAAGTCATTTGGAGATGTACTTGCTGTAGATAATGTCTCTTTTGAAATTGAAAGTGGTCAATTTTTTTCGCTTCTAGGCCCTAGCGGCTGCGGTAAAACGACGCTTCTTCGCCTCGTTGCTGGCTTTGAAAAGCCGGATGAGGGCAGAATTTTAATTGATGGCCAAGATATTACCGGACTTCCTGCTAACCAGCGTCCAGTAAATACTGTTTTTCAGCAGTATGCACTGTTTCCGCATCTGAACATATGGGAAAATATTGCATTTGGCCTGCGAGTTGCTAAGAGATCTGAAAGTGATATCAAAGATGAAGTAACAAAGATGCTTAAGCTCATTCAGCTGGAATCTAGTGCCCACAAAAAACCAGATCAAATTAGCGGCGGACAAAAGCAGCGCGTAGCTATTGCTCGGGCGCTTATCAATAAGCCGCGCGTACTTTTACTTGATGAGCCACTTGCTGCACTTGATCTTAAGCTTCGTCAAAAAATGCTTTTGGATCTTGACCAGATTCACGATGAAGTAGGAATTACTTTTATCTTTATCACACATGATCAAACCGAAGCTATGGCCGTATCAGATCGCATAGCGGTACTTCACCACGGCAAGGTTGAGCAAATCGGCACGCCAATACAGCTTTATGAATCACCCAAGAGCAGTTTTGTAGCAGCATTTATTGGCGATACTAACTTCTTTGATGGCCGCGTTGTAAGTAAAATTACAAATGATTACAGCTCTTTAGAGATGGAAGATTTTCCAAATATTCTTTGTTTTAACGACAAACAAATATCTGTAGGAGAACTTGTACACTTAAGTATTCGACCTGAGAAAATTCGCATATCTCGCGAAAAGCCCGCCGTTAAAGCTAATCACAACCAATTTCAAGGCATTATCGAAGATGTTGTCTATAAAGGAGATCATACAAAATTTTGGGTACGTGTGGAAGGCCAGCGTGTAGGGGTATTTCAGCAGCATAGCCGTTTTTTGCTGGATGAAAAACCTCTTTCTTGGAATGACGAAGTATGGATTTCATGGCATGCTGATGATGGCTTTATGCTCGAGAAATATTCAGCAGTAGATTCAGTACAAGAGCCAATTCAAGAAGAAGAACAAATACCGATTGATCTGATCGAAGGATCTAAGGAATGAAGGCTTTAAAAAAGAATATAGCTGAAATTGCACTCACTTTACCTTCTTATGGCTGGCTCATCATATTTTTTTTGATTCCGACTCTTTTAGTATTTGCTTACGCCTTTAAGCCTTATGATGTGCTTTCTGGTATTGGTGTGGGCTGGACAGATGAAACGCTAAAGTCAGTATTTGGACCCTCATACGCTATTATTTTATGGCGCACTATTTGGCTAAGTATTGTTACGACCGTTGTATGTCTTTCACTATCACTTCCACTTGGCTATTTTCTTGCCAAAGCCTCTACGAAAGTACAAAAGCTATTTTTACTGCTTGTCATTATGCCTTTTTGGAGTAGCTTTTTGGTGCGTATTTTTGCCTGGAAAACGCTTTTACACCCAGAAGGCGTTTTAAGAAAGACACTTACATTTTTACACATCATCGATGCAGATACTTTTTTGCTTTATAATTTAGGCACAGTGCTTGTGGTTATGATTTATTCTTATTTGCCTTTTGCAATTTTACCAATCTATGCCCAGTCGGTAAAATTTAACTATACCTTAATAGAAGCTGCAAGGGATTTAGGGGCAACCGAAAGATTCGCATTCTTCAAAATATTTATCCCAGGCATTCGTAGAGGCATTTTAACAGCGGCTGTACTTGTATTTATTCCCGCAATTGGCGCTTATGTTATTCCGGATGTTGTTGGCGGCACAACTAGTGAAGTTATTGGCAATAAAATTGCTCAGCGTATATTTGTTGATCGCAATTTGCCCCAAGCAAGTGCCTTGTCAGCTATTTTATCGCTTGTTGTACTGGTTCCTATTGCCCTATCTGCTTATTTGCATGCACGTCAAGAAAGACAGCAGTTAAAGGGGAGGCTTTTACGATGAAGCAGAATCGCTTTTCATTTGTATTTCCTGCTCTTGTGCTTTTATTTCTTTATCTGCCCATTTTAGTACTTGTGGCAAATTCGTTTAATGAATCGCGCTTTGGAGGCGTTTGGACAGGGTTTTCATTAAAGTGGTATGAAAAACTTTGGTATGAACGATCAATATGGTCAGCTTTAACAAATTCTCTTCTGATTGCATCTTTTTCAACAATTGTTGCCACACTGCTTGGCACTCTTGCAGCGCTATCCCTTTATAAATATAAATCTTTTTTTCAAAAAAGCCACTACGGACTTATTTACATTCCACTTATTATTCCTGATATTTTAATGGGTGTAAGTTTGCTTTTGTTTTTTATCTCTTTACACTGGTCATTAGGACTTTTTACCGTTTTTATTGCCCACACCACATTTTGTATAAGTTATGTAGCTACGCTTGTTCGAGCGCGCCTGCAAAACTTTGATCCTGCACTGGTTGAAGCAGCTTACGATCTTGGCGCAAATTCCTGGGATGTTTTTTACCGCGTAATGATACCGTATTTATCACCTGCCATTTTAGCAGGAGCATTACTTGCCTTTACTTTATCAATTGATGATTTTGTAATTACCTTTTTTGTCGTAGGACCGGGTGTTACTACGTTGCCTATTTATGTTTATGGAATGATAAAGTTTGGTTCTCCTCCGCTCATTAATGCCTTGTCAACTATACTTATTGTAGTTACCTTTTGTATTGTTTGGTTTACCCATTACTTAAGTGAGAAAAAATGAAATCCTTTTTACTGTGCAGTGTGCTGAGTGCTTTTTTATTAAGTTCTTGCGGTCCAAAAAAACCAGAGCTTCACATCTATTCCTGGGCTGACTATATAAATCCTGAGATTATAGAACAGTTCGAAAAACAGCATGAGTGCATTGTAGTTGTTGATACCTTTGACTCTAATGAGTCAATGTTTGCAAAGTTAAGATTAGGAGCTGGCGGATATGACATCATCGTTCCTAGTAATTACTTTTTAGAAATTATGCAAAAAGATGGAATGCTTCAGCCAATTAACAAAGAAGCGCTGCCAAATCTTGAATATTTAAGCAGCAAAATAAAAAAATTAGTAGATAAAGAAGCCTTGCGTGTTGGCGTACCTTATATGATGACTCCGACAGGCCTTGCCTGGAGAAAAGACAAATTAAAAGACTTTGATCCAAGCTGGTCAGTATTTTCAGATCTTACCCTTAAAGGTCGTATGACCATGCTTAATGATCCACGCGAGGCAATTGGTGCTGCTTTAAAATACAACGGCTTTAGTGTAAATAGCACAAATCCCGAACACCTTCAAAAAGCCAAGGAGCAGCTTATTGCCTGGAAGCCGCAGCTTGCAAAATACGAAAGTGAACAGTACAAAAATGGGGTTGCTAGCGGTGAGTATATTGTTGTGCAAGGCTATAGTGGCGATATTTTGCAGGTAATGCAAGAAAATGATGCAGTAGATTTTGGCCTGCCAAAAGAGGGTACTACAGCATCCATTGACTTTTTAGTAATACCAAAAGGCGCCCAAAAAGTTGCCCTTGCGCATGAGTTTATTAATTACTTATACGAGCCCAAAGTTGCCTGCAGCAATATGGAATTTACGCGCTATTTATGTCCAAATACTGTTGGTATAAAATTAATTGATAAGAGGCTGAAGGTCTTGTTCGAAAAATTTCTAGCCGATGAAACACTGCAACAAATTGAAGTCATCCACGATGTTGGACGAGCAGCTGAGCTTTATAATAAAATCTGGGACGAAGTCAAATCTGCAAAATAGGTGCCAAATGCAAGCTATTAGGGATAGTGTTGGAAATGGATCAACTGTTAACGTGGTCTCAGCAGTTTCGCCAAGAACCCCACGACGCGATCAGAAAGTACAGACGCTAGCAGGGCAGATAGCAGCTTTGCAGATGTCTCCTACTACTGAGAAAAAAGCAAAAACAAATTCAGATCCAGGGACACCACCTTTACGACAAAGCGGATCTTCACCTTCTTTAGGCGGCGTTATCGCGGCAATAATTTCACCGCGGGCATCTCGTAAAAAAGAGGCCGCTATAGAGCTTGAAAAAGAACAAATTGAGCATATCCAAAGAATTTTGATGCAGCTTAATTGCAAATTTACGCAAGAGCACGAGCTGTTTCAAGAACTTGATCGACTTATTCAAGCCCAACCAACTAAAGAAGTAAGTGTAAAATCATTAGAAAGTGCTGCGAGTGATGTTTGGCGATGTGGATCAAAGCTTATTATTGTTCAGCAAATTTGCAACGGGCTTAAAAATATAGTCGACAGGCATCCTGATGCAGAAAATGATGATGTGAAAGAAGATATTCTTGATCTTAATAAACGTTTTTTACAGCTTATTTCATGCTTTCAAAAAGGCCATCAATCCCAAGTAGTAATTCCTGATGCAGTGGAATGGAAAAGTATAGAATGTTTATCTAAATGGATACGAGAACAAGAAGCGCTAACACCACAGTTGCCATTATCTCGATTTATTCGTTCCTGTAGTCAGGAACGCTATTCAGGCTTTATTCCACGTACATTGCTGCTTAATGCTTATGGCAAAATTACTGCTGTTCCAGTGCCAATTTTAGCAAAAGTGCAAAGCAAACAATTAAGAATGACACGTACTTTTTACGAAAATTCTTCAAATAAAGAAGCAATTGAAATGCCCATAGATATATTTGATCGGGCAACTGATGATTTTCTTGTGCGCATTCAGTGGCTTTTGCAGTTTAATTATGACTCCAATTGCCAGCTCGTTCAGATTCAATCTAACGCATTTTTAGCAAAATAAAAAATTTTTAAGCACCTATTGTAATAAAATCACCAAAACATATATGTTAAATTTTAACCATAAGAAAGAGGGTATACAGTTGAAGCACCACGTCGTTTTTTTATTGGCATTTTTTGCAACTTTTTGCAGGACTTTGTCTGCAGATTCATCAGAATTAGATCGGTACAATCTTGTATTGTATAACGATGAAACTGTCGCTAAAATGATTACAGTTATCACTGCCACAAGTCCGGTGCTTTCTATTCCTAACACTACTCATATATTTCCGGCACAGGTCAGTCTACATCGCATTCCTGCCCTTGCAAAAGCTAAAAAAATCATTGTATTTGACGGTATCCCCCCAGGACAAGAGCATTTGCAATATGCCTACGAGCAGTATAAGCAAAATATTCGCAAATTAACCCAATCAGATCATTATTTTACGAATACAAAACTCGTCTTTTGTAGCCAGTGGGGGCATCTATCAGGTGCAATCGAAGAGGCAATGAAACATGTAACGACTCCTTACGTATTTATGCATCAGCATGATCTTGTTATCTTAAAACCTTTTGATTTAAATGGAATCATAGCCACGATGGATGAAAATCCTGCAATCAAATACGTCCATTTCTGGGGTGGGAAAAATAAATCTTCTAAATGGTGGAATAGACGCTTGGATGAAAAAGTAGAAGGGACTCACTACGTACCTTTAACGCGCTCTTTTGGTTGGTCTGATCAATGCCATGTTGCCTCGGCTGCTTACTATAAAGATTTTGTGCTTCCTCAATGCGATCACTGCTTCATGGAAAACGCTATGCAGCGCAAGTTTAAAAAGAAATTCGACAAAATAGGCAAAAAATCACATGAGGAATTTGGCACCTACCTCTACGGAGAGCTAAGCGATGGCCATTACATCAAACACACGGATGGTAGAAATAGCCCTTAAGGTAACCTTTTGAGCGGATTTACCACTCACTTGTGCCAACAGCTCGTTAGCAAAAAAACATACAAACACAGAGCCACAGAGAACACAGAGAGAGAGAGAGAGAAAAAGAGACGCTTCGCGATGTTTAGAATGCTTGTGGCGCTACGGCCAATGGGCATTTTCCGCGAGAAAAACACAGACTCGAGTTTAGCATTTTTTAGTGACCTTTTTTTGACCGCAGGTCTTTGGAGTGCGGGACTTTTTGTCCCGCCCTTAATTTTACGCACACCATAACGTCAAAAACAATAAAGCTAAAATTACCGCTTTTTTCTTCTTTGAAACTTATGTGGTTACGGTGTTCGTAAAATTAAGGGCGGGACAAAAAGTCCCGCACTCCAAAGACCTGCGGTCAAAAAAAGGTCTTAAAAAAAGCTAAACTCGAGTCTGTGTTTTTCTCGCGGAAAATGCCCATTAGCTGTGACCTACATGGAGCCTTCGTGAAGCGTCTCTCTCTCTCTCTGTGTTCTCTGTGCCTCTCTCTGTGTTTCATATTTTTTTCTAACGAATTGTTGGTACAAGTGAGGATGAATTCGCTAAAAAATGTTACCTGGATTTGCGCCCAGAGTGAACTAAATTTTTTATTTTAACGCTTAGTGATGATTTTGATTCACCATTATTTGATGAAATCATCGATTAGAAGCCTATCCACAGCTGGATAAAGTTATCTAAATGCTAAAGAGGATGTTTCAAGGCGATTACGATGCCGGGAAAGCGAGTTTTAAGGAGCTGGTTAACTTCTTGGGTAATTTTTTTGCAGCCAAAAACATCAAGTACTTTAAGTTGACACTTAGAAGCAATTAGAGCTTCAAGCCACTCATCATCTACTTGTTTGCAGCGCCATAATTCTAGTCTTTCTAGTTTGGGACATCCTTCAACTAAGGCTTTAAAGCCCGCAATTGTGTATTCGCCACACTCTGAAATGCTAAATTCTCTTAAATTAGGGCAATGTTTTCCGATTGCTTGCATGGTTTTATTTGACAAACTGTGGCACCAATCAAGATTTATTATCTCTAATTTGTTGCATTTACTAACAACTTCTTCAAGGCCTTCGTTGGTAATTTGGGAGCATTGAATTAATGAAAGCTTTGATAAATTTGGACAATGTCCTCCTAAGGCTTGCATGGTCCAGTCTCCGATTGTTGCTAAGTCTTTAAAAGTTACTGATATAAGATCTGAGCGTTTCATAATAACTCGAATAACGCCAGCATCACTAATCCGATTTGAATTGCAGATATTGAGATGAATAAAATGAGGATTTCGCGAAGCTATGCATATAAATTCCTCATTTGAGAGGTCTAAAGATTCATTTGAATCAAGTTCAATGCTTAACGTTTGTTTAGTATATCTAAAAAGATGGCCTTTTTGACTTAGTTCGTCAGAGCCATCGTAAGTTTGAATGCTAATTTTCTCCATTTTTTCAATAACATCGCTAACATCAGAGACATCTTCAGTTCGTTCGCGCTTTTTGTTAGGAACTTTTTTTTCTTCTGGTTCTTCTTCACTTAAGTCTGGCTCAAAAACTACGATAGTACGCGCTTGCAATTCTTCAGGTTTAGCTTTTTTTCTGCCAAAATCATTTTGTTCCACGATTTGGTTTAAATCAATATGTGCATCTCTTCTTGAGCGCTTTGCATCGTAAGTATTTTGAGAATAATGTATATAACTAAAAGGAGATAAACGAGTACTAGCATCCATAATATTATTACCTATTTGTAATAATTTATATCTGATAAATTATTAAACATAAAGTAAAATCTGAATTTTTAGTTTGATTTGGCTATTAGGTAATTAACCACCGAGGCACTGAGCTCACTGAGGGAGTTGAGAGAGGGAGCAGGATTGTTGATAATCCTGAAGCAAGTTGGTGGTAGAAGAGGGGGGTTGATCAATTTCAATAACAGGCTATTGAAACACGGCCTTCGTCGCCTGATCCTAAGACCTCTCATTTTTCTCAAATTTCTCAGCGAGCTCAGTGTCTCAGTGGTGAATTAAGCAACAATGTCATTTGATTTGATAATGCGTGTGAAATTATAAAACTTTGCCATGCTTAGTGTAGATACAGAAAATAGACCACTCTTTCGAGCGATGTTTCTTGCGTAGGCACCTAATTCAATAATTTCGTCCAAAAATTGCCGGACTTCCTCATGGTTTGTAAGCTTTAATTCTTCTAATGTAAGATCAGCTGCTTGAATATGTATGGCCTGTAAATCTTTGTGCTCGGGTAAAAAGCGATTAAAGCCTCTATGCGCTTGTAGAATAGCAACAAGGTGCGGGTTTTTTATGTTGATAAAAAGTTCGGTTGCCTTTTGTAGGGTTTTAATCATAATGCGTACATGTTCTTCTTTTGGTAAAAGTGAATTAAAATAGATGCCGCCATAATCAAAATTTCTAAACATTTTACCAATAGTAGCATGAATATGCGTTGTATCAGCAGTTCCACCGCGCGCAGTTAAACCGTCTATAATAATGTTCGATAATAAAATAGTCGCGGCATGCGTGCTGATAGACTCGCCGCGCTTGCATTTTTCAAGTGCGGCACTCTTTTTTTCAAGATCTGCTGCTACCGAGAGAGTTTTAGCTAATTTTTTTGATAATACAGGCTGTTCTGAAAATTCCTTAAGTGCTTTATGTAAATTACGTGTGGTACGAAGTGCATATTTTCCACTATCAATGGCTACTTTTTTTGGATTGGTTCCACTATTTAGGCCTTCAAGAATTACATGCTGCAGTTGCATAGATTCTTCATAGGCTGCAATGAGAAAGGTTTGCCCAGTAGATCTTTGAGATGGTGGACGTAGTATTTCTTCGACATCTTTTCCAAGTACAACCAGTGCATATTCATTGGATATATTATTTTGAGCTTTAAGCGTCTCCGTAAGTGGAAGGCTTGCTTTTCGACGAAAGTGAGGATTTTCGGACAGCTCAAGGAGTATTGAGTCTTTGCCTTCCATAAATTCTGACATTGAACTTGCGCGTTGTTTTACTATTTTAGAAGGTATTTGCCCACCCTCTTCGAACAAAGTAGCTTTTCCTTCAGCTACTGAAATTGTGCCTTCATTTTGCAATACGGCTAAAAGAATGAGTGTGCTTTGAAGTTCGAGGTGAAGGCTGTCGAGCTCTTGTTGACAGGAAGCTAAATTATGATTTTCAATGCCGGGATTTTGATTTTTGATCGTTGAAATTTTTTTGAATTCAGCCTCGATTTCTTTTTGTATCGTTTCACAACGCGTGCCTAGGTGCATGCGAAGAGGAATAAAAGTGACTTCACGAGCTTCCTTATAGGCATTTGGATTGTTTGAACATAGCTGTTTGCAGATATGGGCTCGTGCAACAGAATCTACTTGGTCAGTATGACCATATTGTTCAAGTATTGTGTCTTGAATTTTACCCTCAACTATCTGCATAACTTGCTCAACTTGGTTGTAGAGCATTTTCATTGTTTCTTTTTCAGTTAAGTCGGTAATGCTGTGAAGGTCTTTTTCCTTACATTTTGCGTAGAGTATTGGATTGTTGTGAAAATTTAAATACAATTGAAAAACTACACTTGCTTTTTCTCCGGTCTGAAAGAAGCTCTGCGCTTTGGCTGAAAATAAAGAAATGTTATATTCAGCAATGTGAGGAATATAGCTTTCAGTATCAAGTTGCACCCCTGATAATCCACCGCAGATGTAGGTATGCAGGCAATCTCTTAACGTTTTATACAGGACAGCTTCTTCAATAATGTATGGACTATGTGCCATTTTTAATGTCAGATCAACGTCCGAATTATATCCATTTGTGCCGCAAGAGCTCCAGCTTACTTGAGATAATCCAAGTACCTGATTGCCAATCAAACATGTAAGATCTGCTATAAGCATATTCACATTATTTCGAAAATCATCTAATGAAGTATCTGTTTCATTAAAAGGCTGCATCATTTTACTGCCTAATTGCCTTTTAAGATCTTGCCATCCATATTGTTTAACGCAGGCAATATGTGGATGAAATTTTTGCTGAAAATTGGTAATTTGCACGTGTAAATCATTGCGATGTTCAAGGATGTTTGATAAAACTGCATGGCTCAAGGCTTGCATAGTTTTGTAGGCGGTTTTCATAACAGATTTAATAGCGCTGCTATTATTTTTTGGGGAAATACTCAATGCTAGTGAATCCATCTGAGTGCAGATGCTAGGTGTCCTTGTAATCAAACCGAGAAGACTCATTTAACCACCTTTTTATAGGGATAGCTTAATCAATCATCCCAATTATACAAGCTAAATAGCTTTTCTGTTTAGTTAAAATAAAAAATATATAAACATCGTTCTTTAATCCAAATTTTGTACGATAAGAAAGATAAAAAGAATTTAGATGAAGAAATTATTGAATTTATTTGTACTTTTAATAAATAATATCATAATTAATCTAGTTTAAATGGGAGATAATTTATGGCAGTTGCTAATGTTGGCGGTTTTAATTATCAATTTGGCATGGAAATGCCATCTCATTTGGAAGATGTGGTACAAGAATTTGCTTCTGATATAGATAAAAGAATTTACGAAAAGAGTAGAGGTATTTTTAAACCAGTTTTGCAAAGTGCAGAGGAACGGCTTGATGCCCAAAGATTCCTTGAACAAGCACTACAGATGCGCAAAGAAGCACGTTATGCTGAAGGACTTGAATGTCTAAGAAAAAGTGCAAACCTCGGAAATGGACGCGCAATGTGGGAACTTGGTTGTGCGCATGCCTCTGATGGTGATTGGGGACTTAATATCGATAATCCTATCGAATATCAAAAAATGTTTTTACAATCCGCTGAGGCTGGTTATCCTGCAGGTTTAGCCTTTGCAAGTAGATATTTTGCGGTAGGGGTTGATGACCCAAGAAAACGTATTTTTGTTAAAACCATGCTGGCAGCTATGGCACTAGCAACAAATGATCCATTTGCCGTAGCTTATTGTAACCAATATGGTCTTGGTGTTCCAAGGAATGTAGATTTTGCTTGGCAGCTGTATCGAGAGGCAGCTATACAGGGTGTTTCTGAAGCAGCAATCAAAATGGGCGCCATTAAACAAGCAGCCGGTGAACCAGAAAATGCAATTGATTGGTTTAAAATGGCAGCAGAACAAGGCCGTTCATTTGGCCATTATATGGTAGGTAAGTCATTTTATCTAGGCAACGGTTTAGCTCATGATTTGCAAGGAGCCTTTAGTAATTTTAGCAAGGCAAGTCTTGGTAACATACAATTTGGCGCATCTGAATTGATTAATATCGAGTATAACTTGCTTAATAATAAGGTAAGCGGCGCAAAAAGAGTGGTCTTGCTTTCAAATTTTTTTTCGAAATCAAGTGATTTAGGAGGAATGGATGATTTCGGCCTGAAATTTTTTGCAATGAGAGAGCATCTTACTTTAATGTGGAAAAGCAGATTGGAAGTAAACCTACTGACTATTACACAAAATGCCGAAGACGACGGGAATTTACGCGAGCTCTACCAACTAGGCAAGGGTTTAGTTGAAATGGAACCAGATGAAAAAGATATTTATGTTGAAGCATCGCATGAAGAGGCTTACGGTGATAAGTATCCAGAAATAATATATCAGGACTCTAGAAAAAATGCGCAAAAAGCAGCTAGCAGCATAGTAGGCATCCGATCAAAAAGGCCAGGCACTCTACTTTCTTTATTGCCAAAAGATGTATGCGTAATGCTTGCTAAAATGATTTGGGAAAGCCGTGAAAATCCAGGGCCTTGGCTGCAAAAATCGGCTAAAAATAAATAGCTCATAAATTTAAATCCGATTTCAGCTTCACACTTTACAATTTAGATTTTGCAAAGTGTGAAGCTATAGCCAATAGATTCCTAGTGTCCGCGAAGGATGCGGGCAGCTTCTAATCCAATAACAAATGCTTCATAGCCCGTATTACCATCTTCGATAACAGGTGCAACTGAATTACTTGCTACCATCAGATTCTTTACGCCAAATACTTGAAGCTGGCCATCTACTACGCCATCTGCAGGACTTTGTGCCATGCGGCAGGTGCCTGAAAGGTGCTGCGTTGTAACATTTGTGTTTAATGCATCTGCAAAGAGTGCATCGGGGCCTGCAAGATAATCTACAGCTGGTGGATAGGTTACAACAGCACCTCCTCCGTAAGCGGCTGCAATACCTGGCAGTAGATTATAGAACGCAACTACCTTTGAGGCATCACTTCCTGGATCTGTTGGTCCTCCATCAGAGTATATATTGATATTTACACGTGGATCGAAGAATGGATCACGACTTACAATTTCTACTGTACCATGACTTCTTGGAGTAATATTGAAGCAAAGAATGTCAATTGTCACACTTGGATCAATCTGTAGGGCATCTGCTATACCCTTTGGAAAAAAGGCCAATGAATCAAGAACAATAAGTTGCAACTTACGGTTTCCTGTTGATGGTGGTATGTCAATAAATCCACTACCAAGGCGAGGAGGTGTTACCGTTGTAGAAACATTGCTGATAAGACCTTGCGGGCCTACATGCGTATACATATTTGCGCCAACATTGCTATTTGCAAAGACGACGGGGATGTTTAACGAGTTTAAAAGTGCAGCATCACCAATACCTGATCGCTGCAAAATGGCTGCGTCACTGATAGTGCCGCTGCAAAGGATAATTTTCTTTTTCGCTTTTACTGTCTGAACTGTTTCTTTTGAAGTACTTAAGATGTATTCAACGCTTTTTGCTACATTATTGCTAAAAAGAACGCGATTTACTTGCGCATTGGATAAAATTTTTAATTTTCTTCCATTAAGTCCATTACCTTCAGAATCAACAATTGGAGGTATTCCTACACTTGGCTCGCCTGTAAGATACGCGTTAGCTGAAAAAGATCGTACGCTCGTTGGTGCAGCAAAGGGGGGGGTTACCCAATCCTGATTTGCTCCAATGCCAACATTACCATAGTTTGGATCGTTAAGGTCGGGTGAAAATGGCGTAGCTGTTCCAATGGATATAGCTTGCATAAAGCGATCATTATCAAGCGGAGGCTCTTGAGTGATAAAGACTGGCCCGTTAAAGCCGCGCTGAGAAAAATCTGGCGGTGTTGAATCTGGTGTATAATGCTCCATAGGGATCATAACATTTTTTAACAGCTGATTGTAGGACCAGCGAGCATCACCAGAAATTGCTGCCCATTGATCGTAGAGGGGCGGAGTTCCACGAACAGCCTGCAAGTTATTATGAGCGGAGGATCCTCCCCACATTCTGCCTTCAGAATAGGGAAATTCTATAGAAGGAGTAAGCTGAGAAGAGGTAACTTTTGAATACTTTGGGTCAAATTCCAAGGGAAATGTTTCAAAAATAGTTGCGGCTAAAACTTCGGGGTCATTTGTGAGGTTTACCCCAGCTTCTAGTACAAGCACTGAATTTTTGTATTTTCCATGCTTTGAAGTACGATTTGATAGTTTTGCAGCAAGAGCCGCACCTGCATTACCTGCACCAACGATTACATAATCATATGCATCTTTCACATTTTGGTTGCCATTTGAGCATGAAGATGAGTGGTGCTTACTTTTTTTTGCATTGGCAGCATGTGTGCATACTGGCTGAAGAGATGAAGTAACGAATATTATTCCCCACAAACATCCTAGAATCTGTTTTGATAACATAATAGTTTCCTTGTTTAATTTTCTTCGAAATGACTTCATAACAGAAAATTTCGATATACAACAAGTCAAATTTTGAGCAAGTAGAATGGCAAGGTCAGACCTAAGATGTAGATTTAAGGACTTTTTTGCGACGTGAATATCTTGCAATATTTTTCCTTGAATGAGGCGCTCGGCGCATGTTTTTTTGAGCGAAGCTCCTTGGAGTGACTCGATTCATCGAGTCTTTTCTTAGGCCGATTCATCGGCCGCTCCGACATGAGCTTTATGCTTATCAATCTGGCCGCAAAAGTTTCAAGCGGTGCGGCCGATGAATCGGCCTAAGAAAAGACTCGATGAATCGAGTCACTCCAAAAAAACTTCTGCCAAGACAACTATTGAAAGAAAACCATTTTGTGAAAACGGGGTTAAATCAACATCCTAGGTCACTCGCCAGTGCTTAATTTTTTACAATCTCGGTAAAGAGAGTCAGCAAAGGTTCAGGATAAAACGATAAAGCCAAGATTGCAAAGGCGGCAAGGCCTGCGGCTAAGGCTGTAGGATATGATTTGAGCGGGGAAGTTGTAGTTGGTTCTTTTTCTTGAAACATCATGGAAATTATTTTGAGGTAGTAATAGGCTGCCAATATTGTTGTAAGTAGTCCTACGATGACAAGGCCATAATAGCCTGCACTTGCGGCAACTTTAAGAAGATAAAATTTGGCAAAGAAGCCTATAAAAGGGGGAATACCGCCAAGGGTAAGAAGGCAAAGGGCAAAAATGCTGGAAAGTAAAGGTGAGGATGAAAATAAGCCTTTAAGATCATCTAATTGCACGCTTTGACTTTTGTTGTCGATAAAAGATATGCAGGCAAAACAGCCCAAGGTAGCAATCGTGTAGACTACAATGTAAAAAAGCATGCTGCTGGCAGCCTCTTGGGTCCCGGCAGCAAGGGGAATTAAGCAAAAAACCTGCATGTGATATGCCTGAATAGGCAAAAAAGCGTCTGAGGTTCGTTTGCTTCATAGCAACAAAATTGGCAAACACAAGTGTTGGGTAGGCAAAAAGCGCGATTGCCTGATGCCAGAGCGGATCAAAATTTGAAAAATTTACTAAGAAGATGCGAATGAGTGCAGCGAAGGCTCCGGCTTTTGTGCCAACTGCCATAAAAGCGGTAACGGGAGTTGGCGCTCCGGCATATACATCAGGTGCCCAAATATGAAAGGGGACGATGGCAGCTTTAAAAAGCAGACTTACCGAAACTAAGGCAATACCGCCGATAAAAAGCGTATTATCTTGAACAGAGAGTGTTTTTACAATTTCTGGAAGAAGGTCAAGTCTTGTTGTGCCAGTTGCGCCGTAAATAAGTGCAATGCCGAAAAGAAGGATGGAAGTTGCAATTGACCCAAGTAGAAAATATTTGAATGAAGCTTCGTCGGATGATTCCCATTTTTTCATGTAGCTGCATAGTACGTATAGGGCAATCGATAGGGTTTCAAGGCCCAAAAAGAGAGTTAAAAAGTCATTTGCTGCACTTAAAAGCAAAAGCCCAAAAATTGATGAGAGCAGCAAAAAATAAAACTCTGCTCTTGCCGCCTCAAATCGCTGAAAAAAACTTGAGGCAAGTGCCACAACGGCAATGCCAATACATAAAAATAGTACGGCAAAAAAACGGGCAAGCGCATCAAATTTTAGCCACGGTGTAAGAAGATCATTTGTGCTTGCAGGACTTATGCATGCGGCATACAGCGCCAATAAAAGGCCGATTGTCACCGTTGGGGTCAGGCCTGACATTCCGACATTCGGGCCTTTGTAATGCCCGAATGTCGGAATGTCAGGCCTGACCCCAACGGTGACAATCGGCATAAAAGTTTCTAATGCAAGCAGTATAAGGGCAGTTGAAAAAAGAATTAAAAGCGGGCTAAGGGAAAAATAATCAATAAGATTCATGTATGGCTCATAAGGTTAGTTGCAGCAGGTATTATGTAGACAAGGACTGGCTTTGGATAGATGCCAAGCCATACTATTAAAACAATGAGCGGCATTGCTATGAAGAGCTCTTTTGTTCGAATATCAGCATAGTCAGGTTCAAATTTTGTTGGCTCATTAAAATAGATGCTGTGGACCCAGCGCAGCATATAGAGTATGGAAAAAATAACTGTTAATCCAAGAGTAGCTGAAAGCCACATATTGTATTGAAATACTCCGTAGAGCACCATAATCTCGCTGACAAAGTTATTAAGGCCGGGTAAAGCAACTGCTGATAGCATAAAAAAGACTGTAAGCCATGCTAGTTTTGGCATATAACGCGCAAGCCCCGAAACTGTGCCATATTCGGTTGTATTAAGACGCATCTCAAGAAAGTGCACCACTAAAAAAAGCCCCGTTATCGTTATGGCATGATTTACCGACTGCAAAATGGCGCCTGATTGTGCCATTTCATTGTAAACAAATAAACCTGCCAGTATGAAGTTTACATGCGAAAAGCTTGAGTAGGCAATAAGCCTTTTGTAATCGGTTTGGGCCCAAGCAGCAAAAGCACCGTAAAGTACGCCCGCGATAGCAAGTGTAAGAAGCACAGGGCCGAATGCAAGCATAATATTCGGAAATAAGCCAAGAGATATACGCATAATCCCGTAGATGCCAGCTTTTGAAAGTAAGGCCGCAAGTAGTATTGTAGCGGCAGTTGGTGCTTGGCAGTATGCATCCGGAAGCCATGCATGAAAAGGAAATAGGGGTGTTTTAACTGCAAAAGCTAGCAAAAATATAGCTGCTATAATAGGTGCGTAGGGTACATTTTCGGCTGTTTTAGCAAGTATGCCTAAATCAAAGCTTGATGCTTCAAAATACAGCGCAAACACACCCAGCAGCATAAGTGATGATCCTGCAATCATATATATGATAAATTTAAAAGCTGCTTTTTCTTTTTGCTTGCCGCCCCAGTTATTTAGTAAAAAGTAGGTAGGCAGCAAAATTGCCTCAAAGAAAAAGGTAAATACTGCCAAATCTTTTGCTGTAAAAAAGCCAATTAAAAGCGCCTGTGCTACAAGAAGCAGCCCATAAAATATATACGCGCGCGTAGGACTTTGAGAAAGTATGGTTATAGGAATAATAATGTTTACGAGATACAAAAAAATAAGTGAAAGATTATCTACACCTAGGTGAAAGTGTACACCAAGCGTTGGAAGCCATAAGCTATCAAAATCTGCCTTTTGCCACTGATTTGCTCCCATTAACAAAAAAACAAGCGGAATAAGACTAAAAATAAAGGCCGCAGTTTGTGTGTTTCGAGGTGATAGTTTAGATGCGCAAAAAAGTATGGCTGCTGCAAAAAAAGGAATTAAAAAAAGTATTAAAAGTGCAAGCATTATAGTCCCTCAAAAATAAGGTAAAGAACAAGCAAGCTTGTACCTAAAATAATCCACGAAATATATGAACGAATTTGGCCGCTTTGCATAAGCTGCAAAAGAGAGGCAGTTTTGTAGGTAGACTGAACGGTTACCTGCAGGCCTGCGTCAAAAATTTTGGGTTCAAAAAAGTAGGCTATGATATTAGAAAATTTACGCATCGGCCATACTATTACAGCCGCATATAATTGATTTATATAAAAAGCCTGATAAAAAAACTGAAAAGTTTTTCCAAGACGCATTCTAAAGCGGCTATACATAATTGCAGCTATGCTTACCCCGGCAATAGCAATAACTATTGAAATATATACTGCCGTATTTATGTGAAACCCCTGTAAAAGTGTTTTGTCAATAAAGCCCGCATCTACTTTTTCTAAGAAATCCATGAGCACTGGCGGCTTATTTATGGAAAAGCCAAGCAGGCCGCCTATTACAGAAAGTATGCCAAGTATAGTTACTGGCCACATCATTACGCTTGGGGCATCATGCAGTGATTTTTGTTCTTCGGAATTAAGCTGTGAGGGCCCTTGAAAGCATAAAAAGTAGGCGCGCGTTAAATAAAAGCCCGTCAAAAGAGAGACTGCTAGCCCTAAAAGATAGTAAAGAGTGTTGCCTGAAATATCTTCTAGTATCAAATCCTTACTAAAAAATATGGCCAGCGGGGCAACGCCCGATAACGACAGCACGCCGATTAAAAA
This sequence comes from uncultured Chlamydiales bacterium, assembly GCA_963785335.1. Taxonomy (GTDB): domain Bacteria; phylum Chlamydiota; class Chlamydiia; order Chlamydiales; family FEN-1388; genus SZAS-7. The sequence goes on along the minus strand of CAWAUW010000002.1, from coordinate 283,297 downwards.
CAGTACGTTTGTTTTTTTAAGATATTTCCAAAGACCACCCATTTTGGACATTTCGGTAGTTCCATGAAGCATGTGAATGATATTTCCTGCTGCAAGAAACAAAAGCGCCTTCACAAAGGCATGCATAGTAAGATGAAGCATAGCTGCAAAGTATGCGCCAAAGCCGCAGGCAAGAAACATTAAACCAAGCTGGCTAAGTGTCGAATAGGCAAGTACTCGCTTTACATCAGTTTGGCTTGTAGCCGAAAGGGCTGCAAATAAGGCGGTAATGCCGCCAATTGTGGCAACTACATAAAGTGCTGTAGGTGCAATATCAAATACCGGATGCATACGCACTACAAGATAGACACCAGCTGTTACCATGGTTGCCGCGTGAATAAGCGCAGACACAGGAGTTGGGCCTTCCATAGCATCAGGAAGCCAAGTATGTAAAGGCATTTGAGCTGATTTTCCACAGGCTCCCCAAAAATAAAACAGTGAAAGTAATGTTATGATTGGCGCGCCAACCAGGAATTCTTGTGGAGCCCTTTGGCATACCTCTTGAATATCGCTTGTTCCAAAAAGATTATATGTAAGAAAAATTCCCAAAAGCAGGCCAAGATCGCCAATGCGGTTTACTACAAAGGCCTTACGGGCAGCTTTTTGAGCTGCCGGCCTGTCATACCAAAAGCCAATTAATAGATACGATGCAACCCCTACCCCTTCCCAGCCAACAAATAGCAAAAGTAGATTTGCCGCAAGTACAAGCAGAAGCATACTAAAGATAAAAAAATTCATTACGCAAAAATAACGAGCATAATCTCGGTCATGTTCCATATAGCCAACTGAATAGGCATGAATTAAAAAGCCAACTCCCGTGATGATGAGCGTCATTAATAACGAAAGCTGATCAAGATGCACGGTAAAGCCGGCTGTAAGCCCGGGTATTGGAAGCCAGGTAAAAAGTGTGACATCGCCAAAGCTATTTGTGTATAAAAGATGTAAAAAACAGACAAAAGAAAGTAATACAGTTCCAGGCCCTATAATATTTATCACGCGCCGAGATAGGGCGGATGAAAAAACAAGCATAAATAAAAAGCCTGTAAGCGGTAAAAAAAGGCCTGTCCACAAAACTGATTGCATCTTTACCCCTTTAACGTGTTGTATTGGTCAACATCGACAACCTGTTTTGAGCGAAAAAGATTGATGATGATTGCAAGGCCAACGGCAGCTTCAGCAGCTGCCAAAACAAGCACAAAAAATACCCACACAAGTCCAATTGAGTCGCCTTTTGCTCTCGAAAATGCCACAAAAAGAAGATTTGATGAGTTCAACATAAGCTCTATAGATAAAAACATAATTAATGCATTGCGCTTTGCCAAAACGCCGATAATGCCAATGATAAACATGGCAAAGCTTATAAACATGTAAAGTGAAAGATCCATTTAGCGCACCTTTTTTCCTATGTATAATGCCCCAACAATGGCTACTAAAAACAATAAAGCGACAGCTTCAAAGGGAAAAAAGAAGTCGATGTACAAGGCTCTTGCGATAGTTTCTACTGAACCATAATCTGAAGGCAGGGCTTCCTGAGCTAAGCTTATATTTTTAAGTTTTTTGCCAAATAGCGTAAGTGTTGCCATAAAAACAAGCGCCGAAAAAGCCAGCCAAAAGGGCTTTACGCTTGCTTTATAATTTTGTATTGAAAGATAGGCGTCTTGAAATAGCACAATCACAAACATAAAAATCACTAAAATTGCCCCGGCATATACAAGAACCTGCATAACAGCGATAAAAGGCGCTGAAAGTTGTAAGAAAAGTGCGGCAAGTCCAAAGAGTGTAAGTAAAAATGAAAGACAAGAGTGAACAGGTTTTTTGGCAAGAATCACACCAAGTGATGATAGCACAATCACAAATCCTAAAATCCACTCTACATACATATTAAATCTCCCTCTTGGGATCTCGTCCTGATTGTCCCGGATATTTTTCGGTAAGTTTATCTTTGGTAAATATTAATGACTCTCTAGTATAGCCTGAAAGCTCATACTCGCTGCTTAAGATAATGGCGCCAGTTGGGCAGGCTTCTTCGCAAAGTCCGCAATAAATGCAGCGCGTCATATTAATCTGAAAGTCTTTAGCATAACGCTCGCCATGCGAGTGTTCTTCTCCTGGCTTATTTTCGGCAGGTTTTACATATATTGCCTGAGCCGGGCATACAATGGCGCAAAGCTCGCATCCTACACAGCGCTCTTTCCCATCTTCCCACTTTGTAAGATAATGCCGGCCGCGAGATGCCAGGGGAAGGGTTCGTTTTTCTTCGGGATAACGAATGGTAACAGGTTTTTTAAAACCATATTTAGCTACAATCAAAAGGCCGCGCAGCATAGCAAGCACTCGCACAAATTGTTTAATCAATTTTTTAAACATTTTTTACCAAGATAAAATATGCAGTTACAATAAGATTTATTGTGGCAATTGGAATAAGTACCTTCCAGCCAAAGCTCATAAGCTGATCATAACGAAAACGTGGCAAGGTTGCTCTCACAAGCATAAAAAAGAGCACAAAAAAGGCAACCTTTACGCAAAACCACAAAAGCGGAATATCACCTGGGCCATACCAGCCGCCAAGAAAAAGTGTTACGGCAATAGACGAAACAGCAAGGATGTTTACATATTCTGCTAAGAAAAAGAGGGCAAATTTCATGCCGCCATATTCGGTGTGATAGCCACCGGTAAGTTCTTGTTCGGCCTCTGGTAAATCAAATGGTGCTCTATTTGTTTCGGCAAAACCGGTAATTAAATAGATGATAAAGCCGATGGGATTTGACCAAATAAACCAGTGATCTTTTTGGGCATGTACAATATCGGTAAGATTAAGCGTTCCGGCAATCAGCACTACTGTAAGAAGTGATAAACCCATCGGAATTTCGTAACTAATCATTTGAGCAGTACCTCTAAGGCCGCCCAAAAGTGAGTAACGATTATCCGATGACCAGCCGGCAAGTACTACGGCATAAACAGCAAGTGAGGAAAGGGCAAGTAAAAAGATGACACCGACATTCACATTTGCAATAGAAAGTGAAACGGTGCGGCCAAATACCTCGATAGTATCGCCAAAGGGAATAAGCATAAAGACGCTAAGGGCTACAAATACAGAAATTCCGGGCGCCAGCCAATAAGTAAATTTTTCGACACCGGCCGGTTGAAAGCGCTCTTTAGTAAGTAGCTTAATGCCGTCGGCAATGGGTTGTAAAAGGCCAAAAGGCCCTACGCGATTTGGCCCTAGGCGCAGTTGTACACGGGCCATAAGTACACGCTCACAAAGCGTCATATATGCAGCTGCCAAAAAGAGAAGTGAAATAAGGATAATTCCCTTAATCAGAATTTCAATAGCGTCCATATCAACACATATCCTGGTGAATTTTGGGTTATAGATTTTTTAGCAATTGTTTCAAACCTGAATTTGTGTACAATTTCAATCTCTACAAAAAAAGGATCTTACATGGCTATAAACAAGCTTTTCATAAAGTCTGTTATTTTGTTTGGATGTACATCATACAGCTTGCAAGCTGTAGATAGCACTGAGGTGCCAACTGCGATAATGCCAAATAGGCCTAATGCTCCGCGCGATCTAACTTCATATGATACAGAGCTTCGTAAACAAATGGCAGATATTGATCTTCAAATTCAAAAACTTACAGAAAGTCGTCAAGCCATGCGCGCCAAAGCTGACAACAATTCTCTTCTTTTAAAAAGTCTTCAAGAACAGTACCAAGAGCAAGTAAACCTTCAGCAAAATTTTCAGCTCCAGATGCAAGGTGTTGACGACAACATTACACAGCTCGTGCGCCGAAAAGCAGAAATTGCCAGACAGATGAAGAAATAAAAAGTTAACCGGGAGTCAAGGGGTCAGAACTGGTCTACTACCCTTCATAAGAGGACGATTAAGTATGAAAAAATTAATCAAAGTAATTTTTATTCCAGGAAATGGCGGAGGAAGCCCAAAAGATAATTGGTTTCCTTATCTAAAAAAGGAATTAGAAAAACTGGGAGTGAGTGTTATTGCCTCGGAATTTCCTGATAATGATCTGGCGCGAGAATCCTACTGGCTTCCTTTTCTAAAAAATGATCTGGGAAGTGATGAGCATACCATTTTAGTGGGTCATTCATCAGGGGCCATTGCAGCCATGCGTTTAGCTGAGACCAATAAATTGCTTGGATCGGTACTTGTAGGGGCTTATCATACAGATTTGGGTTTTTCTACAGAAAAACAAAGCGGATACTTTAATCGCCCATGGGATTGGAAATCAATTATTCAGAATCAAAAATGGATTATTCAATTTGCTTCAATAAACGATCCCTGGATTCCAATTGAAGAAGCTCGTTTTGTTCATGAAAAGCTGAACACGGAATATCACGAATTTCTCGACCAAGGTCATTTTGGAGGCGATTATACTAAGCTTGAATTTCCTGAGCTACTTGAAGCATTTAAATTAAAATTGTCAGCGGAATAAGGTAGAAGAAATGCCATTTACAGTTGATGGGCAATGGGTACCCACTAAAACAGTTTCGCAAACTCCAAAGAAGCCTGTTAAAGTTCGCATTGTAAAACGTGGTAAAAGCATCTTAACGGTTATTTTGAATCTTACTATGACGCAAAGTGAATTAACGGCTCTTGCTTCAAGCCTTAAAAAAAAATTAGGCTGCGGTGGTGCAATCAAAGACGACACCATAGAAATTCAAGGTGATAAAGTAGCTCAAGTAGTTAAATACTTAGCTGACATTGGAATTAAAGCATCGTAATTTACGGGGCCGGTTGACCCGTAATTTATTCTCAAATCAATGATATTTATTATCTGTCACAAGGCTGACAAAAAGTTTAATAGCCAAATCTTGGGAAAGTTGCAAGTTTTATGCACTAAATTTAACCTTTCTTTTTATCGTTATTATCGTTCTATCGTTTTTATCTTTAAAGTTTTACATTAGAATATGGATAAATAAAAAATGATAAAAACGATAGAACGATAATAACGATAAAAAAAAATTGCTTCATTTTTGGCGAATTTAGAGTTTTGAAAGTTCTACCTGAAGACCATTGAGCAGGTTTTGGCCAAATTCATGTACTGGTAGATCTTTAAAGCCTAATGGAATCACTACAGTGTTTTTGGCGACGTTAATATCAAGCAATACTTGACATTTTAGTGTTTTGCCATTGGCATGCAGGTTTACATAATCACCATCTTGCATGTCTCGGGCATCTTCGGGATGAACGCGTATGAAGGGGATTTTGGCAAGCTCAAGTAAGTGGGGATTATGCATCATGCGCACGCCCTGGTCAAAAAGAGCATGAGCAAAGGTAGCAAAAAGACCAGTTGATTTTGTAGGTTCTGTAACCTGAAGATCCAGTCTTTTGGGTCTTAATAGTGGCAGACGACCAGGCTTTAGCTTGTTTAAGAAAGGTTCATCCATTACGAGCGTTACTTTTAATTTGTTGGCAAGGCGCACAAATATATAAGAATCTGCAAAGACGCCTTTAGGAATTGCTTTACCGGGCTTTAATTTTTGGATGCGATTTTCTATATTTAAAAAGCTTCCGCCTTTTTCTACAAAACCAAGTGTTGGCAAGACCACATCGGCATCTTGACCTGTTTTTGTCATAAACAAGTCTTGAACTACAAGGCAGCCTAAATTTTTTCGCACCTTTTGCCATATCTCTTGAGGCACTTTAGAGGCAATATCCGCACCTACTGCATATATAAAGTCCCAGCCTGTTGCTGCCGCTTCGTTGATTACCTCAACTGCGCTTTTACCGGGTTTATCAAGTTTTACACCTTGCGGCAAGAATTCGGGGTGCATGCCAGCAAACCTTGCCCCAAGCGAGTTATTGCGGCCTTCAAGTAGGTTCAAGCTTTGCACTTGCCATGAAAGTAGCTCAGCTAAAATGGCTTTTCTATCGCCAGTTGCCAAATACTGGCTGCCTACAAATATAGCACTTTTTTGGCCATCTTTGAGAAAAGCTTGAAGGCTTTCTTTATGTTCTATTAGCGACTTAAGTTCATTTGTGGGAGAGTGGAGAATAGTTTGATGCATGTAGCGGGCAACTTCGGGAGCAAAATGGCCTGCAAAGATAATTTTGCAGCCTTTGTTTATGGCCTGTTTTAGTCTCAGCCAAATGACAGGAAAATCTTCGGTGATATCAACGCCAAGTAATATGACTCTATCAAGTTTTTCACACTCACCAATTTCTATTTCCATGCCGGAAGCAAAGCCCTCATCTGCCACGCAGGGCATGCCAATACGGTAATCAACATTATTGCTTTGGCAGCCTGTTCTCATAAGCATCTGAAGCAGGTAGTTTTCTTCCACGGTAAGGGTATTGCCGCCAAATGCTGCTATTTTGCCATTTTCTTTTGCCTGCTGCATTTTATCAGCAATAAAGCCAAAAGCATCATCCCAGCTTGCAGGCACTAGTTGGCCATTTTGGCGAATAAGTGGTTGAGTAAGTCGCTCTTCACTTGATGAAAATTCATAGCCAAACCAGCCTTTATCACAAAGCCAGATGTCGTTAACTTGGGGCACTTCTTGAGATCTTGTGCGCATGATTTCTCCATCTCTTGAATCCAAAATCATGCTGCAGCCTACCGGACAAAGTGTGCACGTACTAAAAGTTGCCATATTATCCCAAGGACGGGCTCTAAAGCGATATACATCACTTGTTAAGGCACCTACAGGGCAAATCATAATGGTGTTGCCTATAAATTTTGATTTTGGCGCGCCGCCATCGGCAGTACCTACTTCAGTTTTGTAGCCGCGGTCAATAAATTCTAAGGCATGATCTCCAGCTACAATTTCACCAAAACGTGTGCAGCGTGCGCAGGCAATACAGCGCTCGCGATCAAGCATTAAAACAGGTCCAAGTGAAATTGGCTTTTTAAAGTGTCTTTTTTCCTCAAAAAAACGGCTTTTGCCAGGACCAAATTTAAGCACCTGGTCTTGTAAAGGGCACTCTCCCCCGCGATCGCATATAGGACAATCCAGCGGGTGATTGATAAGTAAAAATTCTAATATTTCATCACGAGCTTTTACGGCAGGATGCGCCTGTGTACGCACTACCATTCCCTCAAGACACTCTAAAGTACACGAAGTTTGTAATTTAGCCATTTTTTCAACTTCAACAAGACACACCCTGCATGCACCAAAGGGGGGCATGCGCTCTTGATAGCAAAAAATGGGAATTCAATAGCAAGCTGCTTGGCAGCATTGTAAACAGTTGTGCCTTTAGGAACTTGTACCGGTCTATCATCGATTGTAAGTGAAATAAGTTCAGTCATTTTTATAAGTAGGGGTATGCGATTTTCATAACTTGGGGCTTATTGGCATCTGGATTTTTCTTTATGTATGTTTCAAATTCTTCTCTAAAGGCATTTATTGCACTCATAATAGGCGGGGCCGCGCCTACTGCTAAGGGACAAAATGAATTAGATACCATGCTTTTGCAGACATCATCGATAGTTTCAAGTCCTTAAAGGTGCCTTGCCCGTTTTCTATACGCGCTAAAATCTGCACTGTCCAGCGCGTACCTTCGCGGCATGGTGTGCATTTGCCGCACGATTCATTTTGATAAAACTGCATGAGGCGATGTGCCATTTTTACCATGTCTGCCGTATCATCCATTACAATGATGGATGCAGTTCCAAGCGCTGATTTTTTAGCAGCAAGTGACTCAAAGTCCATAGACACATCCAAATCGCCAGCCGTTAAAAGATCACAGGATGAACCTCCAGGATAGCATGCCTTAAATTTACGGCCTTCAAACATGCCTCCGGCAGCATCAAGGACTTCTCTTAAAGAAATTCCTAAAGGAAATTCATAGCAGCCAGGTTTTTGGATATTGCCGCTCACCTGAAAAATTTTTGTTCCATGGTTTTTTGGTTTGCCTACGCTGCAAAACCACTCCACGCCCTTATTTACAATATGTACTACATTGCAAAGCGTTTCTACATTGTTAATTACTGTAGGCTTGCCATACAGACCAGACACCGCCGGAAAAGGCGGCTTTAAGCGGGGAGTGGCCCTATAACCCTCTAGGGAATTCAGCTGGGCAGTTTCTTCGCCTGCAATATATGCTCCGGCTCCTGGATGCACTATTATATCTAAGCTATAGTCCGTGCCAAGTACTTTTGATCCTAAGTATCCTTTTGCTTTTGCCTCTTGAACTGCTGTTTTTAGCTTTTTCATGCCCTCAAAATATTCACCGCGGCAGTAAATAAACGAAAGCTTTGCACCTATAGCATAACTTGCTAAAATAATACCTTCAATTACTTGGTGAGGGTCTTTTTCGATGAGCAGACGGTCTTTAAAGGTTCCGGGTTCACTTTCATCAGCATTACATACCACATATTTGGCACCACCCGATTTTGGAATAAAACCCCATTTTACACCCGTCATAAAGCCTGCACCGCCCCGTCCTCGAAGCTCAGATTGTTTAACCATATCTATAAGAGCATCTGGAGCTATATTGGGAATGGCTTTTCTAATAGCCTGATAGCCGCCATTTTTTTCATAGGTGTCAATGGATGCTTGATTTGGCTCATTTATATGGGCAGTAAGTATTCTCATCTCATCCATAATGCTCTCCACAAACTACAGGCGATGGATGACCCGCTGATTCTTTAGCATTTTGTAAAATACTATCAAGATCAGCATCAACTACTGGCCCTACAACTTTATCATCCACAAGCATCATTGGAGCCCTATCGCATGCTCCAAGGCACTCTGATGCTATCACTGTTATTTGACCATCAGGGGAGGTTTGACCGGGTTTTATGCCAAGTTTATCACACAGACTCTGTAAAATTTTATCGCATCCCCTCAGCATACAAGAAGCATTTTTACAGACATGTATAATATGTTTACCAACAGGTTCTTCATAAAACATATCATAAAAGGTAACGATGCCATGCACTTCTGTGGGGTCTAAATCAAAAAGTAAAGCTACTTCTTGTTGCACATCATAAGGTAAATAGCCAACTTCATGCTGCACAAGATGAAGCGCCGGAATAAGTGCAGAGCGCTTTTCTGGATAGAGGCTTTGCAAGTCCTTAATTGCCTGTACAACTTCTTTACGTATCATTAGCGATCAACATCTCCCAAAATTGGATCAACGCTTGCAATAGCCACAACTACATCAGATATAATGAGCCCAGGAAGTATCTTTTTAAGTACCTGCACATGCGGAAATGAGGGCGATCGTACGCGCACACGATATGGCCTATTTGAGCCATCACTTTCTAAGTAATAGCCCAGCTCACCGCGGGCTGATTCCACACAGGTATATATATTGCCTTTTGGTGGGTGCATGCCTTCTGATACAAGTTTAAAATGATGAATTACAGCTTCCATGCTGCGTGCAAGCTCCTTTCTTGGGGGAAGTACTATTTTGCGATCATCAATAATGAATGGGCCGGGCTTTAGCTTGTTGAGTGCCTGCTCAACAATCGATATACTTTCTTTCATCTCCTGCATGCGTACTAAATAGCGTGCATAGCAATCACCTTCTGGAAAAGTTGGTATATCAAAGGTATAGTTTTCATAGCCTGTATAAGGATAGGCTTTACGTATATCGTAAGCAACGCCGCAGCCGCGTATAACGGGTCCTGTACACATAAACTGTTCGGCTGTTAGTTTATCAACAATGCCAACCCCTTTTAGGCGCTCGCACCATACATAATTTTCTGTAAGCAGGTTATCTAAATCTTTTATTGCCTTTGGGAGCTCTTTTAAGAAATTTTTGGTATCCGCAACAAAGGTATCAGGAAGATCACGATTAAGCCCGCCAATTCGCCAGCAGTTTGGAAACATGCGCGCACCAGAATAGCTTTCGATTAGATCTAAGATTTTTTCTCGCTCAACAAAGGCATACATGAATACCGATGACATATTCAGCTCAAGTGCACTTGTGCCAAGCCAAAGAAGGTGGCTAGAAAGCCTTGAAAGCTCTAAAAGTATTACACGGATAACTTGAGCCCGCTCAGGTATTTCGAGGCCCATAAGTTGTTCTATGCTTTGGGCAAAGGCATGCTCTTCAGATGGGCCAGATAGATAATCTAGTCGCGAAATAAGCGTAAACATTTGTAGATAAAGTCTTGTTTCACACTCTTTTTCGACCCCTGTATGTAAGTAGCCGATAACAGGCTCGCACGCTATGACAACCTCTCCATCAAGTTTCAGCTTTAGCCTGAGTACTCCATGTGTAGATGGATGCTGCGGGCCTAAATTAAGCTCCATGATCTCATTTGTGGCATCGTCGAGATTTACTAAGTCGCGTCTATCTAACATAGGGTATAATTTCCGATGGGATTTTTGGCTCAACACCATGTTTAAATTCGACTGGTACTTCTGTGAGGGGATAATCTCGTCTCATAGGATGTCCTTGCCAGTCATCGGGCATAAGAATACGTGTGAGATCTGGATGGCCGTCAAAGACTATTCCAAACATATCAAATAGCTCGCGCTCATACCAATTGGCCCCTTCCCACAGTTTTGTACAGGTAGGAAGCGGCTCATTTCTTGAAATAGTAACATTTAGTAAAATACGCTCGTAGTTTGAAGGATTATGCAGCATATACAATACTTTCATATGCGAGGTATAATCGACTGCCGTTAAATCCATAAGCACACTAAAACCATTTGCTTTATGGGCTTCAAGTGTATTTATGAGGGTATCTTTTGCTATATCAATTAATTTCATGCGATCTTCCTTTAAGCCTAAAAGGATGCTCGGTGGCAATTTTTTTTTGCAGCAAAATTAGGCCGTCTAAAAGAGCTTCAGGGCGTGGCGGGCAGCCTGCCACATAAACATCAACAGGTATAAGTTTGTCAACACCCTGCACAATGGCGTAGTTATTATAGATGCCGCCAGATGATGCGCAATCTCCCATGGCAATCACCCATTTGGGCTCAAGCATTTGATCATAGACTGTTTTTAATACAGGCGCCATTTTCTGGCTGCAGCGCCCAGCTACGATAAGTACATCACTTTGCCTTGGCGATGCCCTAAAAACCTCTGCGCCAAATCTTGCCATATCATATCGACTGGCAGCTGTAGACATCATTTCAATTGCACAACAGGCAAGCCCAAATTGAGCCGGCCACATAGAATTTTTGCGTGCCCAGTTTATGAGTAGCTCTAAGGGTGCAACCATAAAAGGTGTTTTTTCTTTGGGGTTTACTCCCATTCCAGTCCTCCTTTTTTCCACACGTAGGCAAAACCAATAGATAATGCCACCAAAAAGAAGGCCATCTCATAAAAGGCAAATGCGCCAACTTCTCTTGCAATCACAGCCCAGGGAAATAAAAATATTACTTCTATATCAAATACCAAGAAGATTAAGCCAATTAGATAATGTCTAAGTGGAAAACGCTTTTGTAAAAGATGTGTTTCGGTTTGAATGCCTGATTCATAAGGCATAAATTTTACCTTTGAGTCCTTAGCTGTAGGAAATATCCAAGTAGCACCTAGCATGATAAAGGTCATCGCAAGAACTAGAGCTAAATAGACATACACTGAATAAAATTCAGACATTGGGCATCCATAATATAACTTAGTCACTGATTCGCTGTTGTACTGCAAGCAGTGATTTTTGGTAAGCATAAAATCTTTGTTTTTGGTAGGTATTAAGAAACAGAGGTTATTTGTGACAAAACCGCAAGAGATAGGCAAATTCAAATATCGAGAGCCGTTAATACCGGATGTTGGCAATGTACAACATAGATTTCCGCTTGTCACGCTACTTGGTGATCAAAGCTTAAAGCCGCTTTTTCCCTATTTTCAGGAAATAATTAATGCTCAAATTGAGCTTGATTTTAGAAAAGATCATGTTTTGACTATTGAGCAGGTAGGCGATCAGAATAGCCGCCGATTTAAGCTTATTTTGGATAATAAGAAGATAATTATGTTATCTCTGTAAAATGGCATCTCTCATAGCTGAGGCTTTCGTAAATAGAACATCTTGTAAAAATTTATTTTCTTTCTCTCTAAGCTCAGATGCGCTTGCTTGTCTTTTTTGTTCTTCTGGATCTGCAGTAGGGTCAACTGGCTTTTTATTCAGGAGTTTTGAATTTGCAGCATTTTGTAAAAGAGCGGAAGCTTCGCCTATAGTGCGATCTTTTTGTTCTTGGCCTTTATTTGCAATAAATGGAACTAAAAAGCGTAAGAGAGGCATTGATGTTGCCAATGTTTGGGCATCTTTTGTAGCTCTAGGATCTTGGGGACCTTCGTATTTTTGGGCATAAAGCTGAGTAAATGGTCCTAATAAAGCATTATGTAAAGATTTAAAGTTACTAGAGCCATTTGAGAATGATTGGGTCATGGCATCCATTATTTTTTCTGCTTTTTGCGTGCCTGTTGTTGTTTTATCTGCTGCGATGTTGCCAATGGCATTAAATAAAGCCCCTCCCTCTTTTAAATCTGGAAATTCAGCAGTTACTAATCCTCGATAAAGCGTAGAAGCAACAGATGTTCCGCGAAATTCGCTTTGGAAATTTCCGCCATTTTGCGTATGTATTTCAGCAACTTCTGCATGAAATGTGTAAATGGTAAGATCTTTCATGACTTCAAAGCCATATGTAGATGCTAGCTGGGCAATACAGTTTGATCGCGCTTCCAGTATTTTTGCGTTTTCTGAAGGTAAGCTAGCTTTAGGGCTTACATGAAAACCAGCTTCAGTGAATTTACTTTGTAGTTGAAATAAAATAGATGAATCAGCTGATGCATTTTTTAGTTTTCCGAGTAAAGATGTTATATCTTTGGCAACATTTTCTGAAGCGCCGCCCTTTTGGAGCAAAGACATTGCCTGAAGTTCGTTTTTAGCAGCATCTAAGATAGTAGCTGTGTCTTTGGTGTCTGGCGGTACAGAAGTAACTGGTTGACCTAGTACTGAATTTACGAATGTGGACATACTTTCATTAGAATCGGCACTTGAGCCTTCTAAATCCGACATCTCTTCTGCCTCACTTATAGTATCATCAATGTCTTGTTCTTCAGTCGCAAGTGCCTTTTTGCATGTTTCTAATATGGTCAATTTGCAAGCGGTTTGATCTTGAGTAGAAAGTTTCTTGAACTCAGATGATTGCAAAAGTTCGGTACCTTTGGCAAGAAGGTCATTTTTTCCCTGCGACACATAGCGCGGGGTTAAATGCTCTACACTTCTTGCCTCTTCTGTAAATTCGCTTAGGAACTCTTCGGTTGTTGGGGGAATGTCTATTGTTTCTTTCTTGGACTCTTTCTTAGATGGTGCCGGTTCTCCCTTAACAAAAGCAACAAATCTCATAAAGAGATTCTTTATTGAATCCCCAGCACTTGAAAGAGTTTGCTTAATTGTATGTTTTGATTGGATCGAATCAGTAGCTTCAGGAAGGCCTTTTGGTACTTTTCCCATGACTTCAGATGATTTATCACTGCCTCTAAATAGCCTAAGTGAGTGACTGCCAAGCTTTAGATCTTTTGATGTAGAAACATCGCTATTTATTTGATCAAATTGCTGGTTTGTACGGGTATCTATATTCATATGATCACTCATGGGGGAGAATCCTCCTATTAGCTCTTTTTTCTTACTATAACATAAAATAATTATTATATACACAGAAACAATGCACGTTTAGCATGGATCATATACAAAAGGCCTATCTATAGATTTTTTCTATTTGTAAATGAAGTAATTAAGTAAGAATTGTTGATTAATTTTGAGTAAATTGCTTTTGCATAAACAGTCAAAAGTATAAAAAACTTACAATTCTTAGCCCGCCCACGGATATCTATAGGCCACATTTACAACAAATTTCAGATGTGTAAAACATGTGAAAGTTGCTTCATAAACATAGTATTATCAAAGCTTTATAACATAAAAATACACTATAATCGCGTGTCAATTTTTACATCGTTTTATATTCTGAAAAAAATTTGCGTGGAATAACAGCCCTCACAACAGTGCGTGAACGTATTTTTTTGCAAATGTAACAAAATTAATAAAATTTACAAATATTGCCTATTGACATTCAGCAAACAAAATGGCAATCTCTGGAAATGTCATTAAACTCAAAACAGGAAAATGATTTATGAAGAATAAACACGTTTTTTTTGCAAGTCTACTTTGCGTAGGTTCAATCGTGAACATGCAAGCAAATGCAGATGATGCGATGAAATCTTCTGTCTCAATCTCACAAGGCTACCGTAATGATAACCTCAAATTTAAAGGTTCTCACGGAAGTTCACACAGACAGAATTTCAAAAACATAGATACTTATACAACACGTCTTGGTGTATTGCTCGAAAGAGATCAATACTTCATGAAAGGCCTAGTCGGCTACGGTGATGTATATGATGGTAAAGTACATAATCACGGTAATGGCCACCATGGTCATAACAAAGTGAAAGGTGACTATACTGCTGATTTCGCTCTTACATTTGGTAAGAAGTTTTCAATGGATAACGATTGGATGGTAGCCCCAACACTTGGTTACGGCGTATACATTCAAGATTTCCATTCAAAGCATCATGGCCATGGAAGACAACGCGTTAAAGCAACATGGTATAGCCCACAAGTAGGCGTATGCGCTAAGAAAACATTCAACAACGAATGGAATGCGTATGCTGCTTATGAGTTCCTATATCCTTTGAATGCACAAGTTACAAGACATTCTAAGCATAACAACCACAGCCGCAGCAGAACAGAAAATCAAGCTTACAAATCTGTAGGTAACATTGCTACTGTTGGCGTTGAGTGGATCTTTGCTCAGAATTGGTCCTTGAAACCAGAAATCGAACTAATGGGCTTCTATTCAAAAGGTGGCGATTCTCGTGGTCGTCATAATAACAATAGCCATGTTCGTCGCACTAGCGCAGAATATCGTTTAGTTCTTAACTACATATTCTAGTTTCTGCTTGTTGCAAGTTCATCCCGCCCGAGATTGCTTCTCCAGCAACTCGGGTTTCTTTTTGTCTTCTACTTTTTAATCATTTATATAGCCAGGTTGTGCTTCGCATGGGCGTGATGCTTTTGATGTTAAGTGTGAGATTTTTTTCAACGCAAAGGCGCAAAGGCGCAAAGAAACGCAAAGAAATGCAAAGGGCTTCGCCTTTAAACAAGTTATAGAACTACTTGTTTAAAGTCGAAGCCCTTTGTATTTCTTTGTATTTTCTTTGCGTTTCTTTGCGCCTTTGCGCCCATAGTTTTATCCACAACTTTTCTTAGTGCAATAAATCAATAGTTATCAACAGCCTGAAGGGCTGGGATATAAAAGCCTAGGGCAACGCCCTAGGTAAATGCGGAGAATAAATTGCAGGCTGTAGGCCTGCGTTATAGCTAACGTTTACTATAACGCAGGCCTACAGCCTGCAAAATGGTTTACGATCTTACCTAGGGCGTTGCCCTAGGCTTTTATAACTCAGCCCTTCAGGCTGTTAATAATCAATAACATGTCGTCCTAAAAAATAATTATTACCATTGTGTTACATTCATGGCTAAAATAGATGTCTAGATTACCCATCTGATAAACGAGCCTTCCATGAAGCACAAAAAAGTTATGGGTAAAACTATGTTTGCGCCTTTGCGTTGAATAAATCTCTTACACGGCTTGAAAATCCTCACGCTCATGCGAAGCACTTTGCATTTCTTTGTATTTCTTTGCGTTTCTTTGCGCCTTTGCGCCTTTGCGTTTAATAAATCTCATATCTTGACTTCAAATGCCTCTTGCTTAACATCTTAATGCAGATCGGCGCGAACTGAAAGCTGTTCTTCTAGATCAAGTTCGAGCTCGAGGGTTTTGACTAGCGTATCATCGATTTGGCCTTGTTCCCAGAACTTGATGAGAGAGTCGCGCTGAGATTGCAAAAGTTTTCTGCGGGCCAGATCAAGTATTGCATGCGACTTTTCAGCTGTGGCGGAAATTTCAAGTGCTCTGTGGTGAGTTTTAATATAATTCTTAAGAAATATCCTTTCTTCTTCGGTAAGGTGTAAAAGACTCTCGATTTCTGTTTCTGCTATTTTAATGAGGTGTTTTCGTATGTTACTTGTGTTTGCATCAAGTCTTGGATGGATTTTGAGCCATTTAAGTAATAGTGGCAAAGTAAGACTTGGTATAATTAATGTTAGTAATATTACTTCGAATGTAATAAAAATAACTACATCACGACCAGCAATAGTAAGTGGTAGCGCCAATGCGCAAGCAAGAGAGATAATGCCTCTCATACCAGACCAGGCAAGTATGGTTCTTTCATCTAAATTTCTTATATGCGACTGATCACACGTTTTAAAAAAGCAAAATGTGGGCTTTATCATAACCCAAAGAAGGCGAATAAGTATCATAATGGCTGTAATGGCAAGTGCATAGCCAGTAAAACGCGATATTTCTGCCAAAGAAAATTCTGCTGTAATACTTTTTAGCTGCAGTCCAATAAGGATGAATACAAAGCAGTTTAATAAAATGATAAAAATTCCCCATGTCGGAACACTGAGCATACGCCTATAAGAATCATAATGCTTTGTCAAAAACCATGAGGTAATAAGTCCAAATGCAACAACTGCAAGCACACCTGATACCTCAAGGCTCATTGCAACAATATACACAATATAAGGTAGTGTAAATGAAAGCATGACTGCCACAATTGCAGGTAAAAATTGTCGTACAAAAATTTGAATAAAGTAGCCGAAGACAACGCCTAGAAGTATTCCTCCCACTGCAATTTTAGCAAACTCTATACTTGCATCAGCTAGTGAAAAAGCTCCTGTAAATAATGCCACAACAGACATTTTATAAATTAGAAGAGCAAACGCATCATTTATTAAAGCCTCACCTTCAAGCACTGTCATTAAATCTGAACCGATGTTAAAGCGCTTGAGAATAGTTGTAGCGCTTACTGCATCGGGGGGTGATATGATGGCGCCAAAAGTAAAGGCCAGTGCCCACGGAGCTTCGGGAAAGAGCCATTTAAAAAACATACCAACAACAAGTGTAGATACAAAAACAAGTCCAAGGGCTAAAGAAAATATGTCTTTTATATTTTTCTTAAAATCTCGAAATGAAATCCAGATTGCACTGTAGTGCAGCAGTGGTGGTAAAACTAGCGCAAGTAAAAGATCCGGTTCAATATAAATGCTGCTTAAACCAGGTAAAAATCCTAATAGTGCACCCCCAAGCACAAGCGCTAGTGGGTAGGGTACTTTTATTTTTTGCGCAATTCCCACAAGTATTATGGCAATTGCCATCAACATGATAAAAATCTGAAAATTATCCATAAAACA
This sequence comes from uncultured Chlamydiales bacterium, assembly GCA_963785335.1. GTDB lineage: Bacteria > Chlamydiota > Chlamydiia > Chlamydiales > FEN-1388 > SZAS-7. Next base: position 266,018 of record CAWAUW010000002.1, on the reverse strand, counting down.
GCTTTACTGGAATTAATCCACATTGTCAATAGATAACTTTATTGTTGACCGCAGGTCCTTGGAGTGCGGGGCTTTTTGCACCGCCCTTAATTTTACACACACCCTAACTCTATAAGCTGCAAAGCAATAAAAAAGTTTCACACTCAATCTCAAAAGGCCTCTGTTTCTATTTATGTATTAAAAAAATAATATTATAAAATAATTGATAGTGATACATTAAAGATAGGATTAAGGAGTTATTTCATGAATGATAATAACCTCAATATTGCCTCTGTCCCGCTTGGCCCGCAGGGACCATGGTCCGTGGATGAAAATGGCACTCTAAAATATAATGAGGTAAGCCATAAAGTTGTTCCTTTGAGTACGGCGACCTCCAAAGTGTTAAATATATTCAAAAAAACATCACAACTTGATGATATTAAGTCTGTTGTAGAAAAACTGAACAAAGACTACGCAGGTGGAATAACTAATACTTTCGAAATTAAGGTAAAAGGTAAAACATTCAGTGTTGCACCTCCTGAGCTTTCAGAAAAATATGGGGATATTGCGCGTGAGGCTAAAATAGCGCCTAAGCATTTGCATGATGTAATTGCGCTAGCCACGCCGCTAATGAAAAATGATGGCTATACATTAAACAAAAGTTTAAAAGACATGTTTAAGGCTGTGGCAGATCTTCCACCAGGTAAAAGACAAGAAATTATAGACGTCGCGCGGCCTTTGATCTTAGCCTGTGAAAATGAAGCTGATAAACCTAAAATGCTAAAAGCTGTTGCTACTTTACTGCCGCAAGAAAGAGAAACTATAGTTGCTTGCACAACACCTTTAATTCAGTACTGTAGGTATGAGGATCTGACAAAAATCCTACAGGCTGTTGTTTCAATGCCTAAGGATCAAAGAAAAAATATCGCAGATGTAGCAGTTCCGTTAGTTGAGCAAAGGGCCTATAGCTCAGAGAGACTTATGATTTTAAAGGCAATTGTTGCCCTATCTCCTGATAGCCGACAAGCAATTGTGAACCTAACTACACCACTATTGGAACAATTTGATGCACGTGATCAAGCGGAAATTTTAAAGATGGCTACAAACAAAACTGCAGCTGAATGGAAAGGTGTTTTGGATCAAGCATTGCCTGAAATAAAAAATATGAGTGACTTTGACAAACTACAGACTCTTAAGTCCTATGCCTCAATGGCATCTAATGAAGGACAAGATATAATCAATGATGCCAAGCCTTTATTGCAAATAGCAAAAGGTTCTTACGAACGATCTGTATTTCTGGAAGCTGTAGGAAATATGCCCAAGGCTGAAAGATCAAATATCATTGCTTCTGCAATACCTTTATTTGGCAATACCGACAGCATTGGTAGACAGGTAATATTAAAAACCATTGCAGATTTGCCTAATGAGCAAAGACAGGATATCATGTTAAATGCCGCACCGTTACTACAAGGTGCGAATGGATATATGCAGGTTTGTCAAGTAATAGATGCTGTTCAGAGATTATCACCTGATCAAAGAGCAGACATTATAGCAGTTGCAACTCGTCTTTTACGCCCAGATATGAACGTTGAAGCAAAAATTTTTATTGTCTCTTCTGTTTCCAATATGCAGGCTAATCGCCTTACTATATTAAATTTAGCAACCCCTTTATTACAGCATATTACAAATCCTTTCGAAAAAATTACTATTTTAAATGCTCTTGCAGACATACCCGAAGCTCAAAGACAAAGTACTATAGAGCGAATAATGCCCTTTGTGAATGAAGATACAAGCGGCACACACATTGTTTGGTTTATACGAACCCAAGGGTATCAAGCTATACCTCAAGGCGCGCTAGGAGGAACTCCTTATAAAATCACGATTTCAAGAGAAGATTTCAAGGATAATCCACTGGAAACATTAAATGTTCTTATCGAGAAGTTTAAACAAAAAAATTCATCAGTGCTGTCTATTGAGTTTATTGGAGAACAGGGTATTGACGCAGGCGGCTTAGGCCGTGAGTTTGTGTCGCTGCTCTTTGATGCGCTAAAAGATAAAATGAAATTTAAACTACTTGATAATGGCCTTTATAGACCGGTAGTTGGGGATGCAAAGGTTTATCACCAGCTAGGAGAGCTGATGATGTTTTGTCTTAACGCCTCTCGCGAATATCCTACTGGCATGATTTTTGATCAAGGTTTATTTAGTGCGCTTAGTCAGCTAAAACCAAATCATTTAGAGCAAGATTTTGATATACTTGTGCAAGATGAACAAGGATTTCAGGAGCTTGTTGCCATTTATGCAGACATGAACAGTATAGATGAAACACAGCTCAAATATATGCAAAAGCTTAAATTATACGCTAGCCCCTTAACCCTCGAGACAGATGAAGCTATACTGCGAGAGGCATTTACCCTCTACGGCAGTGGTAACGAAGACGTAGATGATGCTATACTTAGTGATGGAATAACCATCAATATAGAAGTGCTAAAGCAGCATCTTCCTGCAGTTCAGGCCGCTATTAGAAAAGCCATAATCGAAGAAAAGCTCTCAAGTGAGTTACGTCCAATTATTGAGCTAGCAAAAGGAATGAAGGGTGCAAAATTTACCACTACATCATGGGATGCGGTGCAAAAGATGAAGCCAAGTGAGCTTTCAGAAAAGCTGCAAGGAAAAGTCACTAAAGAAATGATCATAGAAAAACTTGAGTTTGATGCAAAAATATCGGCTGAAAAGCAGCAATGGATTAAAGACTGGGTTCAAAATGCAGACTTTGAAAAAATCAAAAGATTCCTCTTTGCCATGACGGGCGCTTTTGCTCTTGGCAATGTAGGACTAAAAATACACCAATCATCTGAAAGCGTAATGTTTCATACCTGCTTTAATAGTGTTGATGTGCCTTTGGCAACCATACAATCAAAAGACCTATTCAATGCAGTTATGGAAGGCGCTCTCACTGGTAATGAGAAGTATTCTAGAGGCTAATATCTTCAGAAATGTACCCTATACATGGCCTGTAGGGTCACATCCGAACATCTAACATGATTCTCCTGATCAAGGTCATTTAGTGACACATAAATCTATTTCTTTTTTGATAGCGATATGGGGCTTTGCAAAAATTTTTGAAAGGAAGACACTTTTTTGCCATTAAAGTTTATCACCCACACCCAATCATAGGCAGTATCAGACCAATCTGGAACGTTTTTTACACCGAATTTTGTGGCAATTGTCTTTAAGTTGTCATGGCTCCAGCAGATAACTACAAGTCCTGAGCTATAGTTTTTGGAGATCTCATCTACTAATTCTTGGGATTTATTAGCTGAAAAGGATGTGTAAAGGGGAATCTGCCAGTAATTAGCCAAAGGGGCTACTGTCTGTACAGGCCGCGTAGAGCCATGGCTATTACTTGATCTTTGAGCATAAATAGCTATAGGTGTTTGCATCTGAAAAGGCATTGTAGGTTGCGAAAAGTAGGTGACAAGCGCGCGCGCTCTTGCAAAACCAAGCGGCGAGAGTGTATCACCCTCGGCAGGTTTTTCTGCGTGACGCAGCAAAATAACTTGGTTTGGCATGGCTACAAGCCCAAAAGTAGAAAGCATAAATGAAACAACTCCCAACAAAAAATAACGCATAAATCGCTCCCAATATATTTATTCTGATATTGAGAATTCGCCACAGAAATGTCAAGATGAGAATTTTTGTCAAAGGGCTATCCAGTTGCAACCAAAGATACAATTAGGCTATAACAGCTTTTCAATTTAATCAAAGGGTAGAGTGTATGAATGCTGTTGGTACTTGGTTTGGATCTTCTGTTGCTCAAAGTGTCGGATATAGCTGCGTGCCAACGCCCGAGTCAAATTGTGGGGGACTCGCATATGCAATTGGTCGCTTTATTGGGAAAATCATCGGAACTGTAAAAGACGAGCCGGTAGCTAATATCCAAAGAAAGGTTAGCGAACTTAAACCAACTGAATCAAAGTCTTTTGGCAAGTATTACTCAAGTATATTTTATGGGTCTGCAGAAGTGCAGCTTTGGCACTATGCAGCTCCAGGTGTTGATGAAACAGCAGGATTATTCAATAACTTTGCCGCAGATTTAAATAATAATGATGCTAATACCGGTAAATATATTTCTTTTAATACCATAATTGCAAGTGCTGGCAAAGTTGTGCTATCACAAGCTGAACAAAATGCCCTTGCAATTACCACAATTGTCAACCGTACACTTGGCAATGTTTTTCAAGGATCTCGAGCGCCTCTTGATATCGAAAATGATCCCGCAGCAGTTGAACAACTAGAAAGACAAATTAATGCTACCAAATATTGGGGAATCGATGGCGAAGAAGGTGTCGGAGGCTGGCCAAAAGTAACTAGGCAATTAAATCAAGGCAAAGGATATGAATGGGCCGCAAGTTTACTGCCTTTAAGAGGGTTTGGCCCAGGTACAACTATTATCAATACATCGCCATTTACAGAACTTTCAAAGACACTTACAAAGCTTGCAGAGATCGAATTTCATGACGGCGTATATCCTGGAAAATACTTTCAAAATCTCAATGCAATTTTTATGGCTGCAGGCTGCTTTAGTCCAGAAGGGGGGTGCGATGCGCCTGCCAATGCCACGCAAAAAACTAGTGAATCAAATATATTTTTTGATATTCCAGCAGCACAAAATGTCTTTGCTCTTTGCCAGCGATTCGGTGTGCCAGTAATATTAGTTCCACGAGAGCTATCAACACAAGCTGGCATGCTCTGGACCAAGCAGCATTCAGCAGAACTAAACAAAGTTAATAATAGCGTAGCCAATCAGATGGCCCAGGTGACTGCGGTGCCAGAACAGCCATATGCTATGCCGGGACTTATTTCGGCAATGTCGGTAACAAATCCTAATCTGTTTAATGCCACAAAGATGGCCATTTCGATAGATAATAGTGGACAGTTTGTAGTAAATCGCTATGCTCCAGAAGAGTTAAAAAATGTCTACGTACTTAACATTGCAAAAGATCAGCAATCTCAATTTTATCCAGCTGTGATCGCTAAATATAAAAACTTTAACTTTGCCGCATCTGAAAATGGCTTATCAACGGGTGACAAATTCTTTATTGGACTTGGCGGTACAATTGGGGGAATAGTTGCACTTGGCATAACTGCCTATGGGATAAAAGCATGCTTCGAGAAATTCGCACAAAGAAAGCGAAGCAAATACACACATTTAGTATAAATGCTTTAGGGAATGACCTCTCGAAGTTTCTTTGCTAATTATAAAGCATAGCCTATACTCTAGTCTTTTATAGAGAGACAAAACCAATGAGTATTATACAAGGCGCAGCAGGCATTGTTACAAGCATGCTATGGACAACAGTTGCAAGACGTATCAGTAGCGAAATTGTTACAGCAGGGCTTGTAAATAGTTTTTCAGATACAACTAAATTTCGCGTAAAAGCAGCCGTCGCAGTTGCTATTCCGGCAGCAGTAAGCTATTTTACACAGGTAACCACCCCCTTTCAAACTGGCTTTAGCTGTGGTGTAATAATTTCCGGAATTATGGTAGGACATGCAATTGGCAGAGATCATTCAACAACTGTGCAAAACAATCCTCAACTTAAAGAAAATACCGCATTTATAATGCAATGCACTAAACAAATATTTGATATTCAATGTCTGCCATTAACGTTTCTAACAGTAGAAACTTTATATGATCTTCCCATACTTGGCACGCTTGCTGCAACTGTATTTGGCTATCAACTTGGGAAACTTCATGCACCACTCGCCGCTGCAAGTCTCGCAAGGCAGGAACCTGCTTAATGCAGAGCCTTTTTATGCTTTGATAAATGCGGCCTTGCCTTTAGTTGCTTTACTCCTTAAGAATTTCTTCTAGGGCAGAAAAAAGCGCAGTAGACTCTTCTGTTTCTTCGTGCCAATGAGATTTTTCAACCTTTGTTGGATAGCCATTCACCCACCCCCATCCTTTGCCATAGAAGTCACTTTGGACGATAAGGAGTCGTCGATCAGGCGGAAGTTTTATTTTTTCTTCAAGAGTGTTCAAGGCATCAAAGAGAATTTCAACTGCTGCAAAAATGCCATCAATTCTATTACGAAGTGCAATCTTACTTTCAGCTGCAGCTTCACCATAGTTAAGCTGTATAAATAGGGCAAGTGGTCCCTTTACAGCATAATAATGCATGGCAATGCTATCTACCCCATAGCCAGAAATGCCAAGCAGTACATAATCAGCTGTCGGCCTTGAGAGGACCTCTTTTATAAATGCTTCTATATTGTAAAGTGATTGCTGAGGCTCTTTTGTGCCAAAGATACCTTCTTGAATTTGGCTCAAAGTTGCCTGCTCTTCCTTCGGAATAAAAGGCATTATTAAATTTTGAGAAGTAAAGTATGTTTGGCAGCTTTTTAGAGGGAGCATAATTATTTCCCTTCCGTGGTTACGGGGATTATCTCTCTTGATGGAATTCCTGCACGCAAATGGTTCCATCCCTTTTTATCTTTATCAAATACAAGCAGCTCGCGCGCCCAGTAGCTATTGTTCGGATCAATTCTTTCTCGTGCTTTCTTACTAATAAGATCTTCTTTTTTATCTACAACTAAACATTTTTCTTTATCATTGACATGCGCATGTAGTTGATCAAGACGCCTTAAAGTAGCATCTATTTCAGGTTGTGAAATAAGAGGTGTCAGAGTTTCAACTAATTGCGCTTTGTTCTGATAAAGATCATCTATATGGCTTTTAATTTCTTTTGTAACTACAGGTGGCATCCTAAGCATCAGTGAAGCTTTATTTGGAATAATAAAGAAAAGCGTTTCTTGCTTACGAACATCCACATTTTCTGGAATTGCATCTACTCCAAAAGAGCAATCTTCATCAACTCCTGTGATTCCTCCTGTTGCAGGATCGATAAAATAATTTCCCGGGTGGCGATCAACCTCTCCTGTAATGATGTCCTTTACCTGAAGTTTAAGAAGCCCTTCACATGTGGCTGGATTGTCTGGTTTAAAATTACTAAATACCGCAGAAATTCCCACAAGTTTCCATTTTCCCGGAGGATTTCCTACTATTTTCACTTGACGAAGTTTTAGGTTGGCGGCAAGTATATTTAAATCTTGACTGGTGAGTGTTTTTTGTTTTTCGATTTTTTTTTCTATCCACTTACGAATATGCGGAAAATTCTTGAGGCTGATACGCTCTTCTTTTGTGCCCGTCATTTGCGGGCTTCTTCCTTTTGCCATGCTCATCATAATCCCTCTTTGGCCATTAACATGAGCAAAGTTGGTTTCTACTGAGATGCGACCTTTTTTATAAAGAAGGTCATCAACAAGAGAGGCTGCTACGGCGCGTGAGGGAAAGTGCGCTTCAGTTCCTACGGGAATGCCTGCGGCTTGAGCAGTGCCAAAATAAGATTCCTTTAAACTCGTTGTAAAATCGACTCCTAAAGAGGGATCTGGTTTGAAGATTTTATCTATGCCATTGTCATTCATTTTATATACTGTGTTGACAGCTCCAGAGCCCAACGCCTTCATTTTAGCCTGTCTAATGATACTCGTGGGAAGTTCGGTGAGCAAGTGACTAGCTTGTGGTATTGTTTCAAGAATAGGACGCAGCACTTCTAAATCAAATCCTCTTAATTGATAGGCTGTGAGAGTATCAAAAGGTATGCGATCGTTAAATCGTTTGACGCGAGCTTTTAAAACTTCTTTCCAGTTAGGATGTTCTTTAAGTTTATCGGCATTTACATTAAAATTTGTTAAATCAAAATGTTGAAGATTAAATAGAGCTTCAGTTGCAGTATTTTGAGCTTCTCTAATTTGGGCAATTGCACTATCTGAAAGGGTAGTTTCTTTTTTGCTTGAAAGACTTGGCATAGGTTGATTTTTTGTGTCAGACGTTGCCTTTTCAGGTTGCTGTTTCATAAAAACCTTAAACCACTCGCGTATGCTCATATGGCTATAAGGAGAGGGGATTTCCTGAGAAAGCTCCTTTGCTATTACCGCGTCGCAGGCTGCCTGGATTTTTTCAGACGTAGGATGCGAAGCGTCTTGTATCAAAATCTTTATAGCTTCTTGTGCAGATGGTGATAATTTTTTAATGAAGTTGTTGAGGGTTTTGGCATCCATGTTACGCATGGCATCCCACTTATCATGCAAAAATGCCCCCATACGTGAGCCATCTCGTTCTATTTTTTCGCGAATTTCTGGATCAATCGATTGAATAGCTTGATTATGCATTATTTCGGCTCTGGATTTTAACTCTTTAAAATCGCGTCCTGAAAGAAGAGATCCTGCTCCTCGAAGCATCATCATTGCTTGCATGGCAAGAAAGAAAATGCCAATTTTTGAAAGCTTTGATTCTGTTTCGATGGAAGTTCGTTCATGAAGCTTTTTTAGATCCGCAAATTGATTGAGATAGTGTGATTGCATCTTACTATCGTAAATTATAGGCTCTTTAAAAATAGCTTTTATATCTTTTTGTGCCGCTTTAAAGTCAGCTTTTTGTGCTGGAAGAAGAGGCATGCATCCCGAAAAAAATGGCCACATTTCTCGTTTTAAGGCAAGAAGATTGCTTGAATCATATTTTGCAAGTCGCTCAGTAACATAATTTCGGATCTGACTCGGCTCAATTTGATCCATAAGCTCAGTAAATTCAGGCATAAAAAGTTTGCGCTGCTCTTTAACATCTTTTACTTCAGTAAGCTTACTTGCAATTTCCTGAAATCCAAATTTTGCTACTTGATCTTTCATAAGGCCGATATTCTCTAAATGGCGGCCTGCCTCATCAAGTCTCAAAAAAGCCGGAAAAATGACGGCAGGATCTTTTGACTTCATTGCCTTATGCCATTCTTTAAAAGCAGTGTCATATTCAGTTGTAGCTCGTTTACATTCGGGTTTTATTGCTTTTGCGATATCGTGCAGTTCATCTTCAAGCTCTCCTTTAAGATACTTAGTCAATTTTTCAATGTTTTGACGATCGATAGTATCTTTAGCAGGGGTTTCCAAAAGGGCTTCAAGCGATCGTAAATGAGTCTGCAGTGAAATAAGATGACCAAGATAAATATCGCCGCTACCTGCAAGAAGTCCCACTGTTTGATCCGAAAGATTTTCTAAAGCAGATGCGGCTTGCTCAACTAGCTCATCTGCCGCCTGATCAAATACAAGCTGTTCAGAAAGATCGTGAATAATTTCTTTAACAGGGTCTGATTTATTTGGAATCTGATTGGCATACGTATATATCAGATCTTTTGCCTGCATGCGCGACTCAAACGTGGCGCCGGTTGTAGAATGAATAAGCTTTGCTGCCTTCATTACACGTTTTTCAGCATCATCAGGATGTAGAACTTGATCAGCACTTAAAATTTTGGCAACAATTTGATTGAGGTTGTCTCCAAGATCGTTGATAATTTTTTTTGCTATCATGAGCTGCTGCTGGTTTGGTATTGACTCTTTTGAGGAAGAAAAGGGAGGTTCTTGCCAACCAGAGAAATGTCCGGGGGAAATTAGGTCACTCATTTTCTGTTTCCTGCTTATGGTGCAATCTTTCTACTAACATATTAAATTATTTATTACAACCAGCACTTTTCGCCTGTCCTCATGTCCTTTTATATCATAGTAGTAATGTGCGTTGACATAATTGGCCAATATAGCTCACATTGTCTGCATTTATATAAGGTGATTTATGTCTGTTATTAGCTCAAGGCCTGCCGCAATTATTTTAGAAAATCTAAGAGAGCAGGTGGCAAATTTGTCACTTGGAATAGATGCTCTATCAGTAGAGCAGACTTCAAAGCTAGCAGGACAAATTGGAAGCTTGTCAAGTGATGCATTTGAAGCGCTGGTTGAATCTTTGTCAGTTACACAAGCTGATGTAACCAGAAAACTGCGGGAACTTAGCAGTGTATATGTTTCTACTATACAGACACTTGCTAGGGATGAAACAGTAGTTTTAGCTAGAAAAGTGGAAATTCAAAAGCACATTGTAAATCTTTGTCGCAAAATGAGTGATCCTACAGATCAACCTCAATTAAAAAGAGAAATCGAAAAAATTCCTGAAAGTAATCGTTTAAATGTACTTATAAATGCCGATAAACTCATAGGGCGTCTGCCAAACTATTATGATGTCAGTTTGTATATTACAATGCTGTCTACAATGACAGCACAAGAACAAGCTGAAACAGTAGAAAATATTTTGTTATTGCTAAATCATTATGCAGGACGTGCACCAATTGCTGAAACCGATAAAGAATGCTTTAGAAATATAGATATATTTTTAATGAATGAGCCCCAAAAAGCTGCACTTTTGCGTAATAGTATGCCAATATTTCTACAATTTCCGGTGTGTTCTTGGATGCATGTTATGGTGAGCAGCAGCACACCTTTTGAATGGCTTGATGTGCTAAGACGTGCAGCACCATTAGCTTGTTGGACTGGGAGTGGTAATGCTAATACTATTGCATATGGAATTAAGGAAATTTTAGAATTAGTAAAAGGGCAAAAATACCCTCAAAAGGTGCTTGATGATGCTGTAGCTATTGTTAAGGCTGTTCGATGCCCGGCAATTGTTGATGAAATCCTCCATGGTGTACAGGCTCTGCCTGAGGATAGGCGATCAGAAATGGCACAATCATGCGCGACTTTACTTTGCTCCGTAAAGAATCCAAAACTTGTTTTATCACAAGCTTTTGAAATGGTTGCTATTTTTGAAAAAAAATATATCGATGATACGGCATTACTTTTGCAGCAATGTCGTTCATATAATTCTGAATATGTGATCATGAAAATTATGCGCAACGTATTACCTTTTGAAAGAAAAGATGTGCACGATAAAATTATGCGCCTCAAAGAACAACGTGTTACACAAGAAGAATTTAGCGAAAAGATTTCTGCAATAAAATTTAATCTATCTATTCATCCTCCTCAGACGGCTGCTGTAGTAATTGCCACAGAAAATGCAAAAACGTTTGTGTCAAGTCTTGCATATGATGTAAAAGATTTGCTTGAGTTTGTTATTGAGCCAGAGGCAATGCTCAATATTTTTATAAATGTAAGTGCTATACGACAAGAGCAAAGAAAAGCTATCATTCAAGCGGCCAAAGCTATGCTTAAAGGTGTAACCAACGCTCAGCATATTGTTGCAGAAACATTAAAAGCAATTGCACCTTTAACTCCACGACAAAGAGATCAGCTTATCGATTTGCTGAGTGAACCTAGTATAAATTACACTACTGCCGGGTTAATTATAACGCTTATGACGCAAGTTTCCGAAGACACTTGGAGTGATGCGCGCAACGCCATTACAGTTGCCCGTCAACATCATAAAAACCCAACTGATTTGCATGATAGTATTGAAGCTATACGTAGATGCTATTCGGTTGTATTTTAATATTTTACTGGTAATTTGCTTTTGACCGAAGGTCTCTGGAGTGCTGGTGCTTTTTGCACCGCCCTTAATTTTACACACACCTTAACTACATAAACTTAAAAGCAAGAAAAGGCTAATCTCGTTTTTGGGTTTATTGAAGTTAAGGTGTGTGTAAAATTAAGGGCGGTGCAAAAAGCACCAGCACTTCTAAGTAACTAAATCAATAGCCTTCACATCGTATTCTGAGCCTTTTTGACAAAAAACTCGTGACAAAAAAAATCTCCTCTACAAATGACAATTTGTATCTATCCGTGAAAAAAAAGAGAGAGGAAAAGTGCAGATTTATGAATCACTCTTCTAAAGCGGGATAGCTAAGCTTCCCAATGGTATTATCGCCAACTTTTCCGACCAAACTCCAGGGCAGGTATAAAACACTACTGTGCGGGCGGTCAATTGATTCCCTCAGGTTTTTCTTAACTGTAATTTTCCTAAATTTGGTTTCCCCGTCTATTGTGTTCAGGTATTCTAGTTATATAGCTTTTTTTTCTAGGTCATAGCCAAATTCGCGAGCTGTTTTAAAGAAATTTTTCATCTTCCTTTCCTTATACTTTCTTTCATATTCTTCTTGGCCAATTTCCACATATGCCTCACCCTTTGTCAGTAACCGATAGATCAATCGGGCAAGCTTATGCGCCACAGCCTTAAAAGCCTTGGCCTTGCTAATCTTAGCCGCCAGGCGTCTATAATAGGCGCCTAAGGCGCACTTTGAATTACATAAAGACATAGTCGCTACCAATAACGCCCGTTTTATGCGATTTTTGCTTTTCCGCGCTTGGCCTCCGTGGCTTTTACCTCCGGAAACATTATTCCCAGGGCATAACGTAAGCCATGATGTCCAATCTTTTTCAGTCTTAAACGACGCTATGCCTTCTCTTCCTCCTAACTCACTAATAATCGTGGCTATAGTTGATCCCCCTAACGAATTAATAGCTGAAAGATCAACCCCAACTTTGTGATATAATATGGTTTCAATATCGAAATTAAGTCCATTAGGGTCGGGCTTTTTTGTTATTGCGTAAATTGAATAATTGTTATTTTTATCTTTCATTTTCTCAGGCAAAGGCACTTTTATTACATCATCCCATTTTTGAAGTTCTGCGATAATCATCTTATCGCATTCCATCAATTGCTTTTCATGGAAGTCATACGTTTCTAAAGCTTGTTTAAGCGTAAATAAATGTGTTTCCTGGAAATTTCCAGTCAAGGCTGCGACGAAGAGTTCTTCAGGCTTCTTGCAGCGTTTATTTCTTAATGATGCCAACTTTCTAGGATCTCGTTCTCCATTTACAATAGCTCGGATTATCTTTATTGATGTCTCACCAGTAAGATCAGATACGACAATATCTACTTTGAGATTCATGATAAGCAATGATTTATCTATCTGTAAAACTGCTTTCTGTCTTGCCTTTACTATGTTGCCTCTGTGGCGCATGTAAGCTCTAAAGCTTTCTTTGGCTTTGGCCGGCCTAAAGGCCGGCCGCAGAAGGCCACAAGAGTATAGCCTATGAATCCACTGAGAATCTAAAACATCGGTTTTTCTTCCAGGGACATTCTTTGCACTTTTGGGATCTACCAAAGCAGCTTTTATGCCATGATCTTCCAGTATTTCAAATAATGAAATCCAGTAGATCCCGGTAGCCTCCATCGCGGCGAATTTTATATTGGATCTAAGGAGATATTGAGCGATAGCTTCTAAATCCGGAGTCATTGTTCCGAATTCATGAACTTCGTATTCATCCTTTTCATTCAAAATTGCAACGTGAATTAGTTCCGAACCGATATCTATTCCGGCAACGTTGGTGATGATAGGATCAAATCCTTTACTAGTCTTTCTTTTAATGCTTGGCTGAGATTTTGCTTTTTTGGTATTATTTCCCATGACGAATTCTTCCTTATTTATACATTGGGACTCGATCCCGTTCTTCGCTCTAAGTCATCACTGTGATTTTTAGAGAGAAATATAATGGAGAATTCGTCTTTTTTTTGTCAAAAAAAGGTCCTGTTACTTTTCGGTATCAGCGATCTTGTCGCTTGGAAACTCCAGAGACCTTCGGTCAAAAGCTTCCTCTGGTATCAACTTTTTTTAATTATTGTTTAAAGGACATGGCTCGTTGGAGGTAATCACTTTGTGCATCAGTGCCAGCATGGAGCATAGCTAATTTAAGCAGAGCGTCTTTATGTATGATTGCATCGCTATCTGATGCCGCACATGCAGGATTAATATCTAATTTTTTTAGCTCGCTAATGGCTGCATCTTGGTTGTTTTCGTCCAGATAAACTAAGGCTCGAAGGTAGATTGCTTCTTTAGAGCCTTGATCTATGGCCATCTGATAGAGATCCATAGCCTCTTGGCATCTGTCTTTTGTTAAGCGTGTCTTATCTGCCATTATTGTCTCAGCAATGGCTGTAATGGTATCAATTTCATCAGGAGCCCATTCTTGGCTTTTTCTAAAGTAGCTTTCAGCAAGCGGTAAATCAATCAAGTGATCATCAAAGTGTATTACATGATCATGTGATGTACTTGCCCAGCCTTTTTGAAAAATAAAGCCTAAATTATAAAAACCGTTCGCGCTTTCTGCTTTCTTATAAAGTTCTATGATGCGATTTCGTTGGTCAGGGGTTTCAACTGCTTTTGTTTCTAGCAATTGTACAAGCTCTTCTGCAGCATCTTTTGAGCACGCTTCATCACCAAATAAGTCAATACAGCGTTCCCATTCTTTAATAGCCTCATTTTCTCTACCAGCATTCTGTAAGAGCATAGCTTTGTAATAACTTGCGATACTACATCCAAATATGGCAGCTCGTTCATATTTTGAAAGAATCTTTTCGATGTCTTTGCATTTTTTTGCTTCATTCCATGTGAGTGCAAAAAGAATCCATCCATAAAATGGTTTTGTTAAATCATCAATTTTGAGCTTCGAAAAATCACTAAAAAGCGCGATCAAATTATGTTGAGCTTTTCCTTTAAAATGGCTGCGGATAAGCCGTTCAATAAGTATTTTAGATAGTTCAAAAGCTTTAGGATAGTCTTTAGCATCTGCATATTGCCGTAGTATTGCACATCCATTTTTTGCAGTAGGATTTTCAAAAAAATCTCCAGCAATCTCTTGGACCTTATCTATTTTCTTTTTTACTTCTTGTTTTTGCAAAGAGGGGGGTAGAGCCTTCCCTGCTAGTTGTTCTAATTTTATTTGACTATCAGGCTTTAATTCGGCATCTTCAATGACAATGGATGCATCGGTTGCTTCTGTTAATTTACTCCGAAGTAATGCATTTTCTTTGAAAGTCACTATAAAGAGATCTTGAAGAGATTTTACTGCTTTGGTAGAATTTGTTTTGCAAAGATCCTTTAGTAAATGTAAATCTTTTATTACGCCTGGCTTACAGGGTGTATTTAATAGCTCTTCGATGCAGGGCTAAATTCAGAAATGGCAGACTCCAATTCATCAAGGCGTTGTAATTTTTCATTTGTTCGCTCGCGCATGCGTCTTGCGGATTCAAGATTATTTATTCTTCGTCGCTGAGTTTTGTCAATTGACTCTGAAGATGACTCTTGGTAATCTTCGATTTCAGCAGCAGCATCTGCAACTTCTTCATCTATTTTAGGATGCTGCATTTCAAAATTTGGTGCTGCTGATTCTGCTGCAAAAAATGACGGTTGCAGTTGAATATCAAGATCTTCAAGAGGTAATGACTGAAGGCCAAAATCAAACAATGGGTGGTTTGTAATCGTATACATAGCCGTTATCGTAATTAAAACGGGCGGCATTATTACACAATAGATTGTTTTATCTATATATCATTTTTCAGTTAAAGGGTCGGAGGTGCATTGTGCATAACATGAGTTGTGCACAATGCACCTCCGACCCCTTTAAGAGCCTTCGACCTTTAAGCTTTTTACCTATAATATGCAGTTTATGATACAATTATCTAACTAATTTTCTTCTTGTAAAATTATCTATTAATAAAATCGAATAATAATGAAGAAATAATATTCGGAGGTTCCTATTGACTGTTACAATAAAATACTTTTTTCACATTTTGTTTACGCTAGTTATTCTTTTTGGCAAGTGTCAAAGTGAAATCGTCGAAGCTGCTGATCTTGCTCAGTTCGAAGAAGAAATAAAGAATATCGACGACAAGGCACTCGTCGTTTTTGACGTATACAACACCATCATAGTCCCAAGCGATATGATCCTACGTCGCAGCGCAAAACCTCTTGTTAAAAAAATTAATGAATCTATTCAAGAGGACAAAACTTTTGTTCCTCACTATAAATTGTCTCATGCGCACCTCAAAAGTAAAGTTTTGAAAAGTATGAAGTTTGAACTTGTAGATCCAAAATTTCCAAAAATTATTCAAGAGCTTTCTGAACGAGGCATTGCAACAATAGGTCTTTCTCATGGCAATACAAATCTTGGAAGCACAAAGAAGCTCGAAAATGTAAAATTGAACCACCTTGCACAAGTCAACGTCGATTTTAAAAAATCATTCTCAAAATTCACTATTCCATTTTTTGAAGATACATATAGTTCATCTGTTTTTAAAGACGGCGTACTTTTTACTGCAAAATTGCAAAAAGGAAAAATCCTTGCTGAGTTTTTGAAAAAAATGAATTTGAAACCATCTAAAATTATCTTTATTGATGACAATCTCAAATTTGTACAATCAGTCGATACTGAAATGAAAAGTTTAGGAATCGACACGCTCTGTTTTCATTACACACAAGCAGAAACTCTTCCTTTTCGAGTCGATGAAAAAATTGCTGAATTCCAGATTAGGAGTTTGCGCAATTATTCAGAGTGGATTTCCGATGAAGAGGCAAGAAATTTACATAAAAGTGTACACAATGCCCTTATTGTTGCTATCGGGTCAAAGACTGGCGTTAAAGTAAAGGCGACAAAAAAAGCCCTAGAAAAAGAAAACGTCATTGTTACGCCCTGTCCTGCACGTTCAAGAGTTCAAGATCAGCCACTTACTGAAGAAGAGACTAAACTTGGCGCCCTCAATCGCGCAAAAGATTGCCTGGCAAAAACAGATGCAGAAATTGCATTTGGTCTTGAGTCGGGAGTGTTTTTCAAAGATGACGACGTATATCTTTGCAACTGGGGCGTATTAATCGACAGAAATCAGAAGATGTTTGTCACAAATAGCCCGAACATTCTTATGCCAAAAGAATTTAAAGATGACCTCCTTTCAGGAAAACCCTTAAAAGACATCATCTATGATTTTACCGGAATGAAAACTGAAGATAACAACACCTGTGCCATAGCACTTTTTACAAATTACTCTTATTCAAGAGAGAAGTTATTTGCTGAAATTGTAAAAACGCTCTGGGAACAGTATCATTATTTCAAATCAAAAGAAGAAACTGTACAACCATAAGATTTTCCACAAGCCTGCCGATCCTGTCGCTTGCGATTCTGCTCATCTTGTTTTTTTTGATTCGCTAGGGAACAAGATATGCAGGATCGCAAGCGGTAGGATCGGCAGGATTTGAAAGGATTAGTTTAAAAGGGTCGGAGGTGCATTGTGCATAACTTGTGTTACTCAATGCGCCTACGACCCCTTTACTCCTTTTACATTCAAATTTAAATGTTACCATCACTCCCTTGCTGTTACCAAAAAATAATCCCGCCATGTTTTAGCAGGCAAAACGTGTCATCGTGAGGAGCAAGCCAAAGGTCGTAGGGGGGCCGATTTAGGGGCTCATCTGAGAGGCGAAAGGTGCCCCAATGGCAGCCAATGGCAAGCTTTGAGCCTACATCTTTGTGAATCTGGATTGCTTCCATTGGATTTACGTGGGCTGCCTTCATGAATGCCCTTGGAGCATAGCAACCGATTGGGATGATGCTCAGGTCTATGTTTTTAAAGCGCTGGCCAATTTCTGTAAAATAGAGCCCGTTGTAGCCTGTATCTCCGGCAAAATAGCATGTTTTATTGCCATATTGTACTACGTAGCCGCACCAGAGGGTTTTATTGCGATCAAAAAGCCCCCTTCCTGAAAAGTGCTGGCTCGGAACAGCTGTGATAGTGAAAGAGTCCTCTTGCAGCTTGTCCCACCAGTCAAGCTCGATAACGTTGTAGATGTGGCGCTTATGAAACCAGCTTTTAAGACCTATTGGAACAATAAATTTCACGGAAGGATGATCTTTGGCTAAGGCATGGCATGTATCTAGATCCAGATGGTCATAATGATTATGGCTTATTAAAACATAGTCTATTTTTGGAAGGGATGAAAGGGGGATAGCAGGTGGAACGTGGCGCTTGGGGCCAATACAGTCAAATGGAGATGCACGTTTGCTAAAGATGGGGTCTGTAAGAAGTGCTTTGCCTCCACACTGTATCAAAAAAGTAGAGTGACCAATAAATTGAAGTGAAGCTTCACCTTTGGTGGCACTCGTCAGAAACGGAAAATGAAAATTTTGCGGTGGTGGAGTGCAAGCAGCAGGATCTTTATAGTACCCTAAAAGCCATAAAAGAACCTGCCAGAGGCTTCTCTTACCATCGGAAATTGCGGGATTATAAAAAACTGACCTGCTATCTTTTTGCGCATTCATATACAAATAATAGCAAGACTTTGCATTAGATGTGTACCGAAATGAATAAATTGCACTATAAGTTTTTAATGATGTACCATAACTCGAAAAAAGGGGACTTCATGAAAAAACTATCGCAGCATGTAGTTTTAACTTGTATTTTAGGAATTTTGGCAATAGCGAACGTTGCCTTTGGAGAAAGCACTTTTCATAATGATTCTTCTAACAAAGCACATTGCAAATGGAAAAATTTTAAGCAAGCAGTCGAAATTAATATTACAATGACAATACCACAACTTATCGGGCCAATTCCTGAAGGTGGCAATTTAGATATTACGCCCTTCGCAATTGGACCATGCGGCAAACTTGTTAAAGGAACCCCTACCAATATTGTGCCTGCAAATGCCTTTATACAATCTCTTAATCCCATCAAAATAAATGACCCTGTTCAAGGAAACTGGATTACGGGATACATTATAACGCTTGGACAAACAAGCCCAGTATTTTCCTTTACTACGGCTGCAAATTTTTCAGGCGTTATTCTTAATAATCCTGTCGGCAATAAACTGCAGACCATTACAATACCACCTCAAACCCTATTTTTAAGTTCTGCTGCTACCAATGCAGATAAACTTATTGTTAGTGCAAATTTTCCGATCATTAAAAAAATTTAGTGAAAATGACTGAAAGGCCCATATCCTGTTTTTCATGCGTTCTAGTAAAATCGCACAAATCGCAGGATCGGGCCTAGGGTGTTGATTTGAGGGCGTTTTTGCGACATGAATATCATGCAATATTTGTCCTTGAATGAGGCGCTTGGCGCATGTTTTTTGAGCGAAGCTCTTTGGAGTGACTCGATTCATCGAGTCTTTTCTTAGGCCGATTCATCGGCCGCGCCGACATGAGCTTTATGCTTATCAATCTGGCCGCAAAAGTTTCAAGCGGTGCGGCCGATGAATCGGCCTAAGAAAAGACTCGATGAATCGAGTCACTCCAAAAAAACTTCTGCCAAGGACAACTATTGAAAGAAAATCATTTTGTAAAAAAGCACTTAAATCAACACCCTAGATCGGGCCCCTTATACTAAAAGAAAAATGAAAGGGCCGGAACAAACAAATCGAAGATATTCGAAGAAAGCCTTGTCGATTTTTTCCTCTAGATTGCTGTCCTGAAAGGACAAATCTATTAATAGCCCACGGTGAAACCGTGGGTATAATTATAAACAAAGATTGAGTCGCTTCGCGACGACTTAATAAATCGGAGTAAATGGGTCAAAAGTCATCTTTGTAAAATTTGGGAAGTTTGGCAAGTTTTGGAGCTTCAGTAAGCTGATTTTTAGAAATATCGAGGCTATTTAAATTTGGAAAGGTACTAATTCCGCTTGGCAATGCAATCAAGTGATTTTCGGCAACAGATAATCTTTTTAAAGCAGTAAGCTTGTCCATTTCGGAAGGTAACTTGGTAAGGAGATTACAACTTAAATTGAGATCTTCTAATTGCGCGCAATTTCCGACCTCTGGGATGAGGGAAGTGAGTGCATTGTCATTGAGTTGTAGCCGCGTTAGATTTGTTAAATTGCCAACCGTAGGAGGAATGGTAGAGAGTTGGTTGTACTCTAACTCAAGGTTTTTTAGGCTGTGCAGTGCACCGATTTCTTCGGGAACACGGCGCAATTGATTTTTGGTTAAGCCTAACTGTTGCAGCTCTTTTAAATGTTTGAGGGATCTCGGAAGAGCCGTTAAATGATTATGGAATAGCTTAAGCTCTCTGATATTAGTGCATTTCCCGATTTCTTCGGGCAGTGCACTCAATCGGTTGAATTGAAGATCAAGAGTGGATAATCGGCTCCAATTCCCAATTGTGGGAGGAAGCGATTCTAATCGGTTGTTCATAAGATCAATGTGTTCGAGTTGTGTGCAGCTACCTATTTCATGCGGAAGATGGGTAAGCCAATTATTGCTAAGATCAAGATGTCTTAGCTGAGTGAGTTTGCCGATTTCGGGAGGAAGTGAGGTCAATCGGCAGTTGGTGAGTATAACATCAAAGAGGTTAGTCAATCTAAAAAATTCTTGAGGAAGCGAATATAATCTTACATCTAAATTTATACCTGTCGCTGTTCTTAGCCATTCTTCATGCACATTGAACCAATCTGGAAATTCGGTTGCTTTAGCAATCATTCCTTCTTCGGTCATAGGGATTTCGGGTGGATCAACTTGCAAAACTCGTGCCAGAACTGACCAAAAAATTAAGATGTCTTGGGCTCTGAACAATGCTGCCTTTTCTTGTTTCCATGTTGGATAAGAGTTTGCCAAATCGATCATTAGCTCAGCACTCAACTCAAAGAAATCGAAATCAGGGCCAAAAAGGTGGCGCGGAAAATCTGGAAAATGCTTATGAAACGATTCGACGACCTCTTTCCATTCTCTAATGACTTCTTTGGCTTCAAGATAATTCTGAATATGTTTGACTTGCTTGACTGTTGGACCTCGAAGTATGGGGTCAAGATCTTGCGGATGATTTTCTAATTCGACCCTTATTCTGAGTCCTTGGATTCCATTTATCACTTGTTTAAAAGCGGGGACTCTTTCATTAAGAAAAAATTGCACCTCATTTGCAATTGATATCCAAACATAGGGATTGACGACATGGGCGTTCCAGAATTTTGACACAAGACTAACTGTAGCTAATTCGGGCAAGTCTAGTTTGGTGAGCATTTGCACTTTATCAGGGTTAGGTAATGAGTCTAAATGGGAATTGTCGTCTGGCTTTGGAGAATGCCAACCTATGGGATTAAAACTATTCATTAATAATTCCTTAATTTAATATGAAATTCTATAGGATTTTCCTGTTAAAAATCAAGTTTTACTTTTGAAGAAACGGGGGGTGGTCAGGCCTGACCCCGTTTGCCTTTTTGATCCCATTTTTGACCCCGTTTTCTTGTAGCAATTCCATGATAAACAATTGCTGGCAATTCCTACAAAACTACTTTTATGTTAATCACATCTGACAAAGTAAACAAAATTTACGAAATGTGCCAAATTGATAATTGATGTTTTTAAAACAGTTCCACCTACGGAGGACAGGTGTTTATTAATCCAAATTCCCATGGCAAGCCAGGTGCTTAGCCATGGGCTACAAAAAGAACGTCACTAAACGGTGCCAATAAAAATACTATTATGAGCTAAAAAAAGAATTGCACCTAAGCCAATAAAAACTAATGCATGATAACAATTTTGACATCGATAGGCACTCTTAGGTGCCATTCTTTTTGTAGCCCACGGCTATGCGCGAGCATGCCGTGGGTTGCCATGAGTACAAATTGGTTCACCCCGGGTGAACGTCTTTTTAGGATTCTAAAACAGTTGTCCAATAGCTAATGAGTTTTTTTGCTGAAACAAGGCGTCGCCAGGTAATGTGTGTAGGGTCGTTATCGACAGGCGGCTTTGGATTGCTCATGGCCATTTTAAAAAAATTGGGCCCCGTTGCTGGAGTATAGAAATGGGGCAATAACCGCATTCCCATTAAATACTCTTTGGGTACATGATCTAAAAGGAGATTAAAAATATTTCCTGTAAAACTTTCAGAATGGGTATTCCATAAGTCTAAAAAGGAAGCTGGATCTTGTTGGGAATTTACTACTTCGTCATCATATTGTAAATAGGCGCATTTGTCAGGGCCCTCATCTGTCCAATAAAAAAGCTCTTTTTTTTTGTTAACAAGTAGGGGAGCACCTTTTTTAATACAGGCAACTACAAGTGTCCACTCTTCTAGAGAAATACAATTGCAAAGAGCTAAATAACCTTCACACGAGTTCATTTCATTAGGTTGCATAGCATCAAGTCTTGCCTCGGCTACGCCAAAATTGCCAGATAAAATTAGCTCATTTAGCGTATATTCCAAAGTTAATGCACTAATTTGGGCATTATATTCACCAGATCTTTTTATATTATCATGCGGATAATAAATCTTTTTGACATACGCTGCAAAACCCTCTTGTTCTCGCTTGCAATCTTGAAGATGCTGCTGTGGCCGGCATAAATAGTGCGCAGCACCAAAGTTGCGTAGTGCAATAACATTGGCTTTTTTGGTTCTAAAATATTCACTTTGTAAGATTTTTCCAATTGCTTGATCAATTGCTTGATTGATCATAGCTTTTAGCACGTATTTGGGTTGCACACGCTGGAGCATTTTGGCTGTTTCAAGATCGGCAGGATCTTGAGTTTCATAAGCTTTTTCCCACGGCAAACCTAGCTGTCCGTTATTATCGACAACCATCGAGTTAACAAATGCCGCACCTTCTTTAATTGTATACGTTTTTTTATCAATCCTGTCTAAATTTTTGGGTAATAACTCTTTGCCGCAAGATCTGCGTGCAGCATTTGTCCCTCTTTGCCAATTGCTAAATAAATCAATTGGAAATTCTCCTTCGCCATTTTCAAAAAAGCGTACAGCTACAACGAAAAGGCTGTCAAGTTCTCGCATTGTAGGAAGGGCGTCCTCACATGCATCTGCTGGCCCATTTTTTAATTGCAAAATAAAATAGTAAGCGAGACGTTCAGCTCTCGTAAGTGTTGCTTGCATTTTTGCTTTGGCGATATTTGGACCAGTATCAATTTTTTTAAGAAGGGATTTTTGCTCTTGTTGCGGTACGTGAATTGTCACAAAATTAGCAAATTCTACTAGAAACGTCTCAAATGTCAAACCGAGCATTCTAGCAAACATAAAAAGCTCTGATTCATACTCACCGGCAGCTTTTCTTTGCAGGCTTTGATGCATTGCATCAAAAACATTTCCACCGGCAAGCACATGGATGAATATATTTTGTAGGCGACTTGCGTAAGTAATGAGATCACTAAAAATTCCAGATGTCACCTTTTCATCCATGCCAAAACGATCCCAGGCATCATTAAAGGCTGCCAGATCAGTACTAGAGTTATAACTGGTATTACCGCAAACAAGTACCTTGGTTTGTACATCATCATCTTGAGTCCAGTAGAGCTCGCCATTTTTTTGATTTGAATAAAGTGGCGCGCCGCGAGAAATAAGTAGATTAATTAATTCCCCATTTTTAGCACACACCGCACTAACAAGTGCTCTATAGCCATAGTGGCTGCAAAGCACTTCTCTCTTAGCTTGTAAGATAAGCCTTTTTGCAATTCCAAAATTGCCTGAATCTATGGCATCAACTATGTGTATTTCTGGTCTGAAATCAAGCGTTTTTAAAAAAACATCGTATATCTCAGAAGCTATCCATTCGACTTTATCAAAATAATCGGTAATATTTCGAGCTAAATTAGCGTAACGATATGGCCTTTGTTCTGCCAAATAAAATGCGGCTCCAAAATCTTTGCTGCCTACTAGTATGGGAGATGATGCATCTATGCCAACTCTTTGGGCACATTGGGCAATTTGGCGATTAAATATGCTAAGACTGTTTTGCTCATCAAATATAGGCTTGCCATCATTACCAATATAGTCAACACCCACAATTGCACAACCGTTAACAATTTCAAAAGAATAGTCCGTAACATCACTTAATAAATGACGATGGAGTGGTTTTTGGCCCCTTGAAGTGCGCGTTGTATTAACTTCTTGTTCCCAGGAATCCAAAAATAGCCTAAATTCGACATCGTGGCGATCCCAAAAAATGTGTTCTTTTTTTGAAGCAAGCATCACAAGTCGACTAAAAAGCGAATCTATCTCGCCAAAAGTTGGTAAATCAGGATATCCTTTCACACCCATATAGGCTCTGGGATCTTTTATAAGCATGCATATATAGTAGGCTAGGCGCTCTGGAGCACTCATGGTTGGTTTTTCCTGTGCCTCCACAAGAGCTGGGCCTGGAGAATCTACCACAAGTTCTTTCATTTCAAATGTGAGATCTTCTACAGGGTCAAGAGGGCTCATCCATTTTCTGAGAGCTTGCATATTTTTAACCTTTTAATAGGCATTCTTGTGAAAGGTACTTTGGATGATTCCCT
The DNA here is from genome assembly GCA_963785335.1 of uncultured Chlamydiales bacterium. Classification (GTDB taxonomy): domain Bacteria; phylum Chlamydiota; class Chlamydiia; order Chlamydiales; family FEN-1388; genus SZAS-7. The sequence goes on along the minus strand of CAWAUW010000002.1, from coordinate 242,097 downwards.
GATTATTGTGAAAATAATCCGCTGAAAATGTTCTCAGCGTTTTGCAGTTGTTGTCTGAAATAAATACAAATGCTATCTGGTTATTGAACGTGCCTTGTGCGCAGTCTTGAGTATTACGTAAAATGACATTAGCCATTTCTTGAAAAGTTGCTGGTAAGTAAATTGCAGGTGCGCATACATCTGGAAGAATTACGCCTGCCTTGAATTTTGTTTTACATGCTGAGTAGCTCGTCCAGTAATTAGCTGCTTGATCTTCAATCCAAACTTCAAATGATGATATATATGATGACATGTTGTTTCCTTAACAGTTGTTGAATTGACTTGGCAGTATAGTGAGAGATGGTATTTTGTAATAGTGAGAAATAGTATTGGGATTCAGTCTCAATACCGTTCACTTAATCCTACTATCAATAGTAAAACGATAGAACGATAGGAACGATGAAAAAAGAAAAGAGTTTCTCTATTCTTAGCGATAGATGAGCTACAAAATTTAATTTCTATTTTTTTTTATCGTTTTTATCGTTTTATCGTTCAATCGTTTTTACTACTAAGTGAACGGAATTTTAATCAGGCTTATCTGATTAAACACTTGCAGCGCTTTTCACCAAAAGAGCGATCTCCCGCATCGCCAAGGCCTGGACAAATATAGCCATTTTCATTTAACTCGGGATCAATTGCGGCTGCAATAATTTTGATATTTGGGTTGTAGCTATGTATGCGATCGATTCCAGGCTGGGAAGCGATTGCAGCAAGGATATAGATCTGCTTGGGCTCAAAAGGCTCCAAGATCTTCAGGGCGCCAACAAGTGAATTTCCTGTAGCCAGCATGGTGTCAGAAAGAATCACTGTACGGTCCTTAAGATCGGGCAAAGAGACGTATTCTACTAAAGGCTGCAGGGTTTCTTCATTACGAGACATGGCAAAAAAACCGACTTCTGCATTGGGAAATACCCTATGTACGCCATAATTTAAAGGCAGTCCTGCGCGAAGAATGGTGATAAGAACAGGAACCTCATTAACCAAAAAATGCGAAGCTTTTGCCCCTGTAAGAGTCTCTACAGATATCTCTTGCTTATTTAGCTCTTCTAGCACATCCAGGGCTAAATATTCGCCAATCTTTTCCACAGCTTGTCTAAAATGGGCAGCATCTGTTTTGGGATCTCGTATTTCATAAACAAGTTGATTGAGTGCTTGCGTCTTTGCCAATATGGCAGTGGTTGAAAATAGACAAACCAGCAAGATTCCCAATTTCATATGCAATCTCCATAAAATTCCAAGGATCTTACGAAAACAGTCAATTTTTTTTACAGAGAAAAATATTTTTTAAATAATTACAAACGGGTCAGGTTTAATACCGTTCACTTAATCAAAATTTCGAATGAAAAAAACGATAAGAACGATAAAACGATAAGAACGATAAAACATAAAAAATAAAGATTGCCTACAGCTAATACTAGGACCTCTCTTTTTCTTTTTTCATCGTTTTTATCGTTCTATCGTTCTATCGTTTTTAGAACACAATCAAGCTGAATCTCAGAAAAAATAGATTACATAATGGGCTGTAAAAAGTACGGCATTATCGCCATAGTTTGTATGAGCTCAGGGGAAATTGGGATTTACATAATCTAAATTGCAGGCCTTATCAACAATCGACAAAAGCTCCTTCACACCAGATAGGTTGGGATTATAAGCACATACTTTTCTTAAAGTATTATCCGCATATGACAACAACGTGTGTGCGCACTTTTCATTAAAGCTCCGCAGGGCCTGTGATTTCTCAAATAAAACTTGTGCTAGGCTCACAAAACTCACAGCATTGTCTTGGGTAACTTGATCACGTAAACATGCCAGCAGCCAAGGTTTGGCTATATCTTGATCTGGTTGTAATAATTTTGATTTAACATATTCGATACGCTGCCATGTCCCATTGGGAGCATAACGGGAAACAAGTGTTCTCACTTTAAAACTTTCGGCTACACTATTTTGCTTGTCGCCTGTTATTACAGCAATAGGGTTGCAGGATTGGTCTGCAGCCTGTAACTCATAAAAATCGATTTTAGTGAATGTTCTATTCACAGGCTTATTAGACAGGCTTGGCATATAACATTCTAATGCTTTTACTCCTTCTGATACAGTATATGTACCGTTTTGTTCGATCATAGCCAAAAGAAAGGGAATATATCCATATTCACTTTCTTGGTGCTCTTTAAGAAGCGCACTAATAGGCTGCCGTTGATCTTGTAAAAGCTCTTTGCAAGATAATAAAGATCCAGTAGCTTGCATATATAAAACTCCTCATTTTTAAATTGATGATAGTATACACAGCAATTATAATAATCTCAATGACATTAAAAACTTATAAATAAAATAATATTATATTTAGGTCAGGTTTGGCATCCCAACCGGATATTATCTCGATTCTCAAATGCCCGAATGCCAGGCCTCACATGGGCTGTCAATCCTGCTCATCTTGTTCTTTTTTGATTCAGCAGAGAACAGGCTATGCAGGGCGTAATACCGTTTCACTTAATCAAAATTCTCCTTTTTTACTATTGATAGTAGGATTAAGTAAGGTATTGAGCCTGCCCCCATTTTTATGTTCAAATTGACAAGTAAATAGTTTATGTGATAGATAAAAGAAAATAACTTACAGTCTAAAGGAGACTACCCTATGCAAAGTTCTTCATCTATTACGCAAAGCGTGTTGGCGATCAGTCTTCCGGCAGCACAATCAGAACACAGTAAAGAACTACCAAAGACAGTAAGGGTAGCATTAGCTAAAATTGATGAGAAGGAATCCTCGGGTGACATCAAACGGCTTTTTCTTGAGGCTAAAGGCGTTGTTTTAGCAGATGAGGAGACAATGAGCTCACAAAGCCGCAAGATTGCTGAATTTATGCAAAAGCGCACCAAAGAGCATAATGCTGATCCAAAGAAATCTCATGCATCAAATCTAGAGGCTCTTGAAACGTTTTTTCATCAAAGATTTACTGTAGTTGATCTGGCATCGATGGAAATCAAACCTGAAATAGCCTTTGAGCAATGTACGGCTATAAAAGGAGCATTGGGTAGAAACTTGCAACAGCATAGGGGAGAGCTTAATTTTAATTTGGAGCATGGGGGTAAATATACTAGGCCAACAAAAGAATTTATTCCTCTTCTGGCCATTGCGTGTAAAGAGTATCCTCGTGCATTTAATGTCGCCATAGCAGGTGCATCGCTTACTGAACAGGATATAATAAGTTTTACAAATGAACTCCTAGGTGCAACTGGAGTCCTTGATCTGAGCAAATGTCAATATAAGGGTTCTTTGCATGAGTTAAACGAGCTTAAAAAAATTGGCACCGAAGACCTTCTCATTATGTTGCCTAGTGCTTCTTCGAAGTAGCTTCCGCTAGGAGATGAACTCCCTTCTGACCGACGAGTATATTTACTTTGCCTAGCCTAGCGTAATTTTTGGCGAGGTCGAGATTTTTTAACGCAGAGACGCAGAGTCACAGAGAAACGCAGAGAAATACAAAATATAAAATATAGAGCTAAAACAAAGTGCATTGCATAGAAATAATCTATGCAATGCACTTTGTTTTTTTTCTCTGTGTTTCTCTGTGACTCTGCGTCTCTGTGTTAAAAAAATCTCAGCCTCATCCAATAAATCGCGAGTTAGCTTACACCTTCTGATCTAATTAATATCTTACCTTCCACTCCAAAGAAAGCTCAGTTTCAGCATCATCGCCGACGTTTGCTTGGGCGGTAATGTGCTTTGAGATGTTTGCTTCTATGCCGACGCGGTTTACTTCGTTAGTTACATCTTTTGAAAGGGTAACAATTACTCCGTCTGAAATGTATTTGCCTACCTGAACTGATACTTCATTAGGTATTGAACTATCCCCGGGAGCGGGGGAGCTACTTGAGGGATTAGAAGATGCCCCATTTACCTGCGGTCTTGCACTTGAACTTGGGCCAAAGTCGATGCGGTCTATTCCAAGTTTTTGTTTGATTTCTTCGATTACGTCAAAATTGCCTGTGGTTCCTTTCATCTTAAGTAGTGTTTGGCCAAGTTGTATTCCTTGCATGGGCGTTATTTCACTTGAGCTTTTATTAAAAAGTAACCAAGAAAGTATTTCTTTTTGAGACATGGCCGGATTTGACTGTATAACTATTCTAGGAGAATCAAGCGGGCCTTGCAGTACAATTTGTGTATTGATAGAGCCAACTTCGTTGGTGGCAATTACTTGCAGCATCGATTTTTTAAAAAGATCCCCCTGAAAATCAAGTGAGCCCTTTGTAAGAGCAAATTGTTTTCCGGCAAACTCAAGGGTGCCTTTTTGAAGAAGGATTTGACCTTTAGTATCTAATGCTTTTGCAGCACCTGATAGATGGGCGCTTCCCTTCCATTCAGATTCTAAACCCATTCCATGCACAATGCCTTTATCCATTGTTAAATACAGATCCAGATCTACTCTAAAAGGATTTTTCTGGGTAAGGTGATCATTATCTTGGGCTATATAAGTAATATCAATTTTAGGAATATCTTTTGAAATGGTAGGAGATAATTTTAACTTTGCATCAGTAACTTCAAAGTTTCCTTCAAAGCGTATATGTTCAAGATCACCTGTTGTAATAAGCTTTCCCGTAGCTTTGGCTTCTGCTTCATCAAGTGCTATCGTATTAAATTCTTTTGCATGAGCCTCAAGGCTGTAGTGTATTTTGGGATTATTAAGCTCTTTAATCCAGCCTTTGGCTTGAAATGTGCCATCACTTGCATCGGTTGCACTAAGTTTTTCTATAAGCAAACAATTGTCGTGAATGTGACCCGACATTTGAATAGAGCTAAAAAGTGTGCCAAGCGATGGTACAAGCAGCCTTCCATCATTCCAAGAAACTGCGCCCATAATAATTGGCTTTGAGACCGTGCCTGCAACCTTGGCATCTATATGAACAATGCCTTCCATAAGTTCATCTTCGTCAAGATAAGATGAAAGCAGGGTGTTCGTGTCAAATTCTGATTGTAGATGACCTGATAAATTGGTTGCATCAGAAAAGCAAATTGAAGTCGGCGTAATTTTAAGAGGTGCTGTCAGCTCAAATACCGTAGGTTTTTTAAGGCTTAAACCTTCTATCTCACTTGCCAGATGCAAAAGGCTATGCTCTACGGTAATCTCACATGATGCTGAAAGAGCAGGTGCCTTGATTTTTTGCGGATTCCAAAAGCAAAAATCAGATGATGCAAGAGTAGCTACAAGCTGGGGATCGCGCCTAGTTCCGCCAAGTTCAAGATGCCCTGATACATTGCCAAAAAGTGTAAGATCACCAAAAAATGGATCAAAACATTCTAGAGGCAAATTTGCACAAGTTAGATTTGCTCCAAGAGTTTGTTTGTTAACAAAAACATTTCCTTGCATGTGCATATTAGTATCTGAGGTAAATTCAAAAGCAGATACTGACAAGCTATCTTTTTCTTTTGTAACCAGTACGGGAAGCGTGCTTGTAATTGTATGACCGCCAGAATTTGCCTTAAATGAGTCTAAGGTAAAAAAGCCTGTCTTAAAAGTTCCTTTACAATCAAGTGAGCAGGGGCCGGCCTTACTTTTGCCATCTACTAAAAGGGAATATAGATAACATGTTTTTTCCGGATCGAGCTTGCTTTGAAGGTCTATAAGTTTTAAAAAAAGTGAGTCACTTTCGATATTTTGCGCTTTAAAACCTGAGGTAATGTCTTTAAAAAAACCAGAGGATGTTAGAGAAATATCAGCCTTTTTACATGTAAGTGAAGAGTATGCCAAAGTATTTAATGAAACCGCTGCATTTATTTTATCTGCATCAAAGTCAAATTTGCAATCAAGAGATCCTAAGGTAGCATTAAAACATGCTGCAAGCTCTTTTGCATCAGTTTTTTGGCTTTCAAGAGTGCCCTGAATTTGCAATGGGAAAAGATCTAGTTGAAGGTTTCCTGCGACAGTATGTCCTCCAATGGTTAAAGCTGTATCAGGAAGTTGCCACTGCAGGGCGTTTTCAGATATAAAATTTGTTGCAAGAGTTATAGGAATTTCTCTTTTATCAGTCACTAATGCAAGATCTGCATTAAAAGAGCCCTTCCAGCCACTTTGATGCGGCGCTGAAACTAGTGAAATGCTGCAAGTGGGAATATTATGATCTGCGATGGTAAGTGAAGATGCAATAAGTGTGCACATAACATTTGCATTGTCACGCTTTATACTTCCTTCGATAGATCGTGGAGTGGGAATATTGATAATATGTGAAAGTGTGCTTGCATCTTGCGCATCTTCTGCATTTGCCATGGCAATTTGCACTTGAGCTCTTTGCTTTTTGGATTGTGTATATGTTAAAATGGGCTGAATTTTTTGACAGCTAATGTCTGTGGTTGCAAAAGAAAAATCTGAATTACCTTCTGCCTGAAAGCTGCCTTGAGCCATAAAGCGCAAAACGGGATTTAATCCGGCATGACTTTTTTGGCGATGCAAGCCATTTATATTCCAATTGCCTGAAAATTCGGGAATATCTGTAGTACTTAAAGAGCCAAAGAGTACTTTTAAAACATCAGCTGTTTGTGCTTCAAGGTTTGCCTCAAAAGTAAGGCGATCAACCGCCAGCGTAAAAAACACACTACCATCAGGCATCTTTAATGCATCTACTACTGAAGCTATGCGAGTTTTCTCACCGTAAGCTGAAATGTTTAGATTTGCGGTAATAGGCGTAAGATCTGCCACATAAGGCGTAGCGTTGAGTTTGACACTAAGCTTTTCTTTATTTGGATTCCAAGAAAGCCTACCGCTAATTGTATAGACGCAATCAATTAATGTTTGATCACTATAGGTATTAAGAAGGGGCTCGTAGTATTTTTTTGGAACATGAATATCTGAAAGATGTAGTGAATGAATGGCAAAAGAAACTGGAGGCAGCAAGTCTTTAAACGATTCTACCGTTTTTTCATTTGGTGTAGTTTTAAGTTCTCGAATATCAATGCCATGTGCCGTAATCCAAAGAAATGAAATTCTACCAAAAAGAATTTCAAACCAGCTAGGTATAAGATCAACTGACTCAATGCTTACTTTTCCAATTTCTGGATCCGAAAATGCAATATTATCAGCAGCCAATAAAAACGGGGGTGCGCCTCGAAAATTTCCTACTGTTACACTGCAGCCAGTTTCTTGCAGAATATAGTGACTAGCTTTAGATTTTGCCCATGTTTGTACAGCATCAAATTGCAATGCGGTCCAAAACCCAAGTGTAACAATCACTAAAAAAATAGCTAAGTAACGAATGCTTTTTAAAAGACCCATTTTGCCTACATTTTTATAGTAACTTGCATCAGACTTGATTGTAATTAGCTCTAGGACTCTTTACAAGGGAAACTTTAGTGCTTCGGCCTTGGGAAATTTGAAACACAGAGAGGCACAGAGAGACACAGAGAGAGAGAGAGAGAGGGGGACACCATTGAGATCAATCTCTTTACAAGGGAAAGTTTAGTGAGACTTGGGCTTGGCAACCTTGAGTCAGTTGCCAAGCTAATTTTCTGTAGAATAGAAAATTGTTTATTATCCTGTCAGAGAATCTGATAGGATTTTTTTATAACCTAGGGAACCCAAGCAGATCCATCCCAGACAAGGAGTTTAGGAGACGTGCTTATGCCTTGGAAAAAGGCAAGCTGGCCAATAAAGCTGCCGGTAATACTTCCTGTATCTGTTATACTTGGATCAACCACAAGGATAAGCGGTGCATTGATTGCCTCACATGAGGGAAGAGCTACTGCACTTAGCAGCACATCACTTGTGTCATAAGGTGCTACAACAGGAAGTGCTGTGATATTAATAAATGGAAAACTAGATGAAACTGGCACTGATATTGTGTAAACAGCATCAGATGCACTCGTAATATTTCTATAACTTGAAATAAAAGTGCCTAATACGCCTGAAGTATTAGACTGATAGACGGCAAAACCTTCACCAAGCTGCACACTTTGGATAGTAAGTGTGATCATATCAGGAGGCGGACTTTGTGCCAATACAGTCGAAAGATCGAGCTGAATGAAATTAAATTCGGTAATTTCATTTGTTGTATCTGGGTGTGGATTTCCGTCACCTTGATAGACTCCAATTCCCTGTTCACCGGTAAAACCTTGGTCTTTATTAAACAGTGTTAGTTGACCGCTTGTACCAATGTCCCAAGTTGTAGCTACAATAGGTCCAAAAGTTTCGGGGCCATGAAATGGGCCAGTTGTATTTGGTGGATAAAGTTCTGTACTAAAAAATGCCATTACATCTCCAACCAGACATCCTGAAGTACAGCTGCTGCATGTGCCGGTGGCACCTGTAGCACCCGTAGATCCTGTGGCACCAGTTGGGCTTGTAGCACCAGTCGCGCCAGTACGTCCTGTAGCGCCAGTTGGACCTGTTGGACCACGAGCGCCTGTAGGGCATATTTTGCATGAACTATTTGAGGATGATGAGGGTGATGAAGACGATGAGGATGATGAAGATGAAGAAGTTGACGAAGATGACGAAGACGAACTTTTTGGATGCCAATTACGATTTTTTTGATTTACTTTCTTTATTTTGGCAGGCGCTGCAGCTACAACTGCAGTAGACAAGGTAAAAATTAACAAGTGAGCAAACAGTGCTTTCATAGAAATCCTTTAAATTTTTTTTTAACAAAACCACATTAAAAGGCTTTTGCTAAGACAATAATTGTGGTCTCGCCAAATGCATATAGCGAAGTGGGATATTTTTTGAAAGTCTTTTTGTAATATCGCAGTTAAAAAGATTGCCCAATACTAAAATAAATCTGGAAATGAGGGTCGATATGCCGGCGAGGATTGAGGGGGACAGCAACATCAAATCGTAAGGGTCCGATTGGCGTTGCATAGCGCAGGCCAATACCTACAGAGTGATATTGATGCAGCCTAAGTTCCGGGATGTTTTTTGTGTAAACATTGCCTGCATCATAAAAAAGTACGTATCCTAAGTCTCCAGCTGTACGAAAGCGCGCCTCAAGAGATGCTGCAAGCATGGAGCGTCCGCCTATGGGAGTTTTTTTGTTGTGCAGCGGGCTTACTGTATAGGCTCGAAAGCCGCGCAGAACATTTTCGGAACCGCCATAAAAGCGATCAGGGGGAGGAATGGTATTGCGAGCAGCGCCCATGATATTTCCAAAAACAATTTTAGCTGCAAAGGTGAGGTGATTGTTGAAAACGGAATGATAGCCAGAAAGTGTTGAGGTGTGCATAGCGTAAAAAAAGCTATTTTTATAAAAATTTGTCGCGGGAGTGATTTTTACATTATATGTTTGACCTTTGGTTGGATCAAGCAAGTTATTGGCATTGCTCCACTTGAGCTGCAGGGGTATTTTAACTATGTGGAAGTATTGTGAGCCTTCAAAATTTCGAGAATGCAGCCATTCGGCTCTTAACCCTGCCATCGTTTCGGTACGGCGGCTTAATCGTTTTTGTAAAATAGCTGATAAATTATAAGAGCGTGAATCAAAGGCAATATTGCGTAATTTATCGTATTCTGCAATCCAGATAAAATCTTGATCACAATCATGAAAATGTGGTTTTGTAAGACTTAATAGCACCTTTTGATACTTTTCCCATACTTCTGTTCTAAAGGTAAGCCTATCACCTGAGCCGCGTAAATTTTTATTTTCCCAAGAAGCTTTAATACCCGGACCAAACGAAGTTGCGTATGCCACGCCTGCGCCAATACTATGGTGTTTACTTTCTTGAACGTTTATGGTTAGCGGCAGGTTGTTGTTTTGTAGATCATCGCTACTTTCAGTAATAATGACTGATGAAAAAAGACCAGTTTTTTCAAGATGCTGCTGTGTTTTTTCGATATCTGCTGGGTTATACAGTTGGCCTTCTTTCCAAATGATATATTTATTGATGGTTTCACGTAAAACATTTTGACTGCCAACAACCTGTGTAGGACCAAAATGCACGATGGGACCGAGCTTTACATAGTAAGTTACTGCCAGCGTATGGTTTTTTGCGTGAGCTATGCATTCTTTTTTACTTATTGAGCTTTGGGCGTAGCCTTTCTTTTTTAAAAGCCAAAGAAGTTTTTTTTCGGCATCTAGTATTTGCTGCGAGGTAATGGGCTCTGATATTTGAAGATTAAGCATCTGCAGCTTAGGTAAGTCATCGTTTATTTCATCGGCTACGATATTGCAAGATTCCAAACGATACTTTGGACCTAAGGCGCACTGAAATATAACTTCGTTGTAGTTGTGAATCGAGTAGGAAATAACAGCGCTGTAGTAGCCATAGTAGTGCGCTAGATCTTCAAATTTTTCCTTGTCTTTACTTGCGCGCCTTCTAAGTGCTGCAAGCGTGGTTTTGTCTTTCAGCAAAAGAGTTTGTGAGCTGACGGTAAATGCTTTTTTTAAGGACTTATCTGGGCATTGAATATCAACAGTATACCCAACAGCCAAAAGAGCCGTGCTACAAAAAAGAAATAAAGCTGTCACGAGCACAGGGTACATCATGGACCTTAGGATGAGTAAGGTACAAGCGTACATCTTTTGGATTATGGTTGCAAAGAGGTTCTAGCCCTAGTTCAGTAATTGTAGTCACGAATTTTCGTCATCTCATCGACCCTAAACAGTTTACATTTTTAAAAATGGGTCGTAAACCCCTATCTTTAAAAATTTAAACTGTTTAGAATCAATGATATATAGAAAATTCGTGACTACAATCACTGAACTTGGCCTAGCGTATTTTTTCTTCTACAATTACATCATCGTGATGGTGGTGGTGATGATGGTAGGGACGATATTCAACAAAAGGCTCTTCGACAATCACATGAGATTCTGGTTCGTGAACAATAACTTTAGGTTCTTTTTCTTCTACTATTACTTCACTGGCTGGAAGAATAGCTGCTGTTGCTAATAAAAATACGGCGATCATAAAAATCCTTAATATTAACGTTCTTCTATATATACTTTATCATGATGACGGTGATGGTATTCTTCTTCTTTCACAACACATCCTGAAAAAAGTGTTGATAGACAAATTGCGATTAAAATTTGTTTCATAATTACCCTCGACTATTTATCGACTACATAACAAATCTGTTAATTTATGCACAGAGGAAATTACTACTCTCAAATTCCGTATGTTTGCTACCTTTAGATTGCTGGAAGAATAAACGTAAACATTGGGCAAGCGAAGCTTATGACCCATGAGCGCTAATTTAAATAGATTTTTAAATATCATATTCAGACTGAAAGTCTGGGTTGTTAAAGCCCAGGGCAGGCCCTGGGTATACTGTGGGTGTGATTTGTAAGCTGAAGGCCTGCGTTATAAAAGCCCTGGGCATGTTCCTGGGCATACTGTGGTGTGGTTTGCAGGCTGAAGGCCTGGGTTATAAAAGCCCAGGGCAGCGCCCTGGGAACGTTGTAAAAAGAATTGCAGGCTGAAGGCCTGCGTTATTGTAAACAAAAAAGGTAATAGTTTTTGGCCAAATATCTGTTTAATTTATTGTTCACTATAACGAGCCTTCAGCCTGCAATCACATCTACAGTATAGCCAGGGCGCTGCCCGGGCTTTTATAGCCCAGACCTTCAGTCTGAAGAAGATACTTGGAATCTAATTAATTTAGCGCATGGGAACATCCCTAGCTTTTATCCCAGCCTTTTAGGTTGTGGATCTTTACTTAGATTTACTTAAGTTAGTGCATGCGATCGCTCGCTTTGGCACAGCGATTTATTTTTTCGCACCTTACTATAACGGAGAAAGACCATTAGAACACATAATCGACCTTTGAGTAAAAAATGCTTTGAAAAAGCTTGTGAAGTGATTCCGGGTGGTGTGAACTCCCCAGTACGTGCTTTTTATGATCTTGATATAACCCCTTTAGTTGTTGAATCTGGCCAAGGGTCACTTATTACCGATGTTGATGGTAATAGCTATATTGATTACTGCATGTCTTGGGGAGCACTTATTCATGGCCACTGTCATCCCCAGATAGTTGATGCGGCAATTTCTAGACTCAAAAAAGGCTCATCGTTTGGTGCAACTACCGAAATTGAAGAAAAACTTGCACGCAAAATTACAAAACTTATGCCCTCATGCGAAAAGGTGAGGATGGTTAGCTCTGGAACTGAGGCTACTATGTCTGCTTGCCGGCTTGCTCGCGGCTATACAAAACGATCTTTGGTGATCAAATTTGCTGGCTGTTATCATGGCCATGCCGATCACTTTTTACTGCAGGCAGGGTCCGGCGTCACACGGCTTACTGAATCTTCATCAAGCGGTATACCTCATGAGATGCTTGCCTCAACGCTTTGTCTTTCTTATAACGACTGCAAAGCATTTAATGCGCTACTAGATGATCCTAAAATTCAAGAAAATTTGGCCTGCGTCATACTTGAGCCTATAGCTGCCAATATGGGGTTAGTGGCTGGTACATCAGAATTTTTGCAACTTCTAAGACAGCGTACTAAAGCATGCGGTGCTCTTTTGATTTTTGATGAGGTAATTTCTGGATTTCGTGTGGCTTTGGGAGGGGCTCAAAGTTTATATGATATAACACCTGATTTAAGCTGCTTTGGCAAGGTAATGGGCGGAGGTTATCCTGCCGCTGGCTTTGGAGGTAAAGCCTGTATTATGGACTCTTTGGCGCCTTTGGGAGGTGTTTATCAAGCAGGAACTCTTTCGGGTAACCCCGTAGCCATGCAGGCGGGCCTAGAAGCACTTGAGATGTGTGAAGAAAAAGGATTTTACGAACAGTTGGATAAAAAAGCCCGCATCATTACAGAGCCATTGCAGCAGCTTATCCAAGAAAAAGAGATGCCATTTTGCTTGCATGCTCAAGGCTCGTTATTTACGCTCTTTTGCGGTGTAAGAGAAGTATTAAATCATCAAGATGCAAAAGCCCAAGATGGCGATCTCTTTAAAAAGCTTTTTTATCATATGTTCGATAACGGTGTGTATATGCCTCCAGGACCATATGAAGCATGGTTTGTTTCTATGGCCCATAGCCAGGTGGAACTTGAAAAAACTCGTGATCTGCTGCTTGATTTTGTGCAGCATGAATCACCAAAAAATCTCTGCCACTTTGCGGTGCTATGATAAAAAATTTTATATTATTATTTTTGTGCTGCTGTATTTGTGTAAAAGCAGATGCCGATTCAGCAAGTTTTGAAAAATCACTTTCTGAACATGTGCATTTTGATACACCAGCACGCGTTGGCATGATTAAGCTCACAGATCGAAAAGAAGCAATAAGTGAGGCCACCTGGATTTATTTTAATACCGCACTTGATGCCTATAAAAAAACAAAGCCGGCGGTCATTATTTTGGAACTGAATTCACCTGGCGGTGAGGTATTTGCTGCAGAGCGAATATCTGATGCTCTCAAAGAAATGGATACGCAATTTGGCATTCCCATAATCTGCTATATTGACAATTGGGCCATATCTGCCGGCGCTATGCTTGCTTATAGTTGCCGCTATATTGTGTGCTCAAAAGATGCAAGCATGGGAGCGGCTGAGCCTATTACTATGGGTGAAGGCGGAAAGATGGAAACGGCATCTGAAAAGGTAAATTCGGCATTGCGTACAGATTTTGCAAATCATGCTAAATTTTTTGATCGCAATCCCTACATAGCGGAGGCTATGGTTGATAAAGATGTCATTTTGGTAAAGCGTGATGATAAAATTATTAAAATAGAATCTGAAGAACAGATCAAAAAAAGCGATATACTCATAAGCCCCAAAGGCAAGCTTTTAACACTAAATGCTGATGAAATGCTCGAATACGGCGTTGCTGATATGAGCTTTATGCCCCAAAGCCTTACACTTTTAACTAGTCAAGAACAAGAAACCGGTAACTATTTGCTTTCAAAAACAGATCTTATGCAGATTCCATTTTTTAAAAAAATAGGCGATATTGAGGTTCACGAATACAAGTTAAATTGGCAGACAAAATTTTTAGCATTCTTGGCATCACCTGCTGTATCATCGCTTTTATTTACGGTAATGCTGATTGCACTTTATATGGAATTTTCTAGCGGAGGCTTTGGCGTAGCTGGTGCGGCTGCTTTAATTTCTGTTTTCTTAGTGCTTCTTTCAAGTTTTGCATTAGAGGCGATACATGTTTTAGAACCAATTTTACTGGTGTTTGGGCTTGTTTTGGTGGGCCTTGAAGTCTTTTTTTTCCCCACACTTGGTATTTTAGGAGTTGTGGGGGTTATTTTTGTGGTAATGGGCCTTGCCGGCATGATGCTGCCAGGTATTGAGTTAGTATCTTATGAAAACGATACACTGAATGTGGCAGGGCAATATGTACTTAACCGCTTAGCATGGTTATCGGGAGCATTTTTAGTAGCACTTGTGATTATTTCTATTTTAAGCCGCTACATATGGCCAAAAATAGGTTTTGCCAAAGTACTTATATTATCAGATGATATGCGCTCAAAGGCAGCACTAGATGGAAATTTACCAGCATCGCCGCTTACAGATTTACCCTCTATTGGCTCTGAGGTCATAGTAACAGCGGCACTTAGGCCTGCTGGCAAAGTATCAGTAAATGATACTGAATATGATGCACTAAGTACCGGAAGTTTTATTTTGGAAGGCACAAAAGTTCGCATTGTGCGAATTGAGGGTGCTAAAGTTATAGTTGAGGAACAGTATTGATGTCGTATATTCTTTTAGCACTTGGCCTGTTGTTTATTTGGCTTGAATTTTACCTTCCGGGCGGGGCATTTGCGGTAGCGGCCTTTATCTTTATTATTGCCTCTTTAGTTGTATTTTTTACGGCATCGCAATCTGTGTGGGCAAGTGCACTTTTTTTTGGGGCAGTTTGCGTTGCAGTTGTTGTGGTTATTTGGTTTGCCATTCGTTTAATACGTAAATCTGCATCCAAAAATACATTTTTTTTGTCAAAGGATCAAGAAGGGTATACTTCATCAACACTTGCAGAAGATATTGTGGGCAAAAAAGGCATTACAAGTACCGAATGCGGACCTTCCGGCTATGCTGTAATTGATGCAAAACGCTATCCTATTATTTGTCGCGGACCCTACCTTAACAAAGGAGTTGAGATAGAGGTTATCGCAAAAGAGCTCGGAAATTATGTCGTTAAACCTTTGAGGTAACAATGGAAGTGTCGTTTTTATTGATCGTATTGGCAGTTATTGCCTTCATTTTGGTGATAATACTGGGCCGTTTTATAAGCCTATGGTTTCAGGCTCTAGTATCAGGAACACCAATTTCCCTTTTTAATATTGTAGGTATGAGCCTTCGAAAAATCCCGCCACGTATTATTGTAAATGCACATATTAATGCTTTTAAAGCAGGCTTAAAGCAGTTTAACGTGGCAGATCTTGAAACGCACTATTTGGCAGGCGGACGCGTACTTGATGTAGTTGCTGCCTTAATTGCTGCCGAAAAAGCCAATATCCCCCTAGATTGGAAAAGAGCTACAGCCATTGACCTTGCTGGCCGTGATATTTTAGATGCTGTAAGAACATCTGTGAACCCAAAAGTTATTGACTGTCCTGATAGATCTCGCGGTGATTATATTACAGGCGTTGCAAAAGACGGCGTACAGCTTAAATGCCGCGCGCGCGTTACAGTGCGCACAAATATTGCTCAGCTTGTTGGCGGTGCTACAGAAGAAACTATCATTGCCCGCGTGGGTGAGGGTATTATCGGTGCAATTGGCGCAGCTGAAAATCATTTACTTGTCCTAGAAAATCCGCAGCTTATCTCAAAGCGCGTACTTGATAAAGGACTTGATGCGCAAACAGCATTTGAAATTTTATCCATTGATATTGCAGATATTGCTATCGGTGAAAATATCGGAGCTAAACTTCGCGCTGATAAAGCCGAATCTGATAAGCGCATTGCTCAAGCCAAGGCCGAAGAAAGACGTGCTATGGCCGTTGCTGCAGAACAAGAAAATAGCGCTAAGGTTAAAGACATGGAAGCCAAATACATCGAAGCTCAAGCTGCAGTGCCGCAAGCTATGGCAGAAGCTCTTCGCGCCGGGAAAGTTGGCTTTATGGACTATCTACGCATGGATAACCTCCAGGCCGATACGCGCATGAGAAAAGAGCTATCAGGAGGGGGCGCATCGCCTACTGCGTAATGGACGATCTTGATAATTACGTATCACTTTTTGTAGCGGCAGCGGCGGTTATTTATAGTATAATAACCGTCTTACGCTCCATCTTTGGCCCTGATCGTATAAGCCACGAGACTCATGATGAGGCAGATGAAGATGAAGAAAATTATGAAGAAATTTTACGGCAAGAAGAGGAAGAAATACATAGACGACAGCCTGTGGTGCGAATCCCTGCCCAAAAGTATGAAAAAACTTTTGTGCCAAAGCCCCCTGCAGTAGCTATTGATAAAAAATATGATTTTCACGCCGGACTTGATGACTTTTCTTCTCATTCACCCATCACTGATCAGCAGCTGACAATACACCTTAGATCCGAAAATGAACTTGTAAGTGATGCTTTTCGTCTTGCTCAAAATGAAGGGTCGGTTCTCATAAGACCCAAAAAGCCAACTATACAGCAGCTTATAAAAAGCCTGCCCCAAGAAAAATTGCTCTTTTTGTCATATGAAGTATTTCATGTGCCAGTATCAAAGCGCTCATCGCCTTTTCCTTGGAATGGTTGATGTTGCTCAAAGCTGTACAAGATGAAATTATAAATGCCGCAATAGCCTCAGGAAGAGATCCTAAAGCTATACAGCTCGTAGCGGTAACAAAAGGCAAAAGTGTTCAAGAAATACTTACTTTGTATGATCAAGGTCAAAGAATATTTGGCGAATCACGCGTGCAAGAAGTGGAGCAAAAGCGAGCAGAATTGCCTCAGGATATCTCTTGGCATCTTATTGGATCGCTCCAATTAAAAAAAGTGCCAAAAGTTATTGGATGTTTTTCACTTATCCACTCTGTAGATAGTTTTGAGCTAGCTCAAAAGCTTTCAAGAGCAAGCGTATTGAGGAATCTTAGTACTGATATTTTACTTCAGGTAAATACTTCAAAAGAGCTCTCGAAGCATGGTTTTAGTGTTGAAGGGCTAAAGGCTGTTTTCTCTGATCTTGCAGATCTTCCAGGAATAAACTTGCGCGGCCTTATGACCATGGCGCCCCTTACAGACGATAGCAGCGTCATAATATCATGTTTCAACGAGGCTGCCACATTGTTACAAGAACTTCAAGATGAGTATAAGCTTCCACAATTTTGCCAGCTATCAATGGGCATGTCCCAAGACTTTAAAATCGCCATACAATGCGGCGCCACACTCCTACGCATCGGTACACGGCTTTTTGCGGAGTAATATTTATAGGTTATGGTGTGTGTAAAATTAAGGGCGGTGCAAAAAGCACCGCACTCCAGAGAGCTTCGCTCAAAAGATTTATTTTGACCGTAGGTCCCTGGAGTGCGGTGCTTTTTGCACCGCCCTTAATTTTACACACACCATAACCTATACACTCTACTGGCTACAGGGTTATCTGGTTGAGGATGTCGCTTGTGGAAAGGTGCACTAAATCTTTGTTGATTTCTTTGGTGATGAGGTCGGTTATAGTTGGGCTGAAGGTTTGTCTGAGCGTGCCTAAAAAGCTTGGAGATGCAATAACGACAAGCTGAGAAAAGTTATTATTTGCATGAGCCTTGTCAAGATGGCTTGAAAGAGTTTTTGCAAAAAGTGCAATTTCATGATCTTTTTGAGATGTTTTGGGCTCTAAAGCACTGCGGCGGTTGCCCACACTTGAAAATTCGCGTCCTGGGGCACTTGATGTTAAATCCTGTTCATGGAGTCTGCTTTCTGGATGTACAAAGTCTTCTAATTCAACTAGTTTGTTCATGCTTTCAAGACGAAAAAGCCTAGCGCTAGAGGCATTTGCAACGAGTACCCATTTATCGTGCTGTTTCATTGTGATTCCTGTTTAATCCTTCATATACAACTTCATAATTTAGAAGGCAAGAATCTCTTTTTTTCTTTCAATCAGAGCATTTATAATTTATACTTTTTTAGCCTAACTTGTAAACTCAATCTCAACCAAGAAAACTTCATGGAATTTCAAGAAAAATTAAAGACATATGCTCATCTTTTGATCACGCATGGCCTCAACGTTCAGCCTGGACAAGTTGTCAATATTACCGCCGAGCTTTTTCATCGGGAACTTGTGCAGCTTATGGCAAAAGTTGCCTATGATTGCGGCGCTAAATTTGTTAATGTAGATTTTATCGATCATGAGTTAGTTCGCACTCGTATTCTTGATTCAAAATCTGATGACTATCTTAAGTATGTGCCTCGATTTATTGCTTCCAAATATGATGATTTTATTGATGAAGAAGCCTGTGTAATTAGAATTGTAGGAAGCGAAGATCCCGATTCACAAGCAGATCTTCCGGCCACTAAAATAAATACCCTGCAAATGGCAACAAGACTTGCCTTAAAGCGTTATTATGTTGAAGGTGTAGGCAAAAAAAAGGTGCAGTGGACAGTAGCTGCCGCAGCCACACCTGCATGGGGAAAAAAAGTGTTCCCAGAACTTGATGAAAAAGATGCCTACATAGCTCTTTGGGATGCTATATTTCACATATGCCGTGCAGATAAACAAGACTGTATACAGGCTTGGAACACACACCAAGATATACTGCATGCAAGAGCCAAAAAACTTAACGACTTAAAAATTAAAGAGCTGCATTTTGTGGGTCCAGGAACTGATTTACGGGTGTTTTTATCGCCCAAAGCTCTTTTTACTGCAGGAAGTGGTAAAAGTGCAAAAGGGGTGTTCTTTGAAGCCAATATCCCAACCGAAGAGTGCTTTACAACACCCGATTATCGCTATACAGAAGGCAAGGTATCTGTTACTCGGCCAGTTCAGGTAAATGGCCGCTTAGTAAAAGATTTAGTTTTGGAATTTCAAAAAGGTGAAATTGTACATTTTAGTGCATCCGAGGGATATGATCATTTTGCAGCCTACATTGCCAACGATCCTGGTGCAAAACGACTTGGAGAGGTTGCTTTAGTAGGAATTGATTCTCCGGTGTATCAAAGCGGCAGGCTTTTTGAAGAAATTTTGTACGATGAAAATGCAGCTTGTCATATTGCAGTAGGATTTGCCTATACACACTGCCTTGAAGGTGGATCTTTGATGACAAAAGAAGAGCTAGAAGAAGTTGGTTGCAATGTAAGTCATGTACATACCGACTTTATGATTTCATCTGATAAAGTGGATGTTTTTGGTACAGATTTTAACGGTAAAACTATTGATCTCATTAGAAATGGTGCTTTTATTTAAAGAGGGATGATGACAGCTGCAGCTACTCAAATACCATCATGTCATTGCTTTGGAGTTTACCAAGATGAACGTAATATCCTTTCATCAAAGCAAATAGATGCCATTTTGCTTTCAGGTAGAAAGTGGGATCTTTCAAAACAACTGGCATCTGGCGGCGTTGTCGTGTTTCCGCATACTTACCTTTGGGCATGTGGAAGCTATATTGCAGCGGCTGTCCATGCTGCTTTAGATAGCGGTGCTGATCAGGTATTGGCCCTTGGTGTACTGCACTCTTTTCCTGAAATACTCGTTAAGGCGCGTGCTCAAGAAAGACTTAAGGGGCCCATTGTAGATAGCAAACTTCGCGGTGTGCATGGCCCTAAAATGCGAAGAGGGGATTTTTGGAAGAATCAGTATTCCCTTTTGAGTTTTATATTCTTATGGAAAGAGGAAATTAAAAGGCGCGGCAAAAAAGCCCCAAAGCTCATCATTCGTTATCCGTATTTAGTAAATAGGCAGCCTCACAGTTTGCCAGGCATTACAGAGCTTAAAGCTATTGCCCAGGACAGTAGCCTTGTGGCCACAGCTGATTTTTGCCATCACGGTCTAGCTTATGGTAATGCAAGAGAACAGGTTGTAACGGGCGAAGGGGCAAAAATTTTTGCTAAAAAAAATGTTCAAGAGCATCTAGATATACTTCGCACAAATGATCTACAAAAATATTATCAAAACTGTCTTGACATTCGTAGCGATTCATTTGATATTGGGCCTATTATAAACCATCTAAGAGGGCCGCTATTTGCGTCAATTTTAGATCATACTGTAGTAGATACTGCACCTCTTTATGAAGGTGATATGAACCCTAGCTGGGTGGCAGCATCTCTTGTCCAATTTACAAAATGAGCCATAAAATGAAATTATTGTTGACACTTCTTTGCTTGTGCAGTGCGGTTTTGCATGCTGATAGGCCGCTTGGTATTACTTCACTTACCATTGAAAGTCCCGAGACAAAACTTCCGCAATCTGGTGAAATTCCCAACTGGCTTGAAGGCACTCTTATTCGAAATGGTCCAGCTTTATTTAACGTTGGTCAAAACTATGTGCCTCATTTTTTTGATGGGCTTGCCATGCTGCATTCTTTTCGGTTTGTAAATGGACAAGTTTTTTATAAGAATAAATTTCTACGTACTTCTCCATATAAAACAATGGTAGAGGATAAAAGTTTGGACTTTTCGGGTTTTGGCCAACGTGGTAGTAAACAAGAAGCAATCTATATTCCAAATGCCAATATTAATGTAGCTAAATTTGCAAATAGCTATGTAGCTCTTACTGAAGTACCATTACCAGTTATTTTTGATCTGGAATACTCTAGATACAAAGGGTCTGTTTTCCTATAGCGACAGTTTGCCTAAAAGTAAAATTTGGGAGTGTGCACATCCACACTATACACCATCGGGTGACATAATTAACTATCAGGTTCAGTTTTTTCCTGAGGCAAAATATGTTATTTATCAGATGAACAAAGATTCCAAAACTCGGGAAATTATTACAGAAATTCCTGTTAAGGAACCTGCCTATATGCATAGTTTTGGCATAACGGCAAACTACATCATTTTGGTTGAATTTCCACTTTTTATTGATCCTCAAGATCTTCTTAAAGGGGGCAGCTTTAGCAGTCACTATAAATGGAAAAACAGCAAAGAAATGCGTATTCTTGTGGTCAATCGCAAGAGCAAGGAATTACTTGAATTCATGGCCGATCCCGTTTTTGCCTGGCATCACATCAATTCATTTGAGCAAGATGGCATTATCTACATAGACATGGCAGGCTATCAGGATGCAACCACATTTATTTCACTAGAAGGTGATGCAGATCCCGAACATAAACGCGTAGCACGCTTTGTACGTTATAAAGTATTGTTAGATGAAAATAAGGTAATTAAAGAAACGCTGGGCCCTTCCATTGAAATGCCGCGCATTTATTATGATCGCTGTAATGGCCGTCCATATGATTATGTGTATGGCTATGATGCTTATAATGCAGTAGTCGGTCTAACAAGACGAGGCCTTGTAAAAATTGATACTAAAACAAGACATGTGCATTTGTGGTTAGAAGATGGATGTATAGCCGAAGAGCCTGTATTTGTGCCAAAACCGCAAGCAAAAACAGAAGATGATGGGGTAGTACTTGCCTTAGTGCTTGATACCAAGAAGCGCAAATCTTTTTTACTAATAGTTGATGCAAAAAAATTTAAAGAAATCGGCCGCGTCGAAGTTCCGCATCATATACCTTACGGCCTGCATGGTGATTTCTTTCCAAAAAACTAGGTGGTGAGATTTTTTTAAACACAGAGGTACAGAGAACACAGAGAGAAGAGAGAGACACTTCATGAACTAAAAAGCCTCTTGCCTTTCGCTAAAGGTATTATTTTTTTTATTTCACGAAGTCTCTCTCCTCTAGAGTTCTCTGTGCCTCTGTGTTTAAAAAATCTCATAATTAAAAAGTTTAATTACCTTGCATAAAATTATTTAATATTATATGCTCTTTGGTTACCAAGGAGTGTATGTGTATTTAATTTTCGCAATTCTTTGTTTAATGTTTACTAGTTGTGCAACCATGATAAATGGCCATGATCAAAAAGTAACTATACTTTCAGATCCAGCAGGAGCAAATATTGCTATAAATGGCGTTGAAGCAGGCATTACTCCGGCAACCTTTCGCATAATTAGAGCAAAAGATCACGTTATTACAATTTCCAAAGAAGGCTATCACGAACATACCGCACAATTGACGCGCTCAATTTCCGGCGTGGCAGCATTGTATCTACTGCCCGGCGGGCTTATTAGTGCCGCAATTGATAAAGCAGATGGCAAGGGAGCATTATACTGCTTTGATGATAAGGTTGATGTTAGCCTAAAGCCTCTATTTGATCCGGCAACCGTAATGGTTGTGCATCTAAATATTTTGAAAGCGCTAACTTGAAACTTGCAGCAATTCAATATCAAATATTAAGGTGGAATTTGCAGGGATAAGCTTTCCCATAGCTCGGGCACCATAGCCAAGTGCTGGCGGAATAATTACTCTGCGCTTTTCACCGACTTTCATATCAAGCAAAGACTCATCCCATCCTTTTATTACCTGGCCTTTACCAACAATAAATACAAAAGGCTCACTTCGATCATGACTTGAGTCAAATTTTTGACCTTCCTGGTCATTATTTGATAGCCAACCTGTATAATGCACAAAAACTTGTTGTCCTGATTTTGGCTTTTTGGCATCTTGCGGCGCAGCTTTCATGATTTGGTAACGAAGACCAGATGGTGTTGTTGTAAGATCTGTTTTCACGGCTTTTTCCTTTGCTTCAGGTGATGTAAATCCCGCTAGAACAATGCAGAGTATGGCCCCAATAATAACAAGGCATCCAATGATAATTCCAAGCGTCTTTTGCGATTGCTGTTTCATATAAAACTCGTTTTTGCAAATTCTAAAGACGCAATGTAGCAAAGTGGCAAAATTTCTAAAAGTGAAAGTTTTCTATTTTGCTTGCGGCTGCACGCGTTCTATAGTGGCAGGCTTTTGATCTTTTTGCGGCCGCTGATGATAATTTTCGAAAAGTAACCAGCCAATACCTGCTAGAACGATGATTGAAAGAATGATGTCTCTGTTTGCCATAGTAAACCTCTTAGTTTTTCTCTATATGACAAAGAGATCATTTACTTTCCAGAGATTTTTACGTATTAATTAACCACTGAGGCACTGAGCTCACTGAGAGAGTTGAGATAGGGAGAAGGATCCCTTGTCATGATGTTTAAAGCTCCGGATTTGCTAATCAGTTTTCTCATTTTTCTCAAATATCTCAGTGAGCTCAGTGCCTCTGTGGTGGTTATTTGATGCGAAAAAATGGAATTCTAGTTTCTGGTTCAAGATGGTATGAGTCCAGGGGTGTTTTATGAAAGCCAAGGCCAGCAATCATGGCTGCATTATCGAGGCATAGATCATTTCTTGGCCACACGATAGGTAAAGAGAATTTGCCCGCAAGAAGCTCTCGCAGGCGCTTATTATGTGATACGCCCCCGCCAATATAAATGGCTTTATAGGTATCTCTTTGCAAGGCAAGATGCATTTTTTGTATGACATCATGAAAAACTGCCTGCTGAAATGAGGCGGATATATCTTTTATATCCTGCTCAGATAAAGGTTTGGGCATATCTCGTATTGTGTAGAGCACTGATGTTTTTATTCCGCTAAATGAAAAATCAAAAGGATTTGCCTTAACGCGGCCGGCTTTAAATGCAAAGCGAGCTGGATCGCCTGTTAAAGCCTGCTGCTCTATGTATGGGCCTCCAGGATATGGTAGAGATAGCATTTTGGCAACTTTGTCAAAAGATTCGCCAATGGCATCGTCAATAGTTTCGCCGATAAGAGTGTAGTTGCCAATTTGCTGCATGCCTACAAGGCTTGTATGCCCGCCAGATAGTACAACGCCAAGTGCTGGAAGCGGTGGGTTTTTTTGAGACATAACCGCGGCATATAAATGCGCCTCAATGTGATTTACCCCAATAAGGGGAATGCCAAGGCTCCAGGCAAGTGATTTGGCAAAATGCAGTCCTATTAAAAGCGCTCCAACAAGGCCAGGACCCTTTGCTACTGCTATTTGGTCAATATCTTGCAGGCAGAGGCCAGCCTGAGTTAATGCCTCTTGCAAAACAGGTACAATAACATCGATATGGCGCCTGCAGGCAAGCTCTGGTACCACACCGCCAAATTCTTTATGTAAATCAATTTGTGAACTTATGACATTAGATAGTATTTCAACGCCATCTTTAACAACGGCACATGAGGTTTCATCGCAGGTAGTTTCAATTCCAAGAATAAGCATGCATGTAAGTATAAGGGAATTTTTGTATCTTTGCAACACTAGCAAGCTTAGTGTTTTTAAAAATTATTCAATTCAACGTAAGAATAATTAACCGCGAAGATCGCGAAGAAAGGGAAGGATTTGATTATTTTTTTTATCGTTCTTATCTTTCTATCGTTCTTATCATTAAATTTTTTTTAAATAACATGTGGCTTCTAAAACGATAAGAACGATAGAACGATAAGAACGATAAAAAAAGGGTTAAGCTCTTCGCTTCTTCGCGATCTTCGCGGTGAATAAATACAAAAAGCACTGAAAGCTAAAAAGGTCGTACTTGCACGATGTAGAGACTGTCATCTTTAAAAAGCCATTCAATGTCTAAGGGATACGCGGCGCGAAAGAGACGTTTTATGCGATGTACTGTATTGCCAAGGGTTGTTACCTGGTCATCAGTTAGCACAGGTCCCTCCGGGCTGGAAATAAGCTTAAGGCCGCCTGTTTCATCACAAACGCAAATAGGGCCGCGGCTTGCTCTGGAAAGTACTTTTATGCCCTTGTTGTCAAAGTTGTATAAAAGCTGCTCAGGGATCATTGCTCCTTCTACGACGCTTAAACCAAGACCATGGGAGGCATTTATAGTGTATACTTCCATATCTTCGGTAGGATCAAAAATGTCTTTTGTTACAAGGACACCGGCAGCTGTGGCATCAACGCTTTCTTGTATTAGTATAGCTGCATAAACGCTGCCAGAATTAATTCCATAACGCTCTCTTTCTTTGATGGCTTTGGGATTGTATATGCTTGCCCACACGGTCTTGATGGCCATTTCAAGGCTTTTTTTGTCTTTTACATTGGCTACTGTTTCGTATAGTCCTGCGCCATTAAACCAGGCGAGATCTTCGGCATTTGTGGAGCTTCGTACAAAAAATCCTGTTTTAAAGAGATTTTGAGCTTTTTCCCAAGCTTCATCTAATAGTTCTTGATCAAGCGGATGCGAAAGTATGTGTTGAGGCCCACTTTTTTTAACATGTGCCTCGTAGTAATAAAAGGGGATGGCAAAACCTTGTGGAATTGGTACAGCAAGCTTTGTGCATTCTCCAAGATTTGCGGCTTTTGTCCCATATGCTAGATAGTCTTGGCGCTCAAGCTCATGTATTGTTTTAAGGCGACTTTCAGAAACATTTGCCACGGGCAGTACGATGTCGCCTGGTTTTTTGAGATTGTTGTTGTAGAGCTTTATTTCTTTCTCGGATGCCAAACGCAAGATATAGCCGCTTGAGAGTGTTTCAAAGTATACATAATGACCATCAAGTGCTGCATAAAGACTTGCGGCTTCTTTAATCCCAGCATGAGGAATATTCCAGGAACGTGCGCGCAGAGCAAGATGTGATAGGGGAGTTGAAAACTGCTCGGTAATAATACCCGCAACCCAAGAAGTGTCAGGTATAAGTTCTGGAAGGAGTATTATTTCATCCTCATTATAGTCTTGTTTGATGTTATCTTTTGCAATACGCAATATGCCTACAGATATTCCAGCGTTAAGTAATTGGTAGTCACTTTGTAAAAACAAATCATCATTGGTTACTATGGCAATGTTCTCAAGGGTTTTTGCCATTACTTCCTGGGCATTAGATGTAGGTCTAAATAGTACATTTTGGACTAAATAAAACGATTTAGAGAGTGCTGCAAAGCCCTTTTGGATATGAAGCTTAGTTGCCTTGTCACCTTCCCAAAGGGCAAGCGTCCAAAGATTGTGTTTGATGTGGTGTATCAAATAGCAAAAGAGAAATTGAGGTTTTGTTTCAGAATAATTTTTTACATATTCATCATAAAGAGGGAATGATACAGGTTTTTTATATAATTCTTTAAATATAAAATCGACATGCATTGGATAAGTATTTACATCAAAGTAGTAAATAGTATCATTTTGCAAATCCAGAACAAATTTAGTAAAACGTTCGTTATCAACTAGTTTTGAGTGCTTTTCAAAGTCTTCATATGAAGTAATTTTATGACAAAAAGAAGATCCCAATAAAACAGAGATAGAGCATACAAAAACAAAAAGAAATTGAATAATCATGCTAATAATCCTATCAGTTCTATATTAAAAAAACAAAAAACAATTCACGAAAAGGTAGAGAAGAGCTCTCTTTTCTACGCTGCCTTCGCGAGCTTCGCGGTGAATTGTTTTTTTAATTGGAAAGAACTTTATTTTTAGTGAATTTTGTTGGTAAAATCACTCGGATTTTTACATTATTGAGACTTAAAATGCATCCTACTTCTCCTCGTCCTTACATCGATACCTTAGTTGATTTTTCTATTCATGAAGATGGAAGTAAAAAGCGATCCCTTGATGAAAAAACCGCACGTGTTACAAAACAAAGCTTAGAGGGCATGCGGCCAAATGAAGGACTTAAAAAACATAAAGTTGTTCGATTCTGTGATGATCAAGATGATGATCAAAACTTTGATGAAGTAATTGACAGCATTAACAATATGTCGCTCAAATGTAACGATGAATTGGAACCACATAGTCGTAATATAGCCGAAGGAAGTCAATATTATGATTGGCTTGAAATCGGAGCAAATTCATCTTTTCAGATGACTGACGAAGACTTTATCTGGTTTGCAAACCGTCAACCATTTACTAAACTTTCATTTCCACAAGGTAATTATATCACGGATAAAGCATTTATTTGTGTTTTAGAAGATCGACGTTTTATGCATACAATTGAAATTGGATTATGCCCCAACCTGACAGACAAAACGCTTTTCGCAATAGCCCGTTATTGCCCGAATTTAGTGAAACTTTCTTTGTTTGCATGCCCTCACATAACTTACGAAGGTGTGCTAGCAGTGGTAAAGATGTGTCCTACCCTCAAGGTTATTTCATTTGATTGTTGTCCGTTGTTAAGAGATGCCGCAGTCTATGCAACTTCTATATATTGCAAGGGGCTTACAGAATTTGGAGCCGCAGAATGCGAAAAAATGACCATTGAAGCATTTACTGCATTAGTTACGAGGTGCCAGAGCCTTGAAAAGCTTAATTTATGGGGCTGCTCACAGATTACTGATGAGTGGGTAGATGTTCTTATTGCATCAGGACGTAAAATCAAAGAGCTAGATATAGAGTACTGTGAGCAAATTACTCCTTTTGGCCTCAGGCGACTTCTTAGTCATTTTCCTGAAATTACGTATGAGTCTTCTATCAAAGGCGTGCAAAGGCTTCGTCAAGATTAGCAGCTTATTTGATCAGTTGTAATTCTAGAATTTACTACATTCAAGCCCTACTTATTACCAAAATAAAATATTTATTCTTTTATTATTGCTAATTATCGAAAAAAGATATTTCCATGAAAAATGAAATATGCCTAAGATGAGAAACAACTAGTTTCTGCATTCTTTGAGAAACAGTGTAATAATTACATAAAATAAAGGGATAGGCTATGAATTTATTGCCTTCAGGTTCATCAACAGAGTATTCAGGTAGAGTAATTACTTCCGAAGATCAATATAAGCAGGCACTGGCTCAACTAGAACAAAAAGCAGATGTCGCTATTGCAAAATTTACCGGTAAACCAACTCTTAATGGTCATAAGGCTCAAGAGGTAGGCGACATAGTTGTATTTTCGCAAAGAGTGCAAAAAATATCGAATCTATTTGCGGCGTTGAACCTGGCAGTTACATCCAATGGCTTATCTCCAAGAATTATAACTTCGAAAAGCTGTGAGACACTTATAGCATGCTTTGATGAGGCTGTACGAGGAAAAGAGGTCATAGCTCGAGGGGCATTTGAAAAAGGACATGTTAGTCTTGCTTACGAGTCTTACATAACATTGCAGCAGGCATTAAAGTATGAAATAGGCTCCGAACGCTATTTTTTTATTCAAGAATGCACATTAGCAACGCTCATTCGCCAAGATAAAATTTCGGAGGCCATTGATTTATTACTAGAACTAGATAAGTCTGTTCCACAAAACTTTAAAAAACATCACGGTGTTCTGCGAAGTGCTGTTATTGAAAATGTGAAAAGCAAATTTGGATCAAATGAAGCAAGTTTGAAAGAAGTTCGAGAAGAAGTGGCACTTGCATCTGGGTCAATTACAAAAATTCTCTCTAAGGATAGCCTTCAAAAAAAACAAGGCCTTTCATTTATCTTGCAACAATTAGAACCTGTACAAAGGCAGTTAGATGCATGTGGGGCAATTCTTGAAGAATGTGAAGGCAAACTTATAGCTTTGAACGGATTATGCAGACGTCTTAAGCTAGATTTGCAAAGTCAAAATCAGGCTGTTACTGATATTTTTACTTATTGGAATGATCTTACAAACAGCGCAATAGAGCTCCTAAGTAAATTAGAAAGTGCCGAATCAGATGAAGATAGAAATGCAATTCTCAGAGCATGGATTCAAACCAATATTAATAAATATGCTTGTACAGAAGTAGAACTTTCAGCTTTACATGGCTGGGCGCTTTTGCATTTAGGTAAACTGTTTTTTTCTAAAGAGTTGTCTCAAGACTCGTTGGATGCTACAGTAACTCTTGTTCGAACGAATGCGCGCATTTTATTCACACATCTAAAAGCTTTTCCATGCGATGTGCAGCTTTGTTTTGGAAAATATCGAATTCATATGAGTATTCTTGTGCTCGCTACCATTTCAAATATGCTGCAAAGAGATTGTTGTTCCCAAGATCAAATACAGCAGCTTCAAACCTGGTCTTTTCGGGGTGTTTGGGATTCACTACCTTTAGTAGGAAGAACAGAAGAACCTGAAAAACCTAGAATTGATTTATCAGATCTTATTCGTGAAATGGTAGTGCACGCTAAAGATCCAGAAAATATCTTTAACCAACTTTCAGTGGCGTTTCAAAGAAATCAGTATGAATTTTCCGAGTTAACCCCAGAGGAAATCGTAGTTCTTTTTGAACTTGCCGATTTGTTAGAAATGCCCTTTGAGGTTGCCGAATTGTCAATTAACCCACTACATACACCCGCATTTGAACAAAAACTCTCGGCATTTTTGTGGCTGCGTCTTGTTCAAGCCCGAAGGCTGCTATTGCCTTATTCTACTCTTGAAGAGCGCCTTCCAGCATTATCCTCAGATGATTTTCTTAAGTTAATTACGCTGTATGATCCAAAACGGCTTACTATTGACCCACAGGAACATCATCGACTCTTTTTTGCTATTGCCGCGGCTGCCGAAAGGCTTTTTGAAGGTAAAATGACTTTCACAGAAAAGCAAGTAATTCAAATATTTGCGTTTCTTTCAAATCTTTATGTTGAACTTTTGGACATGGGCGTAGAATTGCCTATAAAAAATAGCCTCGATACCAAGATGATTCAGTTTGGCTGTCGTTGTATTGCAAGCACTAATAGTGTAGATTATTGTAGTAGCGAAAATATTCTTTCACGCTTTGCTTATTTAGATTCACAAGCACTTACGGATATTGTGGCAGTATTAAACCCAACAGCTCGCAGCTGGCTTGATACAAGCGTATTTCCCAATCTTACAACACTTATTCTTCATGAGGGCTTGTATGCAGAAGAAATACATAAATTTGCAAACTGCTCTAGCCTTACAGCACTAAGCATGCCATTAACTGGAGAGAGCTCATCTCATGAGGTGCAAGAGCTTGCCAGAGCTTTCCCTCTGTTGCAGACTCTTACGCTTAGTGATGGCGAGGTGTCACTGCCAAGTTTAAATGCCTTAAATCTACGATCTCTTACTCTCAAAAAAATTTCAAATAGGCTAGATTTTTCAAGCTGCAGAGATTTGCAAAGAAATCTACAAGAACTTTGTTTAGTGGATGTTGATCTTGAGCCAGGTACGCTTGCTTGGGTAGGTATGAGTCAAAGCTTAACTTATCTTTCAATATGGGCAAAGAGTGGTGCGCAAATAGGAAGCCTTGCCGAACGACAACAGGCACATGCACATCCTACACTTCGCAGCATAAGATTGATGGTGGATTCTCTTGAACAGGATCCGGAACTCGTACAGTCACTTCCTAAACTGCTTGATTCTCACTCAACCATTGCTTCAATTGCATTGTTTGCATCATCTCAGCAATCGCTTTTAAAGTGCCTATTAGAATCAAAAAAAGCAGCAACTGTGAAAGAACTTACTTTATCTTGTAATCCTTCAGAGGATCTAGAGCTACTTAGTCAGTTTAGTCACCTTACAAAACTTACCTTTCAAACAGATGATCAAGATCAAATACAGCGTATTCAAGCCTTTAATTTTAAAGCCTGTAAGAAGCTGAGAGGGTATAGCATAGTAGGTTCAGGTGGACAGACTATGTCAATTGACTTCTCTAAATAATCCAAAAGCCACCTATAAAGTATATAGGTGGCTCTGGTGCCCAATACCATTCATTTAAGCCATTTTTTGATCTTAATCTTGATCTTGATCTTAATCTTAATCTTTCTTTTTTCGGTATTTTGAGTATAAAGCACATGTTAAAAAGAAGATCAAGATTAAGATCACGATCGAGATCAAGAAAAAAATATTAAATGAACTGTACTTACGCCAAGGCTTAACGCTACTGCGGCAGCACATACGCGTTAAGCTAACGTAACCACCTAGTGAGCAGTAGCCTTGAGCGAAGCTCTGGAGTGCGGTAATTATTTACCGCTCTTAATTTTCGACCACACACTATTCCTCATAAAGGTCCAATACATACAAATACCCTCAGCTGTGCCGCAAGACTTTTCGCTAAATATACTTTTACCTGCTTTTTAGCTTTGGAGGCTACTGAGGCGAAGGCGCGTGGGCGAAAATTAAGAGCGGTAAATAATTACCGCACTCCAGAAGACCTTGCGGCCTACGCACTTACGTTAGCTTAACGCTTATGTGCTGCCGCAGCTCTATGATATGCTCATTTTATCCCCACGTTCCATTACAGGCCTACCGGCCTTTCATTTCACGCGGGGCTTCCCACTTAAACTGCTTCCGCAGTAAAATACTACCCCTATTATCATGTGTTTTTTTTAATTGTATTCCTCGGTATTTCCTCGGCTGTTTTCTCTGCGGTTAAAATTATATTTATTTTTCTAAGCTGTAGGGATAATTTTAATGCCATGTTGGGCAAGGTTTTGGATTCGAAGATCATCTAAAACATGCACTTCGCGAGACAATAAATTGGCCATGTCAACCAATAGATGCTCTTCTTCGGATGAAAGGCCTCGAACGTCTTTTTCGCTAAGCTCAAGCATGCCTTTAGTACCAAGTTCATGCATAATATTTGCTGTTTTTTCATTCATTTGTTGGCGAAGTTGCACTTTTTCTTTTTTAATAGTATCGAGTTCTTTTTCCAATTCCTTAATTGGATTTGCTACAGCCCTTATGGGTTTTGCTGCAACTTGAGCTACCTGTGGTTTTTGGGCTGTTTTTACTTCTTCAGCGGGTAAAGTTGCCTGATATTCTCGTAGTGCCGTGCCAATCTTTGTAGAAGCTTCTTTTAGAATTTGATAGCTTTGTTGCAGCTCTTTAGTAGATACAGTTTTAGGATTCATGTTTGGACGAATTTTAAGAAGGACATCTTCTGCTTCATCTATGGCTTTTTTTAATGCATCTGGCGGGTTGTCAATAAGTCGGGCATTTGCAAGTTCCGTTATGAATTCTTTGCTTCTTTCAGTATATCCGCTATCGCGCAGAAACTGAATAAATTGGCTTTTTTCTTTTTCTGCAGCTTTACGTGTATCTGTTCGGAGTATTTTATGTACGACGGCGGTTATTTCAGCCTTTACTTCACCTGGTGTTGCCCGAAGGCGATCAGTGAATGACCATGTATAGTTTTCGGGATTACGCAGCAGCTTGGTTTGATCCTGTAGGGCTTTTGCGGCTTTATCAAGTGATTTGAAGTCAAGTAATCCAGGTTTTAAATTTTCTAAGCGGTTATAGCGCGCACCTTCTGACTTATCGATCTTTTGGGCATGACGCAGGATCGTGTCAATAATATCTGAGTTAACTTTTTGTTCTGGAACTTCTTTAGATTCTGAAACAGGGGGACTGATGCCTTCTAATTCTGCATCAAATGCATCAAGGCGCTTTTGTTGCTCTTTTGTTACTTGAGGCTTTGGCGCCTGTATCTCTTGAGGTGTTTTAAGATCCTTTAATGCAGCATTAAAGTCTTCGTAGGCTTCTTTAAATTTGGCATACTGCTCTTTATGCTTTTCAGGAATTTCTTTGATTTCTGTCAGTTTTGTAAAAAAATTACGTGCTGATTCCATGGACTTGCCAATGGCTCCAAAAAATGTTTTCAATGTCAGTTTTTCTTTGGTCGTTGGGCTTTTTGTATCGTCGCTTATAGAAACTTGGCGTGCAGAATCTGCAAGTTCTAAGATGGATGGTCTATTTGGGCTTCCTACCTCTGGTGTAGGAGTTTGACTCGGAGTTTGTCCTGGAGTTACTTGCATGGTTTCCTACCTTGCACCTAAACGGCGCTATATTTTGTTATCAACCTTATCTTATCACCTATAAACAATATTTTAAATTAAATTTTAGAGAGGGTGTACTATTCTCTTGATCTTGATTATCTTTCTAGTAGGCGTCTGTGACAAAGAAAGCAGGAGTTTCCTTGCCGCTTATGGCCTGGGCTGGGTATTTTGTTTGGTCTTTGTCGTCTAAAACTTCATGCAAAATAGCGGTTTTTTTGCTGCCGGTAGCAATAAGGAGGATATTGCAGGCTGAATTGATGCAGGTAAGGGTAAGCGTCATGCGCCAGGTGTTGAGAGTTGGCACAAAGTTTGCACATACAAGCTTATTTGTCACTTTAAGGGCTTCGGTTCCCGGAAAAAGGGATGCTATGTGGCCATCCTCGCCAAGGCCGAGGTATACAAGATCGAGTCTTGCATGATGGCAGTGTTTTAAAATGAGCTCGGCGTATTCAGCGGCAGACTTTTCACGATCGGGCCGCTCTGCCTGCATGCGAAAGGCTTTTGCACTGTTAAATGGAGCTTTAGAAAAAAATTCCATGGCCATGTGGTAGTTGGAATTGGGGTCGGTTGGGGCAACAGATCGCTCATCACTCCAAAAAAGGTAAATTTTTGACCAATCGAGTGCTTTAGCTTCTTCGGATTGCGTGAGTGCATCATAGAATTTTTTGGGAGTTGAGCCGCCAGAGAGTGCTACACAAAAGCTGTCGTGAGTGTCAATTGCAAAGTTTGCCTCATCTACAAAGTGTATAATGCAAAAATCTATGACTTTTTCTTCGCTATCTAAGCTTATTAGCGTTCGATTGATTTTTGGCATTAAAGACCACCTTGGGCCCAGTATGTATTATTAAATGAATGCAGCATGGGCTGATAATGTTCGCTAAAGGGCTGGTAGAAGATCTCATTTACAAGGGCAGTTCCCTTTTGATAATTTTGCAAAAATATCGTAAAAGGCATTTCACAGCGCTCTAAAGTGGAGGCATGAACAGTAACAAGCTGGCGGTCTCGCTCATGAGATATTAGGTAATGCGCTTCACTATGCGTCATCACTTCTACACAAAAAATAGCACCTGTTTCTAAAATTTCAGTATCTTTTGGAGCAATAGATATAGTTATGGGGCCAAGATGTGATTTGTAGGATATGCTAAGGTGGGCATCTTGTTTAGTAACGCAATCAAGGGTCCATCCCAGCTGGGCAGCAAGCCATGCTTGCAGATAAAGTGCTTGTAGTTCGTGCTGCGGCTGCGATTGAAAAGCACGGCCAGCAAATGAAATTTGAATAAGCTTTGCTTGATTTAGATGTTCAAGTTTTTCCTCATCATTAAATACTCTTGCCATCACTTCGCGCCATGCTTTGGTGCGGGCCCAGTTTACATCGATAAGATCTCCTGAGCTTTCGTGTATCATGGCAAGCATTCGTTCGCTAAAGCGTTGCAGGTTATTGATTGATTCGCAGTCAAATACGATGCGGTTTGCATACTTTTGTATTTGAGGTAAAATTATGTGATCTTGGGTTGGATCATGGCCCAGAAGGATATATACCGGAAGATCGGGCATGATCTGTGGTAAAATAAGAAAAGGTACTTTATGCAGCTGGTTCGTAGAGGAGTCTATTCTAAAAAGATCAAAGCAGACGCGTGTATTTCCTGATCCTATAGACTGAATTGTGTGTTCTGTATGAAAAAAATCAGCCTGACTTGAATCATCGGACTGCACAAAAATAACCCGGCAAGGAAATTTTTCTGTTACGAGGCGCACAAGTTCCTGGCACTCTTGACCTCTTTGTGGGCTATTTGCCACGACAATGAGGTTAAAAAGGGATGCCTTAATAAGGTTTTGGCCTTCAACTGCGACTTCAATATTTTCTCGAACTTCATTTTCCATATGATAACCTAAGAATGTTTATACAAATCGCCAGTGTCTTGCACTTTTTAGCATCAGCTGTTCACTAACAGCTGGGCCCCATGATCCTGCAGGATAATTTGGAAAGTCATGCGGCCGAACTTCTTGCCAGCGCTGTAATACAGGCGACAATAACTTCCAGGAGGCCATTACTTCATCTTCTCTAGCAAAAAGAGTGGAATCTCCCAAAATACAGTCTATAATCAATCGTTCATAGGCCTCTGGAGGAGTCACCCCAAAATAAGAGCCATAGCGAAAATCCATGCGCACAGGTTGTATGGGGTTATTTATGCCTGGAACTTTGGAGTTTATACGAAGACCAATGCCTTCATCTGGCTGAATGCGTATTACCAGGACATTAGAATCATCTCTATGACATGGGCGAT
Source organism: uncultured Chlamydiales bacterium (assembly GCA_963785335.1). GTDB lineage: Bacteria > Chlamydiota > Chlamydiia > Chlamydiales > FEN-1388 > SZAS-7. The sequence goes on along the minus strand of CAWAUW010000002.1, from coordinate 207,247 downwards.
TGAAAAGCACACCCGGTGCTTCTTTAAAGATAACTGCAATTTCGGTGGCTTTTTTAGGAAGGCGCTTTCCTGCTCTAAGAAAAAATGGAACACCTGCCCAGCGCCAATTGTCAATAAATAACTGCATGGCAACATAGGTTTCGACATTTGATGTTTCAGAGACATTATCTTCTTGGCGATAGCCCTTTACAGCTTCACCGTCGACAAAACCCGGACCGTATTGGCCTCTAATTACATGTTGTTCAAGATGGTGCAGTGGTATGGGCCGAATAGAGTGCAGTACTTTTACTTTTTCATCACGTATAGAATCTGCTTTGATATCTACTGGAGGCTCCATGGCAACTAGTGACAAAAGCTGCATCATATGGTTTTGCACAATGTCGCGCATCATTCCCGCTTCTTCCCAAAACTTGCCTCTGGTGCCAACGCCAAGATCTTCTGCAACCGTAATTTGTACAGAGTCAATATAGCGGTTATTCCATACAGATTCAAAAATAGCATTTCCAAAACGCATTACAAGCAAGTTTTGGACTGTTTCTTTACCAAGCCAGTGATCAATACGGTAGATTTGGTCTTCTTTGAGGTGTTTGCCAATACTTTCTTGCAGCTCGTAGGCCGATGCTAGGTCGTGTCCAAAGGGCTTTTCGATGATAACCTTTGACCATCTGCCCTGAGGGTCATTTGAAGGGTAAATAAGCTCATGGCTGCCAAGCTTTTGAACAATGAGATCAAAATGGCTAGGAGGTACTGACAGATAAAAAATACGGTTACCTTTGGTACCAAAGCGCGTATCGATGTCTTGTAAAAACACTTTTAGAGATTCGTAGCCTTCATCGTTATCAAATTCTGATATATGATAAAAAATTTGCTCTGAAAAGGTGCTCCAGATATTTTGGTCAACAGGTTTTACGCGTGAGTACTTGCTAATGGCATCAAACATCTCAGTACGAAACTGCTCGTGTGTTTTTTGTCTGCGGGCAAAGCCTACGCAGGCAAAGTGTGAAGGGAGCTGACCTTCGCGCTTAAGGTTGTAAATTGCCGGTACGAGTTTTCTTGCAGTAAGATCACCTGTTGCGCCAAATATCACAAGTACGCAAGGTTCTGCGATTTTACTTGCCGTTGTTTCTTCAAGAGGGCTTGTCGTTAAAGGCTTTTTCATCATAGGTAAAACTCCGGCTAGTCTCGTTGTACATGAGGATGGTATAATATCCTAATGATATTCAGAAGTCTACTTGGAAAATATCTCGAAAATCAAGTGGATTGTTAGGCTTGTGAACATTATTTTGGAGGAAGAGGCGGGGGCTTTGTGGGACGCACTATTGTGCGCTTTAATTGTGCATTTAGATCGTCCATTTCTTTTAAAATAGCTTTTTCTGAATCGCTAAAATCGAATGAGTGTCCGCTTTTGTTTAAATCTTGAATACCTTTAGCTAATTGATACACAGGATTTTTTTCTAGTTCTGCTTTTTTTTGTAGGAGCTCTTTGCGATTTAAAAGAGGTGCTTTAGCAAGAGGTTTTTGCTGAACTGTTTGATTAGGAATTTCAGGCAAAGGCCTTTTATATAAAGATCGTGCAACACTTGATGTTTTTGACTGTGTGGCACTTTTTGTGATGGTAAAGGTATGTTTTCCTGCAGTAACAGAAAATGAATCTGCATTACTATTGTGTTTTTGCGGTGCAGCGTTGATAGTTTTAGCAATATGTGTTAGACGATTTGGGTCTTTTATTGCATCACCATCCCAAGTTACTTCACGCTGTATGTTATTGACATAGAGTTTGCCATCGCTCTTGACTTCAGCGTTTTTTTCAAAATTCTGCGGATCTCTCGGACTAGCTGGTCTTATAGCACTCATAAGTACCCCCTATTCTCTACTCTTATTATATATAAAAAAATTTTAAAAAGCTGTTTTTTTGATATTAAAGTATTTATTTGATATACTAAGAAAAAGAGGGTATCCCTATGGATGTAGGCAATAGATATGATGATTCGCCAAACTGGGACGATTATCAACAAATTCCAGATAAGAAACGGGAACTTGACGATTCAGCAGACATTTCTAAAGAGCAGCCAAGTTTGCAACCTGGCAAAAGAAAAAAAGCCAAAACAAATGAGGCTACATCGCATGTTAGTAAAAAAGCATTAAGACAAAAGCCTCTTACGAATACAAGTGCACAGCAAGGTAAAAAAAGAGCTCGCAGCAAATCAGATAGTTTTACCGATGAGCTTCCGAGCCGAGCAACAAAAGCTATGCATCGATCAATTCAGAACGTAAGGAAACAGCCTGTAAATGTTGAATCCGTAGCAGATATATTTAGATTAGAAAGTAAGTTTAGAGAAGTTTTGAGCGCACCAAATTTCCCAGAAAAAGAAAAGTACCAGCAAATTTATGAAGAAAAGGTACTGCCACTACTGAATAAGGCCAAAATTTTCATTAAACAACATCCTATGCAATTTTCTGTGCAGGCAGCTGCAAGCAAAGGAAAGGCTGCCTCGGTAGGCTTTCAAGCACTGCAATCAATAAAAGAAAAAAATGTAGAGCTAAAAGCTAATGTAAAATCTGCCCAAGAAGTGGTATTATTGCCAGAATATGGCGCGGTGCTTAAACAAATGGATCCAAGGGCCAAAGAAGAATCTTATCTTGCCGATAGCCTTTTTGATTTAATGGCTCAAGCGGCGGTGGTTGGGACATTCAATATTACCCAAGAAAGTGATACTAAACAAAAAACTTACGAAGCAAAACCGTTTATTAAAATGGTTCTGATAGGGGATTTGAAGAAAAATCCCGAAGTTTTAGAAAAAGTTTTTGAAAAATTGTCTCCTGATGCCGAATTTAACGCCATTTTGACTGGTGAAATTCAATTACTAGATTTGCATAGCGCTAATTTAGCTGTAGTTCCAGTGCCAAGTGCAAATGCCGAGCGCTTCATTGAATTTAAGATTCCGCCAGATTATGAAAAGTCTATTTCGCTGCAAGAATTAATTATAAAAAATGTACAAGGCGAGCTTAGTGATCGGGATGCCATCCAATATAAAGAGCGAGTAGTCCAAGATGGCCAGCAAAAAGAAGTTTGGAGTACAAAGCGCCTTAATGCTCTACCACAAGAGCTGCAACAAGCACTAAATTGTCCCTGGAAATTTGTACTATTTGATACTGATCTTTCCATGGGAGAAGACAATCGCTTGCAGCTTCAAATAAGCACAAAAGATAATAAAGACCCTGTCAAAGAACATCTTATACCGCTGCGCTCTTGTCTGCTGGAATCCAACTGGAAAGATCAACCCCTCTCAGAGCAAACAGTCAATCAACTGATAAACAGCTCACAGCGTGATGCTAGAGTAAAAAATTGGATCCAAAGACAAGATGCTCCAATCTATCAACACCTTTCAGCACAGGCAAGAGCGCGCATTGAAGCCTTTATTAACCCAAAAATAGAGCAGTATTCGTTAAGTGATCCACGAAGGCATGAAAAAGATGAAGGCATAACAATACATGATCTGCGAAATCACTTTGTAAAAAGTCTTGTCAAGGATACTCAAGAAAATAGAGAATTTTGGAAGTTTGTGCAAAGTGAAGTTGGCTATACACTCAATTCAGCATCTAAAAAAATGCTTGCAAAGCAGCTTTTTCCACGTTTAACAATATCTCAACAAAACGCGCTTCTTGATCGCCAAACAAAACGCAAAGAATATCTTGAAGGCTACATGGAACTTTCTCAATCAAAGCAAAAAGGAATTGCCCTGATTGAGCAGATGCAAAATTATATTAATCGACCAGAGGCGCCTTTAAACACTGCAAGAAAGCAGCAGCTGCAAGATGAGCTAAATTGGTTAAAAAGCGTGCCTGATGGGACCTATTTTGGCTCTTTTATATCGTTCATTAAAAGAGAACCATATGATCCAATTTCTAGTGCCTATAAAGCTCTTTGCAAAGAGGTGCAGCCTACCTATTTTAATCTGATGAAGGCTATGTATCCACTTCTTGCCGATGTTTTTACTCTTACCGAAGCTGTACATGGAAAAAAAGCGGGCGGACATATTGGATTTTTTGGGGAATCTATAGAAACTGTAATCGATACTGTACGTACAAATTATAGTGATGGCGCACTTATGCAACTTGCCGATCATATAGAACAAGAAATTAGCTTAAGTGAAGATTCTTCATTTTTCGGCTTCCAAGACGTTTCAACAAAGCCTAAATATCATACTAAATAAGCAGCCAAATACTATGGCTGCTATAAAGTTTTATTAAAAATCCACTATTTAATTTTTTGCAGATCTTCAGGCTGGAGGCCAGATGGCTCCTTAGCACGTTTACTTGGAGTCAGCTCTGTTGGAGTTGGGGATGTTTTTGGAACGGGATTAACATCAACGCGATCTGACAAATAATCTGGTTGATCAACAACATCATCATCTTCATACTGATCAAGCTCGCCTGGCATAACATATGTATCTGGCTGTGCTTGATTTTGTGGTTCTGGTTGTTTCTGAGGCACAGTTTTGGCTGGCTCTTCAGGCTTTGTTACACCTTGGCCGGCACTTAGAGCATTCATTGACAAACAGAGCATGCAAAGTAGTAGATATCTCATAGAAAATTCCTTTTTTTGTTAAGTGCTGGCTAATGTAACAAAAGTGATTAGTTAATGGGAATGAAATTTGAAAAATCAAAGAGGTTTACAGTCATTCTTTTGAGGCATTGTTTCATTCTTAATTTTTTGGCGCCTCGCGCCGGTCATTTTGTACCGAAATATCCGGCCCTCTGGAGGCATTTTTTGTTTGAAAAGATTGTATAAATTTTCTATTTTGGATGTTATGAAAACCATTCTTATATTTTTTCTTTTTTTTCCATTTTTACTTCACTCACTTGTGCTTGAGACCATAGAGCAAGAGACATTGAGAGATAAAAGAATTGGATACTTTGTAGGATCTTTTGATCCTTTGCATAAAGCACATGAATGTGTCGCCACAAAATCATTAGAATTATGCGATTATGTGCTTGTTTATCCAGTTTGGGGCGGTGATCAGTACAAAGTAAGATCGCCTATAGAAGCTCGTCTAGATATGCTTTATAGAACATTTGCAGATCATCCATCGATTATAGTAACAAGGCTTACACCTAAAGCATTGCAAGAGCGACTGCTTGCAAGCGGCGCCTCATTTGTTGGTATTATTGGCTCGGATACTGCACTCTACTTAGATTCCAATCCCGAAACTTCTATTTATTATATGACGGGACTTGAGATAGAGCCAAAATATGCAACGCACACATGGGGAAGTTGTATGGCGCTTCCAGCTGATTCATTTATTGTTTTCTTACGAAATAATGACACGTGCAGCGAACTGAACGGCTTTATTCGTGAAAGGCCTATTTGCGCACTTCTTAGACTCGAAGAGGGTAGATACCTCTCGTCCTCTATGATCAAGGACTCACTTAAGAAAGGCGAAAAAATTAATGAACTCGTCCCAGAGCCTATTTTTGAATGGATTCAAACTCACAGCATGTATCAGAGATAGTCTTTAGGATTTTATGTACTAGTGTTGGGGCCCCTCAAAGTTAAGTAATTTTTATCTTAATCTTGTCTTAATCTTTTCGAAATGGGGTCATGACAAAATTTGTCCCTTGAGCTTTAGCTCTCTGGAGTGCGGCGATTCTTCGCCGCTCTTAATTTGACCACACACCCTCACGTCTATAACATCCAAGCAAATAATAGCCTCTTTAGTGGCCTGTGAGGTTTGCGTTGGCTTGGGCGTTATAGACGTGAGGGTGCGTGGTCAAATTAAGAGCGGCGAAGAATCGCCGCACTCCATGGAGCTAAAGCTTAAGGGGGCAAATTTTGCAACCCATCTATTTCGTAAAAAGCTTAAATCAACATCCTAGGCCTGATCCAATTTCCCATTTCTACTTAAGTTTAAAATCCTTTATGACTTGACAGATGCATCTGCTCACAATATCATCGTGGCATTTTTGTGGGGGCATATGCAACTGGAAGCATTACGAATAGGCATGAACGATAAGCTTACACTGCAAGATCTTCCTGGGGTCCTGGAGGGTCATCGCTCGGTAAAGGTAATCGACATTGATGTGTGGGGAGGCTATGATCCAAATACAAGGGGTAACTATGAGCTTAACCTTGCATGGTTTAACAAACATGAGTCCCTTGAAAATCTTGCGGTAAGGGTACATGGCGGTTTTATTACGGCTGCATTTAGTTTTCCTACTGATCTTAAGCATCTTAAATCACTTACGCTTGATCATTTCCAAATTTCAGCTGAAGTAATTCTTTTTCTTCCCAAAGTGCCGCTTCAAACACTTTTCTTAAGAAATTGCTGGTTTGCACGAAATTCAAATTTGGTAAAGATTGCCAAGTGTTCAACACTTAGAGCTGTAAATCTTGAAGGGACTACTAGTTATATGCGTACAATTCAGTATCTTGCCAAAATGATGCCTCAAACGACATTTGTGCCGGCACATAACCTTGTAGACTATGCAGACCTAGCTAAAGTGCTAACGACTGAAAAACTTGGCAAATTTTCTATTTCAAAAAAAGATATTGAAACGATTACAGAATATCCCTATACATGGGAGCTTTTTAGACTTGGAGATGGACTAGAAGAACACTGTGAGGGAGGGGACAAAAACTCTCATGCACATAATTGCTGCGACAATCTACGCTCAGCAAGCCCAATTCAATGCCTTGATGACAGAGTGCGGGTGGCAGTTCATCATCCTGAACATGCGCGTGATGCCTATAGTATGTGGCGTTACGTTATTTGTGATAACGTAAAACTTATTTTAATGCTGCGAGAAGAAGGAGATTTTGATTACTATCCCGATTCAAAAGGGGAATCTCTTCAATTTGATAACATTAAGGTTACGTGCGAAGAGGTAGTCAAAGATGAGAAATTCAAAGAACTTGAGGCTGTGCTCAGAAAATTAAATGTATGCGGCCAAACAGTCTACCATCTTCAACTTTATTGGGCGCCCTGGGAAGGTATAAATGTCGAGACGCTCGCAGCGTTTATGGAAAAGGTAGAAGCGCTTGAAGCTGAAAATCCTGGCCAGACACTTGTCCACTGCCAAGCAGGGAAGGGAAGAACCGGCACCTATTTTGCTACTTTAATCCTGAAACAGCTGATGAAGAACATTCGATTTACCGACGCTCATTATTTTAACCTCGACTGGCTCCTTCTTGGCCTTCGTCAGCAGCGCTACGGCATGATCGAAAGCGAATCGCAAATGCTCACCATCATTTTGTTCTTGCGCAAACTCATTGCCCAACAGACATGTTGTCTAATCCAAGAAGTGAAAGAAGCAAAATACAACTGAAAAAAACGATAAAAAAAATAATTATTGATAGAGTGATGGTTGCAGACCCCCTAGAAACCAATTTCAACCAGAGTTCGACAAAAGCCATGAAATTGCAATAAGCAGCTGGCTGATTCAAAATGATTCAGTAGAGTCTCTTGAGTGGCATTATTAAGGTCGATTATAATTTCAATACGAAGAGCATCATAGCCGTGAATAATTGTGGGATTAGTTGCATTAGCTACCTGCCAGTACTGAACTGCGCTCAGGATAAGTGTAGAATCTTTGCTAGAAAGTGAGAATCTAGATTCTTTACTTCCTTTTGTCTCTTTTAAAGGAAAAAGTAGCTGTCCCTTAGGCACATATGTTTGACTATTATATGTAGTAGGAAATTCGGGATCTAAGACAAAGAGATTTGCTGACATAAGATTTTGTATAAAATATCTTATTAGATGTACGCCTTCTGCTCTCATAGCTAATGGGCAGTTTGGCAATGCATTAATCAAACTGAGTATCTCATTATCGATAGCTTGTAGAGAAAGTTTTTCATTTTCAGATGACTCTGCACAAATAAAAGAAATCTTTCCAACATGGAGTGTAAAACGAAGTATATCCCTTGAATAGCTTTCAGGGTGCAGGCGTGCTAAATCCTTACCAAGAAGCCCTTTCCAGGGCATCTGAATAAGTGTTTGCAAGCTGCATTTTCGCTCACTTGGTGCGATAAACACGAAATCTGAAAAAGCACTTAAAAATGATGTCATTGATAAGGGAAGCACGTATAAAATTATCGTAGTGTGAAGCAAATAATGCAAGAATGTAAATGCAAAATCTTTGTTTTTTGGTCTAACCGAAATGGGGGCAAGGCCTAACCTAGGATGTTGATTTAAGTTGTTTTTCAGGATAAATCTTTGTGACAAAATTTGTTCTTGAGCTTTAGCTCCCTGGAGTGCGGCGATTCTTCGCCGCTCTTAGTTCTACATACACTCCCAACCTCAATAACGCCCAAGCCACCGCAAACCTCACAGGCCACTAAAGAGGCTATTATTTGCATGGGCGTTATAGACGTGAGGGTCTGTGGTCAAATTTAAGAGCGGCGAAGAATCGCCGCACTCCAGGGAGCTAAAGCTCAAGGGCAAATTTTGCAACCTATCTATTTCTTAAAAAACACCTTAAAGCAAAATCATTAGGCCGTGGCCCCATTTCGGACCCTCTTCACAAGAATTTTACAAAGCGGTATACTAATTGCTTCACACTTTATTTTGAGGGTTATTATGGCAGGTATTATAGGAACAATGACTAGCTACGGATCTGTTCTCATATCTCAACTCAATCCGGTGAGTTGGAGTCAAAATACACAAACAAAGGCCGTTAGAGTAGTATGCGTAGCAAGTTTTACTTTTCTTGGTTTGAGCCTACTACAGCGCTTTCCTGGCGCATTAGCAGCACCTGAATCCTCTAAATTTATTTATGATTGCCTCATGCCTAAGGAGCTGAATGCCGGCAAAGCCTATGCCCTCGTTTTTGCTAAAACATGGGATGCGGTTAAAGCAAGCGAAGCTTCTTCGCACATCTATAAAGTTGGAAAACTAGTTGATGCGCTGCCATCAGGTACTCTGTTTAGTAAATTATGTCAAAGCGTCGCAGATCAGTGGCCTTTATCATATTAATCTCATCTGATTATTATATGAGTTTGAATGAAAGGTTAAAGGGGCCGGATACTGCGATCCGTGCGATTTGCTATTTACGAAAAGGAAAAGAATTATTTTAGCTGCAATTGCTTGCAATTTCAGACATTTCATACACTTTTCAGCTAATCAAGAAATGGTTCCATTATGTTTGCCGTTATCTTCTCATCAATTTGCTAGTTGGATTTATGAAAGCAAGTATAAATCGCAAGAATAGCAGTATCCGGACCTTTTAAACGGCCCCTTTAAGTCCGGTCCTTTAATTAAAACGTAATTGCTGTAAAAGTCTATGATTTCTTTTTTGTAATAGCTTTTCTTGTGCTTTAACAGGCCTTTAATTATGATGATCACCGTGTTTTTAATAATTAAAGCAGTGAAATTATGTCATATATTTTAACCATTTTTAGCGCAGTCTTTTTATTTTTTGGGGCAAGCAGTCTTGAAGCATGCAAAAGATGTAAGCCACGTTCATCATTTTCATTTGGCGCATCCTACAGATCGCAGCACATTGATTCATGTAGTCGACATCGCCACAGTTGCCGCAGACCAGTGTATATTCATAGAGAAACCACCTATTTCGGTCCTTATGATTATTATGAGGAAGTACACTATTCGAGAAGGGCTCCATGCAGACCGGACGATTACTCATACATGTACTTTAGTTTCCACCGCTAGAATGCAGTAGCAGAATAAAAGAAACGGTAAAGGGGCCGTGATCTGCAATGTGCGATTTATCTCAAATCTACATTGCAGACCACGGCCCCTTTTATTTAATAGTTTCTGCATTAGCACTTTAGCACTTTTTCCAATAAAGAAGATAAGGCTGCAAAAAAACGAAGAAATTGAAACAAAATCGCATAATCGCAGAGTCCGGCTCCTTTACACTAAAGCGCTTTCCTGGTGCGTTAGCAGTAGCAGTATCTTAATACTCATTTTCTGATGATAACTTTAAAGGATTTATACGCCACTCTGTAAATAACTTGGAAGGTCAACAATCCTGCCTTTGATACCTAGTTCTTGTTCAGCTTCATTAAGTGCACGTTGTTCTCTTTGAAGCGTTAGTGGATCATCGATTTCCCACACTACTTGCAACAGTTCAACACTATTGGTTTTAGATATGGTGACAAAGTCAACTTCATATCCGCCCTTAGTTTTATAGTAGAAAATATTTTTTCCCTGACGGCGCAAATCCAGATATACTAGATTTTCAAAGCGTTTTCCGTAGTTGGCAGAAAGATTGAATGCAGCTGCTAAAAAAAATCCGCTATCTATGGTGTAAATTTTTTTAGGAGTAGTTTGCGCCTCGCGAATAGATTCTGTAAAATGCGGAACTGTAAAGATTAAATAAGCCTCTTCGACATAATTTAAATAATTATAAAGTGTATCTTTTGCTGTTTTGAATCCTTGGCTTTGAATATCCTTGTAAAATTTATTTACAGAAAATGGTGCTCCAATATTCTTCATTAAAGAATTAATCATATATCGAAGCAACGGAAGGTTTGTAACTTTATGTCTTTCGACAATATCACGAAATATAACCCCCTCTACATATCCTTGAAGTGTTTGGATGCGATCGGGAGCAGAAAGAAATTGGACTGCGGGAAATCCTCCAATTTTTAAATAGTCAAATAGCTGTTTTCGTAATTCGTCTTCTGATTTTTTACCAAAAGGTTTTTGCGGAGGCAAATATTTATGAGCTGCTAAATATTCTGAAAAACTAAATGGCCATATTTCTGTTTCAAGTGCTCTACCTCTCAATGACGTGGCAATTTCACTACTTAATAATTTTGCTGACGACCCAGTTAAATAAAGTTGAACTCTTTTGCTATCAAAATATCGTCTAATTACAAGTGCCCAGTCGGGGACATTTTGAACTTCATCTAAAAATAAATAACATATGCGCGAATGGTTTTCAGGAAAGAGGGTATAAAAAGCATCCAGAAGGTTTCCCATAGTTTTATGATCCATAGGAAGAAGTCGATCATCTTCAAAGTTAATATATAGAATGCTTTCGATCGGTATGCCGTTCTCAAGAAGTGCTAAAACTTTTTGCAAGGAAAAATATGTTTTCCCTACTCGTCGCATGCCTATAGCTACTTTAATCTGGTTCTCGGCATCAGGAAATTTAGCCTGTCGAAGAATGCTTTTTTTTACTTCGACAAGCTTTTCTTTAAATTCTTCGATTAAGGTTGGAAGTATACTTGTCATGGCTTTTCCTTTATGAATGAATTAATCTCCATATGTCTATCCTCTCAAATAGGCAAAAAAATGTCAACGTTTTCCTTGTGCGAAAGGAAAGGCTCCTTAGGATAAGGTCTGGCATTAGGGCATTTAAGAATCAACCTTGGCATAATCTACACATTTTTTGCATATTTTTGGCAAAGGCTGCTTCAAGAAGGTACTAGATTTTCACTCAAGATATCGACAATGTTTTTGCCTGAGAGGTAATTGGTTAGCTGGCTGGCGAAAAATCCGCTCAAAGGTGCCGGTGCAAGGGAAGTATGAGAAAGTGTGGAGTGGATTTTTGCTTTAAGGTCCTTTTCTAAAATGTCCTTGGGCCGCTTTTTGGGCGGGGTAAATTGTAGAAATGACCAGAGTAGTCTGCGAAAGGCTTCGTTATTATTGGGATTTGAAACATAGGAATAAATTCGGTTTCGAAGAGAAAAGCGAAATAAAAGATAGGTAGCTGCCTTTACAATGTGCTTAAAGAGCCATTTAACTGGTCCCCATAAGGACATGTTTTCTACTCTTGTTTCGGCTTCTTTTACCGCAGCTTCGGTTACGTAGCGCTTAAAGGAGCTTTCGGTTTTGGCGATAAAGGCCGAATCTGGGGTTTTGCCTTCTTTAATTTGCTCGCGCATGTCTTCTACTGCTTGCAGGCGCTTTGCTTTAAGCTGTTCATCATCGGTTGTAAAGGGGATGAGCCGGTCTAGTGACCAAAGCACTCGAAGATTGGCATTATTAAGATCACTAAAGAGATCTTCTAGGCCTGCTGTTACTTTTTTTAAGACCAAGTCTTTGGCAACATCTGGTATGAATAGGCTGTCTTTTCCTTCTGGAAGGATGATTTTAAGAAGCGCCTGGGCAGCTTCTTTTGGAAAATCTGCCTCCTGGGGCATATTTGCAGGAAGCTCAGCGTTTGTATCTAGTGCTCCAAGTGTGCCAATGAGGGCTTCACTTAAAAAATTGGGGTCTAAAGTGCCTCTTGCTTCTAGTGTACGAGTTATTTGGCTGATAGTGGCATTAAGGTATGACTGCATAGCTGGAGTTAGCGTTTCATCTTTACAGTCTTCAAAAGTGCCTAAAAAGGAACTTTCAAGTTTGCGAACAAGGCCAGTTTGACCAAAGAGGCCGAGTCTTGTTGCACTTGGTTTTGTGTATTCCAAAAGTTTTTTCTTTACAAAGCTTTGCATGCGATCGACGTTTATATCCGAGCCTTTTTGGTTTTCTTGTGCAATTCTGTTTTTTTGGACCGCTATTTGCTCTACATAGGGTTTAAAGAACCATTTTATAAGCTTTTCATGTGTTACTGTTTTTTGTAAAAATTCGGGCAGCAGGCTCTTGAGGGTGTTTTCGGGAAGGATTACTTTAAGCCATTCTGCGCCTTTTTTATCGTCAGTAAATGCGCCATCAATGCTAATAAGATGATTAGTTACCTCTAAAAGTTTTTCTTCGATAGACTGCCCAATTTTAGGGGTAAGGGCCTCTTGCAGAATTATATGTACAAAGTTGTGGAAAAACTCTTTGATTATGGGGCCAAACTCTTTATCACCAAGCGCCTGCTTGATTAGGTCATCGATGTAATCAGGAAAGTCATCTGAAATTCTATTTATGCCGGGTTTTGCAAAGTCATCTAGTGTTTCATCAAGTCCGTGCATCATATCTGTGACAAAGGATTTCATGCCATCAAGTGAATGCAGATATTCTTTGGCTTCTTTTCCGCGTTTTAGAATTTTTTCTTGAGCTTGCTGGATTTGCGTAATGAGATCTTTAAATTCGCGTGTTGCTATATCAGAAACAATAAGCTTTGCAAGCGGAGTAGATACTAAATCATCAGGCAGGCAAGTTTTAAGTAGAAGGGCGCTTGTTGGCTCATTGTTGCCCGTTTTTTGATCCTGTTTATAGCTTTTTATAAGGGCGCGAGCTTGCTCTATTACCGGAGTCTTTGATGTGAGTATTTTACCCATTGCCGTAAAGATAACTTTACCAACGAGGGTATTTCGCATTTGAGCAATATTTGTGGTTTCGTCTATACAGCATTGTTTTAAGAAAGAGTCTAAAAGGGTAGGCAGTGCACTATTTAAAGGGGCTTTTTCGGATCCGAGTTCCTGCAAAAGTTCAATAATATTTTGAATAAAATATTCGTTAGCAAATTCTTCTAAGCCTGGTTCTAATCGAATTCTTTGTAATCCTTTTACTTCCTCTCTTTGAAGCACCCCTTGGGTTTTATGGATAGTCTCGTAGGCAGCTGTTGCAAAATTGGCGGCAGTGTCTTTGGTAAAAAAGCTTTGAAGAAATTCCGGAATAAATTGGCTCCAGTCATCATCGCTATAAAGCGAATCAAGAGAGCGCCTAGCTACAACCCAATAGCCAAGATCTTGTATGCTATAGTTGTTAGCTTTGCCAGTAGCTGCTAAAAAACAAGCAATTTCATCTTCAGTCACTTCAAGTTTTTCTCTTTTTTCAGCATCTAGATCGTCAGTATTCAGTAGCAAAAAGAGCGCTTGGGCCTTTGTTGCAATAGGCTCAAAGAGTAAAAGAAGGTTGTTACCTTTTTCGCCGGCTTTGGCACCCGGGCTATTGGCTGCATTTTTGAGGACAAAGCCGATCGCTCCAAAGTAGATGTTGGGGGTAAATTTAAGCAAAAGAGCCTTTTGTTCGGCATTTTCTGAGGTAAAAATCAAACGAGTTACATTTTCTACCCAAGATCTTTGTCCAAGGTTATCAGAGTTAAAATACTCATGTACTTGTTTTTCAAGATAGGTTTGCAAATCCTTCAAAAGCGCCTCTTGAGATTGACTATCAGCTGAGGCAAGCTGCTTCATAGCATGAGAATAATCATAGGCATCTCGTATATATTCATAGCAGAGGTTTGCAAGGAATTGATCGATGTTAAAAATAGAAAATTCATTTGGTATCAGCAATTCACGAAGCTCTTTTGGAAGGACTATATCGACTATTTGTTCAGAGGTTTCATGCATAATAAGGCTTCGAACATCAATAGGCTCATTTAAAGGAAGGTCATGTTTTTTGCGATAGAGCTCTAGGCTTTCTTCAGAATACCCATTTTCTTGCAGCCAGTTGGCTTTATTTTCCGAAAGCTCATAAACATCTAGCCTATCAAAACCTATTTGAGCAATGGTAATAAACGACATAAAGAGACTGGCAGCTCTTGCTTCAGATGCCAGAGAAGCTTTTGGATTTAAGTGAAAGGCTATAAGTGCCTCTAAAACCTTGGGAAGGACGTTGTCGACAAGGCTTTTAAGACCTTCGCCTCTAAAAAAATGCCTTTTAAAACGAGCAAACGAATTAGTTTCTAGCGCTTTGGCGTTATTTGAATCGTCAAGTTTTTTAATCACCCATGCCTGAAAAGCTGTGAGATGTTTTCGAAGTTCAGGTACTTGAATGGTGAGATTTGTTTGGTCAAGATCTTGAATTTTCTTTGTTTGGGCGTAAAGGCCTTTTAAATAGTGTGCAAGAAGATCGCCAAGGTCTTCCCATAACTCGCTTGTTCTAAGAAAAGGAGGAAGACAATTGTTAAACGCCTCTTTTTTGAGTACAAGTTCTAATATTCTTCTTGCGGCCTTACATAAAGAAATGCTCTCAAAGGTATCTTGAAATAGATTATGATCAAGCGCATTGGGTTTTAACTTGATGTTGGCATCAAGTGAAATTTGCAAAATAATGCTACGTTTTTCATCCACTGACTTACTGTTATCTTTAAGTAACTCAAGTACTTTTTCTTGACACTCTCCTAGGACCATATTTGTAATGCTTGCCATGGTACTTTCTGGATTATCGATACCGTCAGCTATAGCATTTTCTAGAATGATGGTAATTAAATTTTTGAGCAGAGTGTCTATATAATTTTTGGCTACAGAGCTATTGGCCTCGTCACTTGGTCGCAGCATATGGCAAGCTAAGTCATTAACGAATTTGTATTTAGTCGGCTGCATTGTTTCGGCTAAAGCTTTTGCTTCAAATAGCTCTCTTGCCCATGAAAGGCCGCTGTCTATCCAATCGGCAATTTCGCTTCCACCGTGTTCTTTAAGGCGACTTTCTGAGGCTTGGCCTTTTTCTTGGATGGTGTTACATTGTGTGATAATTTCAATTACATACGGGGCAGTAAAGTAATAGATGTAGTCAAATACAGTCTTGGAGCTTAAGAAAGAGGGGAGCAGTTTTTGAATTTCATCAGGCCTAAGTTCATCTTGTAAAATAGCTTCTAAAGATGCCGAAACCACAATAATTTTCAGAAGATCTTTTGCTTCTTTCAGGCCTATTTCTGAGCCTAATGTACTTAAGGCTTTTTCTAAGCTTTTGGCAAAAAAAGCTTTTTCAGGATCTTGTAATAAACGAGTAAGGATGCGAGAGATAGCATCAGAGTTGCATTCGTCAATTTTCTTAATGTCTTGATGGGCTTTTGGTAAAACTTCACTTGCAGCAAAGAGGATTTTGTCGGCAAATTCATTGCGGCGCATTTTATGTGTTTGCTCATGTCGAGGCGAAAAAATGGTTGTGTATACGGCTTGCAGGCTTGTTTGCATATGTAATAAAAGCCATGTTCGGGCTTTATTGAAAAGCTCTTTATCCTCATTTCGTGAACAATTACCCTGCAAAAGTCTTGTGAGAAATTTGTTTATGAATGCATTGGAAGTTTCGTTTAGCTGACTAATTTTAAGCGGAACTGATGTAGTTTCTTTTGTTTTAGCATCGATAGTAGTAATAATTGCTAATATAAGCTCATTTGCGCCTGAATCATCTGGGAGTTTTTTTCCTTCGGTATTTCTAAGTGAGTTATAAATACCTTCAAGATATTCGGCAAAAAGGGTAGTAATGCCATGCCAGCTAAGGTCTTTATCTGTGTTAAGGCCTTTTTTTGCCAGCCAGGTGGCAACGGCATTACCTGAAAGGAGCTTTCTTGCTGCATAGGGAAATTTTGAATCGTGAACGCCGTCCGGAAAAGCTGTGGTTAAAAGGGTTCCTGCAATGTTTATAAAATGATTTTTTGTTGAACAATCGGGATTGTGCTCAAATTCATCACTCATCATGCTAAAAATAGTGCCCAAGAAGTGATCTGTCAATTCATCATCGCTAAGAAGTTCTGGGTTTTCTATGCCTTTCGTGGCAAAAACCGCAAAAACGTGAGTGGTCAAGTCATTCATTATAATTTCAATTTGACTAGATCCACCCTCTAAAAGGGGATTATCCGGCATCAAAGTCTTGATCATTTGATTAGAGATATCTTGAATCAATTTGCCGCAGTTAGTGTTAATTAGATCAATTTTTTTACCCGCAAGCGACTCTGTATCACGCCCAGTAACCCAGCTAGTAAGCAAGCCGCCAATACCATTACCAATTCGGCGAAAAAGGGTAGGTGCAGCGCCTGTTGGTGCATCTGGGATTGAAACTGTTGTTACTGGTAGCATAGGTCTCCAAAATATGGCTCTATTATTTCAAATTGGCCTATTATTGAAAACGTAAATAAACAAGATACAATTAAGAAATTATTAATAAAAGAATAAGGGTTTTTATGTAATAGGTCTATTAATTAACAAAAAAGTAACAAGATGGCATTATTCGAGGTAAAAAATTAGGTCTTAAAGGATGTGCTTAGGTCTTTTTTTATCGTTATTATTGTTCCATCGTTTTTATCGTTTAGATTTGGCATAAGCTAATGACAAATTTTAAACGGTAAAAGCGATGGAACAATAATAACGATAAAAAAAGAGTTTATGCAAATATCACGGGAAATCTAGTTATTGTAATAAATAATTTAATTTATGGAACAAGTACTGTGTCGATAACATAAGTTACACCATTTGGGCCAATAAGATCTGATTTAATTACATTGGCATTGTTAACTTGGATTTTACCATCTTCTACTCGGATATCGATAGTTTTGCCATTAACTGTACGTGTTTTGCCTGGCTTAAGGGTACTTGATAGATACTTGCCTAAGATTACATGGTAGTTGATAAGATCTATAAGCTCATCTCGATTTTTTGGGTCTTTAAGTTCTTGCAATTTTTTTTGGTCAAATTTCTCAAAGGCCGCGTTTGTCGGGGCAAAAGAGGTAAATGGACCTGTTCCATGAAAAAAATCACCTAATTTAGCTTCCGTAACAAGCGATGCAAAAGTACTAAGATCTTCTTCTCTCATAAATACGGGATCTTTCGGATCAGTTGATATTGTAGCAAGAGGTGTAGGTGGTTTAGTGTGGCAAGACTGCACTAAACCTAAAAGAAAACCTGTGCCAAGAACTGCTAGAGTCAACTTTTTCATATCCCGATCCTTTAAGGTGTTTTTTTTTGTTTACCAACATTGCCATCAAATTTCAAGCTTTAAATTATGAAATAATGATGGGTGTTCAAAAAAAAGCCTCCAATGCGGGGCAAGACATCAAATGCAGCCAGCTTTTAGACCACTTGAGTAAATATGGCTTGTTTTAGCTCATGCCATTCACCTTCTAATGCTTGCATCTCTTGAGACGAATTGTTTATAGGGCTATATACATCATTATGGTGTGTTGTATGCTGTTTCGCGCGCGCGCATTTAAATAGGAGTATTTTTAATTTTTGAGCAATTTCTTGAGTTATTAAATGAAATCGTTCAAGTTGGGCAATATGAAATAAACTGTTTGTGTTTTTTTGTTTATTTGTTAGTTCACTTAAGTTCATGGAATCTAATTCAGTCATAATAGAATCTAGCTTTTCTTGATCGGGTCTATGGATTTTTGCAGATACTAATTTATGTAAACCAACACCAAATATACCCGCTGCTACAACATCACCGCCAACCGACGACCACCACTGCTCGGCAGGTGTAATTGAGCGAATCATCGGTGGAATAATTATCGATGCAATTCCCAATAAACCACCAGCTCCCATGAGTACAATGCCCCAAATTTGTGTAATACGGTTATCTCTTTGGGCGGCATTTAAACTCAAGACTACCTCATTTTTAGTCGTAATACGTTGAATTGTCAATTGATCGTAAGTAGTAGTCGTATGTATTCCGGTCATAGTTTCTGCCTCATTTTCATTGTGTGATAATAGCGAAATTAGCAATTTCGTAAAAAGCAAAACTCGCAAAATTCTATATTTTAAATGGAGTTTATCTTATAGTATCGCCCGTGCAAAGAGGAAAATAAATCATGAGTTGTGTTTGTAATAATTCCCTTGGACTTACTGCAAGTTTTATTGGTGGACTTGCAACTGCGACAGTTATATGTAAGCCAAAGCAAACCGCTGCGGTATGTGATTTCCTGTTTAATAACAGAGTATGCAAAGGCGCTCTCATGGGCGTAACTGCCGGCGTTGTAGTATCAGCTTATCTGGTGAATAGTGCTGCCGTCTCACCATCAACTACAATGGCAAATGTTGGTGCAAATGTCGTATTGGCTTTTGCTCCTCCAATCTTTGGTGCCGCCGCGGGCGCATTCATTGGTGGGCTCACAAGTATATGCAGACGCATTACTGTTAACTTTAACTAACTAACGTGGAGCCACATAAGGCTCTTTTATATATTTAATTATGCAACCAGTATATTACCAAAGATATGTTCCCCCAGATCCAAATCCACCACTCACAGCTTATTTGCAGCATTTATCTCAACTAGCATGGCAAGCTCATCTTTTAATTAAGTACAGCGATAAAACGGTAGGTATTCTCATTCAAAATATACGCGCTTGGCGCGATACAGCCTTACCAGAAGATCGTGCATTGTATGATTACTTTGCTTCTCAATTAAGTAGTTCTTCATCTTTAGAATGTCATCTTGCTATTAAACAAATTTACATCATCAAGCTTCCTGAAGCCCGCAAAGAAATTACCAAACTTGCACCGGACTTTATCAAAAAATTAATGACCCCTAACCAAAAATAGCTAAGTAATTGCAATTAAGTTATTTGTGATTATTTGAGTTTTTTCTGATTAATATTCAATAATATACTATAATATAATAAAGAGTAGAGAAACTAGAGGGGATGAGCTCGTATGAGTAGTTCAGTAAATCCACGCTATGATTCTTTGCAAACTTTATTAGACATAGCCGCAAAAGTAAACGAACAAGCCCATGGTAAAGAACCAAATCAAGTATTAATACGTTCTTTTTCAGAGTCTGAATGTCTAGTAGATAAGCAAAAAAGTAATATTATATCTAGATTTTTTGATGTCTTGCTTTCATTTATAAGAAGAAAGAGTATTACTCCATATAATTTAAAACAAAATCTTGAATTTCTGAATGAAAAATTACGTAATTCTGATCTGGAATCTATCAATCAACCTGATAAACGCCAAATAATTACTAATCTAATAAGCACTGTACATAAATTTGTAGACTCCCATTTTGCGCACCTCTCAAGTGATGTCAAAGTCTTGATGCATTCGATTGACGCGCAAAAAAAGAGACTAGAAAAGCCTGCAGTTGAAATTACTGTTGAAAACAAACCATCGGCTGCAGCTTTAGAATTTACAAGAATCTGCGATGAGGCAACTAAGGCCTTTGTGCTAAATGATACTTTGTTAGATGCTAAAATTTCTGAAGTTGGTGCGTTCATAACTAGCTCAGATGTTTCCAAAACAAAAGAGATGAAAGATGTTGTAGGTCTTTTTAGTGTTGCACTACAGCTTCATCGTAAAATAGAAAGGACTGTAGGACAAGCTACTTATGAGAGCTATTCAGAAACACAGGCTCTTCAAAAAAAATACGCTAGCCTTCTTTCTTCGATCGAAAAACAGCAAATGCGTATTGCTGCTCTTTATGATAAAAATCCAAACTATGCCGATAGACTCTTTAGGGCGTATAACCAATTTGTTAATCGTATTGCAGATGGATTACAAACATGTACTAAGCACGAAGAGCCTTTACGGCTGCAGGCATATCAAAACAATGATTTTAGACACTTTGATGCTATTGCTGAAAATATTAGCAATGCCTCAACATTTACCCAGTTAAACTTACTTCTTACACTACTGCGCCGAGAAAATGTGTTAATTAAAAGTGCCCTAAGTGAAGAGGGTATAAAATCTGTGCAGCCAAAAATTGAACAGTGTGTCAATAAACTTGTCGAAAAAACTATTGCTTTATCAAAGGCCACACGTGAAAAAATGTTAGAAGGCGCAAAAAATGCCTCTTCCAATTGGGATGTACTAAAAGAGATGGCAATAGTTAATGGCTATGAAGAGACGATAGTATTGTTGAAAGAATGGTCGCCTAAGCTTAGAGATCAACAAAAAATAGATTTTGACTTAGAACTACGGCAGGCTGATCTCGCGGTTTCTCAATCAAAAACTATGCTTCGCCCAAAATTTCAAAAAACTACTGAGCAATTAGCTAAAGATGTTACCACACATCTTCATAAAGGATCTACCTTGCAGCATACGGGCACTGTGACAGCGGCTCCAGGCTCCCTTGCTGCTGGAGTACTTGTTGCTCATGATATTACTATCAATAACTGCACAAATGATGAACGTAAGTTTTTTCAAAAGATGTCAGATCAGGTGCGTGCGGCAAAGGCAGCCGGTCTTATTAATTTTAATGATATTATTGACCTTACCGGCATAACAGTTCCAGCACAGACTCAAACTATGTTTAAAGTAGCAGACCTTATTAGTGTAGCCTACTTTGTGCCAACTGTGCTTCAGATGGTCTATTCCGGAAGTTCTTTCACAAGCGCGCTTGCTTTTGTAGGCCTTGGCGCTGTTGGCATTCCCTATTTAGTACGCCGTTTTGCACCTAAGGATCTGCAGCAGCCATTAACAAGTGTACTTTTAGTAAACTACTACGGCTTGGGACCTGCAGCTTGGCGGTATGGGGAAAGACAAATGACTGATTTAACACGTACTATATCAACAGCTGGTGTATCAACACCTAATACAACTCAAAGGAACATCACATATTCTAGTCCTCAAAGTAAACCCGTAGAAAAAGAAACACCTTTCCTCGTTAATACAACAAATTCTACTGAAGTATTAGATCTTACTAAAGAAGAAGTCAAAACACCCATTGGACCCTTAAGTGGTGATATTGAAGGTATGACCATTGTTCAGCTGCCAACAACACCTGTTAATGCAAGCATAGCATCCATGCCTATTAGAACACTGCCAGATATCCGAGAGCAAAAAAACAGTTTTGAAGACGCCATTATTACAAATGCACCAACGTCTGATGTACTAGATCTTACTAAAGAAGAAATGCAAACACCAACGGGTGCTTTAAGTGGTGATGTTGAAGGCATGACAATCTTGGAGCTACCAACAACACCTATTAGGCCGCCCGATAATGTGACACTTACTCAAGGTTTTACCTTAATTCCAAAAGAAGAGGGGCTTGATTTACAAGATAACATTAAAATTCCTTTAGAAGAAATTGAGCCTGCTGAAATGCCGCAACATCCAAAGCCTCAAATAGCACAGCCAATGTCAGCAGCTAATGCCACATTGTTAGAAAAATATCCTGTTTCTCAACCAAGACCTACACCAGAACCATCCTACTTAAGTAGTGCATTAAAAAGTTTAGCACAGAGTGTATCTGACTTTTGGAATGCGCAACCAGAATTAATAGGACCAATACGACAGATTCCGGATGAATTAATTGAATATCCTCCTGTGCAACAAGAATTAAATCCTGCTTTAGCGCAGCTGCCAAAGAGTCCGCTATCCGATCGAATTTTTACAAATGTAACTGAAACCTCAATTAAGCCAGCACTTAGCGCAGAGGAAGAACTATTATTGCGAGAACTGTTAGAAGAGGAGCCCTCTTTTTTTACCGTAATGGAATCATTTTTTGATTCTATGGAACATGTTGCTGGAAGAATAAAAGAGTTTATGACTACACCTGAAGCTATTCAACTTACCCCTCAAGTGCAACTACCTAAAATTCAAGGGGAATTTGGAACAGAAAAAACAGCTGAAACCTTTTCAAATGCTACCTTCACCCAGTCACTTTATCGCAAACCACCACCATTTATAGCAGTAAAAGATGATGGCTTTACTAATACAACCTTTAAACCGCAAGATATAGAGCCTTCGTTAGATGTGACTCCAGTGTTTAAAGAGGAGCCTATAGCACTTCCAAAACAAGAAGAAGGCTTTACCAATGCAACCTTTAAACCAGAAGATGTAAAAGTAGCACCACGCCCGGATGTAGCTATTAGCGTACCAAATAAAAATCCACCTTTACCTACATCCAATGCGAGCATAACTTCTCGTTTGCAAAATATTGAAAGTCAGCCGCCTGTAGCTATTAGCCCCTCTTTAAAAGTTGAAGAAGAATCAGGTTATAAACGAATTTTCTCATGGGCTTTCGGCATCAAGCCGACAGATAAAACACCGCCCAATAAAATCGTGCAAGAGCGAGCCCAAATAAAAACAAATTCATTTTGGCAAGATTTTGTTAAAGGTATGGGTGCGGCCTACAATGCTGATATACAAGGTACATCAGAGTATGCAAAAGGCTGGGCAGCAGCCGAAAAATTAGCTCCGACACCTGCGAAGTTTCCACAAGCCTCAGGTGGTTCTGCAAGCTCTAATGAACCTCACACGCCAACTAATAATATTCAGATTCAAAATCCTCCAGTAAGGAGTGTATAATTATGGAACCTCTAGGTGGTGCTTTTTTAGATCAGGATTTTGTTATTAATCCTGATGCAAGTCCCGAAGAAAGAAATAAGCTTAAGTGCCTGAATGTTTTAAGGGCCAAAATTTCAGAAATAGAACATTCTGGTGAATTTAAAGGCCCAATGAAAGGTCAGTTTACGAAGATCATTAAAGAAATAAGAAAAAATGGGTTTGAAAATCTGGCTAACGAAGTTGATCAATTAAAAACTATATTAACACAAGCTGGCCCTGAAGCTATTAAAAGTGCAGCATCTAGTGCAAAAAGGGCGCGCCACGAGCAAAATGATGTAGAAGAGCATGAAGAGGAAGAGGAAATACCACAGCTAGAGGCAATTGACGATGATGTTCAAGGCCCTATGGATATTGAAGAGAGAGAACCTGTTGAAGCTGCTCAAGCCCAATTACGAGAGCGCGTACGACGTCTTCGCGATCAGTATTATCATCCAGTTGCAAGAGTGCAAAGAGCATCAGAGCATGTGCAAGAAGTCGTTGCCGAAAAAGGGGAGCAAGTTAAAGAGGCTGTTTCTAAACTCGGAAAAACAAGAGCTCTTGTTGTGATAGGATCTGTGGTTGGATCTCTTGTAGATTCTGCAATGCGAGCAGCGCCAGCTTTTGTAAATGCAGAAAACACAAGTCAATTATTGGGAGCAAGTGTTTACACTGCTGCCAGAACTGTTGTGGTAGCAGGAGGTGTCTTGGCTGTTGCAGCTTCATCGCTATACGCTTGGAACAGACTGGCACCTGAAGCTCCTCAAGAACAACCAAAAGAGCCCGCCAAAAAGAAAAATAAATTTGGAATTGACGAGTGAAAAGAAGGTTTTTCTATCTTGGCCACGAGAGAGCAAGAGAGCATAAGCGCTAACTTAGAAATCTAAAAAATACCTTTTTTAGCCTGAAAGGCTGACATGTAACAGCCCAGGTCAACGCCCTTAGAATTACCCATTTTATTCAAAATATTTAAACGCAAAGACACACAAATACGCTTTGTGAATAGCTTGCAACAATCCGTGTCGTAACTTGCGAAATTGAAGAGAAATACATTTACAGGCTATTCGAAACCAATGTTCCGGAGGAACAAATTATTAATAGCCCACTGTTTCGCGCCGGTAGGTGCAAACGGTGGGAAACCGGGAACAAATAATCCTGTAGTCGCGCCAGCGACTATTTAATATTAAGTAGTCGCTGGCGCGACTTCAAGGTTTTTTTTTGTTTTTTCCCACCGTTTGCACCTTCCGGCGCGAAACAGTGGGCTACTATTAAATTTGCACCTTCGGCGCAAAAAATGGATTGTAACATGCTAAATTTGAACATGTTAGAATAATGAAAATAAATTTGAAAAAAATGGGTAATGCTAAGGGCAACGCCCTGGGCTTTTATATGCCAGCCCTTCGAGGCTGACATCAAATATCCGCCATTCACTTTTTGGCGCTTTTTCCTATCTTTGTTATTTTTCGTAAATCCCCTACTCACAAGAGTATGTGGATTTACGAAAAATAACAAATCTAGAAAAAATCACTCAAAAATCGAAAGATCGGCTATTTACTGTCAGCCTCTTCAGGCTGAGAAATGTGCTTAAAATCTAATTAAGTTATCGCTTATGGAGCAAGCGAGATGCTTTACAGAAGTTTAAAATAATTTTCCTAAAAGATGAAGTGCATTTCTAAAGGTTTTTGAAATAAGGGCTTTACCGGCATCAAATACGGCTTGATGATATACCCAATCGTAGACTGGTTTAATGATTTGCATGCGGTGAAGCATATAGGTAATGGCAGTTGGCTTAATTTGCATTTTAGGGGAGTCCATATCAACTACAACTTCTTTTGCAAGATACTGCATCGCTCGCTCATCTTCGATAGCTTGCTCAAAAGATCGATTTGGAAGTTGATAGATGTCATTTTCAGTCAAATAGGCTTTCTTTTCTGCATCGGTTTTACACTCTGCAAGTCCATCGTGGATGGTCTTAAAATGAGCCATATTCCACTCTTCAGGAAGATTTATTTTAAACCAATCAATTAGCTTGCCTCGTAAATCGCCACTTTGTTCAACTTGTTGTTTAACGCATTCAAAAATAATATTTCTTGTGCAGTAGAGTTTATCAAAATTTTTGCGGATTGTATTAAGATTAACACCATGTCCGCCAAATGGATCATCAAATGTCATATCAGCACCGGGAATACCCAGCTCTTTACCTAGATGCTTCATCATATAGTTAAAAGAGTGAACATTGCCATTATTTGGCACGAGGGTTTGAAAAAGTACTTCGCGATAATTTCCTAAAGCATCAAGTATATCGTCTTCGAAAGTAGGGGAATTACCGCTTCGTACGGCAACATACTGTTGATAGGCATTTGCATAAAGCTTACCGCCGCAGTATTTTGCAGCACGTATGTAATCTACTACTGTTCGTCTGATAATTCGTTGCTTTTCACCACTTTCTGGCATTTCGTGGATGAGCTTTAGGGTATGCGTAATGGCACGTTCAATTGTGTGGTAAAATACTTCTAAAGATTCTGAACCAGCAGGCGGCGTGCCAAGATAGGCCTCACGCATTTGCACTTTACGAAGGTAATCTGCGAGATTTTCTCGCAACACTGCGGGATCTAGTGTTTTGGTATCAGTATAAAAATTTTTCGGGTCAACGTAATCTGGACCATCAGCATCATTGAAATTTATTTGATCAAAAAATGTGAGCATTTCATTAATGTTGCAATTTGGGGCAATATCAGGAGGAATGGCCACTTGAGATGTATGTTCAAAGTGCTTTTTATTTAAGCTATAAAGAATATGATCAACACATGATGCGGGATATCTTTTTCTCAGATAGTCAATCTCAGAGCGTGCATCATCTGCATTCATGTACGTTAAGATTTTTTCACATTCATTTGTATCATCTAGCAAAAACGCCTGCTCAAGTTTGTCTAAAGCTAAAAAATAAGAACTTTCTTCAATATACTCAGAGGCCAAAACTGCATCAGAATTGAGTGCCATGACATTAATTTTTTTACACAACATTTCAAAAATTTCAAATTTCGAATAATATGCGGCAATGTGTAATAGGGTATTGTTTTCTTTATCTCGGACTGCCAAATCAGCCCCGGCAGCAATTAATGTTTCTACTAAGGGTAAAAAACCATAAGTTACCGCATGAAAAAGTAGAGGTCCAAGTGCCTTAAGGTGTGCGTTTAGGTCGATTCCTAACACCATAATGTTTATTGCGCGTTCAAAATCCTTAACTTCGAGAAAATATCCAAAAAGCTTATTTCTGTTTTCAGCGGTTTCAAAAAGTTGATCTTCAAAAGAATCTATAAATGAATCTACAACGCGCTTAGCTATAACTGCTAAATGTTTAGGTGTTACGACATTCCATAAAACTACCAAATCTTCTTTTCTGAGATAATAAGTTAAAGAAAGTGCTGTTGGAGCAAAAAGTACATTAAATTGATTAGCTGATATTTGCACACTTAAAAGTGAGTCTAGAATGGTATTTAATGAGTCTGAATGCATATGAAAAAGTAAGCTGTCTGCAAGAATAACACCTTTTTTATCCGCTAAATCAAGCATCTGTTGTCCTGATAATCTTGCAAAGTTAATTATTGCAAAAGTCTTATCTGCATTAAAAAACAGCTCTTTTAAGTGACAAACTTCCAAAGCTTTTATGTCTAAACTTTTATAAAATCTGTTTTTTTGGCTATTGGTTAGAGGCAGCAAATGTCGAGGCAGCTTATGTACTTGCGGCTGTACAAGTAGTTCATTTTGCTGATCATGGCTTAAAGACCGAAACGTATCTACCGAAAAAAAAGGCAAAGATTCTAAAAGTTGACGAAACGAAAATTTTTGTAGTATTTCTGTGCTATTACAGGCAAAGATTTTAAAATATTTTTCTAAGCTAACGCCAGACAAGGCACTAATTCCATCTTTTTCAAAAAAGTTTCTGATCAAGCCAAGCTGTTCTTTTGTAAATATAGTCCACATTACATATGGTAGGATATCAGAGTCCGGCAGTTTAGCAAAAACCAGGTTAAATACATGTTTTACTTGCTCTTGTGTAAGTCCATTTTGATACAAAGGGTCTTTCTTTATCAGAAGCATCATTTGATTATTATCTAACAATGCAATAGATTTTTTATTTGGCGCAGAGGGCTTGCCAAAAAAAGATTCAATTTCAAGCTGGCTTAATTTATCAAGTGTAACTGTCGGGATAAAAGCTTTAAGCTGATTTTCTGAAAAAGAATCTATATCGAGTAGATGAGCTATTCTTTTTATTTGAGCAATATCACAATCTACAGGTAGTTTCAGAGAGGAATTACGCAGGAATCTCTTGTGATCGTCTGATAATAAGTTAACATCAATATTTCTCAAAAAATGAAAAAGTTCATGTTGATTAGTGCGCCAAAATGTAAAATTAAACTTTGGCAAAAGAGCCTTTTTTTGCTCTTCTGTAAAACCACTAATGTAGCGTAAGTCGTCTGCCAAAAGAAGGGCGGCTTGATTAGCAGTTAGCGTTTGTAGGTTTTGACTCTGTAAATGAGGCCACGAGCCATAAAGTTGCACCCGAAGTTCGTTTGGCATATATCTTATGGAAGAATAATCTCTAAATGCGTTGTTCAGAGATTGTATTGCCGCAGCTACATTTTGGCTTTTAGAGGTAAGGGGATCTTGTAAATATAAATTTACTAGGCATCTACCTTGCAAATTTGCCCGAATTTCACGTGAAAGACAGGTGAGGATCCCTAAAGTTATAATTGTTAATGCAACAGCTTTTATAATGTGCACGGTGCGATGAAAAGGGCTTTGTATCGGTTTTGTACCTTTACCATAACGAACATATGTAATAGTTTTTTCTTTAACCTCAAGGGTAACAGACTTTCCCATTTCTTCCTGGCAAATCTGAATATCACGATCTAGAGAATCAATAGAAGCTGTATATATACGCATAATAAAACCACTTAATTATATAAACTAGGCAAAACAAATATACACTATATAGAAAACTTATCTAAAAAACCAGCGAAACTGAATAATTAATGTGCTTCTTCAAAGGCTTGAAAAAAAGAAGGATTATTAAAAATCTCGGCAAACTCACAAGGATCCTATTTTTTCACAGTCGCTGGTGCTCAAACAAAATAAAGAGGGTAGAAATGGATGTGATGCACATCGTCGATCATGAGTTTTTTAGCGCTTATAATGACGCGGTAGTTGGGGTGATACTTTTCGTTATAAATTTTTAAGCTTTTAGATTGTGTAACCCATCCTGATTTCACCTCATATGGGATGAGTGAACCTTGAATTTGCCTTATAAATTCGACTTCTGAGGTTTTGCCTTCCCAACAGTAGAGATCTTGAGAATCTTTATAGGTAAATGTTTGGGCAACGTAGTTTTCTGCGAAATAGCCCTTATATGACCCATAGTCTTGAGCAAGAATGGTTTTTGGTTCAAGTTCGCACATTGCCCCCAAAATACCTACATCAAAGAGCACAAGTTTAAAGCTATTTTCTTTTTTATGGGCACGCAAAGGGATTTTGCTTTCTGAAACAATTGAGATTTTCAAAATGAGCCCTGCATTTTCTAGCCAGTCGATAGCATCCGCTAGTTTGTTGTAACGATCGATTCCAGGTATGGAATCGCGAAATTTATATTTCTTTGCCGAACCATCTTGCGTGGCTGCAAGTTGTTCAGGAACCGATTCATACACTCTTCTAATGTGCATGGCATTGACTTTTCCTGAATGTTTTGCAATATCTGCATAGTAGTCTTCGATAAGATCTTTTTGTTTTTGTCGGACTTTTTCAAAAGCCAAAAATATGTTTTCTTGATTCCTTACATAGCGAGCTACAACTTCAGGAAGCCCCCCAACCACGAAATAGCACTTGAGCTTTTCCCAGAGGTAGTCATGAATATAATCTGAGATGTTAGTCATATTATTTGCTAACTCTTCATCTCCAAGTGCCTCTAAGAACTCAACAAATGACATCGGATACATATTGAGATGATCTACTTTACCGACAGGATAAGAAACTGGGCTCAAATAAACACCTAAAAGAGACCCAGCGCAAACTACATAGGCAGAAGCAAGCTCTTCACAAAAATATTTTAGGCTAGTGAGTGCATTTGGACAGGCTTGTATCTCATCGAAAATAAAAAGATCTTTCTCTAGATTTGCCTTTTTTTTGAAATGATGAGCAATTTCATTGACGATCCGTTTGGGATTGAGATCGTATGAAAAAATTTTTTCCAAATTTTTATCTTTCTCGAAGTTGAGATAAAAGGTATTATGGAATTCATTGGAACCGAATTCTTGAAGAAGATAGGTTTTACCAACCTGGCGAGCGCCTTTAATAATTAAAGGTTTTCTCTCAGGCGACAATTTCCACTCAAGAAGCTTTTTATAGAGTGTTCTTTTCATATCCATAAATATAGCAATATTATACATTTTGTGCCAGCACTTTTTGTATATATTATACATTTTGTGCCGGCACTTTCCGGTGAAGTCAAATTTCAAAGATTGAAACGATATAACGATATAACGATAAAAACGATAAAAAAGAGAGTGCAAAATTCAGAGGATAAAATAGATTATAGTGTTTCTTTATGAAATCATTGATTCTTTTTACCCCACCACCGGCCCCGTATTTTTCCAATACACTTGTTTTTTATGAGATCTTATTTCATAATGTACACATGATTACCTCACAGGAAATTTATTCAGGCGTTTTATCTGTCTCATCGCAGTATCCAGCTCTTTTATTGGATGCATACGGTGTTTTTTGGGGTGGTAATGACCATGGAATACTTTCGGGATCACCAGAGGTCATGGAGCAATTAGTAGCAGATGGCAAAATCGTTGGTATTCTATCAAATTCTACTCAAGCTGCAGCTAAAGAAATAGACAAATTAAAACAACACGGACTTCTTTTAGGACGTCATTTTCACTTTCTCTTAACATCCGGGGAAGTTGTTCGACATGCAGTTTTAAAGCAAGACTTAGGCTTTAAAACCCCAAATAATACCTATTGGCTGTTTGGCGGAGTACATCCAAAATTTGCATCTCATAAAGCTATTTTTGAAAATAGTGTCTACCAGGAAAGTGCGGATTGCCAAAATGCCGATTTTATCTATATTTCAGTGCCACATAAAAATGGCGAAGATCAAACAGATCCCGAGGTATTTAGAAGTGATCTGCAAGAGGCTCTAAAGACAAACCTTCCTATGCTTTGCCCTAATCCCGATCAATTTGCTCATGAAGGAAAACCGCCTCGTGCAGTTGTTAGACAAGGCACAATAGCCAAAATGTACGAAGAAATGGGTGGAAAAGTCTACTTCATTGGTAAACCGCATATGAGAGTCTACTCATTTGCCCTAGAAGAATTTAATAAGCATAAAATTTCAGATCCAAAGCAGATTTTAATGGTAGGCGATACTCCTGAAACGGACATTTGCGGTGCCCTGCAGGCTGGAATGGGCTCTGCTCTTATACTACAAACCGGCAATATGGCAGATGTTGTTGCTCGCAAAGGATTACAGCGCGCAATGCAGGAGTTATCTAAGACTTGTATGCCAACATATTTTATTAATAGGTTATAGATGAGCTTTACACTCCATCAAAACTTGCAAAAAAAAACGCACATTGTTGATTTACCGCTTTGTCATGTGCTTTTAGAAGATAACCAGCACTATCCTTGGCTGTTTCTGGTGCCAAGACGAGCGAATGTCTCACGCATTATTGATTTATCACCAGATGATCAGCTGCAGCTCTTACAAGAAATGGATTTTGTTCAAAACATACTATGGAATGAATTCAAGCCTACCCAAATTAATGTTGCCGCAATAGGCAATAAAACACCCCAACTGCATATTCACATCATTGCACGCTTTGAGCATGATCCCGCCTGGCCCCAAACTGTTTGGGATCACCCAATTAAAACGCCCTATGACGAAGAATTAAAAAAATCCATCACAAACCGTCTAGCCTTTCTTCTTTCTCAATTTTCTCAAGTGTAATTGAATTTTTTTGACCGTAGGTCCCTGGAGTGCGCGTGCTTTTTGCACCGCCCTTAATTTTACGAAAAGCATAACTATAAAAGCAGCAAAGTAAAAAAATGGCTAATTTTCGCGGTGTCGTTTTAGATGTTATGGTGTTTGTAAAATTAAGGGCTGTGCAAAAAGCACAGCACTCCCAGAGACCTTCGGTCAAGAAATTTTAACCTAAAAATGACAAAAGAGTTTGGGCGTATTGATCGAAGCTAGGACGCATTTTGGCGAAGGTGATGGCGTTTTGGCTTAGCTGTTCAAAAAGGGCAGGGTTTTGCATAAGGTGTGCAATTGCGGCAGCAAGATCTTTGGGATCGATCAATTTTGGGGTAGTAAGTGCGTCTGTTGTGGGATCGTATACAAGGTCCGGAAGGTTGTGGTTTTTGCCGCCAAAATGGTGGTAGTGTGCAATATCGAGCTTTGGGGTAATGCAAAAGCCGGTTTGTTGATCCAGAACAACTTCGGGCAGGCCATCAACCTTGGCGGCAATTACTGGGCAGCCTCTGAGGGCTGCTTCCTGGGCTACAAGGCCCAAGGGCTCGCGTATGGATGGCACTATAAGAACATCGATAGCATCATAAAATCCAGAAACATCTTTTATGGCTCCAAAAAATGTTACCGGCACATTTAGTCGCAAGGCTTCGGCCATCAGAGCTTCTTTTTCAGGGCCATCTCCTGCAATGGTGAGGCTGACATTTTGTGCTTGAAAGGCTGTTAGGGCATGTAAAATAAGCGATACACCTTTTAATGGGATGAGGCGGCCAATAAAGCCTAAACGAAGATGTGTAGGGGCTTTTTTTGGGGCTATTGCTGCTTGAATAGTCGGTTTTAGGGGATTGTCGATAATTGTGATGGGGGATTTTATATCCCACTTTAGCTCTAAAACACGTTTTGCAGCGTGAGAGTTTGCTAAAATTTTATCTGGGGTTTTAAAGAATTCACAATTTAAAGCTGTCTTTTTGAGCAATCCATGAAGCGCCATGTTCGTAGTATATAACATTCCCTATGGCACTTTTTGGCCAAGGGTAATTTTCCATGCGATTCCAGAGAATGGTGGTATCGGCAGCTTTAAGGGCATGTTTTCGTTTCCAAGATCGCGCAAAACTTGGAAGCTTAATTGGACCTAAAAATTTTTCTAAAATGAGGCTGTCAGCTATTTTTAGCCGTTCTTCAAAAAATGGATGAGGCCTATTTGATGTGACAAGTACATTTTGCTTTTTAGAAGATAGCTTTTTGGCGTGGACAAGAAAATGCACAAAAAGCTCTTCGACCCCGCCAATAGTATCAAGATTTAGTACATGCAAATAGGACATTAGCTTCCTTTTTTATGAGGAACATAGCTTGCTAAAATTGAAATAAGCAAGATAGTACCGATCATTGCAAGTGATGTGCCAGTGGTGATGTGATAGACGGGTTCAATCAGCATCTTTGTGCCGACAAAAATTAAAAGGATGCTTATGCCATAATGCAGGTATTCAAAAACTTCAATAAGGTCTTTAAGTACAAAAAAGATCGATCTGAGGCCAACAATTGCTAAGGCATTACAGCTATAAACAATAAAAGGATCAAGGGTAATCGCAAAAACAGCAGGAATTGAATCAAGTGCAAAAACAAGATCGGTAGTTTCTATGGTGCATAAAACAAGCAGGGCGGGCGTGGCAAAAAGTTTACCATTAAGGCGCACTAAAAAGTTTTTAGAGTCCCATGAATCGGTAAAAGGAATTATTTTTTTTAAGAGCCTAACGATAAAAGGCTGCTTTGGTTGATCTATTTCTTTGGGTTTTTTGGGCTTCTTTAACATCATGATGCCGGTGACAATTAAAAAAGCGCCAAAAACTAAAAGTATCCAGTGAGCCATCTGGATGAGGGATATTCCTGCTATGATAAAAATAAGGCGCATAGCCATAGCGCCGATAATGCCGTACATTAAAATTTTTTGTTGCCATTTGTTTGGCACATGAAAATGCTGAAAAATAATTAAGAAAACAAATAGATTATCAATGCTGAGCGATTCTTCAATTAAATAGCCCGTTACAAACTCAAGTGCTAGTTGCGATCCCTTTAGATAATACAACAAAACTGCAAATAAGCCTGCTATACTTACCCAGGCGGCAGTTATTGCTAAAGAATGGCTTGGTTTAGTTTTTTTAATATACTTTAGATCAAGAGCAAGTAGTGCAAAAATTAAAACATTAAACCAGATCCACCAGTTCAAGTCAAAATTTGTCATTGGGGCGCTCTTTGTGTAAGATAGGTTTGCAGCATGATTACAGCTGAGACTCTATCAACTACCTGAGCACGTTTCTTGCGGGAAAAGCCTGTTTCAATAAGGGTTCGATCAGCTTGCACGGTGCTTAGGCGTTCGTCAAAGAGATGGACCTTAAGGTTAGTTGCTGCATGAACAAGGGCGGCAAATTCGCGAACTTGGCCGCTTCGTTCAGATTCGGTGCCATTCATATGCAATGGAAGGCCTACAACAATTTCTGCAACGTTATAATTTTTTTCAGTTTTAAGTTTTTCGATATGATTAATAAGGGCCTGTACACTTGCTTTAAGGTTATAGCCCGCTTCTAAATTATCAAGTGCTGTGGCGATAATAAAAAGGGGATCACTTATGGCAAGACCAATACGTTTTAACCCAAAATCTACTGCAAGAATTCTTCCTTTTAGCATGAGGGCTTGCCTTGGATCATAGCCTTTACAAAATCGCGAAATAGTGGATGCGGCTCAAGTGGTTTTGATGCAAATTCCGGATGAAACTGTGCTCCAACCATCCAAGGATGGTCTTTTACCTCTACAATTTCGCATAAATTGCCCTCTTCATAGGTGCCGCTTATGTTAAGTCCGCCATTTTCTAAACTATCCTGGTATTTGTTGTTGAGCTCATAGCGATGGCGATGTCGTTCTGATATAGCATTTTTGCCGTAGGCCTTATGAGCCAGGCTTCCTTGCTTTAAAACGCAAGGATAGGCGCCAAGACGCATGGTGCCTCCACGATCTGTAACAAGTCTTTGCTCTTCAAGAAGTGAAATTATGGGATGAGGTGTACTTTCATCCATTTCGGTAGAATCTGCACGCTCTAAGCCAAGAGCATGCCGGGCAAATTCCACAACCATTACCTGCATGCCGAGGCATATGCCGAAATAGGGGATTTTGTTTTCGCGGCAGTATTTTGCGCATGATATTTTTCCGTACCAGCCTCTATCGCCAAAACCGCCAGGTACTAAATAGCCATCACAGCCATGCGCCCAGTCCGGAAATGAACCATTTTCATCAAAGCGATCAGATTCAATACGCTTAATTTCGATTTTATAGCCATTGGCAAAGGCGCCATGATGCAGAGCTTCAAAGACTGATTTATAGGCATCTTGGTGTTGTACATACTTTCCTACAATGCCAACAGTTATAATGCCCTTTGGATGGCGTATAGTTTCTACGAGATTTTGCCAGCTTTGCAGATTTATGGGGTTGGATGGCAGCTGCAGCATCTGGCATACTTTTTCTTCGATGCCTTGTGCATGAAGTGTGAGCGGTACTTCGTAGATGCTGTGTTCTACGTCGGTGCATTCTATGACGGCATCTTCGCGCACATTGCAAAATAAGCTAATTTTTTCTTTAACGTCACTTGAAAGTGAAGATTCTGAGCGGCACAAAATAATATCAGGTGATATGCCAATTTGGCGAAGTACCTGCACAGAGTGCTGTGTAGGCTTAGTTTTGACTTCACCTGCGGCTTTAATAAAAGGTACATATGTTACGTGAATATTTAAACAAGAAGCTGCCTTTTCATAGCGCATCTGACGAATGGCCTCAAGAAATGGCAGTGATTCAATATCACCAACAGTGCCACCAATTTCAACGATAATTATGTCGCTATTTTCTGCGCAGTCTATGATGCGGCGCTTAATTTCATCAGTAACATGCGGTATTACCTGCACAGTTTTACCAAGATAATCACCCTTTCTTTCGCGCCTGATTACTTCGTAATAAATCTGGCCAGAGCTAACGCTTGATTTTTTAGAAAGAGGGGAGTGTGTAAAGCGAAAGTAGTGGCCAAGATCAAGGTCGGTCTCTGCCCCGTCATCGGTTACATAAACCTCGCCATGCTGAAATGGGCTCATGGTGCCAGGATCTACGTTTAGGTAGGGATCAAGTTTCATCATGGCTACTTTAAAGCCTTTACGTTCAAGCAAAAGACCTAAACTTGATGCGGCAATACCCTTGCCAAGGGAGGAGACTACGCCCCCAGTTATAAAAATGAATTTTGGGTGCATAACCACTCTGTAACGCGTTGAATGTCTTCGGGAATATCTACAGCGGGATGACTTGCATCTGCGTAGATCACTTTAATTTTATATCCAGCTTCAAGTACTTTAAGCTGCTCTAAGTCTTCTACAAGCTGAAGGGGAGTTTGCGCCATCTTGCCGTATTCTAAAAGAAATTCTTTGCGAAAGGCGTAAATACCCATGTGTTTGTAGTAAAAAGGTAAATGTGTTCCCAGCGGCTTTATACCTGGAATGGGGCTGCGGCTAAAATAAAGCGCATGATCGTGCTTGTCCATAACGCACTTTACAATTGAGGGGCTGTTGATTTCATCAGGATTGGTTATTTTTACAGCAACCGTTGCCATTTTTTCATCGGGATTATCAAGTAACACCTGGCATACCGACGAAAGCATTGAGGGGCAGATGCAAGGCTCATCACCTTGCACATTTAAGATAATGTCGGCATTAGTAAGCTCGGGGTGCTTTTGGAGCACTTCGATGATGCGATCGGTGCCTGTAGGATGATCAAGTCGTGTCATTATGCAAGATGCGCCAAAGCCTTCAACATGCTCTTTAATGCACTGTTCATCTGTAGCAATAAGAATACTATCAACAGAGGAGGAAGCCTTTACACGCTCATAGGTACGTTGAAGCAGGGATTTTCCCATAATAGGAGCAAGCATTTTTCCGGGAAAACGGCTGGATGCATAGCGAGCGGGTATAATGGCAATTACATTTTTTTTCATTGGCAAAGAGTATACAGCTTTTCGAAAAAAAGTATGAGTGCAAAATAGCATTGTATGGAATAATTCAGCAAAATGTAAGTTAAGAGCCTCTTGCCAAGCCCCGAGTTTTGCAAGAGGCTCTTATGTTTTAAATTAAAGAGAATAACAAATGTCATCTAAAGTTTTTATAGGAAATTTATCATGGAACACAACAGATGATGCCTTAAAAGAACTTTTTGTGCCCTTTGGGGAAGTTCTTTCTGTTCGTATAGTTACAGACGCTTATACTGGGCGCGCAAAAGGTTTTGGTTTTGTAGAACTTGCTGATGATGCGGCCTGCCTGCATGCCATCGAAAAATTAGATAATTATAACTTTATTGACCGACCAATTCGCGTCAGCCGTGCCCGTCACGAAAGCATTAATTAAAAAATTTATACATTTGTAAAAATAAGTTTATGTTAAAAAATAGTGGTTTTTTATTGCTTATGCACTCTAAAATAGTCCCCTTTTTCAAAGGATTAGCACTATGGAACCAACAGTAAATGGTTTATTAAACTTATGTCGTGATTTTAGTAGTGTGAATATTGCAGAAAAAGATGATTCGGATTCTACTGATTCTCAAGTAATTTGCTATGATACTCCGCGAGCTGACACTGCGTCAGTTGCAAGACGACAACTTCAGGATAGTGCAGCCGATCTTGTCGCAACGCCACGTCGTTCTTTAGAATATATGCAACGTCGTATGTCAGAGCCCATGCCATCCCCAAGAGTTTCTTTTGATGTGCAGGTAGCTGCTTTTCCACCACAAGCCGAGCAGCTTTCAATCCCAAAGCAAGTAAAATTGGTAAGCCAAAATCAGGAAGCTCTTTTTAAGGACTTGTTTGCACGAGTTCCTGAGTTCAAAGTTTCATTAAAACGTACTGTTGGTGAAGCACCTGTTTGTTTTGAACATAATAATTACGGCGTTCCTGAATCACATGTCATGAAGCGAGATGATAAGATTGTTTTTTGTGTGCAGCCAGGTGAAGAGGTCGAAATTTTTGCAGAGCGTGTACATATCCAAAATTCGCAAATATTTCAAAATCCTATTTCAGCTATTTTTGCAGACACAGTAAGGGCTACCAATCGTAAAAAAGGATATCAGAGCTTTGTTGTGGCAGACGGATGTGGCTGGGGAAAAAAAGCAAAAGCTGCAAGTGAATTAGTAGCTACTTATGCACAAAAAATATTGACTGAAAAATTTAAGTGGAAATCTGAGCTGACGACAAAAGATGTAGCACTTGTTCATTTGAATATTTTGAAAGAAGCCCAAGTTGAACTAGTAAAGAAAAAACTCTTTTATGAGCAAGAAAGAAAGATTCAAACTGATTTAAATAAGCTGAAATCTGAAGATATTGGCGATACAACAATCACTCTTGCTACTA
Organism: uncultured Chlamydiales bacterium; assembly: GCA_963785335.1. Lineage (GTDB taxonomy): Bacteria > Chlamydiota > Chlamydiia > Chlamydiales > FEN-1388 > SZAS-7. The sequence continues at coordinate 169,972 of CAWAUW010000002.1, read as the reverse complement.
TTGTTGATACAAAGTTAGTTGTAACTTCGTTAGGCGATGCCAAGGTTTTTATTTTCCGCAAATCTACTGCCGGAATACTTGATTGTATTGATGTAACATCAGGCGGCACTCTGGCATCTGATGATCCAAGAGATTGCGGTGGTCGTCTGAGCCCTGATGGTGCCGACTGGCGAAATATTGCTATTGCCATAGCCGACCTTGAACCTGAGGATATAATTTTAGGTTGTACCGATGGATTGCACCCTAATGCTGATCCGTTGTTTCGAGGAAAAACACCCCGAGATTTTAGGCATACTTCATTAACTTGGGACAAAAATGAAGCAGAACTTGTAATGCTTCGGCAAAGAGAGCTTTGCAAGGCTTTGGCCCGCATAGTTGAAACAGACGAGACTCTTCCCGAGATAGCTGCAAACTTAATTAAGTATGCATCAGACCTTACATTAAAAACTAAACTATGTATGCTTAGTGGAGTAAAGCCGCCTGAGGATTTTACACTATTTCCCGGAAAAGAAGATCATTTATCGGGTGTACTGGCTAAGTATACACCGTCTCTTAAAACAAGAGGTTCATTCTTTGGCTCAAAAATTGCAGAGTGATGCTTTTGATGGTTAATTGTGTCAATAGGATCTGGCACAGTAATATAAAACGATAATAACGATAAAAAAAAATAAAATTTTGTATTTTTTACTCTGTATTTCCTCTGCATTCTCGGTTTTTGCTCTGCGGTTAAATTGTATTTGTATTTTTTTTATCGTTCCTATCGTTTTATCATTATTATCATTTAAAAGCCTTTTAACTATTTATCTTGTCAGATTCTGCTGATACTCTCATAAAGCGTTCTTTTGTTAAGGGATGCTTGCATAGAAATATACAATGCTGATAGATGTGGTTTTAATAAAAAAAACCTTTTTGAGGGTCAAAATGAAAAAAAACTTACGTAAAAGTATTGCACTCGGAATCTGCAGCGCAGCGATCATCTCACAGCATCATGCAGCTTTTGCTGGATCAACAGCTGAAACTATCCAGCTAAAAGATATGCAAATGTCAGAAAAAGAGCTCGCATTTGAACATAAGCTTACCGATCATGCTATAGAAACCTTTATTCAGATGAATCACGAACAGCGCTCTATGGCCATGCAGATTGCTAATCATGCTTGTAGTGGAAAAAATAACTGCAAAGGACAAGGCAATTGCAAGTCCGACAAAAATAGCTGCAAAGGCCAAAATGCCTGCAAAGGTCAAGGAAGCTGCAAAGTGGCAGCAGAAGATGCGGTTATGATGGCAAAAAAGCGCACTCAGTTTAATGCGAAAGATTTAAAATAAAGTGTGAAGGCATGTCAATGGGCGTGCCAATAAGAGCTTTTTCGTACTGCCAGGCAGCAAGTGTATTTACAGAATCTAAAGAAAAAAGCTGAGATTTGGCAAGCATAGGTACAGTTTTTTTCCAGCTTATCATCTCCCACAGTATGGTGTTGCGGCTTTTTGTGGGCATTAAATTTTCATACATTTCAAAGGCAAGATCGGGTTGATTTCGACAAAAGTCAAGGCTTTTTTGAAGCGCACGTTGAAAGCCGGCAACAAGCTTTTCGTTGTTTCTAATTTTTGTCGGGGCTGCAATAACTACTTCTTCATATGAAGGCATTCCTAAATCAGTTACAGGAAAAAAGCGAACTTTGTGCCCTAAAGTCCGCATATGCTCAGGCTCTAAGTTTTCAAGTGCGCCATATAAAATATCAATTTTCTTGCTTACAAGTTGGTTTAAGGCCTCATTTTGCAAATTAAGCCTGCAGCCTAATTGAATATTTTTTTCGTCTAAAATTACTTCTGCTGATGGCAAAATGCTATACTCACCATCATAGCCCATGATTCGGCCATTGAAATCATCAATGGATTTCATGCCGCTTGATTGTAGTATCATAAAGCCTTTGGTAGGCTTTTCTATAAGCCTTCCAACTATACTAATGGCATGTTTTCTGGCTATGGCTCTAAATACACGCGGAAGACTTGCCAGAACAAGATCTGCTTCGTGAAGATCAAGAAGTGCAAGTGGTCGATCAGTGGTAGGCTTTTGAATTTCAAGAAATATCCCTTCGTCTCGAAAATATCCTAAAGCATTACCGATGTATATGGGAATATGATTTGGATTTGCTGGTCTATCAAGAACAACGCGAAAAGTTGTTGCATTGGTTTTTGATTTTTGACACCCAGTTGCACATAACGTAAGCACAATGGTATATAAAATCAACTTTATAGTAAGCACTGAAACCTCAAAGCCAAGCTTGTTTGCTTTTACTTTTGTATACTACTTAAGTGTTTAGCACAAAGAGTTTCTGAATACAAATCAGAGTCGATTAATATACCTGATGTATTACCTGAGTATTTTGTTGAGAAGCGCTCTGCGGTGCCAATGCCAAGAGTACTCATTATGCTATAGGCCAAAATAAGATCAGAGACAATAAAAGCTGGTTCTTCTTCAGTAAAATCACTATCAGCTTTATTTAGATTTTCAAAAAGATGCTTTTTTATATCATCAGGAGAGTATTTGACTCCAACGGGAACGAGTTTTGGATGAGCTCCTATGCTAATGACAATTGCATTGGGGCACTTAAGTTTTTTTAAAAGCGGCTCAGGACATGCTTGCAGCTGATTTTTAATGTAATCTATAGCTAAAAGTGCTTCATTTTTAGTGACGGGATTAGGAGAGTGTGTTTTACTGAAATCTCTCATTTGAAGTGCGTTTACAATATAGTGCTGAACTGGAATTCTGCCAAATTGTCCAAGAAACATAATTGGTTTTTCATCATTCAAAGCAGTAACCTGGAAGCTTCCAGCACCGCTATCCCAACAAATCAGCCTATCATGTGATAGATTGCTTAGGCTCAGAGCACTATAAAAGCCATAAATAGCTTCTTCTTGATGCGTGGCAATTTTAATGCTAATGCCAACTTCATTTGCAATTCTTTTGACAAACTCAAGAGCATTTTTGCTGCGGCGAAATGCTTCGGTAGCTATACCAGAGTACTCATGAGGACAGCAAACATCAGCCATGGTTTTGAGCTGTAAGAGCAGGTGGATTGTTTTATCCATAATCTCTTGGCTAAAGCTTTGTGTATCTGTAATTATAAGATCTTTTGCAAAATCAACATGAAGCACATGTTTAAATAATACCTCGATGATTTTTTTAGCTTGTGTGTCAACTTTTGCAACCTGAAGGCGTATGCAGCCGGAGCCAAGTTCGAATGCTGCGCGAATTTTCACGTATAGTTCCTCATTAACTAAAATATTTTGGAAAGGCCTAGCTTTTGTGCCACCCATATTTTTACTAAATTTTAACATCAATAATGATAAATCAGAAAAAAAACTTTCGCAAATTCTAAAACCAAGTTAAGGTTTGTAACAGGCTATAATTGGCAATTTATGATACATTGATTATTTAAAGTTTTATGTCAACTATTGTTATAGCTAAAACTATATAATTGGGGTAATACTATGGTTCCATCAGTTGCGTATTCAACAGAGGAAATCGAAGGTCTAACTTCAAGACTTCAAATTATGCAGCTAAATTCTGCAGTACTATGTGAGCTATTAAGATCTAACAATCTTTTTGGCATTGGTCCAAAACTGTGCAAACTTTTAGAAGATGATAGTGCATCTTTAGTTGAAGAGGATCTTATCATTGTGCTTTATTTGCTTTTGCAGCATGGCACAAATAATGCCGATGAAAAGGAACTTCTTGTTAGTAATCTTTTAACGCTTGCTTATACACTCTGTACAAGTTCTACCTTATCTGAAACTCGTCTACGAAAGCTTGCCGAGCTGCTTGAAGCGCGCTCTAGTAATTTTTTACTTGCTGAATTTATTGAAACAAGAAAAAAAGAAAGTGCGCTAACAGAAATAATGGATCAGCCTGCGCGTTTGCAGGTATGGACTTCTCTTACAAAAAGTTTTGCAAATAACGATGCTGTTAAAAAATTAGACCTTCTAAGTAGCTTTCAGGAGTTTTTTGTTGGTTGGCTACTAGAATTTGTACCTACTACTTTTGATTGCAAATCAACTTTGTTAATGCTGTATTATATGCTCTCAGATGATGTCATAGGGCCTTGCAATTTTACAGCACTTAGTCACAATGAATCATGCGTGCAGTTTATGCGGCAAGCCTATGCTGCGGTTAAACCTACAGATACACCGGTTGATATTTTTGATTTAGAGCAGCTATGTAGTAGACCTTTACAAAGAGAAATAGAAATTGAATATGTACATCGTCTTTGTACACATTTGAATGCCATAGATTGTACATCAAATGATAAAGTAAAGCGCCGCCTTAAAGAATTTTTTACACAAATGCTTGATTGCACTTGGACGTATGCACAATTGCCACCAAGCAACATTTTAGAACATAGCGCATCTAAAATTGTGCTTGTTTCACCCACAATTAAAAGACAATGGGTGCGAGCTGAAAATGCCATTTATCGCGCTTACTTCAGTGCTCTTGATGTATTTGTAAATCAGGTGATGGAACCACTCGTAACCAGTCTGTATGGCAAATTTTCAGGTGAGCAGGTTGCTAGGCTTGATACTATAAAAAGTAAATGTCTTGGCGCTCTTGTTGAAACTATGAAAAAATCAGATACCCCCACCAAAATTGAACTCACAAAGGTTATTTTCTATTTTTTCAAATTAATTAAAAGTTTAGCAGTAAAACTAGAAGTTTTTGAAGATTTAGTAAAACAGCTTCCTCAAATTGTGCCAGGCAAAGTGCGCTATATCTGTGAAGAAGAGACCTTCTCTCTACATCTTTATGCAAGTGATGTATCCGAGCAAAGTGAATCATTTATTACAAAGCCCAAGGCCAAGCAGAAAGGGGGATCGCTTAATTGTTCTCTTTCAACAATAAATTATCAGTAGATTTCAAAATAATGAGGTGTCTATGTCATGTGCTACCGGATTAGAAATATATTCTCCATTATTTACTGTAGGATTAGTTACTTTAGAAGATGTGCAAGAGAAAATTTGCGAATTGAATTCTTCATGGGGCAGATCCGTTTGCCATTATGTTTCCTCTTCTAGCTCATACCAAAACTTTAAAGAACAATTTTGCAATTTAGCTACAAGTGAAGTAAAACGTACCGCGCTGCAGATTAATAGAGATCTACGGACTAATTGCCATTTTGTGGGCATCGGCCTTGCTTTTGGTGCATGCTGTCTAAAAAATGGAGCAGACTTTGCCAAGATTCATAATTATAAAAAAATTTCAATAGCCATGAATGTGGGTGCCTTTGCCACCATTAGTATTTCAATTGGCTTATATATAATGGCAAATCTCGGCTTACAATAAAAAAAGGGGAGCCAAAAAGGGGCCGAGAGAAAAAGAAAAAGGGGCCGAAAAAGGGGCCGGGCCATTCGATTCGCTCGATTTAACGGAAAATTAAGTATAAGTTTTAACTAAGAGAAAAAGGGGCCGAAAAAGGGGCCGGGCCATTCGATTCGCTCGATTTAACGGAAAATTAAGTATAAGTTTTAACTAAGCACAGCGTAAGATTTTCTAATTCTTGATCTTTTCTTACAGTTGCAGCAAGTCTTGAAAGGGTTCCTTGACTCTTCTGCAGAGCTTCACAAAGTTTACGCGAATTCAATCCCTTCTTAATTTGCGCAGCTCTTGCTAATACCGCGCGTGCCAGAACTAATTCGCGTCTTTTTTCGCTACTACATAGTTCATTGAATGTAACCCCAAATTTATTACATACAATATTTACTAAGGAGTCAATAGTACATGCTTCATCCCCTCGAATCTCTTCAGCTAATTCCATACCATCTAAAGTTGTATAATTCTGCACAAACTCTTGATTTCCAAAAGCCCCTTTCCGCAAAGCTTTGCGAATTTCTTCACTATCTAAATTTGCTTCTACCTTCAATTCTGTGTGAACAACGAATTCTTCAATTGCTTCCGATCTCGTAATTGCAAAGTAAGATAAAACTCTGTCCTTATGAAGCCAAGTGTATTCAACGGATCCACAATATCCAGCATAACTAGACCATTGATAATAACTTGGATGCGTAACAAGGTTTGCTTCGACAGGATTTACGTGGATATATCGAGCTAATCTTCGAACATAACCACCATCTTGAACAATAATTGAACGAAATCTTCCTTGAAAAACATATCCTCGTTTAAGATGTCGAGTGTTGAAATGATTAGCATAACGACCTGCAAACCTATGTACTCCAATAGCCAAAGAAACCGTCGTGGGTTCAATCATCAAATGTATATGATTATCCATTAGGCAAAAAGCGTGGATTTTAAAATGACATAACTCAGAGGCCTCCTGAAGCAATAATAAAAATCGAGTTCTATCTTGATCGTCATTAAAAATTCTTCTCCCATCTATTCCCCTTAACATTACATGGTGGCACATATTTGGCTCCCATGGGCGTTTTTTTCTTGGCATTTTACCATCCCTTGTTTTTGGAATTGAAAAATACAATGTTAAAATTTACAGATCAAGCTAAATCGAGCGAATCGCATGGCCCGGCCCCTTTTTCAATGTTAAAATTTACAGATCAAGCTAAATCGAGCGAATCGCATGGCCCGGCCCCTTTTTCGGCCCCTTTTTATTTTACACGGCCATATTGTATTGGCCACTCAGGGGTTTGACCCAAGGCAAGTGCAGCATGAGCGGCAAAGTAGGGATCACGAAGCATTTGGCGAGCAAGAAAGATAAGGTCCGCTGATTTTGAGGTAATAATCTCATTTGCTTGATTTGCTTCAGTAATAAGCCCTACAGCTGATGTCATTATTCCGCTTTCTAGTTTAATTTTTGCCGAAAAGGGCACCTGATATCCGGGACCTACTGGTATTGTAGCATTTGGCAAGGTTCCACCTGAGGAGACATCAATAAGGTCTACATCGATATCTTTTAGGCGCTTTGCTAGCACTACTGACTGTTCAATATCCCATCCTCCGTCTGCCCAGTCTGTTGCCGAAATTCGAACAAATAATGGCATATTTAAGGGTATTGATTTACGAAGTTCTATTGTTAATTCAATCATTATACGCATTCGGTTTTCTAAACTTCCACCATATATATCAGTTCTTTTATTGCTTAAAGGAGATAAAAATGAATGGAGTAAATAGCCATGTGCTGCATGCACTTCGATTATAGTAAAACCTGCTTTGATTGCACGATGGGCCGATGCAACAAAGGCCGCAATAATTTCCTTGATGGCCATTTGATCAAGTTCTTGAGGCACGGGATCATCTACATTAAAAGGCACGGGACTTGGAGCTACAATTGGCCATCCTCCCTCAGCTTCCGTGATATACCGTCCGCGATCTTGCCATGGAGGCAGGCAGCTGGCTTTTCTGCCAGCATGAGCAAGTTGAATACCTGCTATTGCTCCCATGCGATGGATAAAGCTTGTAATGCGCTCAAGGGGGGCTATTTGTTGATCATTCCACAGCCCTAAATCCGATGGAGAGATGCGACCTTGAGCACTCACAGCACAAGCTTCTGTAAAAACAAGCGCTGCACCGCCAACTGCACGGCTGCCCAAATGCACAAGATGCCAATCATTTGCTAAGCCATCGATGCAAGAGTATTGGCACATAGGAGATACTACAATTCTATTTTTAAGCGTTGTGCCGCGTACTTGCAAAGGACTAAAGAGGGCAGCGTTAGGCATTTGTATCTTTTTCTTCTTCTTCTTCTTCTTCTTCTTCTTCTTCTTTACGAAGCTTTGATTCTTCCGGGCTTATAGCCTCTTCTTCATCATAGTATTGATCATCCTCAGTATCACCACGCTCATCAGCTGGCGTCATGAAGGGTTCTTTTAGATGATCGCTAGGACCATTTTCTTCATCATGGTCGAAATCAAGCGGTTTTGGATCATTTGGATTGTTTTTTCTTGTCATAATGTTTCCTTACAATTGTAACTATTTTTTTACAAATAACTGAAAAGCACAAAATGGTCTATAGATATTTTGTATTATAAGGCCAAAAAATTCTTTGATCTCAACCGAATTGCATCTAGAAATGGGGTCAGTTGATAAGACGTAAAGCCTAGTTAAAAATATAATTTTAATATATGAGGGGAAATAGTAATAATTCTAGGAAAATATGGCAACGCTAGGCCCACACGGTTTCTTCTATTTATTTGTCAAAGGGTGTTGATTCGAAAGAGGATAGGCCAAGATATTCACAGCTTAAAGTGAAATGGGTTTGAAAAATTTACCTTAGAGCCCTTTGGCTCTAAGGTAAAAATTTAAAAATGGTCTACTTCTTAAAATCAACGATGTTTATGCCTGCTTGTCCTGCAAAAGGGGCACCGACGCTTACTTTTCCAATAAATGTTAGGCTTCCATTTTCTTTGTTAATTTTATATTCATAGATGGCAGCCTCAACTCCTTCACTTAGCTGATAGAGATATTTTCCATCAGATGAAACTACCATATCAAGTGGAAAACCTGGGGCTCCATTACTTAAGATTGCAGCTTCGGGGTCAAGCAGCTCTAAAGTGCCATTGCTATGCACTTCATATAAAGAAATTGAGTTGCTTAGGTTGTTTGCTGTATACACAAATTTACCAGATCGGGCATTCCAGCAAGTAGCAGTCTGACCGTTTGGAAGTGATCCTGTAATAACTTGTAGTTCTCCATTAGGTAGTATTTCGTATGATGACATTGCACTAGCACCAAAAGGGCTTATATCATAGCTTGGGCTTCCAAAAATTTCAGTTACTAAAAGATCGCCTTGTTCGCTAAAAATAAATGAAAAAGGAAATCTTCCTGAGGGAAGCCTTGTATTGATGTTTACAGTAGGATGATTGCAATCTACAACAACGCCGTTCTTATCCAGTGCATAGACATCGATACGGCCAGGTCCTGCAAGCGGTGAAAAAGGATCAGAAGATGTAATGCCTTCTTTTCGAGTAATGATTAAGTGCTTACCATCAGGTGAAAACCCAATTTGACCAGGAACTACTGTTACAAGAGGCTGACGTGAGTCTATGAACGCCGCTTCGTTTAAAGGTGGCAATAATGTGCAGCAGCAGCACATGCCGTTTAGAGGCGTTAAATGACCACTATCAGATACTTTAAAGCCGCAAAAATTAAAAGTATTGGCAGAATTCAGTACATATAAAACATTATTACGTATGGTTAAGCTATTTGGAAAATATCCACCAGAAGGTACCGTTTCTACAAGAGTTAATTTTTTTTTGTTAATCTTGAAAACAGATACTTGGTTGCTTCCTGAATTTACTACAAATAAAAATTTATTTTTTTCGTCAACGATGAGTGAGCCTTGAGAACCTTGAGGATCTGGAGGAAGTTGTACTCCTGTGCCAGTACCTTGTCCACCTGTTAAAAATGGAGAACCTGATACCGGTGTTAATGTGCCATCTTTATGGCGCTGAAACATCAATACGCCATTGGCTACCGGGTCGTTTGTTGCAACAAATACAGCACCGACAACGTCGTTTGCTGCATGTGCTACACCTAAAAACATCATAAATAACGCTACATACGAAAATAGACGTGCAATAGGATGCCATTGGCATATTTTTGCTGTGGGTTTTTTTGTGATCATTTTAAATCCTTTTTTTTGGAGAGTTCACGTAGTTCTACTTGTAATCTAAAAGAAAGAATGAAGACAAGCAAAATGCACGTATTTTGGCCTTTGAACAATGAGCACTTTTGCTTAATTCTATTATGTGTTAATGCTGCAAAAACTTTTAAAAGGTGCTAACAATGGCTAAAGGTAAACTTTTTGTCTTGATGATTTTTTTTATGGGATTTGCAGCAACGGGACATACATCAAATGCTGTTATTACATGGGATCAAGCAGCCCTTGATGCTATCATATCAACAAATACCCCTCCAATTATTGCTGCCAGGGCACTTGCTATGTCCCATACGGCTATGTATGACGCATGGGCAGCCTATAGCAATAAATCTATTGGAACAACGTATGCAAGCCTGATAAGCCGCCCTTTAGATGAATGTAGTGACGCAAATAAATCACAGGCAATAAGTTTCGCAGCTCATAAAGTACTTCTCAATCTCTTTCCGACAGAGGCTATAGCCTTTTATAATCTTATGTTAATGCTAGGATATGATCCTACGGATGCTTCTACAAACCTTGCTACACCCGCAGGTATAGGTAATACGGTAGCGACAACGCTTTTGCTATTAAAACAAGCTGATGGGGCCAATCAATTTTTTAATGAACCAAATACAAGTGCAGGGCCCTATTCTGATTACACTGGATACGTCTCCGTAAATACGTCAAATGATTTAGTGAACCCAAATTTATGGCAGCCTCTTACGCCAATCTCTAAATTTTTAACCCCTCAATGGGGTCTTGTAAGCCCATTTGCACTTACATCTGGCTGTGAATTTCGTCCATCCGTTAGTCCTGCGAGCTATCCAAGCAAGTGTTATAAAAAACAGGCAAAAGATTTAGTTCACCTAAGTGCCAACCTCAATAACAAAACAAAATCTATCGCTTTATACTGGGCAGATGGAGCAGGGACTGTAACGCCCCCTGGTCACTGGGCACTTTTTGGGCAGTTTGTATCAGCACGAGACAATCATAATCTCGATCAAGATGTAAAAATGTTTTTTGCGCTAACCAATGCTTTATGCGATGCAGGTATTGCGGCATGGGATTGTAAGCGCTCATTTGATTCTGTAAGGCCAATTTCAGCCATTAGATTTCTTTTTGATAATAAACCAATACATGCCTGGGCAGGACCTTGTCTTGGCACGCAAGAAATATTAGGCCAAAATTGGAAACCCTATATTCCTACACCAAGTTTTCCTGAATATGTCTCCGGCCATAGCACCTTTAGCGCTGCAGCAGCAACCGTACTTGCGCTCTTTACCCAAAGTGAAAAATTTGGAGCTTCTGCCATAGTGTTGCAGGGCTCATCTTTTGTAGAACCGGGCTGCGCGCCAACTAAAAATGTACTTTTGTCATGGGAAACCTTTACCGAGGCAGCAGATCAAGCAGGAATCTCGCGTCGCTATGCCGGTATCCATTTTAAAAGAGGGGATTGTGAAGGAAGAAAGCTTGGCAAAAAAGTGGGTCAAAAAGTGTATGAAAGAGCACAGTATTTCATAAACGGGGGAGTGTAGGATCTTTATACTCCTTTCTCAAATAAAATATATAGTATATAATTAAGAAAGGGTATAAAGGAGAGCAAATGAACAGTTCCCTAGGTGATATTACCAACATTCGAAGTGCCCAAGTTGAGGCAACTCAGGAAAAATCGGTAAAAAGACCTACTGTACATATTGAACCTACAGGTAAAACCGCAGGACCGCCTCAAGCGTTTACTCAATCTGCTGTAAAAGAGGTAAAAACCGCTGGGATTAGGCTTTCAGAGGTACCGCAGGTAACCTACGGGTCCCACCTGCAAGAGCAACTTAAGCCAGGTGATATTCTCTTAAGCTACTACCCTAAAAGTACTGATGTTGTCGCATTTGGCATCAAGGGATCCCAAGGAATTGCCAAAGTGCTTAGCTCTAAAGGTGCAGCTGATTCACATAACTTTGTCCATGCAGCCATTTATGTGGGAAATGGCAAAGTGTCTGAGGCTGTAGGCGATGGCATTCGCATCAACGACCTAAGCCGTTTAGAGCCTACTGAAAAATCTGCTCACAAAATTTTAGTTGTACGTCATGAAAATTCAGCTCTTGCTCAAGAAGCTGCCAATATCGCAGCTGAGCTCTCAGCCGACGAGCCTGGACAGACTTCATCGCATGAGTACAGCATTCTTAAAGCATTGGGCGCTGTTGTTAGTGACGACAATACGCTGAAAGAAGATGGAGTAAAGCGCTTTCTCAAAGGAGCCGCATACACCGGACTTGGCATAAAACCTACTGATGCAAATGGCATTAGGGAATTTTATTGCTCTTATTTTATTGGTTGGGCTTTACATGCCGGTGAAGCAAAAGATGTTTTTGAAAAAGTAAATAAATCTCTTCCGCAAGGAATGGCCCCCATTAGATTGCCCATGATTGATCTCACTTTACCTCCTGATAAACAGGGCGCCTTACTTGAAAAGTGGGCCTCAGACGTTACCAATACCTATTATCCACTTCTAAAAGATGCCATTCAGCTGCAAATTGATCCAAAATTTTCGACTCCTCAGCATTTGTATATGTATTTCTTGGAAAACCCAGACGTGTTTTCTCAAGAAATGCTAATTGAGCCTGCGCCTCGAGAAATGAAAGAGCGCGCAAATACCGTAAATACTTTAGCACTTTCTTCTCTTCATTTAGAACCTCTTGCTGAAGGAAAAGATAAGCGAGTATGGGTTGTAAGTAAACAAGCGCTTCTCCAGATGTCACCTCAGGATCGAGCAAAATGGGAACATGAAGTTTTCATAGCCCCCATAAAATCTGATCGACAAAAACTTGTCAGACAAGAATTTGAACTCATGCATACTATCAACGAGCAGTTAGGAGCAAATAACAATAAAGAAACACATTTAGCTCTTGACTTTGAAAAAGTTCGTACAGCTGATGGTAAAGAATACTATACAATGAAAAAAGCCGGCAATAACGCTGAGAAGGTTATACGAGATCCAGCTATTCCTTTTGATACTCGTGTTAGTTGGTGCAGGCAGGCAATTCAGGGAGCCAGTAACTTACATAAAACAAATCGTGTGCATGGCGATGTTAAACCTGATAACCTCCTTATTTTTGAAGATGCCACACTTAGAGTATCTGACTTTGGTAAAAGCGCGGTTGTAGATGAAAACAATCCAAGTAGTAAATCCTATTCAGGAAATACACGTTTTGGCCCTCCAGAAGGTAAAGTAAGTAAAGCAGGGGATGTATATGGCAATGGCTTAGTTATGATACGCATGCTGGAAGAGGCCTGTTTAGGCGATAGAGATTCTTTAATTGATGTTGATAGATAAGAAAAATCCCTCTGCACATCAATCACGAAGGGGAGTAGAAAGATTTATCTTAGAGCACCAGGCATTTACAAGATCTTTTGAAACCAAAGATCAAGGGCTTTTTGGCGGTAAAGGAAAAGACCTTGCAGCAAGAGCCTTAACGGTTGGCGGCTTCATAAGTCAAGCGAGTTTAGATGACGAAACCCTTGCACTAAACGAGTATATAGGCACACTTTGTGATGAATTAGTAGAAAAAAAATTCATTCCGGAATATGCGAGGGATGAATTAGCTTTCTTACTAATGGAGATGACGCAAACAGATCCTACAAAGAGGCCTACGATGAATCAAGTAGCCGAGCGCTTTGATGGCGTCTTTTCCGGATTTGCATCTGATACAGATACAGCCTCAAGTGCAAGTTCTGGGACTACAAGTGCCGCTGCAAGTACCACTGCAAGCACAGTTTCGGGTTTTGCCTCATCATATGCAAGCAGATTGGGTAGTACTCAATCTGCACGAAAGCCCGTTCTTGTAAGAGGGGCTGAAATGACCCCGCTTGGTCATGGTAAGGTAAATGTTGTCTACAACGTTACCTACGAAGAGCATGATTTGATATCAGGTCAAATGCAGAAAGTAACACGTGTTTTCAAGCCTGATCAACCTGTAGATGCGACAATGAAAGAAAAGCTGTGGGGCTCAGCCAAAGGTTCTGGAATTCCAGTGGGTAAAGATGCAAATCTGCCAGCACGCGCTGTGGCAAGTTCTTTGGTTGATAGAAAACTTTTTGGAGATCAGGCAGTTTCTGTAAATACGCGTTTTGCCATGGTTAATGGACAACGTGGTATTTTGATGGATAAAGCTGAGGGTGCAAGTCCCAAAGTTATTGATCAAAAAGAACGTCAGCTTACTACGACAATGAAAGAGTTTCAGGAAATGATAGGAGGCGAAGAGGTAACGTCAGAAGTGCTTAATTTCTTTGCCAGGATGGTAGAAGCTGATCGTGTTGAAGTTCGATTACTTCCTGATGGCACACCAAGTTTGGTAGCCGTCAATAAAGAATATGAAAATTTTTCACCAGGAAATCTCACAACAGCAGAGGGACTATTAAAACTGCAAGTTCTGGATATCATCTGCGGCCAGGTTGATCGCCACCCTGGAAACTATTTTATAGATGATAAGGGCAAAGTTTCAGCAATTGATCAGGACTGCTCTTTTGGTGTTAATGCAATGCCTAAAGGAGTTGACGTGCGCAATCAGCCTTCTCTTGGGGGTATTGTCCCTAACATGGGATCTTTAATGCTGAGGATGCCTGGTGTTATAACTGGCAGTGTACAGGAAAGGATTTTGGCTCTTTGGGATGATGCCGAAGGGTTAAAGGCCTCATTGCAAGGTTTAATTACGGGTCCTGAGATCAAAAAAACATTGGAACGGCTTGAAATGCTTGTCAATCATATCAGCAATCCTGATACTTGTATGATAGTAAGAGACGATGCTCTTATTGGCATAGCAAAAGATATGGAAGGTTTCCCCGAAGCTCAGAGATATATAAACTCAGATAATAGCTACTGGGGCAGAGAAGTGTATAAATTTAGAAGCGGCGAGACCAACTTAAATTATTTAAGATCTAATGCACTATAGGAAAAAACATGATTACGCCTTGTCAAAAATACTTTCAAGATGAAGGACTCAAATTACCCTTTATACCACCAGATGAAATGCCCAAGATAGCTGAGGTAGCAGATTCAAATGCAGTTATCGGCACAAGGCAAATCCCGCAATCTCTTTACGATATTGAAGCCTTTGCAAAAGAGTTTCTTTCAAAGCCAACAGGCGACTATGTACTTATTGGCAGAGGCGGCGCGGGTATTGATAAACCCATCCATTATTATGTTGTTAAGGGACATTTGGCTTTATTTGTGCAGCTAAAAGCCGGCTCTGCAGATTATGTTGATGGCCATCTCAAAGCAATTGAATATATTTTTAAACGTATGGCCGAAGTAGAACAAAAACATCCGCTACCTGCTAATAAGCGGCTTTTAGTTGTGCATAGTGACATCCGCGATATTGGCGGTTGGGGCTGGATTACAGACCATCCAGGCACACCCGATGAAAAAACGTGGCATCGAAAAGAGCCAATGAAATCCCCATTGCTTAACGCCCTTGCCGAACTTACCCAAATGAAAAAATAATAATGGCCAAACTCAAACTTGATTTGCATGATATTTTTAATCGCGGAAGATCAATAGAGGCCGAGCTGAATCGTATTATTCAGCAGGCCGTAGCTGAAAAGATCACGCTTGTTGAAATAATACCCGGTAAAGGTAGCGGCCAACTCAAAAAAACGGTCATTCGTTTTTTAGAGCGCAAAGAAATCAAAGCCCTCTACCATCGCATCGAAAAAGACAGCAAAAACTTTGGCCGCATCTTCGTTCATTTCAAATTTTAATGTTAATCAAAGGTCGCTCCTCAAACTTTTTGACCGCAGGTCTTTGGAGTGCTGCGATTCTTCGCAGCCCTTAATTTGACCACACACTTCAACTTCAATCACGTCTAAGCCGCAGCTCAGCTTGAGGCTATTATTCTTTGGCGTTATTGAAAATGAAGTGTGTGGTCAAATTAAGGGCTGCGAAGAATCGCAGCACTCCAAAGACCTGCGGTCAAAAAATACTACATTACTTGCACTTTGTGGCGATGGAAAAAAGGCTTGCGCAAGCTTGCCATTCAGGAAGGCAGTGCTTCAGACGTTCTGTACAGACAGTTATTCCTTTTTGAAATAAAAAAGTCAGGGCGCTATCAGCTTGATAGAATGCTATGGCTATACTAACCCCTCCAATAATAGCAAATCCTATAGTTTCCGCTTTCGATGATGTTTTTAACCACTTTGCTGTGCTATAAGATCCCACAATCATCGCAGCAGGTATTAGGCCAACCTCAACGAGTGTAGTTAAGCTAGGTGTATAGTCTATCCCAATTTTAATTATGCTAATTTCTCTTTCGAGCCCTTTAACTGCCTGAATGCCTGTATTGCAAAACCATGTTGCGGCATTTGAAATGCTTCTGCCAAAAACTGTGCTAGTGTGTATTGTCAATTTATGTCCAAGTTACTATTTTGTTAACATTATACATTTTTAAGGTTCCGCATGTAGCGGCACTTTTCTGAATGTAAAATTGCAATTTTTTCTTCCACTTTTTGTAAGAGGGAAAATTTGTGAGCATCTAACTTGCTAGCAAGGACTATTATGCGATCAATTTGTGATTTATAGGGCATTTCTGCATCTAAAGGTTCCCACTTTGCTGCAAGAAGTGCCAAAAGAGTGTTTGTTTGAAGCGCAGCATCGTCAGACTTTTCTAAAGCTGTTAATAATCTGCTTATTAATGAAATTCGAAAAGAATCTTTAATAACTAAAACAAGATTGTATTCTTTTTTCAGCATGTGTTGCATAATTAGCTCATTACGCTTTATTGGGCTAAATGTTTTATGCATCACTGTATTAATATAAAGTTGTTTAAGTGGGCCTTCGAATGGCTTTTTAAGGTAGGTGATTAGGTTATAAATAAAATTGCTGTCATTAGAAATGCAAAGTAATTCCTGGCAAGTTCTATAAAATCCATCTATTTCATTTCCCCTTTTTGGTATCCAATTGGCAAGACGCTGCATTACTGATAAAAAATCAAAGATAGTTGGTGCTGAACAGCGCTTCCATTCTAAAAGACTTTTGGCAAAGATAGTTGCAGGGTCGGTATCAAGGAATGTAAAAGCTCGGCATTCAAATATTTTCTTTAAGTTGTCCAATTCTTGCGATACTGCCACTTTTTCTGCTTTTTTATGACCAAGACGAGCCTGCATGCATTCACAAAGTGTATCAGAAAACGAATCTGACTCTACAAGTTTTGTGCTAGTAATTCCTTCAAATAAATTATTGCCAATTTTTCCTTCTAAATGCTCTACATAATATGGGAGGCAGTGCATAAACAGCTGCACATATTCACTTTCCTGATGGGCTTCCCACGAGCCCATAAGCATAAATAAATAATCTTGCATTTCATCAAGACTCAAATCATTAAAGTGACGTATCTGTCCTTCGTCTTCAAGCATTGCTTCCAAATTACATAAATCTTCAAATACATCGCGAGAGCTATCAATTCTAACTTCTTCTAATGCATGTATTATTTGTTGGACATCTGAATTTGCTGCTAAAACACTCATACTATTCCAATTTAAAAATTATCGAAAACATACTATCACATGCTATCATTTTCCAAATATATTTAAAGGAGACTCTTAACCAGTTACTAAGCCAATTTTTACCACGACATTTAGTGTGCACTCTAAAACCTTCTTGATAAAACAAGTAGAAAGATATTCTTTTGTAGTTCTATACTGAAAGCCTTTAACAAGAAATTGAGGTTTATATGACAGTTTCGTTAGCAAAGGGATACAATGCACTAGCTACGCTTGCAGAAGAAAATATCTTTACAACCCCTGCAAGAAAAAAGGCAGGCTGGATTGCTTTAGCTGTAACATCTTCCGCCTTTAGTGCATTCTATCTTGGTTTTCCAAAAATACCTTCTGAATATGGCCAAAACATGGTACGTGTTTGTGGTGGAAAATTAATTACTGTAATTCAACAGCTACCAGAAAGATTGCAATTTATCAATACGACGGAGGCTTTACGCTGTTTTCCACACACCCAAGATTCCTGCGGCTTACGGTCAGCTGCTTGGCTCGGTCGTCTTGGCTTAAGTTCTCTTACCACTTTTATGATACCCTCTTATGCATTTCGTAAAGTTTTTGCGCTCACTTTTGATAAACAAAAACAAGCTTAAGCAAAAAATCATTTACTTGAAACTGTCGATAAAGATAAATTTAGATCTTTACAACTTAATCCTTCCTCTATATAAAAAAATTAAACAATAGGGGAGGGTTTCATATGCTTTTCTGGTCTGTAGTATTTTTAGTGATTGCCATTATAGCAGGATTTTTTGGTTTTTACGGCGTGGAGGGTACTGCCGCACAAATTTCTAAAATTCTTTTTTTCTTATTTTTAATCGGTTTTATCATCGCCCTTTTATTTGCCTTATTGATAACCAAAGGGTAATCAAAAAATAAAAGACTGTCCCGCGAGATGACTAACGGGACAGTCATATTATGGATATATTTATTTTTTGTTACTTTTGCCAGCTTTTTTTAAAGCTATAGCAACGGCTTGCTTTTGAGGTTTTCCATCTTTTTTTTCAGTCTTAATATTACTTGAAACTGCTTTCTTTGATGAGCCTTTCTTGAGAGGCATAATGATCTCCTAATTGAGTTTGTACATACCTTTCGTCTAGCATGAAATAAATTATTACACCAATGTTTTTTTCACTAAAAATGCATTATTTTTATATTGTAAAATAAAAATTTAAATGCTATAAAATAAGGTGAGGGATGGCCCTCGAAGGAGGAGGTTATGAATAGCAAATATATGCTATGTATGGCTCTTTTGATAGGCATGAGTATAGCTCCATTTGCATCGGCTAACTCAGGCACATCAGTAGAAACTCCAAATAGGACTCTCGTAGCGCCGCAAGGCTCTGATATGAAGGGCACTGATAATTTAAATGGCGATATGAAGGGATCTGATATGAAAAAAGATGCTGATATTAAGAAAGATTCCGATGTTAGTAAAGACTCGGCTGTAAAAAATGACCGAGTTATAACTCCGGATACTACTAATCAGCGCCTACCAGGAAATGTTATTAAATAACTCTATTAGAGATATTTAAAACAACAGGGTCTGCTTAACAGTATTGTTTAGACAAGACCCTGATTTTTTATGCTTTTATTCTTCATAGTTATCTTTAATTTATGTGTGATTGTACATGTGCGATCTCTTGCAATGTATATGTGCCAAAGATATAATCTAGTCTTTTTATACCGGGATACTATGAAGAATGCTTTGAAATTGCCAGGATGGATAGCTTGTGTACTTTTAGTTACTTGTTCCTTGCAAGCAGTGGAAAATTCTATCATTGCTGCAATGGAAAAATATAAAAATACAGAAAATCTTTCTCCCCAGAAATACTCTCAAAAGCAATTTAAAGACATTAAAAATGCTCTTGATCATAAAGATCATAGTATACGAGTTGCCACGTATAACATGCTTTTTAATTTGTATGATGAAAATTTAGCCCCTGAAAATCGCTGGCCGGCAAGACTTCCTCGAATACTGCAACTTCTTCAAGACATGGATGCTGATGTAATTGGGACGCAGGAACTACAACCTGATCAGGTACGTGATTTAATACCGCTCATAGAAAACACTTATAGTTTTTTTTCTATCAATACCCCTGGAGGTGAACAAGATGGTATCCTCTTCAAAAAGGACCGCTTTACTGTGCTTAAACAAAAAGCTATGTTCATGGGGTCAACTGATGCAACACTTACCACTGTAGAATTGCAAGATCTGCAAACAGGTAAAGCTGTTACGTACTGTAATGCCCACTTTGCATTTTTTAATATCGAAGAAAGAAATTTTCAGGCGCACTTTGTAGCAAAAACAGTGCGCTCAATTGCCAAAACGATGCCTGTTGTCTTTATGGGAGATCTTAATACTTTTCCTAATAGACCAGACATGAGCTTTCCTGCATTTGATGGTAGCTATATTTCACAAATCCTTTCAAAAAAAATACTTAAAGATTCAAGTACAGTTTCTAAGCTTGGACATGTTGGGCCTATTGCAACTTTTACTAACCAAGACGGCATTTCACCGCCTGCCCCATTTCAGGCAACTGGTACGCCAGGTGTTTTTTTAGATCATATTTATGTCACAAAAGACATTATAGTTCTTATCCATGCAGTGCAGCCAGGCACAGTTGATGGACATTTCCCATCGGATCACATGCCAGTTATCATAGACATGGTAGTGCCATAGATTAGCTTTTTTTCCTTTTGACCTAAAATTTTAAAAATGTTATTAATAGGTTAAGTGGCTTAGGAGGTTCAAATGAAAGCTTTAGTATTTCACCATCCCAAAAAAGTCAGTGTAGACAACGTTGCAGATAGCAAACTCCAGAAAAAAGACGATATCATTGTTAAAGTAACGTCCACGGCGATTTGTGGTTCAGATTTACATATTTATAATGGTTTTATCCCTCAAAAAAAGCCCATGATTATGGGTCATGAATTTATGGGAATCGTAGAAGAAGTTGGCAGCGAAGTCAAAAATCTAAAAAAAGGGGACAGGGTCGTTGTTCCTTTCCCAATTGCATGCGGAAACTGTTTCTTTTGTCAGCATGCTTTAGCTCCTCATTGTGAAAATTCAAACCCTAATTATGGTCCAGAAGGCGGCATGCTCAAAGAAAAAGGCGGCGCACTATTTGGATATACCGATTTTATGGTGGATATGAGGGCGGACAAGCTGAATATGTAAGCGTTCCCTATGCAAATTTTGGCCCGCGAAAAATTGGTCCAGAATTCAAAGATGAAGAAGTTTTATTTTTAACAGATATTTTTCCTACAGGATGGTCGGCTATTGATTGGGCACAGTTAAAGGGCGGAGAAACTGTGGTTGTATTTGGATGCGGTCCCGTTGGAATTATGGCTCAAAAAGCCGCTTGGTTAAAGGGTGCAGGGCGAGTCATTGGCAGTTGATTTGCTTGATTATCGATTAGAAATAGCAAGAAAAGCTGCCAATTCTGAAACACTCAATTTAAATAATACCGATGTTGTTCAAGAAATTAGAGATAGAACAGAAGGACGAGGTGCCGATGTTTGCGTCGATGCAGTTGGTATGGAGGCAAATCGTCAGTGCTTGGGATAAATTTTCAAATCTAATCCATATGCAAGCAGGCACAATCAATGTGATCAAATTATGTGCAAGGCTGTACGAAGAGGCGGTGTAATCTCAGTTGTTGGGGTTTATGGATCACCTTATAATGATTTTCCTTTTGGTCAGATTTTTGATAAGGGCGTTACTATAAAAACAGGGCAAGCTCTTGTACAACATTATATCGATGAATTATTAGAATTAGTTAAAACTAAAAAAGTAATTTTAAATGATATAGTTACGCATACTTTGCCACTTGAGCAGGCCGCAAATGCTTACGACATATTTTGTAAGAAGAAAGATAATTGCTTAAAAGTAATCTTAAAACCAGGTACTTAAAATGGCTCATACTTTAATTACAGGTGCTTCTAGCGGAATAGGAGAAGAATTTGCCCGTCAATTAGCCGCTAAGCGTCATGATTTAATTCTTATTGCACGAAGCGTTGATAAACTAGATAAATTAGCCGATGAATTAAAAAATAAATTTCAAGTTGATGTCCGAATTTTTGCTATAGACTTAGCAACGGATAACTCGGCAGAAAAGGTATTTGAAGAATGCCAAAAGGCAAATCTAGAAGTCAATTTTTTGATAAATGATGCAGGTATTGGTTTAATTGGTAAATTTGATAATTTCGAACTTCCTAGAATTCAAGAAATGCTTCTTTTGAATGTGGTAACATTGACTAAATTAACCTATCTTTTCATGCCGCAGCTAAAAAAACATAAGGGTACGTTAATTAATTTGGCATCGCAGATTGCCTTTTCACCCGCACCTTATATGGCAGCTTATGCCGGAACAAAAGCCTACGTTTTAAGTTTTACAGAAGCCATCCATCTTGAATTTGAAAAAGAGAATGTGCAAATTTTGGCTCTTTGTCCCGGACCTACATACACCCGGTTTTTTGAAAGAACTCAAGCAAGTCCTGATACGATTAAAGCCAAATTTAGACCGCCAAAAGATGTTGTGGAAGAAGCTTTTAATGCATTGAAAAGTAAAAAATCTACCACAGTTGTCGGTTGGGAAAATAAAGCCATGATTTGCTTATTTCGCTTTTTGCCACGCTCCTTGCTTGCCCGCATTGCCGCCAAACAAGTCAAGCACGGTGAAACTCGGCCCAACTAGCTCTAGGTTCCCTCTGATTTCATAAGATCTTCAAGCCCAGATTTTGCTATAGCATTGTCTGGTTCAAGTTCGAGTGCTTTTAAAAAATAATTACGTGATTTTATCCTATCTTCATTAACACCATTTCCGCCGGTAAGATACAAAGCTCCCATTTGCGAATGTGCAAAAGCAGTGTTAGCATCAAGCTCGATCGCTTTTGTCAAATGCTCGAGTGCTTTTGCACAATTTTGAGCAACACCATTTCCACCAATACGGTAGAGTGCTCCCATATTTGCATGTGCAATTACATATTTTGGGTCAAGCTCGATAGTTGTTGTGTAATGTTCGAGTGCTTTTGCATAATCTCGAGGAACACCATTTCCACCAATACGGTAAAGAATTCCAATTTTCTCATGAATAACAGCAAGCCTAGGGTTATTAGGGTCAAGCTCGATCGCTTTTGTGAAATGCTCGAATGCTTTTGTATAATCTCGAGCAACACCATTTTCACCAATACGGTAAAGATTTCCAATTTTTTCATGAACAATAGCAAACTTAGGGTTATTAGGAGCAAGCTCGATAGCTTTTGTCAAATGCTTGAGTGCTTTTGCACAATCTTGAGCAACTCCATTTCTTTCCGAGTAGAGCATTCCAAGATGCACATGTGATATAGCGTTTTTAGGCTTAAGTTCAATAGCTTTTGTATAATGCTCCAGTGCTTTTGCCCAATCCTTAGCAACACCATCTGCACCTTTATAGTAGAGCATTGCAAGGTTTACGTGTACCCACTCCGATTTGGAATCAATCGCACAAGCTTTTGTGAGATATTCGAATGCTTTTGCATAATCTTGAACCACACCATATTTACCGTACATAAATTCATTTGCAAATATTTGATAGGAAAAAGTAGTCTTTGCGTTAAATTCTGCCATTTTTTGAAAGATAAAATTCGCCTTTTCCATATCTTGTTTATTCATATCATCTCCACGCATGTACAAAATTGCCTTTAACAGCAAAGACAGTTCATCGTTAGGAAATTGAGCAAGAATGCCATCTAAAGTATGATGTCTAAGGTATGGGGAAATCTGCGCAGATGCAAATAAACAGGGAAGTAAGAGAGGATCGGATGACTTTTTATACACTTGACACAACTCAGAATGAAAAGGGGAGAAATTAAGTTTTGCTTCTTCTTTTAGAATGCTATCGCTTATTCCATGCAAAAATTCGTTATATAAAAGCTTTGTCCAATCAGCGCGTTCAGTGGGGTCGGTATGCTCATTCATTGCAAGTAAAATTTTTAGCATACCTTCAATTCTTGTAGCGCGGTCTGCTTCGTTACAAGTTGTGGCATAACCGTTTATTTTTAAAAATGCTGCTGGAGGCACGGGCAGATTTTTTCGTAGCTCATCTGTATTGAATTCAGTTAAAGGCTCGAAAATATCTTCGGTTTTTGCATTCCATAAATAGCGTATTTTAAAATCCGTTTCGCGATTATTTGGATTTTCAATTTTTCTCTCAGTAAAATAGCGATTAATGGCGCGTGCATCGAAATAGCTACAATGGTTATTTGCAGATTCAATAACGGCGAGGACAAAAGGAAGGCCTCTTGCTTGTGATTTTACAAGAGTACCAATTGTTTCAAATGAAATACAACAATTTTCATCTTTAATGCTTTCAAATTTTATTGAATTTATTGGATTTATAGGATTCATATATTCCTTTTAAATTAAGAGCGATTATAGAGAACTAAATCATTCTTTTCAATAAAATAATATTATAAATATTACGTTTTAAGTGAAAAAGAGGCAAAAATGGTATCAATGGTGAAAACGATAGAACGATAGAACGATAAAAACGATAAAACAAAAATACAAATACATTTTTTACCGCAGAGATCGCAGAGGGTATACAGAGGAAATACAGATTCATAAGAGAAAAGCAATAGCCAAAAAAAATGTAGTTGTAATCCTTGTTCCAATGGAACAAATTAATAATAGCCCACTGTTTCGCGCCGAAGGTGCAAACGGTGGGAAATGTCGAAATGAAGCTTAAGTCACGTCAGTGACGACTAAATAAAGTATTTGTATTATTATTTTATCTTTTTTATCATTTTGTCGTTCTACCGTTCTATCGTTTTTAGAGTTTCCTTCCGTTCGAAATTTGGATGAGCACACTCGAAATCAATTCAAGATCACAAGCCTTGAACTCGTTTGATTAAGTCTGCTACACTGTTCGAGCCTCTTGCAAACTCGGGCGTTGGCAATTTTTGGCGCTTTTTCCAATTTTGAGATTTTCCATAAACCCCCTACTCTTAGGAGTATGTGGGTTTATGGAAATCTTAAAATTGGAAAAAATCACTCAAAAATGTGCCAAGCGCCCCAAGTTTGCAAAAGGCTCTAATCAAGGTGGTTGAGAATGGAAAAAAGCGGCAAATTTCGGGCTTTTGTATTGGCGTTGGGGCTTTTTTTGCTTTTTTCATTACTTGTGTTTGTGTTTTTTCGTATACAAGTAACTGACAGGCATATATGGAAGAAAAAAGCACTTGCCCAGCACTACTTTACCATCCAGGAACCGGCTCGTAGAGGCACATTTTGGGCTAACACAAGTTTAAAGCCTGGCCACCCCGACACACCGCAAAAGCTAGCCGTCGACATCAGAAAATATCACCTCTATATCGATCCCAATTCACTTCCGCCAGAAAATAAACAAGAAATTTCCCAGCAACTTTTAATAAAAAGTGCACCCACTGAAGTTGAAATGAAACGCTTTATGCAGCA
Organism: uncultured Chlamydiales bacterium; assembly: GCA_963785335.1. Lineage (GTDB taxonomy): Bacteria > Chlamydiota > Chlamydiia > Chlamydiales > FEN-1388 > SZAS-7. The sequence goes on along the minus strand of CAWAUW010000002.1, from coordinate 145,381 downwards.
ATTTAACAAAAAAAGCCGCTCACGAAAGCTTGTGTCATGGATGGATGAAGATAAAAAAAAGGTGATAGCAGATTGGTGGTATCCCTATGCCAAAACTCACAAAATTGCCTCAAATGCCGTTTATTTTGTGCCAGATCATCTTCGCTCACACCCTTTTGGAAAGCTTTTGGGGCAGGTTTTACATACTGTGCAGATGCAAAAAGATGAAAAGACTTCCAAATGGCTTCCTACGGGCGGTTTAGAATATTCCTGTAATCGCTATCTTAGCGGTACGCCAGGTAAAAAGCGCCTCATGAGGTCGCCTCGACATAGTCTTGAACTTCAGCAAATGCAAATAGAGCCCAAACATGGAGCTGATGTATATCTTACCATAAATCCCGTGCTTCAGGCTATTGCCGAAGAAGAACTTGAAAAGGGCGTAAAGCTTGCAAGGGCCAAAAGCGGCTGGACAGCTGTCATGAATCCCTATACAGGCGAAATCTATGCCATGGCAGAATATCCCTTTTTTTACCCAGATTCTTACGCTCTATATTTTGCAAATCCAGAGCTTATGCGAAATGCCAAAGTAAAGTCCATTACCGATGCCAATGAGCCGGGATCTATCATGAAGCCTCTTACGCTTGCTATCGCTTTAAAAGCAAATCTTGAGCTGCAAAAGCAAAATAAGCCAGCACTTTTTCATCCCTTAGAAAAAATTGATACCTCAAAAGGGAACTTTCCTGGAAGGGGCCGAAAACCTGTTAAAGATACCCACTTTCACCATTACCTCAACATGTACCTTGCAACCCAAAAATCATCAAATATTTACTGCAGCATACTTGTACAGCGCGTAGTGGGACAGTTTGGCGATAAATGGTACCGTAATGAGTTAGAAAATACTTTTGGTTTTGGCAAAAAAACACAAATCGAGCTTCCAGGTGAGAGTAGCGGCGTATTGCCATCACCTGATAAAAAACACCCTAATGGTAGGCCCGAATGGTCAACCCCAACCCCGTTTTCACTTGCCTTTGGCTATAACCTTCAGACAAATAGCCTTCAGATGCTGCGCGCGCACGCTGTGATTGCCAATGGCGGTTATCTCGTCACTCCAACTCTAATAAAAAAGGTGATAAAGACACATAATGATGGCACCCAGGAGGTATTAGTTGACAATACAACGCGTGAGCGCCTGGCTTCTTTTCCAAAAGTACTTGATGAATCCATCACAAAAGAAGTAAAAAAGGCCATGCGTTTTGTCACAAAGCCCGGAGGCGGTGCGCCAAGTGCCGAAATTTGGGGTTACACTGAAGCTGGAAAGACCGGTACAACTATGAAGCTTGTTGCAGGCCACTACACAGAAAGCCGCCACGTAGCAAGCTTTACAGGCTTTAGCCCTGTTGAAAAACCCGCTTTTGTCATTGTAGTATGCCTAGATGAACCAGCCGTGGGCTTTGTGCCAGGAAAAGGCCTTAACCACATGGGCGGAACATGTTCAGCCCCTATTTTTCGTGAAATTGCAAGACGCTCACTTGAATATCTTGGTGTCCCGCCCGACGATCCATGCGGCTATCCAAAACGCGATCCGCGTCACGACCCACTACGTGCCGATGCCCTCAAAGAAGCCGAAGAGCTAAAAAAACTCTACGAGCAGTGGAACCCCAAAAGAAATTAAACAAAGAGCTTAAGTGACATCATTGGGGGGTCTTTTTCGATTTGAGGCTAGACAATCTTAACAAGATGAGAATAGGCCTCTAGAAGTGTATCTGCTGTCACAAAAATGAGTGGTTCAGTGATTGCCTGGGCAATCAAGATGCGATCAAATGGATCTCTGTGGATCTGCTTGAGTGCGCATACTTTTGCCGCATGTTGTGAGGTAATCGGAAGCTCTAAAAAACCGCTTGCCTGGATAGTATCTGAGATCTTCTCGAGATCATGAATAGTATCAAGCTTGCCTAAGCTTGTTTTGATGGCAATCTCCCAAATTGATGCACTGCTTACGTATATTGCATCTGCATTTGTGATTAGCTGGCGAGCATTGTGTGTAAGCTTTGCATCATCTAGAATGCACCAAAGAAAAATATTTGTGTCTAGGAGCAAGCGCATTATTTGCCTTCGAATAAATCGATAATGTCATCAGGAAGGGGCGCATCAAAATCTTCGCTTAGCTTCAGTTTGCCTTTCAAGACTCCAAAGCGCACCTGAGGTTTTTTCTGTTCAATTGATACCAATTTTGCAACCGGAGTACCTGCTTTTGCAATTACTATTTCTTGGCCTTTACTTGCAGCATCGACAAGTTGAGAAAAATGAGTCTTTGCTTCATGAATATTTACTGTATGATGCGGGGTATACATATTTGCCTCCTATGCTTGCCTAAGTCTAGTCTAGTCCAGGCTTAATTATTTTGCAAGAAGCTTTTTTGCATTATAAGAAAAACGACAGAGACAGTGTCAGAAAAGGGTCAGGTCAGGCTTGGGGTGTCAAAAACTTTAAATTTTCGACATGAAATTTTCTTTAAATATATGGCTATATCTACTCCTGTTAGCTTTTGTTTTAGAACCCGGCTTAGGGTGACTTATCTAAGCCCATAGTGATAACTATGGGTAGATCATCTCCCACATCCTGGAGCCCTTTAAAGGGCGACTCAGATCTCATAAACTAACTTTCTGTACGCCAAAGCTAAGATTGAATCGCCCTAAAAAGAGCTCTAGAATTAGTGTGCCATTCCCACAGTTCCCTTTCGGTCACCGTGGGCTTTAATAAATCGCCCTAAGCCGGGCTCTAAAACAAGGCCAGTTATGGAATGGATGTGGACACATATTTAAAGAAAATTTCATGTCAAAAACTGAAAGTTTTTGACAGCCAGGTTAGGCTCTAGGATGTTGATTTAAGCTGGTTTTTAAGAAAAATTTTTGTGCCAAAATTTGTCCTTGAGCTTTAGCTCCCTGGAGTGCTGCGATTTTTCGCAGCTCTTAGTTCTACACACACTCCAACCTCAATAACGCCCAAGCCAATGCAACCCTCACAGGCCATTAGAGAGGTTATTATTTGCTTGGGCGTTATTAGAAATCAGGGTGGATGTCAAATTAAGAGCTGCGAAGAATCGAGGCACTCCAAGGAGCTAAAGCTCAAGCGCAAATTTTTTAATCTTCTATTTCGGTCAGGGATTTAGGCCCTGACCCTGACTATGACCCATTTTTGACTCGTTTATATGTTTAAGCTTCTTTTCGCATTAAGAATGCAGCCAGAAGCCTCGACAAGGTATCCAAGCATTCTTTATGCATGATTTCAAAGCCGTGGGTGTTTTCTACTGGAAAACAAATAAGAGCAGCTTTTGCTGACTGGCCTCGCTGCATTGCAACAGAAGCATCAGAGCCGTAATTACCCCAAATGGCAGTTTGAACAGGGATTTTGAGCTTTTTTGCAAGTACTAATAGTTGATCATTTGTTTTCTGATCATAAAGGCTGTAACTATCTTGATAGACGATAATTGGGTCGGCTGACAAAACAGTTTGATACTCCTTTGCGACTGGCCCAATATCCACAGCAAGCGTAAGGTCTCCTGGCAGCGTACGTGCAGCGTATGAAGCTCCAACAGCGCCAATTTCTTCACATGCACTAGCTACAAAATAAATATCCTGCTCGGGCGGTTGTGAAAGGAGTTTTAGCGCCATAAGGCACGCTGTAATACTAGCACGATTGTCAAAAAAATATCCTCCAATACAGTCTTGAAGGTAAAAAAGATTTCTTCGGCATTGGGCAATTACTACGCGCGATCCTGCGTGTACGCCAGCCTGAGCGAGTTGTTTCGGGTTCATGCGAGTGATGATGATAACATCTTCCCACGTTAGGGATTTACCCTGTCCTTGATCTGATGTTGGTGCCATTTTGTTAGGAATGGGCGTTTCAGTTGTGCTGTGCATTGACCCGAAGGAAAGAATGCCTGGGATGATTTTGCTCTTTCCCAAAATTTCAATGGGACCTTGCCCGATTGATCCTGGCAATATACCTCCAAGGGGATCGACACGCAATGTTCCATCTTCGTTAATGCGCTTAACAATCATAGAAAGCTCGTCCATGTGCGCCATTAACCGTATGGGTGGTTTTGCAGACTTTCCTTTGATTTTGCCGATGAGGTTTCCGGCAGGGTCAACCCAGGTTTCATCGACGAGGTTTTTGAGATGCCTTTGGATTAGTGTGCGAACTTCATCTTCTTGTCCGCATGGTCCACGCGCAAGAAGTAACTCTTGGAGTATGGTATTCATGATAAGTCTTGTTTTTAGTTTATCCAGTGTAGCAATCAGCCTTTTTAAGTGAATTAATCACAAATTTTTGAGAAGAATGCTGAGCCAGCAATAGCGTGCAAGAAGGATCTTATTATCGATCTCATATGTAGCAGGTAAAGCGGGCATTGATTTTATCTTTACCACATAATATCGTTGTTATACCAATACTAATTTCTAAAAGAATAGTCTTTGGAAACATATTCAGGGATGCTGAAGGATTTAGGCGATTGGGTCAGGGGTGGGGTGAAACAAATCGAAGATTTTCTAATAAACCCTTGGCATATTTTTCCCTCTAGTTTTTGCCCTGTTTTTCCAGCTGCAGCTGGAGTAGCGGGAAGCCCCGCGTGAAATGACAGGCCGGTAGGCCTATAATGGAACGTGGGGTTATGTACATAAAATATATGAGCGGCGGCAGCTGCGAGACTCCTTTCGCGAGCTGCCGCCGCTCATATTTATTTATCACCTATCCCCCACATTCCGCTCGCTAACTCGCTGCATGCGGGGCTTCCCACTACTCCAGCTGCCGCTGGAAAAACAGGACTAAATTTGGAGGTAATTTTAGGGTGGGAAACTATGCAATTTTAGGCTATTTGTTTCACCCTAGGTCTGGGCTGACCCCGTTTCTGATCCTGTTTCTGACCCTGTTGTTTTGAGTTCCTTTTAAGTTGAAAAAGTTTTTCAATGCTGTTACGTAGAAGAAATGACTACAACTACATGGTTTCTTACATTTTTGGTCCTAGTGCAACTTGGTACTTGTTTTGCAACATGTACAGAAGAGTATCGTTTTGACGGAAAGAAACTTATCCTTACAGATGCAGAATGGAAAAAGCGACTTACTTCTGAAGAATATGCCATCATGCGTGAAAAAGGGACGGAATCTTGTTTTAATAATGAATACGATGAAAATAAGGCGAAGGGGATCTATGTTTGCCGAGGATGTTCGCTACCTCTATTTAACGCCGATGACAAATATGACTCAGGAACAGGCTGGCCAAGCTTTTGGCAGCCCATATGCCCAGAAAATGTAACGTATAAAGAAGATAATGGACTGTTTTTAAACCGAGTAGAGGTGCTCTGCAGCCGCTGCAATGGACATTTAGGCCATGTGTTTAATGACGGCCCTCCTCCCACTGGCAAGCGATATTGTATGAACTCTCTTGCCATGCGGTTTATCCCTAGTAAAAAATAACAATTTATAATGTATAGTAAGTTATTTTTTAGGTGGTTTGTTGACATGCATAAGCAGGTCAAAAGTATACGATTTTTTTTCTAAATTGTAGATGCCGTTTGGTTCTAGGCTATCTTTGGTTGAGTCGATAATGTAGAGGTTTAGACTGCCAGTTAATGTTCCGATTCCTGGAACCTCTTTATAATCATTGAGATGTGCGCCTCCCACAAAAAATAGAAATTTGCCGCCGTCTTGAGTGGACGAAAATACTTTTGCTGCCTGGCTGTGAAGATCTCTACAGCGATGACGTGTGCTGGTATTTCCTTTAAGATAGCCATCACCGGCTGTTGCAAGGTAGCTATAGAAAGAATCGATGCAAACGATGCGTTTTATCCCAGCCTCTTTGGCAGCTATAATTACATCTTTAAATCCACATTGGCCAGCATGGATAACATTGCCTCTACTTAAACGATCAAGATATGCACCTAATGCAGTGGGAAGTTCTGCTGAAGGCTCACTTACATACTCATCAAGTTCATCCTGAAATTCTTCCATCATAAGGTGTTCCATGTAGAAAGTTGTCACACCGCACTCTACCATTGTTCGTAAGTGACGACACAAAAATTCTTTTGAAGATATATCCATATGGCTTTCTCCAATCGTGATGCCGGGATAAAGCTCGAGCCACTGGCGGATAAGTACTTCAACATCTGCACTTGAGAAGGGGATTTCTTTTGGTTTACCTGGATAGGTAAATGACAGTAAATACTCGGGTTCAAAAGGATTTCGCAGCATAAGGGATTTAAATTTTACCGGAATTCCAATTCTTGTATATCCTTCAAAGAGCGTCTTTGAATCTGTTCCTGTTAGCATATATAAAGCATCAGATCGACTTGCTAAAGCTTTGATAGTAAATAATCCATATCCAAATGAAAGGCTTCCATTATCGGGGCAATAACAGATTTTTAGATCGCGCGGCAGATCAGCTACCACTTTTGCCATCAATTCTTTTACATTCTCTTTATCTGTAAAGAGGACTGTAAGCGGCACAAAGTGCTTTTCTCGAAATTGACATTTTACCGGTTGTGACTCTATAGCTAAGCTTGCGATAAAGGCATTCATTAAAGCTTTGTCATGCAGCTTGATTCCCACATAGATAGCAGGCGGTGCTAGCACTTCAAGAATATCGGCAAGTGAGTTCTTTTTTGATTCAGGGGCCACGCTAACGTATCCATCTGAAGCTTTTGCTGTAAAGTAACTTTTTGATTCAAGATGGTATGCAAGCAGCGCTTTATCACTATTAAGTGGCGCTTCTAACGTGTAGAATCGATATCCAGCACCTCCGGGAGTTTGTTCTGTAATTGAGCTTGAATGCCGGATGAAAAAAGGCTTTTTTTGGTGGACTTTTTGGCAAAAATTCCAAAATTCATATTCGATATCCTCAGGAATTGGTCTGCCCGAATCACTTAAAGGATAAGCCATGGAATTGATAGCAGTATCAACGACTTCGCAAAGGTTCTGACCATCAAGAAATTTTGCTCCATGCAAAAGACCAGAATCCAAAAGATCTTTTGGATCATGCCGAACAACTGGTTGAGATAGGCCATTATAAACAGCTGTAGCAGAAACAGGGGATAGAGAATTCATTATTTTACCTTACTAATAAAAGGTAAGTGAGTATAGCGTGTCGTTAGATTTTCATCCAGTAACCAGAGCCTTCTAATTATCGTTATTGACTTTGATGTCAGTTGAATTGGTTAAGGTGTTTTATTGTTCGTTATCTCTGAAAGAGAGCGTAAGTTTAGCAGGATTTTTTTTGGAAGGGCAAAACCCAAATTTTATATACCAATCATAAGCAGTGTTAGAACATCTTACAATAAATTTTGTGCTATCATTACCTTGATGATGATGACGAATTGTCATAGATAAAAGTAGATTTCCTAAACCTTTTTTCCGGAATTCTTCAGCTACAAAGATAGAATCAAGTTCAATGAATTTATTGTTTCTCATCTCAGAAAATATAGCTCCTGCCACTTTACCGGTACATTTTTCTACCATAAGAAAGTGACTTATGTTTTCTTTAGCAATGCCAGGAAGTGTTTGGATTGCATAATCTCTATTATCATTTTCACGTAAATAGTAATTGCAAGACAACAAGCTAAGCATAATGGTCTCTTGAACATCTTTTGAAGAATTACGTAAGCGCTGTACATCTACTTTAAAAAAGACAAAGCCAATTTTTTCAAGTATATCAGTATCGGCCTTCGGATCATTGGTAATGTCAAGGCAGTTTGTGCCTGGTTTAAACACATAAGGAGAATGTCTATAGTTTGGAGATGATTGAAGCTGGATAAAATTTCCTGGGAACAAATTGAACTTTTCTCCTTCCCATTCTCCAAGACGAGCAACATACTCATTTTCCCAAACCATTGAAATTGGAAATTCATCTTTATGTGGATAGTCAGCATCTATTGATTTAGCGACAAGTTTTTGTGGAATAGAGGTATCTGTTTTTTCAGTGGGTTCACTGAAAACTTGAATACTATTGGAACTGTGGACAATAGAATTAACCATAACAAACATTATATAGATGCATATAAAATAATTCAACAATTTTTGTCTGTAAATTGTAAAAAAATTATAAACTTTTAGTACAAGCAGCTATAAACGCCCAGATGCTGATAAGAGCGCAAATAATAAATCCGAATAAATTTGGCCAAAAATAAGTTGGCGTATTCACACCGATAATGGGGTAGTTTAGGTAAATGCCTGTGAATAGGGTTAATGCTATTAGGGTAAAAAAAATCCCCAGTACAATATAGCCTGCTTTTTTCATCCTAAAACTCCTGTTAACATAGATTTTGGCAAACTACAGTAATTTAGCACATTTCTGTACAAACTGGGTAACAAATCTTTTCTTATAAAAATCTTGACATTTTTCATGCATTAAAAAATAGTGAGGGCTCAATCCAAAATAGGAATTAAAACATGCGTAAATTTTTATTCATCACCATGATTTGTGCCGCTTTAGGAGGGTATTTACATGCCCGTCAGGAAACTTCATCCAGCAGCTCATCTTCTGGATCAAGTAGCTCTTCATCTCAAAAATGTAAAGAAGTAAAACAATGCAGTGATTTTAAAAATGCTGTCCCTGCAGAAACTATACTCATTCACACATCTTTTCCACTGGATCTTGCAATAGCTGGTAATGGATATTTTCGTGTTATGCTACCTGATGGAACTGACGCTTATACTAGATATGGTAAATTTCGAATCAAAAATAATATCATTGTGACCTCTGATGGTATTCCACTTCTTGGACCTTTTTTTATTCCCCCTGGATCTTCTAATATTACAATTTCTCCTGACGGTCAAATAACGGTCATTCTCGCAGGGGTTCCCACAATAATCGGTCAAATCCAACTTGCAATTTTTGAGAACCCATTAGGACTTAAATACATTGGAAATTATCTTTATTTGCCAACCGCAAATTCAGGGGTTCCTCTTATTGGAATACCTGGACAGGGTGGTTTCGGAACACTAGAGCAAGGATACCTGGAAAAATCGACTGTAAATGACCAAAGCCGAATCTACACATCTACATCAAATACCGTTATTACAGATCCTGGCTTACCTTCTGCTTACCCAGGTGATGAGCTAATGCCTTCAAATGATGATGGCAATCTTGGTGCGGGCCATAATGTGTATGCAAATGTTGCCCAATGTCAACTCTTTCGTGCAGCAACGACAAACTTTATTGGGGCAGGTTTCGGGGGATCTACAGTATTTTCAGTACCTGTTTATAATTTTGGACAAATTTTAATTCGCAATCGTATATCGGGTATAAATTGCCTGGATATAAAATATACAACTGTGGAGACATTTTTGGGATTGACTGGGTATGATGGATCCTATCCTTCAATTGGAAAATTAATTATTCTTTTGTGGAATGTCAAAACAGCTACATGGGAAGAAAAATATGTAAACGCAGCCTTCCCAGTCCAAGCTATCGCAGCAATCGATGACCCGGTAAAACTACAAAAAATAACGATAAATCTACCAAATATATGTAAATATATTGATAGAGATGGTTTTATAAACTTCTTTGTATATACACCTTTCTCTGGAACAGCCGCTAACCCACAACAACCTGCTCAAATTGACATGGGCTGTTTTTCTTTATGCATGTACCGTGATAAATGCAAGATGAAGCGTTAAATTTACTATTGAGCCCAGGGCTCTGGGCTCTAAAACGATGACATAATTATGGGAATTCTGGGCATATTTTAAAGAAAATCCCTCTGTCAAAAAATTTCAATTTTTGACAGAGGGGAGTTTAAATTATCAAGAATGCTAGTTTTTTATAAAACTTATTTTTCCATTTCTTTCTAAAATAATTTCATTTATTTTTTGTAATGATTCATCCTGTTCAGTTAAGCGTACCTCTTCAAATATGTCTTCCTTACTAATTAGGTTTTTTTTCATATTCTCTTCGTGAAATTTTTTATGTTGGTAAAGTGTAATTTTTTCACCTTTTATCAATTTTTCAAAAAATCCATTTCCTACGCCTAATCTTGCAAAAAGTCGATGCAGTAATGCTAAAATAAGACAGGAAACTACAGTTGGGACAAAGGGGGAGGCGCCAACAACAGCTCTACTTAAAACAGCTCCAATAAGAACTATGAGTGCATTATCAAAGGCCGTATGCAAGCCAAAGGATCTTCTGCCGGATATACGTACCAAAAATAGTGCTATAATGAAAATAACGCCGGCCCTCAGGGCCATCTGTAAAGTGGTTAAATCTTTTCCTTCACCAAAAACTGAATAAAAAAAATCTATCATAGAAAAACCTTAAGACGCTTATTTTCGGACTATATAATTGAGCTAATTAAATAAAAATATAAGATAATATTTTAATTTTGGGAAAAAGGAAAACACTCACAAGAGGGCGAAAACTGTTTATCAAAACTTAATAAAAACCTAGCGTAAAAGATATAAAAGTTTATTTTTGCTTTTGGGGAGTTAGTTAGATTGAGATATCAGAAAATTTTTACGATCGGCATTACTAGAAAGTTCTTGGACATAGGCAGCCCATTCATCGTTGGTGATGTTTTCATTAGCCCTTTTACATAGGTTAGCAAAAGTTGCTGAATCAGCATGATGAACAACTTGCGTACTAAGATTATGGTTATTGCGAATCTGGATATTTCTTTCATGAGCTACTTCTTCCATAATTAGTAAGGTGCGGGCAAAGACAGCCGTTATATTTCCCACAGTCTTTCCTGTAGCTTCTATACCTTTTATGAAACCTAGTGCTTGGTCGCACAAGAAAGCCTCTACAGTGCTTGTTGTTTGATCATCAATGGTGTACTCAACGAATGTTATTGAACATATTTTAGATATTATAGAAGACATAGCTACCTTTTGTTGCATTCAGTGTTAATGCTATCAAAAAAGATCATTTAATTGGTAATTTGATTATATAGATCTGATAGCACCTACGTATTTAACATTTTATAGGTAAAATTTGGTGGCGAAATTTTGGGCTAGAATTGTTGACAGAATATAACTTTTTTAATAAAGTTTTATTCTACTTTTACTAGAGGTTTTTATTTCTTCTTCAATTACTTCCATCCAAACATTGCCACTTTTTTCTCCTGAACAATTAGTAAATTGTTTGGAGGCGCATCAAAAAAGCAATCTAACTAATTTAGAAAGCTATCTGATCTTTAAGGAAAGTAAGAAATGCTTAAAAGGGTGTGCAAAAAAAGGAAAACTCTCAAGTGAACTTCGATGCAGAGTTTCTTCTGTTTTAGTAAAAAAAGGATTTTCGACTGCCCGCAATGATGCTAGATTTCGTGGTCTTGACGTGTCTTCTACCGGAATCCTTTTTTATTCTCCAAAATTATGGCAGATTCTTTTTCATCCTTCAGACTATCCACAAGAATCAGCAATTGTTTCATCTTTAGCCAATGAAACGTTTTCTGATCTAGTTTTTTTATATAAATTGCCCCCTGCTAATTTAGAAAATTTAGCAGAAGTTATACAAGTGGTTTCAGTATTAAATCTCCCAGAACTTGAAGAGCAGTTCAAAGTGCATTTAGCAAAAGAAATTGAGTCTGCGGCCTCTTTAAATATAAAAACAGCGTATCTTCTTTCAACTATTTTGCCACCTGATAGAGCAAAGATTATTTCGAAGCATTTGGTGTGGTTTGCTCAGGACGGATTTACATGGACAGATATTGCAGCAGAATTTCAGCTTTTTACTAGCATGGCTAAAGGTGCATTTGGACAAGAGCAGCAAAACCTTACAGCTGAAGCATTCTATCGCTTCTTTTTATTTCTTCAGTGCGAAGCTCGGGTAAACCTCAATCTTGGCCCTTTACGTCTGCATGTTTTTGATCTACTGCTCAATCAATTAAAAAGTGGAGCACTAGATGCCAAATATAGCAGAGAACTGATTGAACAGGCTGGACAATCTTATGATTTAAAAGAGCGTTTAAAAAAAGACACTGTAGATATACATCTAAAGGGGATTAACACAGTGACAGTTTCTTTATGGCCTCTTTTTGCTAAAAGTAACTTTGTGCGCACGATGTGTAAGTCTGGAATGATGATGGCCAGCGAAATTCTCTTAGAGGCTAATAGAGCGAGCGCTTTTTCACTGTTTTATTGTATGTGGATTAAAGGGGAAGAGCTTGATCTTAACGCTTTATCAGTTGATCAATTAATCTGCCTGCTAGAATGCGCAGCAGTTTTTGATCCTATTGGCTTTGAGGATATGAAAACTAAAATTGCGCAAGGCATCATAGAGAGGTGCGATAATTCTCCAGAAAGCATACTTTCTTTAGCAGAGCTGACAGAAATTGTTCCTTGCCAAGTGTTAGAAGAGCATGTGATTTCCCAGCTAAACAGCGGCTCGTTTTTTAGGATTGATAAAGTGAAACGGGGCTATTTTGCAACCATTACAATGAGATCTCTTCCCTCTTTTGCGGCGCTGCGATCTGGTGTCCGCATATTAGAGATTTTCAAAATTCGCTGTGTTCATATTGAGATGAACCTTGGTTGGCACACCAAGCATACCGCTCTTATGCTGCTTAGCGAGATTTATTGTGCAACGCAGTTGGGTCTTGAAAAGGACAAAGAAGTTTTGGAAAAACAACTAAGTAAGCTTTATAACTTAGAAAAAGATTGCCGCAATGATGATCAATTAAAAGCTTGGAGTCCACTAGATGTAGTATTTTTATTAAATAGCCTAAGCGAGCCTGTTTATGCGGATATTTTAAGGGTACTTACTCATTGGAATTTTGATACAGCATTTTGGGGATATGTAGCGGGTTTTGTTAAAGGAGAAAATATGGGGTCGCTTAAAGAAGAGGCTGTGTTTGTTGAAACTCCAGATAGTAGCAGGCTGCTTCAAGTGTCGGCAAGGAGCTTGCCGCGTCTTTATTTTGCATTGCAAAGAGAAGCTCCGGAAGAAGAATTGCCTGAAATGTTCAGCGCTCTTTCGCTTGTGACAAGTCAGCGCATAAAGGAAACAAATGTTAATTTTAAGCTCCTCAAAAAAGCTGTTGAAGATTGTCAGAGTTTTTTTCCTGAACGATCAGAGTTCATAAAAAATATAAGAGTTGAAATTGAATATAGTGCTTCTTCGCATGTTTTGATCCCTCTACATTTGCTACTAAGGATGCAAATAGGTCGACAACTTTGTGCCGAAGGTAAAATCGGAAATGAATTTCCGCTTGCAAGTATCCAGTGGGCTATTGATTTTTTAGAAAAGGCAGTAAGTGGAGGCCAAGTTACTATTACATCAGCAACTACGTTTCCTGCAGCGCACTTTCAGGCATTGCAGATGCTCCAACAGGGAGTCTTTGAGGTAGATCAAGAGCCAATGAAAAGATGTGCAGAAAAACTTCCAGTGGGCCTATTTCCCGAAGATACCTTACTTGCAACAGCTGCTTGGGCTAACTCAATTTGGCACAAACCCTTATTTAATAGCTGCTCTCGTGCCTATTTAGGCAATGAAACGCTTCAATTCGAAAATGACACTTCTCGCGCTTTATGTCTTTCTTCATTTGAAGCAAAAACTTTGCAAATATTGAAAGCCATTGGGGCTGATCGTATTGCCCTTAAAATCGATTTGGAGACCGATGCCACTGTTGGAGCATCTTCTTGGAAGCAAGTTGTAGAAGCGTGTCCTGGCCTGCAACATTTAACCCTTTATTTTAGAGGTAAAATTCCATTTCTTGAAGAATTTTTGTTGTCAGGATTTAAAAAATTGAATTATTTGGCAATTAACCCCCGAGACACCGCAAGCATTGAATCGCTACGAGCATTAAGAATCCCTAATCAATCAAATATTACTACGCTTATTTTCGTTCAATTGGATCAATTAAAGTTAGCTTCATCTAATGCCTACGAATTTTTTAGAAATTTACCATCTAAAGGTGTATCCTTGAGCGTTAATTTTCTTAGCGTGATAAGTAGAACTGAACAAAAAGGTTTTTTCTCGCGAATGTGGAGTTACGTAGAAAGCGACCCATTAAATACACTTTTTTCAAGTCTCAAACACTGCCAGCAGCTTGCTGTTAATAATATTCGAGGTGATTGCCTGCCGTACATAATTCGCCACAACTGCACTGACTTAATTTTGGATGTTACTGACGTTACTGGCGATACTGAAAGACGTATTGAAAGCAGCAATTTAGAAGAATTAAGAATACAATACGATGATCAACGCCCAGCACTTAGCCAGCTGCAAGCGCTTTTTAATGCAGGTAAAAATCTCAAAAAATGCCAAATCGAAATTAATTTCTTTGGTAGAAGTGAGGCAAGAAATGGTATGCAAAACTATCTTGAGGAGTTGATTGAACATTTTAAAAAAAGCGTCACAATCGAGCTGTCTGGGCTTTATAAAAACGAACTAGATCAAATGGTAAAATGGAACAAAGAAGATCCTGAGAAGAAAGAGGGTGTTCGACTCTCGCTTAAAATAAATTTTTTCTAAAATAGGGGGCTAGGACAGGCCTGGAATGTTGATTTAAGTCTGTTTTCACTAGGTGATTTGTTTGTAAGATTTGTCCTGAAAAGTTTCAACAGCCTGTAGGGCTGAGTTATAATAGCCTAGGGCAACGCCCTAGGTATATTGTGCATGCGATTGCAGACTGAAGGTCTGCGTTATAGTAAACGATAAAAGAATATAACATGTTGGTATGCAATGGCATATCGCGCTTCAGCGCTTGCTATAACGCAGGCCTGCAGCCTGCAAGATGCGTCTATAGATTACCCAGGGCGATGCCCTAGGCTTTTATAATCCAGCCCTACAGGCTGTTAAAAACCAGTTCTTTCAAAGACAAATGTTGTAAGAACCATATTTTGTAAAAACTCGGCTAAATCGGGGGCCGGTCTCGGCGATTTTAAGTTACCGCCAAAATAAACTAATACAAAAGGATAATATAATGAGTACTGCTATAACAAACATTCATAGAGAAAATTTTGCAAATGTGGATTCTGTCACACAAAATTGGCTTGACAAAACTGAATCTTGCAGAAAAGCACATATAGCTAAGATAGTAGGCTTGTTGGCGCTTACTATTTTAGGTGGAGCAGCCGGCGCCGGAGCATTAGTATTTGTTCTTACAGTCAGCCCTCTAGCAGTACCAATTTTTATTGGAATTACCCTTTTTAGCGGCTTGTCCATGTTGTCGTCATTAGTATCAATGATTACGCTTCCATTTTTTGTATTTATGGATGATGATAATTATCGTGATCCTAAAAATGCCAAACCTGTTATTGAAAAGTTTTGCAATCACTCTCTTAATGATATATTTGGAAAAGTAGATTGGGTGCAATCTCTTCTGGCTACACCAGATAGCGGTTATCGCTTTTGTCCCGAGCGAATTGCTCCTGCAATTCAAGATAGTGATATTGATATGTATGCAAACTACGGACTCATTCCCACAGCTGCAAGCTCCACTATCAAGGATTTTATAGCAAAACACCATGCTTTGAGACTTCAGCACTGGCAACAAACAAGCGCCAGTGATTATGCAGGACTCATCATAACTTCACATGCCATGGCTGATTTAAACGCAGAATGGGTAGCATTTCGTAATGCAAATATACGTGGTAATGTGCCGACTATGTAAGTTTTTGATTTATTTAGGCCATTTTTTGACCGCAGGTCTCTCGGAGTGCGGGTGCCGTTATGCACCGCTCTTAGATTTATCACTTACTTCGACAACAATTAGGTTAAAGCAAACAAGCCCTGCTTGGAGGTTGTTTACGCGAAAGTGAGTGATAATCTAAGAGCGGTGCAAAAAGCACCGGCACTCCAGGGACCTTCGGTCAAAAGAGTTCGATTCGGCCTCTAATTCTTACTTCCTTTTTTCGATCACTGTTTTGAGATGGGTATATATTTCATTCAGGGCTGCTGTAATTTTTGTGGATGCTTCAATGTTATTAGGGTGTCGATCTGGATGGAGCTTTAAAGTAAGCATTTTTCGCTTTTTATCAAGTTCAGTAAGATCCGCAGTTTCTGGCAGGTCAAATACATCAAACCATTTACGACTGATTTGTGCCTGCTTAATTTTTTCATACCTAAGATTAAATAGGGCATCTTTTGGCACATTGGTAAGTGTCAGTTGATACTTAAAAGTATCTATTTCATCATCAAAATTATCGAAGTTTGGAGAGGATCTTGATGAGCCATAAGATGATCCATAAGATGATCCGCGAGGTGATCCTTGTGATGATCTACTATTGTAATTGTAATTGTAATTGTGGCTCCAACCACGACCAAATTCATGAAAGTGATTTGCACAAAATCCGTTTTCTTTTTTCAAAGTGTCTATCTCTTCTGCTGTAAACAGATGTCTTTGATCATAGAGTCTTCTTGCCAAATCATATGAGATCGAAGAGAAAAGATGAGTGAAATTATTAAAAAATTTCTTAATTATGGCTGGCTGAAGGTGAGGCTGAACAAGAGAGAAAAATGATTTTCCAGGTCCTGAAGTGTCAAACAATTTTTGTACAACATTAGGTGAAAAAGATAATTTTTCAATTAAAAGTGCCAGTTGCAAATTTTCAACAGCTAATAAGTGCTCATTTGTAATTAGGGGCCAAAAAACAAAAATATCTTCACATGTTAAGTATTGAGAAAGTGAGGCCGTGTACTTGCCTGTTCTGCTAAAAAACAGGTCAAATTCATATTGAGTCATTCGGCAAGCAGCAAGTTTTTTAATTATTGCGGAGGATGTTGAATTAGAATAAAATTTTAGTGATTTTATTAACTCAGGATGATCATTAGCCAGATCAAGAAGCTGTCTTCCGGATAGCTTTTCAAATTCAGAAGTACTTACTACAATTGAGCCGCTGCTAAATAAAAACCTGTTAAGTTTTTCTGATGATAAGCCCTTCATATTCATGCTACTTATATAGAGTTGCGCTTGTTCAGAAGTTAAATTATAGTAAAGATCATGACCTATAGTATGAATTCTAGGATTGCAAAGAAGATAGTCTTGCTTAGTTTTGGATAATTGTTTAAAGGTTGAATAAGTAAGCAGATGCATAACTTCAACAAGCTGCTCACAAGAAAGCTTATTTAAATCATCCGGAAAAAGCTCTATGTAGTTGTGTAGGGCCAGGCCTTGAAGCTTTGTTATTTCTTTGTTTGTAAAATACTGGCGAAGAGATTCCATTTCATTATATTGTGGTTTGAGATACTTGCCAAAAAGGGGTATATCAAGCATTTGAGTAAGATTTGGTGTCTCAAAAAGTTTTTTTCTTTGCTCACTTGAACATTCTGAAATGCATCTAATTTCTCTTTTAGCAAGTGCTATTAGCTGCTCGGTGGACAGCGGATGAATAGCTCTTCTTTCAAAAGGAAATCCACTTCCAAATATCATGTTAAATTCAGCGGAATTTATTTGAGCAATATCAATTCCCTTTACAAGAGTTTGGTATTGAGTCTCAGTGATATAATGCTTTGCTAACACAGGCATCATACGAATTAACTCATCACGAGGAGCATCATCAGGCAATTTAAAAGTGTATTGAAAGGCACTTTTTTGGCTCTTGCTGAGAAGCTGTACATCTATATGTCGAAGATAGTGAACTTGCTCTTGTGTGTTGGATGTTAAGGACTCTACCGAAAGACATGGGGCTATTTCTTTTTTCTGTGCTTCTGAAAAGCCTGAAATATACATAACATCAGTTTTTAAAAGATCGATTGCTTGAGAACTAGTGAGTTTTTGTAAATTTTGAGTTTTAAGTTGGGGCCATTTTCCAAATAGTTCTTGGCGTTTAATTTCTGAGAGTGTTTGGCAATTGATATGAGTTAGGGGTTTTAAAGAGGTTTGAGCTGCAGTATCAGTTTTTGCAGCGCTGGAACCCTTAGATTCAATTAAATAAAGGGCAACAATTGCTCTGCCTTTAAAATTTTCACGTATATGAACAGAAAATGCTGGAGCAATACCAAGTGTGATAAGGGAAAGACAAAGAGCTTTAATAAAGGCTACAACGCGAAAGAGAGTTGAATCAATTTTTTGCGTGCCTTTACCGCAGCGAATATAGGTATAAGATTTACCTTCCTCGGTAATATAGACACTTTTTCCAGCTCCAGTAGTTACAAATTCAGTATTTTTTGATGCTAATTCGTTTATATTTTGTAAATAAAGTCGCATATTATTCCATTTTATTATAAATTAAACAATACTATATCACATTTTATGCTTTAGCGCAAGGCAGATTAGGGAATTGAAGGAGCAAAGTTAAAATGTCGTGTTTTTTTTCCCGAACAACCTACAGTTAACGAAGGGAACTGTGGGAATGCCAAAAATAGCAGCGGCGAGCAGCACCTGGATCTTTGTGGGAAATTTTAAGCAATTCTGTTAGATCTTTTGCAAAATAATTGATTGATGATCGATCAGTTTCGTTATTGCCACTATAAAAGGGGCCATTTGTGATGACCCCTTTTTTGTATCAAGAAAATAATTTGTTATTTACATGCCTTGAACACGTGCAATATTTTGGTTTAGTTGTTCAATTCTTTGCTTAAGCTCTGCTTTATTTGGTAAGGCAGCTGCAGGCTCGTGTAGCATTGCATCATAAATGCTTTTTACTTTTTCTAGCGAAAAACGCTTGACCAGGTCGGGTTTTGCATTGTCTGACAAGATGTAGATATGTACAGGTATATCATATGGGTTTTCAATGATGTCAAATGATCTTAACTTGTCTTTTGCCTGTTGCTCTGCAAGGGGTCTTAAGGAATGAAGATAGTGAAAAAAAGTGTCAGCACATGCTTCAAATGTTGTCATCATCTTAGGTATTGTCTTATGGAGTGCTTCACCTGGTTTTTTGGAAGAAATCGCTTCGTGGATATAGAACGGAATAAAACTAATTCCCAAAGCAATGGCGCAAGGAACGTACAATAAAAGTAGATTTACAAGGCTCGCTACTGCTACCACAGGAATGGCTGCCCACGCCCCAGCTGTAAGAGCGATTCTTCCAATTTTTCTAAGAGGTGTGTCGCTTGCTTGTAGCGACTTTATGCTTTCTTCTGTGCGAAGCACTTTTTGTTCTACAGCATCTATTTGCTCGCTAAGTTCTCTTATTTTTTGAGGTAGTTTTGTTACTGCGGAATCGCGAATGTCTGCCTCAAAAACAGCCTCATTGTTGTCCATAGTTGCTACTTCGTGCCGATAAATAATTGCATTACCTACTCTCATATAATCTCCGTTTTAATGCATCATTATAATACTTTATTAATATAGGGCAATAATAAATTAAGTTAAATTTAGCGAGTTTTTGTCTACATAGCCTTTTAATAGTTAATTAAGTATAATAAGTAACTATGAATCAAACTAGTCCATATAGTCCTTTTAAAATTGTATTCGAAAGCACTAAGTTTAAAGTAACTGATAAATTGCTGGGAGAAGGCGGCTCGGGAGTTGTAAACCGAGGGTTTTCAAAACATACAGAATCACCTGTTGCTATAAAAACCGTTTTTGATCGCAGTGTGGCAGAAATTGAAGTAATTGGTCTTCAATTTGAAATTCCACACGCTACACGCTTTCGAGACGAATTTACTCGTGATCATGAAGAATACAGCATTGTTATGGATGAAATAGTTGGTAAAAATGTTTTCGATACATACTTATGTCCTGAGCAGTCAAAGACAAAGCTAAATTTGCGCGAGATTACCTCCATTGCGTGTCAATTATTTGAGGTATTAGAAGATTTAGAAGATAAAAATCTTGTTAACCACGATATCAAGCCTCAAAATTTAATTTGGAATAGACTGGCTAATGCGCTTACCGTTGTTGACCTTGCTTCAATTAGGCAAGTTGATGAAAGTTGTGACTCAGATCCAAATATTACGGTAGAATATCTAGCTCCCGAGGTGATTTTAGGTGCAGATGCCGATTGTTCTTACAATATATGGAGTTCGGCCTGCGTGCTATTTGAACTTATTGTAGGTGAGAAATTATTTTCGGTACATCCTAAGGATTTAGAAGAATACGACTTTATTTTAATGCAAATTGTTCGCGAGATTGGTAAGCCAACTGCCGAGTATTTACAGCGGTATGATAGAGCGTTTGAGTGTTTTGATGAAAATCAAGAAAGTATTAAAGACTGGAATATACCAGAGCGTGCTCATTGGACAATCAGATTAAAAGAGGCACTTGTTCTAAAGGGTGCAACTGCAGAAGAGCTGCAACAATGGCAAAAGCTACTTGCATCCATGCTGCGTTATGAAAATAGAGCGTGTCCTAAAGACCTACTTGCAAATCCACTTTGCAGTAATGAAATCAAAGTGCATCTACTTTTTGATCGCATGAACAAATGTATGATGCAACTTAGACGTGTCACGAAAGAAGATGCTCTCATGGATCTTACACTTGATTTAAGATATCAAAAAAATTGCTGTCTTCACATTCCCAAAGATGCTCAAGATGCATATGTCGTTGTTGTAAATAAAGGTATAAAAGAAGCCCAGGCCACACTTACTTTAAGAAATGGTGAAAAACTTGATATAAGTGCCTACCAAACGCAAGTCGAGCCTGCAAAAAGATTGCTTTTTCCTGATAATTAAAAAAAATTAATTTTTAGCCAATTTCCAAGGAAATGGGTGAGTTGTCGGCGCAGGGGCCGGTGATTCCTTGTCAACGATTGTTGTAGCAACGTCGAGCAGGCCGCCAATGATGGATGTGGTGCTTGATCGGGTTTGCATAAGCTTAAGCGCTGTGAGTTTTGTTGTAACAAGAGCTGTATCGATTTTAGGAGATTGTATTGTACCGCGAATTGGAATTTGAACCATGTAGCTAGGGTCAAGCTTAGGGATGTCAAAGGCGCGGGTAAGCGATGTTCCACTTAAGCCAAGGGTCATGTCGAGGCTATTTTTAACGAGATCAATTTTGCCCCAAGTAGCAACAGGAAATGTATTGGCAAGCAAGGCATCAGCGCGTTTGCAGTGGACAATGCCATCTTTTATTTCAATATAGACAGGGGTTGTCCAAACGGTCGTTTCATCAGAAGATTTTACTTTAAATAAATTTACCAGAAGTGAAAGCATGCCTATATTTTTGCAGTATAAAATGCCGGGCTCAATTTTAATATTTTTTGCTTGTATGGTTTTTAAAGAAAATGGCTTGAGGACAACTGAAAAGTCTTTTGAATCAATGGCAAACTTGATAGGGCTTTCTGAACGAGCTCCGGTTTCAGGTGATAGTGTGTATTCAGCAGTGATAGGTTTTTCTAAAGTAAGCTTGCCATCTTTTACTAAGCAGGCAATCTCTGATTTTAAAAGAGGGCTTTGGATGTTGCCATGACACGATCCTTCTTGAAGATCTTTAATATCTCCTTTAAGGTTTGCATTAAGAGTATGTCCCAGCATTGAAATAACCTTATCGGCAGTATCTGGCATCGCTGTAAAACTATAGAGTATATCAAGGGGAAGATTTTGAATTTTGGTGTCTACTAAAATACGCGCATTATCAAATTGAAAATCCTGGTCATTCCAAAGATTGCTTGCGCTACCTGTAATTGCCAATTGGGCTTGCTCTTTTTGTGCACTATTTTCTGTATTGCAGGTAAATGATACCGTGCGATCTTTTCCTATAAGTGCAGCCGTCACATGTAAAGGAGCAATAGATAGGGGCTTTTTATCTTTTTGAGATAGAGTAACAGCGCCAAGTGCTATTTGGGCATCTAATGCAAGAGCATCTAAAAAAGCACCCAACACAAGAGGCTTTTGATTTTGTACAAACTGCTCTAAAGGCAGCTGCAGGCCTTTAACATGCACTGTAAGGTGTACGTCATCTTGTAGCTGCATATCCTTTTGCTTTTCACTTTGAGCAAGTTGCAACATTTTTTGAAGTGCTTTAAATCGCTTGGGAGTGATTTGCCAGTCAATGGTTGCCGCGTCCTGAGCAGAATTTGCCGTTATGGTTTTGGCAAGCTGTAGATTTGTTTGCAAAGTAAGACCATCGCCAGTTAAAGAAAAAGCCATGGGCTTTTTTGATAGGCTGTTATCAAGTGCTAGCTTCCAGCTGCCTGAAAGGGTAGTGCCAAGCAGTTCAGTAAGTCCTGGTTTTTCAGAAAGTGCTTCTAAAACCAGTACAGGAAAATCTTTCATCGAACCATCAAGAGACAAAGTATATGCAGGAAGGACTGTATATTCAGATTCAGCCTCAGGACGTGCTGAAAAAGTAGTGTTTAATGATGTAGTATTTGAAACAAGAGCTACTTTACCATCTATCTCGCGCGTTGCAATATTAATATTGCTTGAAAGAGTAGCTAAAAGTTTTTGTAGCGCTGCATTGGGTGATTGCGGCTGCAGCTCTGTTCGTACATTTGTAAGAGTAATCTTGTCGCCATCAAAGTGGACAGGAATGTTGGCATTAAAATTTAGTGTCTCTCCTGCAATTTGTTGGTAGAGTGCGGAGGCTTTTGCAAGATTTAATGAGCCATTTGTAGTGAGGACTAGGTCTTGGCCCTTAGGCTTTACAATTTTAATAGCTGTGTCATTTACACCGATTGAATGTAGTGTATTTGCCACAAAAAATGGTTTTAGATTTACTGCTACATCTAACAGGGTTTCTTTTACAAGCGCCTTACTTGTTAATGGAATTTCAAGTGCTGCGACATTCACTGTAAGGGGAATAGATGTTGTAGATATGCCTTTTTCTTGCGGAATATATGCTGCTATTGCCTGGGGACTTATTTTCATTGAAATGGTTGAAGGCTGCATTTTTAGGATGTCATTTGCTACCGTAAAAAACATATTTGCTTGCATGGTATCTGACTGAATTTGCAGCTGGCCAGTTTTTTCAGTAGCTGTATTTTTGCAGGTTGCTTCAAGGTTTGTAGTAGTGCCTAAAAGTTCAACTAGTGGTAAAGACTGGGGTAAAAAAAGTTCTGCCTGGCTTGCAATAGGGCCATTTAAGGTAAGTTTGCATGAAGTCTCTTGTTTTGTAAGAGGTTGATTTACTGTGCAGAGGCTATTTAAAGTGCTTAGTTGCTTTCCTAAAGAAATTTGTGCTGTGGTATTTGCTTCAAGACTTTCTTGCAAGGATGTTGCCGTTAGATTACCTTGCAGCTGCATAGCAAGAGTGTCGTTCCAGCTTGCTTTATTAAGTAAAAGCGGGGAGTCAAGGCTCCAGTTTATAGCTAGAGGCATTTTGCCATCAGTTCCTAATGTGCCGCTATATGGCTGAATTGTAGCCTGCAGGGTTGTGGGCTTTGCTTGTTCTAGATCAGCTGGTATTTGAGGGAAACTCATCTTTAGACAGGCAAGCACATCAGGACGAATTTCCCAATTAACTGAGCCTTCATCTTGGATGGTAAGCTGCTTACCTTTAATTTGAGCACGCAGTTTTGTAGTAAGCTGGGGGCTGTTAAGCAGTAATGAAAGCCCAAGTTCATCCCCTTTAAGGGTATGAGAAATTTTAGCATTTATGGTGTTGCCGAGTGCTGGCAATATTAACTTTGAAAGATCATAATTGGCAATTGCCACAAAAGGCACTATTGCCTTTAGCGGAAATTGATCGATATGACAATCAAGTGTTACAACGCTTGCAGCGCTATTTGAAATTTGGCCAAGAGCTGATTTATAGGCGCGCTCCAGGTCTGCAAAATTTTGAGCTGTGGCAGCAAGGTTTACAGAGCCCTTTTCAACACTACCGTTATCTGTATTTTTTACTTGGCAGGCAAGTTGTACTTTGGCTTGTCCTTGTGGGTGTATGTCAATAGAAAGGTGTAGATCGCTTACTATAAGTTCTGTTTGAGGTGTATTTTGAGAGGGGGCTGGACTTTTTACAGCTGTTTCGGGTGAAAAAACCTGCTCAATTGAGAAATGGCCTGTATTTTTATCGTCGATTAAATTTATTTTAGGGGAATCGACTTGGATGGTGCCTTCAATAGCCGGTGCATGAATAAGTGAAAGTAAAGCTACATCGCATGATATTTTGTTAAATAAAGCAACTTCTCGGCCTTGTGGATCATGTATCTTTAAGCCAGTTACACAAATGCCATCAGTCCAGCCCACACGTATCTCTTGAGCATGAAGTTTGCCTGATATGCGGCTATTAACGCATGATAAAAGGAACTGATTTACCTTTGATACCGAAACAAGCATCGGCAAAAAGCAAATGAGTACGAGCAGGCATGCGATGACCACTAGAGTTGACTTTACAATGCGCTTTAGCATGATTTATCCTTAATAAAAGACTTGCAAGCCTACAGTATACTAAATCAGCCGGTATAGCACAAGATTTAGCGGTGAGAGGTGTCTAGAGAGAGATTCGAGGGGTTAGCGTCTTATTGCAGAAGTGTGAGATTTTTTTTTAACACAGAGGCACAGAGAACACAGAGAGAGAGAGAGAGAAATACAAAAACAAAAGTGCTTCGCATAGAAAGGCAACTTAAGGAAATTTGTATTAGCCCTGAAAGGGCGAGATCTCGTAGCCCAGGTTGCAGCGCCAGCGAAGGCCTGGGTAACCATGAAGTAATTGATTGAGCCCTATAGGGGCGACATATTAGATTGCAAACAATAGCCCAGATACCGCCCCTACAGGTCTCTATTAATTATTTGTCGTTTACCCAGGCCTCCGCTTCGCTGCAACCTGGGCTATGATATAACGCTCTATCAGAGCTAATACAATTTCCTTAACGTGACTTTCTATGCGAAGCACTTTTGTTTTTGTATTTCTCTCTCTCTCTCTCTGTGTTCTCTGTGCCTCTGTGTTGAAAAAAATCTCACACTTCTGCGTAGAGATGCCGCGCCTTCCCCCCTAATTTATAAGAATAAATTTTTTGGATCTTGTTTCAATTGCTGCTCAAGACGCATAAATTTTGCGTGTTGGGTGTCTACCTGCTGAGGAGGGTGTTTTATCAGATTTGATGACAGCGCTGTATTGAGTTTTAAAATTATTTACAGCAATATTAAGCCGGGCTTCCAAATTATCTGGGAGCTCTTGATCTCTAAAGTCTATTAGAATTGCATGCAGGAATGGCTCTTTAATTTGCTGTACAATGTCACTTGTTTTTGGAAAAATTCGTTCTGTATGCTGGCTTACAAATACAGATGATACTGCAAAGCAACCGCTCCAGGCAGCAATATCAATATATTCTTTAAGTACAGCGCTATATACAAATTTTACATCAAATGACTTATAAGGAAATTCATTTTGCAATTTATCAAGAATATAAGGGACTAAAGGGGGTCTATGAATATTTTCATTATTACGAGTAATTTTTCCATCTAAATAGGGCTGCAAATGTTCCAAAACTGCACGATGTATGAAAGTGTCCTCATCTGAGATTTCTTTTTGGGCATGTTCCGAAGAGAGTGTTTTTCGGGCAACGAATGAAATATTAGTCAATTGCAAAGGGGGAATTTGTTTATCTATAACGCGAGTTGTATTGTAATTGTAAATTTTATTATTAACTTCTCTCAAAAAAACATTCTCAAAATTTTGAGCAAATTTTTCGATTGTACCAACGATTCTGTGCAGGTCATATTCATTACTCCAAAAAGTATGTGCCTTAAACCATGTCCATATGCCTTTTTTTTCGACGGAAAATTGATTGCTATTGTCAAGGCGCAGTACAAAATCGTTTGGATGCTTTAAAAATAAATCTTTGTCTTTAGGGTTAATCATATTTCTGGTTCGGTTTGTTTTACATAAAAATACCTTATGCTCGGTAATTTTGTCAAATTTGCACTTGACTCAAAAAAATTTTCCTTCTAAATATCAAATTTTATATTAATGGAGAAGTGATATGAACTGGCGTAAAGTGGTGAGTGGCTTTGCAGTGGCTGCAGTATTAACTATTATAACGGCAATGCAGATGCAGCCAAAAAATGATAATATTCTTGTGCAAGTAAATAGCGAGACTTACCCATTTACTTTGCCGCCCTTGCCTTTTGCATTTGATGCCCTAGAGCCTGTTATTGATGCCAAAACAGTAGATGTTCACTATAGCAGACATCATAAAGCCTACGTTGATAACCTGAATAAAGCCATCAAAGGTAATGCAAAGTGGCAAAAAATGAAGCTAGAAGAGCTCTTTTCAGAGGCAAGTAAGCTTCCTGCAGGCGTTCGTAATAATGCTGGTGGCCACTGGAATCATACATTTTACTGGAATATCATGAGATCTCCAAATGCCAATCCCGGACCTAGCCAAAAGCTGCTTGATGAATTAGTCAAAAATTTTGGTAGTCTTGGTGAGTTTAAAGCAAAATTTCAAGAGGCAGGTCTTTCAATGTTTGGCAGCGGCTGGGCATGGCTTGTAAAAATGCCCGATGGTTCACTAAAAATTACCTCTTCGCATAATCAAGATAATCCTCTTATGGACAAAGCCGAAGTTCAGGGGAAGCCTCTTTTAAACTGCGATGTCTGGGAACACGCCTACTATCTTAAATACCTTAACCGCCGCGATCAATACCTTGAAGGCTTTTGGAAAGTGGTGGATTGGCAAAGAGTTGAAGATCTGCTAAACAAGGGATAAAATATTTATTTGAAAAATCAGGTAAAGGGGAGTAATATAGGGGTAGAGTAAGGAGGTGCTTTATGAAACAAAAGATATTTGCCGTAATGGGAGCTACTGGGCATATAGGCCGTGT
Source organism: uncultured Chlamydiales bacterium (assembly GCA_963785335.1). Classification (GTDB taxonomy): domain Bacteria; phylum Chlamydiota; class Chlamydiia; order Chlamydiales; family FEN-1388; genus SZAS-7. The sequence goes on along the minus strand of CAWAUW010000002.1, from coordinate 118,824 downwards.
TATCGTAGAGGAGCTTCTAAAAAGGGGTCATATTGTACGAGCAATAGGTCGTAATGAAGGCAAATTATATCAATTAGAGCTTAAAGGTGCTGATACCTATTCTATCAATTATGACGATTCTAAGGCTTTAACTGAAGCTTTTAGAGATACTTTTGCCATATTTTCATTACTTCCACCCGCGTATACCGAAAAAAATTATTCTGCCTTTCAAGAAACCGTAAGTAAGGCTATTTGCACCGCCGTAAGCGATTCCGAATGCAGACGCGTTATTAACCTGAGTAGCATTGGAGCTGATTTAGACGCTGGAACAGGACCAATTATAGGCCTGCATAACCATGAAAAAAAACTTAATAACATATCTTCTCTTGAGACACTTATTCACTTAAGACCTGACTTTTTCATGGAAAATCTCGAAAAATATCTTCCAATGATCAAAAACGCTGGGGTAATTCAAGCCCCGATTGATCAAAATTTACCCATAGCGATGATAGCTACCCGTGATATTGGCTGGAAAGCAGCTGATTTTATGGATAGCACGGCGCCATTTGGGAATTTAGTTTTTGAATTTATCGGGCCAAAAAATATAACCATGAACTATGTTGCCGAAATTTTTGGCCAGGTCTTTGATCATCCCGAATTATGGTATGACGAAATCTCTATGAACGTAGCTAGAGAAGAAATGCTCGGCTCGGGAATGCAACCTGAAATTACAGACTTAATGATTGAAATGTATGAAGGCTTTAATTCAGGACTTATTGTGCCAAGCCAAGAAATAAAACCAACTCATAGAGGAATAACAACTCTTGATGAGTATGCTCATATGCTGGCGCATAAACTCTTTTCGTATGTGAGAAAATAATTATTAACAAGAAGACCAAAATAACAAAATAAAGAAGTTTTGTCTAAGTGTAAACGTCCTTGCAAAAAAAAATGTGTCCATGATAATATGACTATAGACACCTAAGATAGGTATTATTATGTTACGTAAGCAAATCCCAGCAGGTAAATTTAAGGCTGAATGCCTTAAAATTATGGATGATGTTCAGCAAAAAAAAATCCATATTATCATCACTAAACGCAATGTTCCTGTTGCAGAGATGATCCCTATTGAAGAAAAACCAAGGAATAGTTTTGGGTGGATGGAAGGTACTGGCCACGTTATTGGCGATATAATTGAGCCGATCGATGAGGCATGGAATGCCGAACATTAAAGTATTGCAGCAACATAAGGTTATTTTCGACACTCATGTCTTTTTGTGGTATATGTTTGGAAAACCCATGTTTTCTCAAAAATTCCAAAATGAAATTTCACGCGTCCAGAAATTACATCCGATACTCATCTCACCAATGAGTATTTGGGAGATTGGCATGTTTGCCCAACGTAACAGAATCTCACTTGAAATGGATTATCTAGAATGGGTAGAGCAGGCACTCACAGATCCGGGCTTTACAATGACCTCTTTTTCACCGCAAGTGGCTATCATGAGCTCGCGGCTTCCGGGTGAGGTACATGGTGATCCTGTAGATAGAATACTCATCGCTACAGCCTTCGAAACTCATGCAGTATTAGTCACCTGTGATGAAAAAATCTTAGAATATGGAAAAAATCAATTCATAAGCGTTTACGACCCGCGATAATTTAGGGAATCCTCAGTGATACCTTACGTCAACTTTCAGTTTGGGTAGATGTGACCGGATTTCTTCGAGGGCAATTTTTTCTAGTCCAATGCATCTAAAAAGGCAAAGATGAGTAAGCTGAGTTAAACCAGACAAGCTTTTCAAGACCGGACCTGTAACAGTACACCTAGATAGATCAAGATCAGAAAGTTTTGCTAAGCTCGATAAGCGCTGCAAACCAGCTGTTGTAATATTTGTACAGTCACCAAGATTTAGCTTAGTGAGGTTGTGTAAATTATTAGATATAACTTCTATGCCTTCATCTGTAAAGTCGCATAATCTAAGATTTAATTCGTCAAGCCCTAAACATGCTACTTTTGTTATATCTCTACCTGTAATGCCACGGCATCCTTCAAGATTTAAGGCAGTAAGTTTGGGTAATGCTAATATTGCGCGTAAACTCCGATCGGTAATCTTAACATACGATGCGTTAATCGACTCTAGCTGGAGACAGTGGGTACATAATGCCTCTACTGTATCATCCAATTCAGAAGTTAAATTAACAAATTTTACATGGGCCACTCGAGGGAACATTTGAAAAAGCATGCCTGCATTAAAATTTTCTTGGGGTTTAAGGTCTACACCATTGAATATAAGCCAAAGACGAACATTTTCCGATTCAGTAAGCTCGGATAACAAGCTAATGTATCCTTTTAACGCTGTTATTTCTGAATAAATTTGAGGTGGTTTGTCCAATTTTGAAAAAACAAACCTAACATTCAAAAAGTCGGATGAAATGGTCACTAGCTCAGATTGTTCATTTATAAAGCTAAAACATCGCCGCTTTAATCCGTCAAGCTTATGCGTATAGGCAATTTGCGTCATTTCGTATACGTTGTCTGCTGATATAACACTTTTTGATAAATAATCTGTTAGTGAGGGAATTGTACAGCGGCGAGATGCTTCGAAAAGTTCTGATAAATCTAGCTTTGTAATATCTTCAATCTTTCCTGTTTCTAAAAATTCTTTTATAGCGATAAGGGTATTTTTTGTTAGATCTTCAAGGATAATGGTTCTTTGTGAAGATTCAACAAAACTACCGCATAATGCTTTAGTAAAATAGGAGCTTGCACTACATAAAAGTAATCGATCGAAGGCTACTCGTTCACCTGCCTCTTTTACAAAAATTTGTACGCTACCTTCATTCAAAAGATTTTTGAATGCCGGAAAGATATCAGAAACAGCTTTTGTTGCTTGGATGATTATTCTTGCCTGTGGGAGGTCAAGAAGTCCTTCTTGAGTAAACAGACGACCAACGTGCTCGACCATATTCTCCATGCAAGCCTTATTTTCATTTCTCCAAAGTGGATCATTTGTTGCAATTTTAAAAAATTCAATAAAAATCCGTGGATATCTTTGAAGGCTTATGACAACATCATAATTTGATTTACACCTTTGACATAAATCGGTAATGGACAATGGTGTATTTTGTGGAAAGTTTACCATAAAAAGCAGCTCCAATATATAGGTATAGAATTCAAGTCCCCCTAACTGTTTTTCCCCTGGGGAAAACAGTTAGGCTTTTAAAGATTATTTTAATTCTCTAAAATAACCAGGAACAGGCGGCATTTTTCGGAATTCGACATCTTCAGAGACCGCAACAAGCGATATTTTGCCGTTTTCATAATGCAACCTAATCCATGAGCCATCTTTTGGGTTAAGCTGGCCGCGTACAGCAAACTCGCCTATGGGTTGTTCTACACCCGGTTCTCGTTGAATATGCATGACTAAGTCTTTGTAAAATTGACTATTGCGTACAGATTCAGCAAGCGTAGAGTGCAGCATTATTGATCGCACAGGCTCTTTGGCAGCAGATACGACAAATACAGAATTGTCGCCTTTGGCATCAACACTTAAAGCTTTGAAGGCATCCAGCACGCGTGCATCTACATCGTCATATGATTCAAAAGCATCGGCAGGTAAGTTTGGCCAAGGTTTATTCAAGCAGTCATTAGGTTCGGGAACAAAGGCGGCTGTGGGATGAGCCTTAGTATAAGCTTTTTGAATATCTCCTGCTTCAACTCCTTCAAAAACACCAAGTCGGATTTGGTTAAACCCTTTGACTATTACAGGGGGTGCATCTGCTGCGTAGAGTGCAGATCCGTAGGATGTAGCACTTTCTGCGCTGAAAACTCCTGCAAAAGGGCCCATTTTTTGAATAAATTCGCCAAGTTTTTTGGCCTTTTCAATAGATACATCTGATAATGGCTTACCACTTGTACTTACATACTTTTTTTCAGCTTGGTTTTCTAAGCCAAGCCTTGTGCTGCTCGGGAACGATTTAATCATAATAACATCAAATGACATATTGTTTTCCTTTATTAATTTTTTCTTGGCGCTTTCCAGCTTTTCAGCTGCTTTTGCAAAGGTTTTTTGCTCAATTTTTTCTTCAAATGCACGTATTATTTTATTTGATTCGCCTTTGTGTTTTAATAACATGCGGCGTAGTGCAACAAATAGTCCCTGCCACTGCACGCCTTCACTTAGCTGTAGCGGCCGCTGTTTGTTAAATTCGTAGATCGTATTGATTACATCAAGCTCCATCGTGTCGATTTGCTCGCCGGCACTTACCCGTTCTTGTATTTCACGATGAAAAAGGTGAGATATGGCAAAAAGGGCAGATCTGCCAAGTCCATTACCACAGTGGGCAGTAATTGGGGATTTCTTTGAAAGAGCTCTTGTAGTACTTTCTTTGTCGACTGCCTCATGCAAGGCTTCGAGTAACTCATAATCTGATGGCCCCAAACTATCTGGCCAGCCTAGATAATGAAACTGTGTGATAGTTTGCGGTTCTTTGTCAGCATGCATTGCAACAAAGGTTCGCTTTACGATTTTTGTATCAGGATAATAGTTGCTGGTAGCAATTAATTCCTCATCACCTTCACGCACAACAGTCCAATCATTCTCAAGTTTGAGGGGAAAGAGGCTTTCTTTCCAGTATTCGGTTGTTTCTGGATATCCCCTTACTGCTCTTTTTTCTTCGGGGTCATTTACTGTTACGATTATAGGGGAGGCGCGCATGGTGATTGATGTCCAAAAATCGTGCGTGGTAGAAACTTTTCCGTAACCTTCTGGCAGAGTCCCTTGCATGATGTCATAATTTCCGCCGCGAACTTTAATGTTACTGCCGGCAATATAAAAATTAGTACAACCTGTTTTAAACATATTTTTATAATCATGACTGCCATCGGCATAAATGACTTCTATTTTTCGCTTCTTTTTTACACCTAGGCGGAGTTGATCGTAGGGTGCTCCCCACGTGAGGGTTTTATCGGAGTGCACCACTTTTCCAAGTGCTGCAGTGAAACCATTTTTTTCAATATAAGGTTGTACGCAGCTGTTCATAGTGTGCTTATACATGCGAGTGCATGCATTAAGATCGCCGGCAAGCTGTTCGATATCAGCCAGTGTGTGCTTAGTATTTAGCCACTCAAGTGCAGAAGGCTCGGTTAGCTCTTGTGGGGAAAAAGGAACTATTTTTTCTTCTTTTTACTTCTTTAACCTGATATACTATTTCATAAGGGATTGGGTATTTTCCCCTATCTAATGCATCCATAAAAATCATTGATATTACTTTTTGTAATAAAAACTATACTTAGATGCGAATTAAATAGCAATAAATTGTTTAACTGATTTTCTATTCCCAGGGATTGATAAGGGGGATTTTTGTGTGCTGAAAATCTTTTATGTTGCGGGTGACGCAAGAAAAGCCGTGAGATTTTGCAGTAGCCGCAATATACAAATCCTGTACGCCCACAATATGGCCTTTTTTAAGTAGGCTTGAATTTAAGTAGGCCCATTCTTTTGCGACATGATCGTCAACTGGTAAGATTCGATCTTTAAAGCGCGAATAGACTTCGCCAAATAACCAATTTTCTAAATCTTGTTTTTTCTTAGACGCGGCTAAGCGCTCAATGCCATCGAGAAGCTCTGCAATCGTAATAACTGAGATAAAAAAGAGCTCTTGGTCGATACTGTTAAACCAGCTTCTCACGTTATCGGGAACACTTTTTCGTAGTTCACTTACAACACAGGTGTCTAACAGATAGCTCATAATTCAACTTTTCTGGGTAAATCTTTACGTCTTTCTATCTTTAGGTCAATATCTCTATGAGGGGACCTTTGAAAAAAGTCGACAAGACTTTCCCGAGATTGGGTTAGTTTATGGTAATCTTTATCTGAAATAATCCAGCATGTTGCCTGACCCCGATGAGTAACCATTTGAGGACCATCGGCGTTAGCAAGGCGTACAACCTCACTAAACTTTTGTTTTGCTTCCTGGATTTGCCAGGTATTATCACTGTGGTGATGGGGTTGATGCATATTTTCTCCTGTCTAGGCTATCTAGACATAATATATCAGATATAAAGGGTTTTTGCAAGTTTTTTGCATGTTTTTCTCGTCTTTTAGGTAGGGTTTTTCTCGCTTTTTGTGCAAATTACTGTAAAAAAGCTAATAAAAGGGGCTGGGCTTAGGTTGGTTAAAAGGGGCCGGGCTTTAAAAGGGGCCGGGCTTTGCGATTATGCGATTTTTAAAAGGGGTAGGCCCCCTTTTACTAAGCTAATGCTAAAGAAACCTTAAGGGCAGTTTCGATTTCGAGCATTGTCATCACATCAAATGAGGACGCATACTTGTCCAGGCGCGCTTTATCAACGCTTCTGAGTTGATCGAGCATTACCTTTCCTTCTTTGCCAAAAACCTCTACATGCGCTTCGAAAGGGTATATTTTTTGTGCATTACTAGTGATAGGAGCTATGATAATGCGGGAGCTTTTTTTATTTTGTGCATCATTGGAAAGAATAACGCAAGGGCGAGTTTTTTTTGTTTCTGAGCCTATAGTGGGATCAAGCGAAATCCAGTATACATCACCTCTTTTTATATTTGCGTTTACCACTCCCAGCCCTCAATGTCATCTACTGTATCTAATGCTGCCCATTCTTTAATGAGTTTTTTGCGTGAGGGATCATTTTCCGCCTCTTCGTAAGCGGCTTCGAGAGCTTTTGTTTTGCTTGTATTTTCTTTCTCGAGTGCTTCCTGTACAACTTTAGCAACAAAACTGCTCATTCCTCTATGAGGAAATTTTGCATGCAATAGCGCGTTGAGGTGGGCGGGGATTGAGAGTGTGATGTTTTCATGTTTTTGTTTCATAGCTATTCCTTGCTAGTCTACTATCTCTTTATTATACATAATTACGTAATTATGAGTAAAGTAAATACGTAATAATCAAATCCTACCCCTGGAAGAATTCCAGGCGGTAGGGGAACAGAGTTTAGGAATGTTTTGCGAGAACATCAGCGGCGATTTTTTCGCCAACGGTGTACATGGCGCCGTTTGGCCAACGGACGTTGAATGGTGTAATGCTCATATCGCAGATGCGAAGGTTCTTTACGCCATAGACTAGTCCTTTTTGGTCAACAACGGCCATTGGGTCAGACTTTACGCCCATTTTGCAGGTTCCACCCATATGGTGACCATCGATATGGTTTTTCAGAAAGTTTCTGAGTCTATCCTGATCGACCAGATCGGTAAATTCTGTCACTCCTGGCTTCAAAATATCGTGACAATCACTTTTATAGCAAATATAGAGGAATGCAAGGGTTATTTTTAGAGGCTATTTTAGTTTTGGAATAATGTTTTGAATTTTGGATGCTTGAAGCAAGTTTTTAGTTATTTCTTCAGATGTTTTCTCTGTGCTAAGAAATTTCCCCGTACCCCAAATACCTGACTCTTTTAGGGCTCCATTTAGTCCCCGACGGGTTAGACTTTGAACGATAGTTAGCAATCCATTGTAATCACCAGCTTTTATTGCCTGTTTCATTTGTATTGCCGAATGCTTACTTTTGGTAGGTGCTGTTTGGGGAACTCCTTGTGGTTCAACTTGCGCTTGGCCTTCTGGAACATTCATGACCTAATTTCCTCTATAGGGTGGGCAACTCCTAGGCCCTAGACTTAATTATAGCCCAACTGGGTGAGTAGATATAACTCCGAATGCAACGTCTGATAATGTATGTTATGTTGTAATTATGATGTTTATGCTTCTTTTGGCTTTTTTTCTGGATCCTGACAAGGATTGTTTCTAAATCGGCTAATAGCCCAATAGATTGAATCCGTCTTTAATCGTACAAATTGACTATTTACTGCCTTGCTAAAAAGAGAAGATATCCCTTCGCATAGAGAAATGAAACCTTCTGCAGGAACTGTCACAAGCGGTGCAAGCGATGGATAAGGACTCCTTTCAAATACTTTACGCGTTAATCCTTTTACCATTGCAATATGAGCAATACTTGCAATTGCAATGAATCTAGCGTTATCACTTAGTGTAATTCTATTAAGGGCATATTGTGAATAAAGAGATATGCCGTAGCAAAAAGTTGTAGAAAGCATAGGGCTTAAAAACTTTACTTTCTTTTTAAAGATGCCATCAAATCCGCCATACGTTAAAAGCGGCTGCATAAATCCTGCACTCATTGTCGACAATAAAAATCTGCCTGGGTCTTTTGAGCCGTGCTGTGAAACAAAATATGCCCAGCAGCCTGCAACCGCTGTATCCCAAACGGCTTCATTAAGCATCATATGAAGATCTAAAAAATTATACTTAGATTTATAATTAGTATTGACATAGATAGTCATAAAGAACCTCGAATTTGGCTCGATAGTATGGTTCTTCCATGCTAAAAACTCCAGAATTTTCATTATGAAATGACTTTGTGTTAAATTACGTTCCTAATTTTTGGCGCCTCGCGCCATTCATTTTGTAGCCCATAGGAAGCTTTAGCTTGCTATGGGTCGAGATAGTAAAATAATTTTCCCCAGAGGGGATTATCTTTTTTATGAGATATCGCAGTTGGCAATAATAAAAATGATGTCCCCCGCTGGGGAACAATAATATAGGGTCATTAAACCCATAGCAAGCTAAGCGCTTCCTATGGGCTACAAAATGACCGGCGCGAGGCGCTAAAATTAAAATACATATATAGATATATATATATATATCATCGAGTAGCAGAAATCCAGCTTTTTAAAAATGGCCTATAAGGCCAGCCTTATAGGCCATTTTTAATGGTAATTGCAGAGAATTCTGCCATTTTTTTGGTGGCTATCAGCTTTATGGTCATGGCCCATTCAATCATCATTCCTTCAATACCCTTCTCATTTGTGCAACATTTAACTATGTTTGAGAGCTGAGCGTATACAATATCATAGGCAAATTCGTAGCCAGGATTAGCAATCACTTGCAGCATGTGCCTGATTATACGCTTCCCCCAATCTTCCTGGTGCAAAGATCCGGCAATTGCCTCTTCTATAAGGTAGGCATAAGCACTTTGCATACTAAGATTTTTCCAGCCATAAAATTCATTCTCCGCAAAGGCACGTACGAGCTTGACTGCAGGATTTTGAGGATTTTGGAAAGTATGACGGGCTTGTTTTTCAATAACAAGAATAGTCTTTGCCTGTTCACTGGCGGATAAATTTTTCCACTCATTTTTGAAACGAACAAAAGAAACTTGAAATGCCTTATCATCGGGGCGATTAAAGAGCATATAGGCTATACATTTAGGATCTAGTATCTGAAGTTGTGCTTGAAGTATTCGTTCTGCAAAAGTCGCGTCCTGGCTGATGTGAGTAGGATCTTTTGTGGTAATGGCAGTTCGTAACATCTCTGGAATGTATTGTATCACTAACTCATTATTTGCCGAGGGATCGGACATTACCCCTAAAAGTATAGAAATATTCTCTATAGCAATACTATCAAATTGTGAAAATCCCCCTTTTAGCCTCTGAAATTGCGCTTCACATATATAGATGAAAGCTTCTTTCATAGCGGCATCTGCCCATTTAAGCGTTGTATCGTTAAGAAAATCTCTCATAAATGGTTCAACTGGGTGGTTGCTTCTCTCTGTAAGTGACGTACCTAGAATTAAAAGTGCCTCTGCCTGCTCGCATGCATTCATTATATTCCAGCACTTCTTGAAAGTAGTCCAAACGGCCTCAAGACCTACATTGTTTTCTTGTGTGGCAAAAGCAGAAAGTGCGCCTGTAGCCGTACTAACAAGTCGTTTTTTTTCAGAACAATCTTCCGGCAGATTGCGTGCGACACTTAGTAAAAATCGTAGCAATTCTGGGCCTTTACCGATTAAGTGAATTTGCGGCTCTATACTCTTGGAATGCTCCATCCAGACTTTCATAGAAAGTCTTAGCAACTCCTCACGCGTTGTAAATGGAACAATTTCCTCAGAGATCTGAAAGCGGACGTTGTCCCAGTTTGTACCGCTGAGCTCACGTAGCAAATGAGGCAGTATGTTCGTGGAATATTGCGCAAAAACCGCATTTAATTGTTGAACTGTTCGCCGAGTTTCACCAGCAGGTATTTGACGTAGTGCATCCATCACCTCATGATGCAAAGCATTTTGTTTAACCGACAGATTAAAAAGAACTATCAAACGTGCATCTAGCTGCGGTCTATAGGCGTGATATGCTCCTCTAGAAACAGAACCGATTCGCATCAATGAGGCAGTATTAAGATGTTTAGCTATTACACATGCTAGATCCCTACTTTCGAGTGTCATCCCACTTGGTACAATTTGGCTAATATCTATCCAACTATTACATGCGCTATTATTAGAAATTAAACTCATATGCCACAAGAATTGTTAATTAAAAAACTATTATATTGGCTTATGTGATTACGAGCAAGGCGTAGCCTAAACTGCCGGGCCAAAAAGCTTTTTAAGAAAGTCATCTATTTGCTATAGTAATTTCTTTTTATAACAGGAGAATAAATAATGCGTTCCGCTGTAGGATATAATCGTAGACTTCACAATTTATATTACAATCAAGAAAGCTATTTACATTTCCCTGGAGCAAATACTATTGATGAAGTACTAACTCAGAATAAAATTCAGGTACCACCTTCAATTAATGTCAGTGAAATTAATCAGCTACAAAGCAAAATACAGAATGAAAAAGCAGCGATTACCACGCACTCTGCTGAAATTATGGCAACTAAAGAAAGAATTGTTACGCTTAAAAACGATATTTATCAAACTACAAATGCATGGAATGTAGCAGCACGTGTTGCTGGCACGGCACTGCTTGTGTTTGCCTATGCAGTGCTAGCTGTTTCAGTTATTGGAATTGCCGCCATTATCGGTCTTGAATCGGCAAATTCATTTGAAACGGTTTCACAAGGTTCCAAACGAGTGTACTTGCGCTATGAAAATGAAAAACTTACATCAGAGCAAATAAAGCTTGCAGCAGCACGGGCCAATGAAGCTTTATTAAGCGAATTTAGCAAGAGAATGCCGACCGTCATTGCCACGCTTGAGCAACAAATTGAAATGCTAAAAGAAACTAAAAATAAAATCACCTCTATACCCGATACTCGCCCATTCTGGAAGGCAGTAGTTAACTGTAACGAACGCGAGTTATCGCAGTACCAAATGGCACTTGAGCTCTTTAAGCAAGCAACAGTGGCTTAGTAAAAAGGTTATCAAATTTTAAAGGCCTCTAATCTGATTCAGCGCTTGAGCAAGCTGCTTGGCAGTGCCGCGCTTTGCGGGATTTGTGTGAAGCATCTGTAAAAGAAGCTGCTCAAATTGCTCTTTAGGTGTTGGGTGTTTTTTTGCTGACAGCTGTTTACGGCGAGCTTTTGTGGCACGATTTATGGCTTTTTTTAGCTTGTTGTAACGGTACTGAACAGGTATATACAGATCTTTTGCATACGATTTATCAAACCATACAGGCTGTTTACCATAAAAGAGCCAGTAAAAAACGCAGCCCACAGTAAAGATATCAGCTTTATAATAGTCTTTTCCGCGCATTTTTTTTAGAAAAAGCCCTTCTGGCGGAGTGTATTTGGCATTGCCGGTAACTTTTGTGCCTGCTGCATGCTTTGCATACATGGCATGGCCCAAATCAGCAACTACTGCAAAGACAGCTCGATGCTTTGGCTTTCCTTGCGGGATATCTACAAAAAAATTGCGCGCTGCAAGGTCGCGATGAACAATTTTTTCTTCATGCATAGAATTAAGCCCTATAAGCATATCGTGCGCAATTTTCAACTTTTCATAGGTGCTCAACTTGACTTTGGCTTCTAAGGCTTCGTGAAGTGATCCGGGGCGGTAGAGTTTGGAATAGATTGCACGATAGGCATTCCCCTTATGAATATATTTTCCAAAGCCTAGAGTTTTAAAGATTCCCGGCTTGCCTTGCAGTTTTTTGGTAAAGGTATATTCTTTATATGCTTTAGTTTTTTCTGCAGCACGTGCCACAACTTCAGGGCGATTTTTATAGTGAATGGCTTTATATACTTTTTTGTGAGTTCCACTTCCGATAAAGTGATTTTTGCCTTCCAGTACAATAAAACATGCTTTATTTTTGGCATCACACTCTACCGGAAATTTCAAGCCAGTTTTATTTGTTGGCTTAAATCCTTTTGGTGCTTTTGAATCAATATAATGGGCTGCCTGCAATAGATCTTTTTGCTTGAGTTTTAGCTTCTTATGGTTAATCTGCCGAACGATAGTTTCATTTGCCGATAAAGAACCCAAAGCAATTATAAGCAGCAATACAGTACGTAACATTCATACCCCCACGTGTAAGATGTAGATATGATATTCTTAGTTTATAAGAAACATAAATGAGGAAAATAGCAATTATTTGACTTGTTAGATCTGGATCCATATACTCGCTAGCTATGATTCAATTTGAACAAGTAAGTAAATCCTACGCAAGTGAAGTAATACTCGATAACATCAGCTTTATTCTTGGTAAAAGAGAGCGATGCGGCCTTATTGGACGAAATGGTGCGGGCAAGACTACCCTTTTTCGTATGATTACTGGAGTTGAAGAACCCGATTCTGGTTCGATTATTCTTCCTAAAGACTATAAAGTTGGCGTTTTAACGCAGCATATTCACTTTACAAAATCTACAATCCTCGAAGAAGCAGTTTTAGGCTTATCTGAAGAAGATAAAGATAAGACCTATAAGGCTGAAAGTATTTTGTTTGGCCTGGGTTTTGGAGAAGCTGATATGACTAAATCCCCTGATATGTTTTCTGGTGGTTATCATTTGCGGCTGCATCTGGCGAAACTACTGCTTTCTGAACCTGATTGTCTATTGCTCGATGAGCCTACAAACTACCTGGACATCTTATCTATACGCTGGCTTACACAGTTTTTGCGCAACTGGCAAGGTGAGCTATTGATGGTATCACATGATCGCCAATTTTTAGATTCTATCATTACACATACTGTCGGCATTCATCGAAAAGGCATAAAAAAGGTTCAGGGGCAAACCGAAAACCTCTTTGCTCAAGTAGCTATTGAAGAAGAAGTATACGAAAAAACCCGCGTTGCCTTAGACAAAAAACGAGAGCATCTTCAATCATTTATAGACCGCTTTGGAGCAAAAAATACGAAAGCCGCTCAGGCGCAAGCCCGGGTAAAAGCCTTAAAGCGTATGCCTGCACTAGAAGCGTTATGCTCGGTAGAAAATCTGAATTTTTACTTTCCGGCAGCTCAAACTAATTCAAAAGTGCTTCTGCGGGCAAATGATGTATCCTTCGGCTATACAACTCCCCTTATTACCAACTTCTCAATAGATATCCACAAAGAAGAGCGCCTTGGCATTATAGGTCAAAATGGAAAAGGCAAGTCTACCCTGCTCAAATTACTGCTTGGAGATCTTCCGCCCTCAACTGGCAGCATTACCTTAACTTCAGGTATTCTTGTAGGCTATTTTGGACAAAGCCACATTGAACGTTTACATATGGACAATACTGTAGAAGATGAAATTCGAGCGGCAAATCCTAAACTTTCACTTGCAGAAATTCGCGGCATCTGCGGCAAAATGATGTTTACACAGGCACGCGCGGAAAAAAGAATTGGCGTGCTTTCAGGTGGAGAACGAAGCCGAGTGGTACTTGGCAAACTGCTAGCCCGGCCATGTCATATGCTGCTTCTTGATGAGCCTACAAACCACTTAGATGTAGAGTCCATGGAAGCCTTTATGGATGCTTTGGAAGAATTTGAAGGCGCAGTAGTAATTGTTACACACAGTGAACTTGTGCTCGAGCGCCTGGCTACAAAGCTTGTAGTGTTCCGAAACAATAGCTTAGAGCAGCATTTAGGAACATATGATGAGTTTTTAGAAAAAGGCGGCTGGCAAGAAGAAGAAAAAATAGAAAAAAAAGATCAGCCTCAAAAGGATGTAAGACGAGAGCGAGCAAATCTTGTAAACGAGCGCTCAAGGGCTCTAAAACCCCTTATCAGCCTCATCGAAAAGCTCGAATCTGGCATCATAAAACTCGAAGAAGAAGTTGATTTGTATAACAAAAAACTTCTAGAGGCTGTAAGTGACGGCAAAACTAGTATAATTGGCGAGTATTCAAAAGCAATCAAAGAGCGTCAAAATGAGGTGGAAACCCTATTTGGCCAGCTTGAAACAGCATCTATTGCCATGGAACAAATCAAACAAGACTTTCAGCCAAAATTTGACGTCTTACAATGATTTTTAACTAAACGATTTCTTTCCATAACAGCAAGAAGATTCTCTAGATCATTGTTGCCGACTTTTATTTGCTTTATTTGCTGATCGATTATTTTTTGATTAGGATGATCTTCGGGCAAATCTTTTTTTTCTTCAGTCCACTCTTTTAAAAGGCCTTTTCCTTCTTCTAAAAGCCTCATTGTTTTGTAGTAGTGTTTGGTAATGTCTGTACAAAGACTCATAATCACTCTTTTTTGGTCGGCTAGTATATCTTGAGGGATGTTTTACAGCAAAAGTTCTAGAGTAGATTTATGCTTTTTTTAAAAAATCTTAATGAAAAATTTAATCTTGCTTTGATATATATGAGGTTCAATACAAGGACGTGTATATGAACTTATTATCTGCCGTGGGAAATTCTGTTGAGTCTGTTTTTACTTTTACTGCTACAAACTGCTGCATCTATTATGCCTATGATAAGGTCCAAAAGAGTCTGCAAGAGGCAATTACCCAAGTTGCGATGCCGCATATTGGAAATTCTATGGCATCTTTTGTTGGAACCCATGTTTCTATTTTGGCATCACTACCAGTTACGCTCTGTATTGCAGATGTTGCAACATTTGCAATTAAAGAAAGTGTGCATTCTATTGCCAGTATGCTCGGTGTAGAGGTTTTAGAAAATCCAAAACCTAGACTTTGGCAAAATATTTGTTCCAATGTTTCTGTGTTCGCTATTGGTTTTTTTGCTAAGGCCTACTTTTGCTGGCTTGCTATGGAACCTATTGCGCAAGGTTTGCAGCAAGTGCTTCCTTTTGCATCTCCAACAGGTGCAATTGTCATCATTGCAGCACCTGCTATTACTTTAATGTTAGGAGATCTACTTTCTATGGGAGTTTCTATGGCAGCTCGAAAAATATGTATATGCTGTTAATTAAGCTGACTTTTTCCTTTGTCAAAAAAGACCAAAATTGTCATAGATATGGATATTAAGGAAAATTATGAAACGATTAAGCTTTTTAGATAAGACAAAAGAACTGACGCTCTACACCGATCGCTACCAAACAGTAACCCTTTTTGAAATTAGCCAGCTGTATGGATCTTCACTTTGTGCTTTTTTGGCATTTATACTCAGCTTGCCTTTATTATTTCTTGGTTCTCAGTGGGCGGCATTGCCGCTATGCTTTTTTATACTTTTATTAGCAATTTTATTGCTATTTGATGAACGACTTTGGCTCTTAGATAGCTTTAAAAGCATTAAAATCCCCTCCCCTACCCTCAAAAAAATTACCCAAACACTTACAATATGTCTTGAAAAATTACGTTCCTGGATTCCAAAAGCTTCTTTTTATGAGCAATTTGCATCGGTATTTCGCTGGCTAAATCCCATTATTCTTATTTTAGCAGCCTTTCAAGTCGGATTTATTCAAAGCCCAAACACCAATGACTTTTCAGTCTTCTCGCTAACTTTAATTTCTTTAGGCTCCTTCACAGACGACGCTTATTTATGCCTTGCCGGTTATGCTATGTTCCTCTTTGGTTTGATTTAGCGTAAGTGTGAGATTTTTTTAACGCAGAGGCGCAGAGACACAGAGCAACGCAGAGAAATACAAAAACAAAACAAAGTGCTTCGCATAAAAATAGTTTTTTCAATGCGAAGCACTTTGTTTTTTCTGTTTTTTCTCTGCGTTTCTTTGTGCCTTTGCGCCTCTGCGTTAAAAAAAATCTCACACCTTGTCTACACAAGCCTATAAGCCTAAAAACTTAATATTCGACTGTGATATCGTCGGGATAACAGTAGAGCCAGCGCTCGCCTATTTCCGCCGATGCGATCACAGGATGTCCGCTAGCATGGGCATGTTTTGTCGCATGCCTATTAGGAGATGAGTCGCAACACAGGGTAGAGCCGCAATCCTGGCATGTCCTCAAATGAACCCAAGAAGAACCAGTTTTAACACACTCTTCGCAAACTCGTTGTTTAGGACCTTTAACCTTTTTTATGTCTTGAATATGTGGACAACTCATCCTTACTTACCTCCTAACGTTAATGTAAAAACCGATGAATAAAAGAAATCGCAATTGATCCCTCTCCAACTGCAGAAGCTACTCGCTTGACATTTCCACTTCGTACATCTCCGACTGCAAAAACTCCTGGCAAACTCGTTTCGAGAAGGTACGGAGCACGCGTTTCTGTCCATTTTGCTTCATCTAAATTTTCCTTTGATAGATCCGGCCCTGTCTTAATGAATCCCTTCGCGTCTTGTGTCACACAGCCTTTAAGCCACTCGGTGCAAGGATTTGCGCCGGTCATCACGAAAACATGTCGGATGTTATGATTCTCGATATTTCCGGTTTGGATGTCCCGCCATTGTATTTGCTCAAGGTGGTGATTTCCATCTAGGGCCACAATTTCAGTTTGTTTGTGAAACTCTATAGCGGGATTTTGTTCTATACGTCGAATGAGATATTTTGACATGCTTTGTTCTATTCCTGTCGATCTGACAAGTAAATATACACGCTTTGCAATTTGTGAAAGGAACACCGCAGCTTGTCCTGCAGCATTACCTCCACCTACGACAATGACTTCATCACCTCGACATAATTGTGCCTCCAAGAACGTAGCCCCATAATATACGCCGGCACCTTCAAATTTTGACAAGTTTTGTAAAGGAAGTTTTCGATATTCGGCCCCAGTTGCAATGATCACTGTCTTGGCTATTACTTGTTGGCCATTATCGAGTTCAATTGTAAAAGGGCGCTTTTCGCACAAAAGCTTTACAGCATTTTGTGCAATGATTATCTGTGTACCAAACTTTTCTGCCTGTGTATACGCTCTTGCTGCTAATTGCTGGCCTGAAATACCTGTAGGAAACCCAAGATAGTTTTCAATTTTTGAGCTCGAGCCCGCCTGGCCGCCTGGAGCATTCGATTCTATCACTAAAACGTTAAGTCCTTCAGATGCTGCGTATACTGCAGCTGCAAGCCCTGAGGGTCCAGCACCAATTATAATTAAGTCCCGTACTTGTAGCGGATCGATCGTCTCATTAAGGCCAAGGCACTTTGCTATTTCACTATTGGTAGGATGTCTAAGGACTGCCTGGCCACGGCAAATTACCACAGGGACATCTGAAATTTTAAAGTGAAAATGATCCAAAAGCTCTTGTACGCCTGCATCATGATCAAGATCAACAAAAGTATATGGATGTCCATTGCGCATGAGAAATTCTTTTATGCGAAGTGTTGCAGCACAATAGTTTGAACCTAATAGCACTACATCGCCAAGACCATGCGTGATCAATTCCAATCTTCTCAAGATAAAAGCTCGCATGATGATGTCACTTAATTCGCTATCTGTTTGTACAAGCGCAAGCAGTTGATCACGATCAATTTCAATGACTTCTCCCGGAATATTTACTCGAATTTCTGCGAGCCCTCGTCGACCCGACATGAGGGTTAACTCACCCGTGAACATGCCTGGATTAAATACGGCGATTAGCTCTTCTGTAGTATCTGTTTTCCTGACTGCGTGAATAACACCCGATTTTACTACAAAAAAAAGGTTTACGGCCCCACCTGCTTGTAGTAACACTTCATTTTGTTGCACAAAACGAGAGCGCCCATGCTTTGCAATCCGCTCAATTTGTATTGGAGTCAGGGTTGGAAACACCTCTTCCAGACGAGTGCCCAAGGAAATTTGTAATTTTGAAAGATTATTCATGGTATTTTCATAGATATAGTAAAGGGAAAATTAGGGTCAATACTTTAAGGATGAGCGCAAAAATAACTAAGGTTCTACCAATATCTGAATCTGAATCACTAAAAAAATGAAAGATTGAAAAATCTTATTTCCTGATATGTGCTTAACTTGGATGTATTAGGGAAAAAACTTGAATAATTTATCTAATAAGAGTATAATTTTTTTTATTAATCAAGGAAATAGAATGAGCTTTAATAGCATTTCACCAATTACCATACAATGTTTAGGCAAGACATTCATCTTCGAGCGACCAATCAGCCGCGAAGCATTTCACACTATTTTTTCTGAATATAAAGTTCCTCAAGATGGCTATGGGATACATTATTGGAAGCTCTTATCAGATAACAGTGATGTGCGATATGATGCGATCAAAAAATTTTCTGAATACCCGTTAGCATCATGGCAAAGTACGCAATTAATGATACGTACTGTAACCATTATAGCAATGACTAGCGATGAGGATGTTCGAGTTAGAAGGTGTGCAGCAAAGCTTCTTGGTCCGGTGGAAGGCGTAGAAGTCGATACAAATCATGAAGCACTTAAATTATTGATGGAAGAAGATGCAGACATCACAGAAAAAGCACGCGACGTGTTATATCGCCCTTTTTATGAAGACAAAAATTTAGCTTACATTATTCAAAATCTTTTCCCTGCGCTGGAAAAAAATCCTTCCAAAACACTTAGTTTAAGAGGATTGCTAAGTCACATTATCAATTGTGCTGCTGATAGTAAAGATGATGAAATAAACAATATGGTCTTTGAATATGCAAGTAAACTATACGGATTTCTCTCAAATAGTGAGGATGTAAATCACAAAATTGCAAGTTTATGGATACTCGAGGATCTATTAAAAAAATTTGGGTCAAACGAAGCCCTACGAACAAATGCATTCAGGTTTTTATCAAGACTACTAGATGAAAATGCATCTACTGATGCAGGCGGACATGAAACCTGGAAAGGCAATAATTCCTTGCAAACTGCATCTTGCTACATAGCAATGACGTTAATTCGCTTGCATTTTCCCAATATGAAGGTTGCCGAAAAATATAATGCTTTTTTTAATGAGAACGCGGAATGTATAATTCAATTCGTCACGGAACAACAATCTCTAGAAATGCTCTGGAATGCAAATTCCAAAGTCATTGAACGGTTGTGCCTTAGTGCGCTCAGGCATCCCGATATTGAGATTCGAGAAGCAGCTGCGTTCCCACTGTTACTTCTTGTTAGCACTGGCTATAAATCTGAAGAGTTAAAAGAGGTAATAAAACAAAAGTTGATCGAAATAGATGCATCCCCGATAAAGCAAAATTATTGGCAATACGGAAGACCTTTAAAATGTGCCGCTGGATTTTTTGAAAATGAGTAATAGTGTTATGACAAGCTTATAAACCTAAAAGCTTTTCTAGGGTAATGGTGACGCCCAGCGATGTGGTGAGCTCTTTGTAGGCTTTCCAGTTGGGTGCAGGTGGGTTTTTTTTGCGTGTTGCTCTGATTAAGAGGTTTTTTGGCGTATGTTCAGGGTCGATGAATTCTATTAAATCTACCACGTAGCCAAGCTGGTTTAAAATTTCAGCACGAAGAGCGTCGGTAACAAGGGCAGAATAGCGCTCTTTGAGTAGGCCATGCTCTAGCAGTAGCGGATTTGCATCTTTTTTTATTTGACTGGCAACCTCGTGCTGGCAACAAGGTGCAACCAAGATAACTCTCGCTTTTAACTTTATGGCCTGTGCAAGGGCGGCATCTGTTGCTGTATCGCAGGCATGCAAAGCAAGTACCAAATCAACGGGGTTTCCTTGAGTATATTCTTCAATACGCATTTGTTTGAAATGCAGGTTTTTGGCATCCAGTGAATCTTTTAGTGCCAAACATTTGGTGATCACGTCTTTTCGTGCATCTATTCCCACAATGGTTGCATTTTGAAGCATGTTATAGAGTGCAAAAGTAAGGTATGCCTTGCCGCAGCCAAAATCAACTACATGCGGGTTTTCGTCCATTTCTGATTGAATATCACTGATAATTTCTAAAAATCGGTTAATTTGCTTAAATTTGTCAAACTTATCTCTCAGAACCTTGCCCTCAGGAGACTGAATTCCAAGCCCTATTAAAAGCTCTGAAGGTTCTTTTTCGGGCAGTTGATAATTTTTAGGCTTATTATGAGCTAGATCTTGAATATATATTTTTTTGTGCGATGTAAGCTTAAATGAAATTTTTTCATCATTTATATGGGCGTGGATCTCTTCACTTATAAAATGAATCAGCCCTTGAGTAAAACATGCGGCAGCTTTTAAAAGCTCTGTGGCGAGTTCAAGTGGGCTAACATTCACACTAAAGCATTGTGTTTTTGTAAATGATGATACTTGATAATAAAGTTCATTTTTAATCATAAGCGGGCGCATGCGTATGCGCTTAATTTCAGATGTTGTATCTCTTGGTGCACTAAAGGCAGCAAAAACAAAGCTTTCGGGCTTATCTTCGATACGCTTTACAAGATCATGTACAAAGACTTGTGTGGATGCTTTCATGTGATTAGAATAACATAAATGTTATTCTTCACGCAATGGTTCGTGGCTGACAGCTTCTACTTTTGACTCAAAATTTTTAATGCAGTTTTCAATTCGGCCAAAGACGCCGAGCAGAAGGGCTTGCTGATGGCCTAATGCTTGGGTAAATGTCGACATATGCTTAATTGAATAAATAAGGCTTAAAAGATCAGTTTTTACATTAGGTGCCAAAGGTACTATTTTTTGACTTTGGTTAATCTCGCGTGTAAGCTGGTTAGATTCATGCTGCAGTGTAACGATTATCTTTTTTAGCTCTTCTTCATTGACATTGCTTACATTTTCCCCTATTTTTTCTTTCAGTGACTTAAGATTATTAGAGGTTTGACTTACTAGGGACGAGATATCTGCACGTGCAACTTTCATTATTAAGCTCCTATGTTCTTCTTCTTCATATAATTTATATGAATTTATATCAATAAATATGTTTAATTTACGAGATTAGTATGGAACATCAAGAGTTAGAACAAAGAAAATGCGAACCTTGTGCTAAGGGTACAGCCCCTATGCAAGAACCTGAAATAACAAAATTTACATCCTCATTGCACTCTGATTGGAAGGTAGTTAACCTGCATCATCTAGAAAGGGAATTTCATTTTGCCGACTTTAAAGATGCCTTAAACTTTACCATAAAAGTAGGCAACCTTGCCGAACAAGAAGGACATCATCCAGACATTCTTTTGAGCTGGGGCAAAGTAAAAATAACTATCTGGACGCACAAAATTAAGGGGTTATCAGTTAACGACTTTATTTTGGCTGCCAAAATTGATGCTATGGGGTAAATGAGATGTGTAAGGGTTTCGAGGGTGAAGGGTGAGATTTTTTAACGCAGAGGCGCAAAGACGCAGAGAAACACAGAGAAATACAAAATACAAATATAGAGTAAAACATAGGGCTTTACCATGAAATAATCCTTTCTAGGCAAAGCCCTATGTTTCACTCTGTATTTTTTTTTCTCTCTGCGTTTCTCTGCGTCTCTGCGCCTCTGTGTTGAAAAAATCTCACACTTTGCCCAAAAAATCTTATGCAGAAGCTTCTTCTCTTCTTAGCCCACGACAATGTTAAGGAGTTTGTTTGGCACAAAGATTACTTTTTTTACGCCTTTGCCATCTAAGAATTTCACTACGTTGGGATGGTTTTGGGCAAGATCTACAATAACTTCTTCTGTTTGATCTTTGGGTAGGTCCACTTTTCCGCGCAGCTTGCCGTTAACCTGGATAACATAGGTAACAACTGAATCTTCTAAAAATGCCGGATCATACACCGGAAAGGGCATATAGGATAATTCTTCTTTCATGCCAAGCATATGCCAGAGCTCTTCGGCTATATGTGGAGCAAAAGGCGATAAAAGCTGAACAAATATTTTTAGCGACCACGTAGAATAAGTGTCGTGGCGGCTTACTTCGTTTACATATTCCATCATCTTGGCAATGGATGTATTAAACATCAGATTGTCGATATCTGATCCTACCTTGGCGATAAGTCTGTGGGTGAGGCGTTTTATTTCCTCATCTGTAGATTCTGAGTGCTTGTCTGTTGCTGCAACAAACTCGTAGATTCTAGCAAGAAAGCGCCGGCAGGCAGCTACTGCATCGGTGTTCCATACTTTTTCTTTTTCAAGCGGTCCCATGAACATTTCATAGAGGCGTAAAGCATCGGCTCCGTAGTTTTCTATGATTTCATCAGGTGTAATGCCATTAAGTTTTGATTTAGACATTTTTTCGATCTGGCTTACAAGCTCATCGCCTGTTTTTTTATGCAGGTATTTGCCTTCCTTTTCGACAACTTCCGCGGGGTCAATATACTGATTTTGCTTGTTTTTGTAGGATCTTGCAACAATAAGACCTTGGTTTCTGAGCATCTGAAATGGCTCTAGGGTTGAAACAAGGCCGCAATCAAAAAGTACCTTATGCCAAAAGCGTGAATATAAAAGATGCAAGTACAGCATGTTCTACGCCGCCCACATATAAATCAACTGGTAGCCAGTACTGCTCGGCTTCTTTAGACCAGGCTTCGTTGGGATTGTTAGCGTCGGTAAAGCGAAGGTAATACCAGCAAGATCCTGCCCACTGCGGCATAGTATTTGTTTCGCGGCGGGCTTTTTTTCCAGTTTTTGGGTCGTTAATGTATACCCATTCATGGACTTTTGCCAGCGGGCTTTGGCCATCACCTGCAGGCTTATAATCTTGAAGCTCTGGTGGACAAAGTGGAAGCTCATCTATTCCAAGAACACGCTGAGATCCATCTTCAAAGTGCAAGATAGGCATGGGTTCTGCCCAGTAGCGCTGACGTGAGAAAAGCCAGTCGCGAAGCTTGTAGTGAGTTGCTCTTGCGCCAATCCCCTTTTTTTCAATCCAGTTCAAAAATTGGCTTTTAGCGTCATCTGTTGTGAGACCGTCGAGGCTTATTTCAGCATTTGTGCTGTTTATGGCAATGCCAGGCTCTTCATATGCCATGCCATCGGGCATGGGACCATCTACCGGCTTTACAACAGGGATAATGGCAAGGTTATGTTTTAGAGCAAATTCATAATCGCGAGCATCTGATCCTGGAACTGCCATAATGGCACCTGAGCCATATGTGGCAAGCACATAATCTGCAATCCAAATAGGAATTTCCTTACCAGTAGCTGGGTTTATGCAGTAACTACCAGTAAAACAGCCACTTTTTTCTTTGTTAAGTTCTGTACGTTCAAGATCGTTTTTTCCGGCCGCTTGTTTTTTATAGTTTTCTATGAGCTCTTTTTGATTTGGCGTTGTAAGAGTATCTACCAATGGATGTTCTGGGGCAAGCACGGCAAAAGTGGCGCCAAAGGCAGTTTCTGGACGTGTTGTGTAGATGGTAAATTTTGTATTTGCATTTGGAACCTCAAAGTTCATAGTTCCACCTTCACTTTTGCCGATCCAATTGACCTGTGAGGCTTTAATATAAGGAGGCCAGTTGACATTATCAAGATCAGCAAGGAGTCTATCTGCATAAGCAGTAATTTTTAGCATCCACTGTTTAAGAGGCTTTTTAACAACCGGGTGTCCCCCTTCTTTTGATTTGCCATTATCTACTTCTTCATTAGCCAGCACAGTACCTAAAAAAGGACAGTAATTCACCGATATTTCAGCTTCGTAGGCAAGGCCCTTTTCAACAAGTTTTGTAAAAATCCACTGAGTCCACTTATAATAGACGGCTTCACTTGTGGCAATTTCTCGTGTCCAGTCATAGCTAAAACCAAGGGATTTTAGCTGTGTGCGGTATGTGTCAATATTTGCTTTTGTGGATATGGCAGGATGCATGCCGGTGCGTACAGCATACTGCTCAGCCGGAAGGCCAAAGCTATCCCAGCCCATGGGATGAAGCACATTAAAGCCTTTCATACGTTTATAGCGAGCAACGATATCGGTAGCTGTATAGCCTTCGGCGTGTCCTACATGCAATCCTGCACCTGATGGGTAGGGAAACATATCAAGAACATAGTATTTTGGTTTTGAGATATCGATGTGTACAGTAAAAGTGCCTTTTTCTTCCCAATACTTCTGCCATTTTTTTTCAATTTCTTTATGTTCGTATTTCTGCATGAGGCTTGCCTTAAATAGTGTAGTGACCATGAAGTGTAGCAAAGTCTGCAGTTTTTTTGAAATTGGTATAAAATCTTTGTACAAAATAATTCGCCAATTATCCATTCTCACCACCAACCGGCGTGTTTGTTTTTGAAGATCGCCGCTTTTTTTATCGAATCAACTACCAAAGGAAAAACGAAGATGAATATAGGAAAATTCTGCCTTGCTGCAATGCTCTTAGGGGCTGTTGTGGCATCAAGTACACTGCAAGCTGGGCCTCACGAAGATGTTAAGCATAAAAGTCACAAAATAGCGTTTCATGACCAAGATAAAATTACACTTGGTACTCTCGAAGCTGACGTGCCACGTCTTTCAAGGCTCATGCAAGGTGTCCAGGATGCTGCCACCATCAAAAATGTAAAAGAAGTCATTAAACATGCAGAAAAAATTATTAAAGCAGGAAGACAAGCCAAGCCTGAAGCAGTAAAAAAGGCTTTAAGTACAGTCC
Organism: uncultured Chlamydiales bacterium; assembly: GCA_963785335.1. Classification (GTDB taxonomy): domain Bacteria; phylum Chlamydiota; class Chlamydiia; order Chlamydiales; family FEN-1388; genus SZAS-7. The sequence continues at coordinate 94,289 of CAWAUW010000002.1, read as the reverse complement.
AAAAAGCCATGACATATCTTAAACAAAAGAAGGCAAGACATTCAAGCTCATCATCTTCATCATCGTGCAATGTTTGCTCAGAGCTTAGCGAGCTTGAATCTGAAATTGATGACTGCTGTAAAGCAATTAAGGCAGAAATTTTAGATATTCTTGAAGTTTTGCAAGCTGAGTTTCCATGCGGTGCATCAATAGCTATTGATCATGTGCCCTTTACCATACTTGAGTCTGGTAAATACTGCGTTACAAAAGATCTTACCTATTTTGGTGCTGCAACTGCAATTATAGTGCAGGCTGATAATGTTACGATTAATTTCGAAAATCACAGCCTTACCCTGCTTGATCCAAATGCCCAAGGCATACTCGTACAAGATGTAAATGAGTTTACCCTCGAAAATGACATCATTCAAGGCTCAAGCTTGTTTCAAACAGCTACAAGTGCGGCAATTCATCTTGAAAATGTAAACAAAGCAACTCTCAGTAATATTTACACCCTTAACACCACATTTGGCATTAATATCGTAAATTCAATTGATGTATTGGTTGAACATTCGTTTATGAAATTTCATGAAGTGTGCCTTGCCATTGAATCATCCACCGGCGTTAGAATTGATAGCAGCATATTTGATGGTAGTGCTGAGTCTATCGAATCTATTGGTGCATCAATTTTTGCAAATAGTGCAAATGTCACTTTGTCAAATAATACTTTTACAAACTTGATGACTTCAATTAGCGCCTTGCAAGTTACAGGATTTATTATCGAAGACTGCTTGGCAATTGCTTCTCCAATGAGTAATTTAAGTCTTCTTCAAATAGGTGGTTTTAATGAGGGTGAGCTAGCAAATGATGTACTCATTAGAAATGCAACATTTATACAAAATACATTTATACCTGAATTTGATGGATTACTTTTTTATCAAGGTTCAGGCTGCTTGCTTGATAATGTAATTGTAGATGTTACTTCAGGATCAGAAGGTGAAGGTAGCTATTTACCTGCAGCTTTTCACATTGGCTGCGGTGCAAATGGTGATTGTGATCCCCATTTAACCTATAGCGATTTACTTGGGATAAATTGCATTGTACGTGGGCAAAATCTTTTTGGGCTTTATGTTGAAGATGGATTTAACATCACCTTTACAAATAGCCAATTTACAGATGCGGCTCTTATAAATGTACTTCTTGAAGGCGGAGGAGAATCAGGCGGAGCTATTTTTTGCCAAATTAAAGATTCACTTATTGCAAATGGTGGTGAGTTTGGAGTGGTTATGGATGATTTTGCCAGGAGCAATGCCATAGTAAACTGCGAAGTTACAAATAGCGGAAATGCAGGCGTTTATATTGATACTTCTTGTTTTAGTAACCAAGTTAGAGGTAATCGCGTTTTTGGTAATTCTAATGGTATTTTTAATCAAAGTGCAACCACTGAAACTTATTTTAACACCTCATGCAATAACTTCTTTTCAAACTGCATAGGAGTAAATCCAGCGCAAGCACCAAACGATGGTGTTGAAGCAGGATCTAACGTTTGCTGCCCAATAGAAGATTAAAAAATTTATACAAGGAATCTATAATGAACACCAATTTTTGTACACAAATTCGCTTTTTAGCTATGCTATTAGGCGCGGTAACTATGGCTGCACAGCTTCAGGCTGTACCTGCCAGAAATTTTGCAAAAGATCCAAACCCTCTTCATAAAGAGAAAATTCGCACGGCAACTTCACTAGAAGGTGCTGTTGCGCGCCTTAAATCTAAGGCAAAAAATGTAAAAGATCCTCAATTACAAAAAATTATTAGAGAAGCACTTAAAAGTGCAGCTCAAGTAGGTCGAGCTGGTAAAAATGCTACACTCGAGACAACCAAGAATGCTCTTTCTAGCGTTCAAAAAGTAATTGCCGTGCTTGGAGCGCAAAAGCAGCAGACTCATTTGCATAGCTCATCATCATCATCATGTGATGCCTGTAGCGATCTAAGCGAGCTTGCTTCGGATTTTGAAGAATGCTGTGAAGACATTAAACATGAACTTACTGAGCTCTTAGAGTTTTTGCAAACACAATTTCCGTGTGAGATGACCAAGGTTATTAACACGGTTCCGGTTATTATTTCTGAATCTGGTAAGTACTGCGTTACTACCGATTTAGTGTATAATGGCCCAAACACAGCCATTTTGGTTACTGCCGATAATGTAACCATTAATTTTCATAATCATAGTCTGACTTTAACTAATAATTTAGCCCAAGGCATCGTGGCCCAAGACGTAAGTGAATTTACGCTGGAAAACGATATCATTCAGGGCTCTACAATCTTTCAAACAGCAACAAGTGCTGCAGTTCATTTGGTAAGGGTTAATAAAGCAACGCTTAAAAATCTTTATACTAAAAATACTACCCGAGGTATTTTTATAGAAGATTCAACTGATATTGAAGTGCTGCATTCGTTACTTGAGGCACATGAAAGCTCAGATCTTACTCCTCCCCCATCTACAACAGCTAGCTTTTTGGTGCTCGGATCTGGCAATGGTGCGGGTATCTGGATAGCGGGCTCTACTGGTGTTACTGTAGATGCATGTACTTTTCAGTCGGCCACTATTGAAAATTATAATCCTTTTCGAACGAATACCGCTATTCACGTAGAGTTGGCCTCAGAAAATATCTCTATATTTAACAGTAGTTTCTTTGACTGGTTTTGCACTATCAATGTATTGCAGGTAGAGGGACTATTGATTGACCACTGCGTTGTAAAAGCCAATATTTTTTCATCATTTCACTTTGTGCAGCTTGGTGATTGTGATGAAACCCATACTGCAAATGATGCCATCATCAGAAATTCAACCTTCAAAAAGTATCCTACAGAAGTCATTGATTTTGATGGCATTCTTTTAGCAAATGGTGCTGGCTGCCTGATTGAAAATGTTGTGGTAGACTCATCTTCATTTGGCACTGAAGGCTATAGCGCAGCTGCTTTGCATATAGGCATTGCTGAATGTGCGCTATACAGCAATGTACTGGTGCGACAGTCTATCATCAAAGGTTTTAATACAAATACTTTATATATTGATGCTGGCAGAAATGTCACTGTCGAAAATAGTCAGCTTTCTTCATTCTTTAGAACCGTAGAGATGAGAGATGCTGCAGCTTGTGTTGTGAAGGATTGTGTTATTTCTGGAGGAGAAGTAGGAGTTTATCTTAACACTACAGGAAAGAATGCTATTATGAATTGTCAAATTTTTAACTGTTCAACGGTAGGTATAAATGTAGTTGACAGTGCAGGCAACCATATTTCTGGAAACAGTGTCTATAACAATTCTACTGGAATATCATTTCCTTCAGGTACACCGGTTGAAGCCTATTTTAATACGGCTTGCAACAATAGCACCAATTGCATAAATGTAGACTCTGCACAAAATCCCGGAGATTATCCGGCACTGGCTGGATCTAACATTTGTTGTAATTCAGAGGGTACTTAAACTTTTAGTTAACATTTAGCGGAGCCTAGGGCTCCGCTTTTTACTTTAAAGAAACCACTGAATCTAGCCCCATATAGTTTGTATAATTCTCTTAGATTATAATATTGTTATGACTGCCATAATTGCCATAATGAGTTATTCTAACCATGTCACTAAAGCTCTCAGTAGTAAATCCTACGATTACAACATTATCGTTAGTCTTCCGTAGTAGGACTTTCCAGGCATCAGAAGGCATATTGAGTGTATTAATTGCATTCATGCACGCAAGGCACTTTGCCCCGTTTGGATAGTCAAAGTGCATTTCATGAACACCAATTGTATTCACAAATCTTATACTCATAGCTTCAGGAATTACGTTTACAATAGCTTTTAGAATGCTTACACCTGAGGTTCCGCAAGATTTTTGAAATGCCTTTAGAACATCTTCAGGTACTTTTTCAGCTTCAGGTACATATCCGCTTTGTCCTACTGTTTGTAATGGTTGCATAGTATTGCCTTATTTAAATAAACATTAATAAATTTATCGCATAAAAGTATAAAGGAAGTATGAAGATTCTTTGTTTTTACGTCAGCAAAGAAACAGGTTACCCCAATGTTCAATGTCAATGTTCATTTGCTTCTGATTTTTTATGTTTCCAAACTACGAAAGCCTTTTGTCCTGTAGGGACAAAATTATTAATAGCCCACGGTGAAACCGTGGGTATTATTGTAAAATAAAATTAAGTCGTTTCAGGGGGGCTTATTATTTTAACTTAACATTCTACTCCCCATTTATTAAGTCGTCGCGAAGCGACTCAATCTTCATTTATAACTATACCCACGGTTTTACCATGGGCTATTAATAAATTTGTCCTTTCAGGACAACAATCAAGGGGAAATTGACAAAGCTTTCTTCGAATATCTTCAATTTGTTTCACCCTAGGCCTGATTCCCAACATGAACATTTGGGTCAAACATTGGGTCAACATTGGGTTAGGCCTGACATTCACATTCCAAACTATAGAATGTCGTAATGCCTGACCCCGATGTTCTGAAATTAAAATAAAATCAAAAAATAACTGTGCGTTTATTGTAAGAAATGCTATGATTGCTCAAATTATTGGGGTTTTATTTTGAGTTCTGTATCTTTACAGTCGGCAGCAAGTTCTGTTTACCAGGTCGCACCGAAAAAATCTGCGCTTAAGCGCAGTGAAAGTTTTGAAAATGAGCAAGAAGCACATGTAAAAAAACCAGCCCTTAGGCGTTGCGTTAGCTTTGGCAATTTAGAAAAGACGACTTATTCTATATATGAAGCAGCTTGTGCTCCTAAAAAATCTGAACCTGGAACACTAAGAGAAGAAGAGCGAAATGCAAAAGAGTATAGGTATGAAAATAGCAAATTTGCAGCAGTGCCGCTTGATAAAATAAAGGATCATCCAAAACTTTGTATTACTATGATTCAATATACTATTTGGAAGACCTGGTATGGTATTGAAAATCCAATTACTCGTTTCAATGGTCAGTACATTACAGCTTTGATAGAAAGTGCACTTAGCATAAGCACACCAAAGCAATGCTTGGAGTGGTTAAATAAAAAAGTTGAAGACTTGCGCAATGTCACAGACGTGATTAGCGCTCGTCAGTTTTCTGAGATCATCAGCCAAAGCGGCTGGCTTAAACAAAACGAAGAAGTCCCTTTGTTTTTTAATGATATTAAAAACAATACCTGGTCCCAAAATCAAGAACGAGAAATGAAACTTCAGATTCCAGATCTTGAAGCACACTTTCGCGCCTTATTAGCAATACCTGATTTAAAAGAAGCAATCGCATCCTGCTGCAAGCAATAAACTTTAATGTTTAACAGCCCCAGACCTGGAGTGAAACAAATAGCCTAAAACAAGATGGTTTTTCTCTCTAAAATCCTCCTAGATTTGGTTCTGTTGTTCCCACGGCAGCGCAATACCGTTCAATTAATTCTACTATCAAAGGTAAAACGATAGAATGATAGAACGATAAAAACGATAAAAAATGACTAAGATTTTAGCGGCAGATGAGCTGTTAAGAAATTTAATTTTTTATGTTTTATCGTTATTATCGTTCTATCGTTTTTATCATTTTTTTCTCTCTAGATTTTAATTAAGTGAACGGTATTGCACGGCTGCGGAAAAAAAAGGAGTAGATTTCGGGGGATAAATTCGTTGATGTTATTCTTTAAAGAGCTATTCGTTTCATCCAGACCTGACCCCTATTTATAATTAATTTATGTGCAGTTTTATTGGTAAATCCCCTATTATCACCCGCTAAAATTTGGGAAAAGGTTATCAAATGATTGAAGCAACACAAGCGTTAGCAACTTTAACAATTACAGAACCCTCTGAAGTGCGCATTCCCAAAGACGAAACGCTTGCTAATTTGCCTACTTATTATGACCGGTTAAAAACAGTTACCCATCTTTTTATTGAAATGCCCTTAACGCCTGATCATTTTATACCACTTGTAAAGCTTGCAAATGTGGTTCAAGTTATTGATGTAGCACTTCATATGACATGCGATCTTCCGCTTAGTGTATTTTTGACGTGCAGCAAGCTTCAGGAGCTTTCGCTGCGTGGTAAAGATGATGCAGATGTAGGAAAGGTAGTGGCTTTTCCAGAAAAAAAAGCTGTTACAACACTAACATCGCTTACTATTATCAACGCCCAGATAGTTGGCGATTTTTTGCAAATTCCTTCTGCCTTTGAGAAATTGCAGTATCTTTGTTTAGAAAGATCGCATTTGCACACCGCTCCTTATGAGCGCCATTGGAAAGCTCTTACATCTTTGAGCGCACTTAATCTAAAGGGAACGCTTTCAGGAGAACTTGATCCTTGGCCTGTTAGTAGTTTTAAGGGCCTTGTATGTTCTTTACAAAGGCAAATGCCTTTGGTAGCGATTGTAGCAAAAGAACCTGAATCTTCAGTTGATAGGACTCATTATCAAGGGGTGCTTAGTTCACAAAAAATGAGTAGACATTGTTATTCATTAGATGATTTACAAAATAAGAGATGGACAGAAACTTCTTTAGACCGATTACTTTTTCGAGAAGGATGGCATGAAGACAATAATTGGAAAAGGACGGGAGATTTTGGCAGTGTATTTACGCATAATGTTTGTGAACTTTATGGTGCAAGCCCTATCAAATGTCTGGATAATCGCACTCGCATTGCTGCTGAAGAGCCTGAAGAAGGGCAATATTTGCAATTTTGGAAGTATATACTAGATAACGATGTTTCAGTAATTGTTATGGTAAAGGAAATGAATAAAAAGGGCTATTTTCCACAAAACAAAGATGACTCGGTAAAATATGATGACAACATAACTGTATCATGTACAAGCTGTGATATTGACCCCTTAAATAAAAGCTCTAAGCGCAAGTTTCAGATTAATGATAAAACAGTTTATCAGATACAACTTGACTGGGTAGATGGGCACGGCATTACGCTTTTACGGCTGCTGCCTTTTTTGCAAACACTTGGTGAGCTTGAAAAGGCCAATCCCGGCAAAACAGTTATTCATTGCATGAGTGGTTATGGCAGGACTGGCACAGTATTTGCCTGCTTGCTCTTAAAGCAGCTTATGGACAAGGCAGCATCACTTGAAACTTTGATTATAAATCTTGAGGAGTTAGTTAGAGCCCTTCGGCAGCAGCGATATGGCATGATTGCCTTTGGGGATCAACTTATTACCGTGCTTGAATTTGCACTTCATTACTGGCAGGAGAAACTTCGAGAAAAAAGTCTTTTGCAAGAACACATTTTAAATAGCTCGTTGGAAAGCGTGCTTTAGGCCCTACCTTTTAATAGTAAAAACGATAAAACGATAAAACGATAGAACGATAAAAACGATGAAAAAGAAAAAGAGCTGTCCTAGTTTTAGCGTTGGATAAGCTATCAACAATTTGTTTTTTATGTTTCATCGTTTTATCGTTCCTATCGTTCTATCATTTTTATCGCCTTGAAATTTTGATTAAGTGAACGGGATTGGACCGGGCACCTAACTCGTGCTTCTGAGGAAAAAATATAAAATAATAGTTCAAATTTATTGCCTGATTGTTCATTGTGCGTAATATGGGATCTGGCGCATATTTTGCCTTGCCTGTCCAATATTTTACATATCTAGAAAAGGAAGATGATGATGAATATCTTTTCGCAAGAAAAATACCACTTTATAGCAGTGCTTATTGCAATTTTTACAACTACGCAAGTATTGCAAGCTGCACCAGAGGCTTCAAAAGCTCATTCCAAGGCCTTTGATCAAAAAAGAGTCACTTTTGCAACACTTGAACTTGATGTGCCTCGCCTTGAAAGGTTGTCTATAGAGATTGCTGATCCAAACACAAAAAAAGCGGTTCACAGTATTTTAAAGCATGCCACTGCAGTGCTTAAAGCAGGTCCTAAGGCAAAACCAGAAGCAGTAAAAAAGGCTCTAAATGCTGTTCAAAAGGCTACAAGCAAGATAAAACAGAAAAAAAGTCATCACAAAAGTAGCTCCAGCGATTCTTCCTCTTCTTCTACCTCTTCTACCTCTTCTTCAAGTTCTTCATCATCATGTGATATTTGTTCAGATCTTAGCGAACTTAAATCCGATGTTTCTGGCTGCTGTAAAGACGTTACAAGCGGACTTGTTAATATTTTAAGTGTATTAGAAGCAGATTTTCCGTGCAGTGCCCCAATTGCAATTTCCAGTGTTCCTATAGTCATACGCACTTCTGGTAAATACTGCGTTACAACAAATCTAGTCTACAATGGAGCCGGCGCGGCTATTACGGTGGCTGCTAATAATGTTAGCATAAACTTTCACAATCACTCTCTTACCATTAACGATAGCACTGCAGTGGGCGTTCTGGCACAGGATGTATCTGAGTTTACACTCGAAAATGACATCATCCAAGGATCTTCAATTTTTAAAACGCCAACAAGTGCAGCTGTATCTCTTATAGATGTTCAAAAGGCAACACTTAAAAACATATATACCTTTAACACTACAAAAGGTGTGCATATCCTAAATTCTAACGATGTACTTGTGCAAAACTCTTTGCTAAATACCCATGAAGGTACATCTGTACCAACAGCTGCAAGTATAGGAGCTGGTATTTTAATTGATGGTTCAACAAGTGTGGTAGTTGATAGCTGCACATTTGCTGGCGCTGGACTTGCTCCAGGTAATAACGAAGCCTCCAACGCCATTTTGGTACAGGGCGCGTCAAGTGCTGTTATGGTTAAAACAAGCAGTTTTAACAACTGGATGAGCACATTTACCATAAATGAAGTTACTGGAATGCAGATTCAGGACTGCTTGGCTGTTGCCTCCCCTGTTTCTAACAGCAATTTGTTGCAGCTAGGAACTGCAACAACGGCTGCAAATGATATCACAATACAAAACTCAAGTTTTATCCAAAATACAGCCGTTCCAGGATTTGATGGTCTGCTATTTTTGAATGGCTCAGGATGTCTGTTACAAAATGTTATTGTGGATGTTACCACGGTAAATGATGGCAATGTAAACCCCTACTTTCCCGGTGCCATACATGTAGGCTGTGCTGTTAACGGTCACGTAGTATGTACTCCTATTTTAGCTTTCAGCGATATTGTAGCTGATTCTTGCATCGTAAAAGGAGAAAACCAGTATGGTTTGTTTATTGAAAATGGTTCCTACATTGCCTTTACAAATAGTCAATTTACCGATGCTTCTTTGGCCAATGTCTTTTTTGATGGGGCTGTCGACCCAACCTTTCATCAGAGCATTTTTGGAGCTGAAGGATGCATTATTCAAGATTCAACAATTACAAATGCAGCAGGCACTGGTACGGGCATTCTTATAAATCCAGGAGCAAATACTAATGCTATTATCACTTGCGATATCAGCAATAACGCTCAAAATGGAATTGTGATTGCTCAGTATGCGCAAAAAAATCAAATCAATGGCAATAGCGTACATGCTAATGGCAATTTCGGTATTGAAAGTAGCGAACCAACAACTGCGCTATTTTTTAATACATCATGTAAAAACACAAGCACCAACTGTATTGGTGTAAGTCCATCACAATTGCCTGGAGCCTCTCCTGCTGTTGCTGGATCAAATATTTGCTGCACACCATAAAAATTTTATTGAGGAAATGCGGATGAACATCAACTTTCGAAAAAATTTTAGCCTCTTAGCAGTACTATTAGCTGTATGTACTGCCTCCACGGTCATGGCGGATACTGCTGAAAGTGCAAAAGCCAAAAGTGAAAAAGATGCGCCTATAACACTTACAAGTCTTAAGGCATCAAGAGCCAAGCTCAAAACATTGGGAAGAAAAATAAAAGATCCCGATATTCAAAATAAAATCAAAGCCGCTCTTAAAAGCACGGAAATGGTGCTTCGCGCTGGTATAAATGCATCACCTGAAAAGGTAAGAAAAGCTCATTCAATTATGCAGCAGCTGCTTACAGCGACCTATCAAAATGATGTTTTGCACGTATCGCATAATCATAGTGGTAGTTCTGGTCAATGCGATATTTGCGGTGATATTGGCAAAATTGAATCTGAATTTAAGAATTGCTGTGTAGATATTAAAAGAGATCTTGCTGAAATTCTTACGTTTTTAGAGACGCAGTTTCCATGCAGTAATGAAATGGCAATTAGCAATGTGCCTATAATTATTACAGCGCCAGGAAAATACTGCGTTACACGCGATTTAACATACAATGGACCAGGAACTGCTATTACCGTTACCGCCGATAACGTAAGTATAAATTTTGAAAACCATAGCCTTACATTAACTGATAGTGCAGCACAAGGTATTGTAGCTTTAAATGTATCAGAATTTACCTTAGAAAATGATATTATACAGGGCGCAAGTATTTTCAGATCCCCTACAAGTGCAGCGGTTCATTTGATTAATGTACAAAAGGCAACCATTAACAATATTTATACCAAAAATACCACACGCGGTATTGAAATTGAAAACTCATCAGATGTACTGGTTCAGTACTCACACGTAGAAGCTCATGAAGGCATCGTTCAGATAAACTTTCCAAGCCCTGCCACTCTTGCAGGATCTGGAAATGGGGGTGGAATTTGGATTAATGGCTCTACCGGTGTAACTATTGACTCTTGTGCATTTGTAGGTGCAGATCTGACTTTTGATCCATCAAGAACATCTTTTGGACTCCATATTGAAGGTGATTCACGAGATATTATAGTAACAAATGACACATTTACCAATTGGCTTGGTACCATTCAGGTGCTTAATGTAACGGGTCTTTTAATTGACCACTGCATTGCAGTAGCCTCCCCTATTTCAAACTTAAATATTGTACAGCTTGGAAGCTGCGATCCAACCAACAATGCAAATGATGTTACTATACAAAATTCAAATTTTACACAGACAACTGCGGTGCAAGGCTTTGATGGATTTTTAATACTTGGCGGCAGCGGATGTCTTTTAGAAAATCTACTGATAGATACCTCTTCTTTAGATATTCCCAATGGCTATTTACCAGCAGCTGTTCACTTTGGTATGCCTGCTTGCACTCCTTATACAAACCTTGTGGCAAGAGACTGCATAATAAAAGGCAGCAACGGAAGAACGGTGTATATAGAAGTGGGCGACAAAATCACTTTAGATGAATGCCAAATATCCGGTGGCACAAATGTAAACGTTTATTTGCTTGATGCAACCAGCTGCGTAGTCAAAAATTCCAATATCTTCAATGGTGATAGCGGGATTTTTATTGACAATGGCGCAGGTGGCGACAAAAATTCTATTGAAAACTGCTTAGTTTATGACAACACTGTAAACGGTATTGTTGTAGCAGACCAAAAGGCTAACCACCTTTCAGGTAACAGCGTATGGGGCTCAAGATCAGGCATTTCTCTTTCTTTTGCCGGTTTTACAGAAACATATTTTAACACAAGCTGCAACAATAGCGTGCACAATTGCACAAACGTAAGTCCTTCCCAGGTGCCGGGTGCAAGCCCTGCAGTTGCTGGGTCAAATGTTTGCTGCAATCCACAATAGCCTTGTTGCATAAATAACCACGGAGTCACTGAGCTCACTGAGGTGTATGAGATAGGGAGAAAAATTAATAGGCAACTAGGTATTTAAATCTCTAGATTTTCAAATCGGAATACTGTCTTAGTTGCTTAATTGTCTAGGTAAGCAATCTCAGTTTTCTCGAATATCTCAGTGAGCTCTGTGACTCGGTGGTGAATTATGCAGCAACGCCACAAAGGCTTCGCCTATGTATCAAAAACAAATTAAACCCTTTTCTTTTCGGCAGGATTCTGGTATAATTTGTCTTTATAGTAAAAATTATACTAAAAGTTTAATACCTTAACCAAGACAAAATATGCCCAAAAAACGTCGCAAAAGCGGCGAAACTTCACAAAGCTCTCCTGTTAGCGTTCAAAACGCAAGTGCTCACAAGGGAAGCGCAAAACAAGAACGTCTCTTCCAGAACCTGCTTAAAGTTACCTACGAGTATCTCAAAGGAAGGCACTATTCCCCTCAAGATAAAGAATCACTCATTGAGCGTCTAAAAATTCATCCTGAACATCTTGAAATATTTGATCTAGTGCTAAAAGACCTTAAAGGTGCCGGGAAAGTAGCAGAAACAGGTAATAGACTTGTAGCTCCCGATGAAAATGATAAAGTCACAGAAAAAATAGTCGTGGGCACCATCAAAATGCACCCAAGAGGCTTTGGCTTTGTTGTTATTAAAAATTCTCAAGACCCTGATGTTTTTATCCCAAAACCTTATGTAAACGATGCTATTGACGGCGATGTCGTTGAAGTTCTCATTAATTTAGAAGCTGTCTCCGAAAGAGGACCAGAAGGTAAAATCTTATCCATTATCTCCCGTAAACGTAAAACCATCGTTGGCACCATTGCGGATGTAGCAGATAACAAAGCTTTTGCTTATTGCAGCTTGCTTGGTGAAAAGCGCACTGTAGAAGTAGCAAATATTGATAAAAAGCTCGTTATTGGCGATAGGGTGCTACTTGATGTTAATAAATGGGGAAATAAGGAAGAAGGCGCGCAGGGCGAGCTTTCAAAAATAATCGGCAACATATCAGATCCTGCTACCGATATTCCTGCAGCAATTTTAGAAAACGAACTACGTACTGAATTTCCTCAAGATGCTGTTGAAGAAGCGCTTTCGTATGGCACGCGCGTTAAAAAGGAAGATCTTGAAGGCCGCGAAGATCTCAGAGAGCTTGAATGCTTTACTATCGACCCAGATACTGCAAAAGACTATGACGATGCCATCTCTCTTGAAATGCAAAAAGGATTATATGTACTTGGCGTACATATTGCTGATGTATCGCACTATGTAAAAGATAAGTCCGCATTAGATCGTGAAGCCTCTTTACGCTGCAATTCAACATACTTTCCTGGTAAATGCATACCCATGCTGCCTTCAGAGTTGTCAGACAATCTCTGCTCGCTGCGAGAAGGTGTTTTGCGTCTTACTGTGAGCGTGTTTATCCATATCGATGATCAGGGCGATGTAAAAGAGTATCGTATAGTACGCAGCGTAATCAAAAGTCAAAAACGCTTTACGTACAAACAGGCCAAAAAAGTACTAGATGGCGAATTAGAAAGTATCCACAAGCCAAAATTGCACCAAATGCTTGAGCTTTGCTACTTGCTAAAGAAAAAACGCTCAGAGCGTGGTAGCGTGCAGCTTTTTATGCCCGAATTTAAAGTAAAGGTAGACGAATCAGGAGTGCCTTTTGGTACAGAAATCATTGAGTATGACATTACGCACCAGCTAGTCGAAGAATTTATGCTTAAAGCAAACGAAACTGTAGCCATTGCCCTTACAAAACAAGGCAAAAATGCTACTTTTAGAGTGCACGAAGAGCCTGCCAAAGAATCACTTCGCGAATTTGCCACTCTTGCTTGCGCTTTTGGGTATAATTTGCCACAAGATCCTACTCCACAAGATATTCAAGCCTTCTTTTCTGAACTTGACGAAGGACGATCTGCACAGTATCTTGCCACATGTTATATCCGCAGTATGCGCCTTGCCTGCTACTCCCCTGACAACATTGGCCATTATGGACTTAGCCTCGAGCATTATACTCACTTTACAAGCCCCATTCGACGCTATGTTGATACAATAATTCATCGATTACTTTTTGAAGGCAATATAGACCGCGACAAGCTTCAGGCAATAAGTGATGATGCCTCAGAAAGAGAGCGTATTTCTGCAAGAGCCGAAGGTGGAGTCACCTTCTTAAAGAAGTTAAGGCTTCTTTCGGCAAGTTGTCAGCATGAGCGTTATCGCACCTTTGAGGGCGTAGTTACCCGCGTAAAGCCATTTGGCATATATTTTGATGTGCTTGAATTTATGCTAGAAGGCTTTTTGCATGTGTCTGAGCTTGATGAAGACTTTTTTGACTATAGTGAAAAAGAAATGATGCTTTTAGGCCGCTATAAAGGCTTAAGTTATAAAGCAGGTGATAAAGTGAGCGTATCAGTACGGCATATCGATTTTATCCTGCAGGACTGCTCTTGGCAGCTTATTTCCCATTCAGATATGGAAGGTGGGCAAAGTTTGCCTAAGAAAAGACCAGACATTAGATCACAAAGGCCAAAAAAAGATAAAAACCGCAGCAAAAGAAGAGGGCGTTAATATGGAAGGTATTTATGTAGATGTACGCGAAAAAGACGAATGGGATCAAGGCCATATCAAAGGGGCAATTCACTGTCCATTAAGCATGCTGAAAGAAGCAATTCCGCAAGATTTACCAACTGATGAAGTTTTATATATCTACTGTGCCATGGGTGGTCGCGCCCAAATTGCCAAAAATATACTTTTACCAACTCATCCTCTTGCTCAAAGCCTACCTAAAGGCTACGAAGAGCTTATGAAAGATAAAAAAGAGCTCAACTTAAGAGTTATCCATCGTAAAGCAGAAAAAAGAGAAAAACGACGACGCTATAGATTTTAGGCGAAAAGGCTAAGAGAGAGCATCTTTTAGCTTTGCCTTGCAAACATAGTGTGGTAATCGATATCATTTTTTCTCTTAATGCTAATGGAGAACTTTTATGGAACCCTCAAGATCGCCATCATCTCGACCATCGACCCCTCGCCCCGAAGAATATGACGTAAATGCAGCATTTGGTACTCTCACAATTGATGGGCGAGAGGCCCAAGTTCGCACCGCAGAAGTTCCCCTAGTGAATGTCTATGAATGGATTCAAGATGAGAGAATATCTCCCCCAACTCAGAGAAGAGTTGTTACATCAGTAAATAATAACAATAATGTTATTAACAGCAATAACAATAATGAAACTGTTAATAACAATAATGTTAACAATAACAGTATTGAAGTTGTTGATCCCGATACACAAGTATTCAATTATCATATTTGGCGGGCTCTTGGCATATCCTATGAAACAACTCAGTCAATGTTGGGGCACATGCCTCAAATACATGAGGTAACCTTCAGTACTCCTTTGCACATTGCCCTTAAATACTTGAAAAAAGAGCCTAAGTTGACAGATCGGTTGCTCGTACTTATCACTTGTCTACTTGAGGCAGGCCTAGACAAGGAATTTATTAATTCAGAACAAATAACTCCCTTTATGCTTGCACTTGATCTGGAAAATGAACTCCTTTTTCGACTATTTACCCATGAAAAGCCTTGCAAAGCCACTCTTTTTGAACTTGCAAAAGAGTATAATCTAGATTCATTAATAGATTTTTTGGAATATCCAACGTTTTGGGTAGATTTTTATAAAGCTTGTCCTAGATTTCTTGATCAGATCGAAGAAAATCATAGCGATATATATAACAAAGTTTTTGCCTTCTATACAACACACGAAAAAGTTGTTACCTATGTTATGCCAACTACAGGTCGCACGGTACTTCATGATGCAGTTGTCGAATTTACAAAGGAAAATCTTATTGCCATCTTTGAATGCTTTGTATTTTTGCAAAAAGGTGCTGATAAATTCGCAAAAAATTCTAAAGGAGAAACTCCTTTCAGCCTTGCACAAGCCTCTAAAAACTCAAGTCTCATTGCACTTTTTGAACTTGAAAAACCTACTTTAGCTGATTTCAATAAAATCATTGGAGACCACCCCGTTATTCCAGCATGGCTTAACAACTAGCACTAATCCCATTGTCAGTTGCAAAATTTTGTTTCCACCCCATATAGTAACTCATTAATACTATGGAGTCCCCTATGTTAAAAAAACGCAAGCTTGGATCGCAAGGACTTGAAGTTTCTGAACTTGGCCTCGGTTGTATGGGCATGAGCCAGTCATATGGCACATTTGATGATGCAGAATCCATCGCAACACTTCACCACGCAGTTGACAAAGGCATTACTTTTTTTGACACCGCAGAAATGTATGGGCCATATACTAACGAAGAGCTACTTGGCAAGGCATTCAAGAACATTCGCGATAAAGTAATCATAGCCACAAAGTTTGGCTTTCGTATTGAAAAAAATGGCGCCATGTCGGGTGTTACGAGTGAACCCAAGCATATTATTGAGGCAGTAGACGGGTCGTTAAAACGCCTTGGTGTTAGCTGTATTGACCTTCTGTATCAACATCGAATCGATCCAGCAGTTCCTATTGAAGATGTAATAGGCGTCATGGCTTCACTTATTCAGCAAGGCAAGGTGCGCTATCTGGGCCTGTCTGAGGTCGGCATTGATACTATTAAGCGCGCTAACAGTATTCATCCAATTTCATGCATACAAAGCGAATATTCATTGTGGGAGCGTAATCTAGAAGCTGAAATCATCCCTTTTCTTCGCACTCTTGGCATTGGCCTTGTGCCCTTTAGCCCCCTTGGGCGCGGCTTTTTAACAGGCACCGCAAAACGTGCTGAAGAGCATCCAGAAGGCGATTATCGCCGGAGCAATGATCCTCGCCTACAAGGTAATAACTTTGATAATAACATGAAAATGGCACAAGTTGTCTTTGATTTGGCAAAACTAAAAGGAGCAACTGGTGCGCAAATTGCCCTGGCATGGCTTTTAGCAAAGGGTGAGGACATCGTTCCCATTCCCGGTACAAAAAGAAGAAAGTACTTGGATGAAAATATCGCAGCGGCAGACATAACACTTACTCAAGATGAAATAAAAATACTAGAAGATGCGCTGCCTCCCGGTGCAACTTCAGGTCCTCGCTACGCTCCATCCCTATTAAACTTAATAGATCGATAGATGCAGTATTAATACGTTTACAATCAGAATATGATTTTTAAAAAATTAAGTCCGAAGGCGTTGTTTATAATTGCTGCTGCAATTGGAGTATTTCTGGCGGTATTGCTCGCAAGGTCTGATAATAATTATGTCTTTTGTGGCCAACGGCAGCTAAAATAAAACTTGAAACAGATACTATTGTGAGAACAATAGGAATCCAAACAAAGTTATCTGTTATATCATACGTTGTAATAACAACGCAAAATCCCCCTACTGCACTAACACCAGTCATTGTACCGGCAACGAGACCCCCAAATTCTGCGGCCGACCACAATTCAGATCTACAAGAAAGATCATGCGGATTTAATTGTACTTGCTGAGCGTGATATCTTATTGGTGCTGCCATATATTCCCTACTGACTACTGTCTTCTTAATCTTAATCTTGATCTGTCTTTTTTGCCCATGTTTTTCGTTTTGATTAAGATCAAGAAAGAGGCTAAAGCTGTGCTGGCTCTTTTGGGTTTAAATCATAATTCACCCTAAATTTTTGGGGGGTTACTGATTGTGGCGGGAGTAAAGGGTGTAAGGCCGGTTATGTCTCCAGATTTAATGCGAGAGACCAGATCGGGATTAGCAAGGAGAAGGCGGCCCCAGTAGATTAAAGAAAACTTTTTTTCTTTGAGTGCACGTTCTGCTTCGTCAATGCTATAGCTGCCTCCGGCAATAACTGTTCCAAAATAATGTGTGCGCACAAATTCACTCACTCTCATTCCTAACTTGCCAGTATCTTGAACATCATTATCACTGCAGGCATTGACGTAAGCGACACTTTCTTTATTGAGCTTTTTGAGAAGATGGGAAAATACCTCATTATCACGAGGATCTTCGCTCATATTGGCCATACTGGGAAGCGGAACAGGGCAGATGCGAACTGCTACATGCATATCACCCACAGCCTGTTTTACTTCGCGTATAATTTCCAGCATGAAACGGCACATGTTTTTAGGCTGTCCACCATAGCTATCTTTTCGCAGATTGGTACTAAAGTGCATAAAGGAGTCAAGAAGATAGCCGCTTGCACCGTGTAGTTCTACCCCATCAAAGCCTGCTTTTTTTGCCCGTACAGCGGCTTGTACAAAGTCTTTTTTTACCTCAGCAATATCTGCATCGTCCATCTCTTTGGGCTGTTCATAGCGAAGTTTCCCATTAGAACGTGGTACAATATCTTTTAGCGGTTTTATGCCCGAAGGAGAAAGAGGAAGTTTGCCGTTTCGATAGGCACTATGGCCCATGGGTCCAGCATGCCAGATCTGCAAAAAGATTTTGCCTCCTTCTTTGTGAACGGCATGGGTAACCTTTTGCCAACCAAATACCTGCTCATCTGTATAGATGCCAGGCGTGTGTGGATAGGCATTGGCGCTATCGCTAATGCATGCAGCTTCGGCAATAAGAAGGCCTACAGTTGCTCTATCTCGGTAGATTTGCACCATTTTATCCGTTGGTACCTGATTGCTATCAGCATGACAGGTCGTCATTGGCGCCATGACTACTGAATTATTGAGGTTTAGTGGGCTGTATCTTTGTAATAAATTTGTATACGACATTATTTTTATCCTTTTTAAGTGTTAACTCATTGAGTGGCTACTCATTTTATGATGTATCTCTTATTTTTGTCAAGTACTTGACTAAAAAATGGCAAAAATCATAAAATAAGCATGAACTCATTGAGTGGAGGCTTTCAATTGGGATCTATACGTATAGAACAAAAACTAAAGACAAAAGAACGGCTCCTTCGCTCAGCTTTTGAGGTGTTTTCTCTTGGCGGACTGCTTACCACTAAAACTCTGGATATTGCAAAAGCTGCGAATATTTCACATGGTGCAGTTTTTGCCCATTTTCCAACAAAAGAGGCTCTTCTTAATGCTGTAATTGACGAATTTGGCTTGCAGTTAGGCTCTGAACTTCAAAAAGAGATGCGAGAGCTTACAGTTGAGGCAGTTTTAAAAACGCATATCAGAGTACTTGAAAAATGGGAGCCCTTTTATCGCCAGCTTGTTATTTGCTCGCCCCATTTGCCCGAATCTATACGTGTGATGATCATCAACATTCAATCTGGAATTGCCTATTACCTCCAACAGGCAATAGCTATAGAAGGTATAAGGCTGGCAGTTCCTCTACATATCCTCCTCAATACCTGGCTAGGACTTTTGCATTATTATCTTGAAAATAGAGAACTTTTTGTTACGAGTGGGTCGCTACTTGCAGCCAAAGGCCAAGAGCTTACCTACTTTTATTTAAAAATTATTAAAGGACTATCATTATGAAAAAATGTGAATCTTGCACTTCCTGCGGTATGCCATTTCACAATGCATCCGATCATGCACTTAACAACGAAAATATACCATACTGCTCAAGCTGCACTAATGTAGATGGCACACTAAAATCGTTTGAAGAGGTATTAGAAGGCACAAAGGGCTACTTTATCTCAGCTCAAGGCATCGATCCTGATGCGGCACATCGCATGGCAGAAACACTCTTAAAAAAACAGCCTGCGTGGAGTAGGTAAAACCTGAAATCAAATATTTTGTTTATCTTGCGGTGTAAATGTATATAGCGCCCTTTGAAATTATGATTTACGAAGGTCTCCCTTTATATTCATCTGTGCGAGATTTCTCCAGAAATGCTCCAGGCTGTCTGTCCCTGAAAAAAGCGTAGTAAAGATTGTGGAATCAGCCAGCAGAATTTGTCCAGCTCGCTCATCTTTTGGCGGCATCCAGAGTAAGGAATTGATTTCAGTGTTGCCGGCTTCCGTGAAAGGATGCGGACGATCTAAATCAATAGGTTGCCGAGCTAATACATGAATATCTTTTGAATTTTGAGGTGTAGTCGCGTAATGCGGTAAATGAGGATGAAAATTAAATGTATCAACCCCTTTGAGGAGGCCCAAATGATCAAGGTCTTGTTCATTTTTAGCGGAGCTATTTCACCAGTGCCTTTAATTTGCGCTGGATGCAGCCCCCACTGATTTATAGCCGGAACATCTAATGCCTTCATCAAAGAACGTGTGTATTGCCCAAATCGCTGCTGACGCCCTACGAGCTGATCGCCGTGGTGGATATATTCTTCTTGGCGCTGCTGCATGTTATCGGTGTTTCCGACATCATGATGCGGCGCAAGCAACAAACAGCTTTCTTCGCGCTTTAGCCATTCGCGAATAGCTGCGATCTCATGCGATGAGGCTTCTTGCTCTGAAAGTATATGATCTAAACCGAAAACCATCAATGTATCCGTGTCAGCTAAAATCCGCTCATCTATCGGAAGCTTATATCCTGCTTGGTCAATGCGCTGGATATACTGCAACGGGATATCCGGTAGCTTCTCCTACAAGATTTT
Source organism: uncultured Chlamydiales bacterium (assembly GCA_963785335.1). Lineage (GTDB taxonomy): Bacteria > Chlamydiota > Chlamydiia > Chlamydiales > FEN-1388 > SZAS-7. The sequence continues at coordinate 74,262 of CAWAUW010000002.1, read as the reverse complement.
GGAAACTAAGAGTAGAGCGATGAAAAAGTTCCAATGTTCCTTGGATTCCCTGAAGAAAATTCATTGCATCCCATTCCGGTGTTTCATATTCAGGCCAAAGCACGCGGCGTACCTCTGTCATTGTGGAAAATCGATTGTCCAAGTACCGTGAGATCCCGGTTGGATTCCCATGGATAGCTCCAGGTCCAATAAATGCTCACTCGCCTTTTGCCTGGAACATATTTTCGAGGTACGTGATTTTGGTTATAAGTTCGTACAAGATTCATACTTATTGCCCATAAATAATTTCCTTTAAAGTTGATTCAGATGTTATTGCCCTAACGTTGCGAGATATCGAAGCGCTTTGAGTCCCGGAAGGAAAAAATATCCTCCTCCTCGTAACGTTGTAAATGCTGGAAGGCCTGTGATTTTTTTTCGGATCGGTCGTTTCGGGATTTTATATTCCAAAGTACCGTCTTGGTTACCAATAATTGGGTCGCGCTCATTGCCGAGTCCATGAAAATTTCGATCGTTAATCCACACATTTTGAGCAAATTCGAATTGGCGAATGAGGCTCGCGCAGATCACGAAGGCAGCTACGCCACGTTCCGCGCCATCATCTGGCGCATCCTCCGGCAGATAAGGTGCCATAAGTCCCCCCGCGACGTACCATGCGGTGTCTGTTCATATTAGCTGCCGTGTCACGCGGATTCATACGACGTATATGACAGCCAAGGGCGCGGCATAACCATGCGGGTCCTTTTCTTTATAATTAAAATTATTAGTTCGCTTCAGGTCTCCCCCTAACTCTGGATCATCATTTTCTGGAGATAATACAAGGGGTGCACCGCTACGCCATCGGCCCATGAGCTTTGCGGCTATGAGTTCTTGTTCCTCGGTGTCGTTCCGTTCTGCCGAAGGAATTGGCGAAACGCTCCTACATGTTCTTGCAAGCGTCGATAAGCTGCGAAGCTGCCGTTCTCGTGTTAAAATTTCGGGTTGTGGTATATTTGGGTGACCAGCCTGCCTCTCTGGGTAACCCAAGATGAATTCTCCTGCCTTTATAGGTGCCATCAGAGCTCGTAGGGACTTTAGTCTAACCTTCAATAAGGCGGTTCTGAAAGTCGATCACGATAGCCAAAATGATCATGTGAGTACTCTAACGGCGGCACAGCATCCAGATCTAAATATGAAAGTATTTCCACTCCTTGGCATTGAGCAACGAATTTTTGATGTTCCAACTTAGCGCAGGTCGCGTTCCAGTGGCTGCGAGCAAAAAAGATGACAATGGCATGAATTTTGGGATTGGCCATATGATCAACCCAGTTATCCGGATGATTTTCACCGGTATCTCCGAGAATTTCCGCATCGGGCAACCATGCCTTGTTTAAACTCTTCAGGGAAAGTAGCCAATGAATTCTCATCTAATCCCAATGCCCGCAGGCCGTTCCATGTGAAGCCTACACTTACCCATCGATTGTCTTTTTCTAATGATGCTCGAGCTTTTTCTACAGAGTGTACTTTTTCCGAAATACCGGCAAGCCAGGCTTTGCCGCTTTCTGGATTTTGAAATGTTAGAAATTCGTATCGGCCGACAAGAGCCGGCGCACGAGTCAAAATAATATACTGAATGTCATCTAGTTCAAGCATTTTAATCTCCTTATTACTGCATTTGATCAAGCATCTTTGAAAATGCATCTTTTAGTTTAAGAGCTTTTTTTATCTCTTCTCCACTAACGTAGGGATATTCACCATATTCGAGAAAACTTGGGCGTTGATGTTCACGCACAAATTTGACGAACGCCGGTGCATTGGTTTTCCAATCCTCAGGAAAACCTTCCAGGTTTTCAAAGACCGTAATAAGACCATACTTTGAAAATAAAGACACGGCATCTTCAGTGTATTTGTCAAAGTCGGTGTCAAAAATCCCTGGTACATAAAGTAGGTTTCGTCTTTGATATCAAAAAGTACCCAGCGTAAATAATGCAATTTAAGTACTGCAAGAGCATCAGGAAGGCCTTTAATTGTTTCCTCTATAGTTTTTCCATACTGGCGTATGATATCTTCTCGACCAGGCTTAATTTTAGCTATGATTGTAAAGCCATAACAAGCGGGAGTTTTTGGATAAATCGGGCCATATCTCCCTCTTCTTCTTTAAAAAATCCTTCCTTGGGAATTGCCATCGCAGCAGGTTTAGTCCAATCTTTTTTTTCAGGTGTATCTGACATAGTTACTCTCCTTATTTTATTTTCTTTTTGTTTTGGAGAAATTTTTGTTTTGCTCACCAGCTAAACGTCTAAGGCCGTCAAAAGCAGCAAACTTATAAGCCATAGTATAAGTTGGTGTTGCAAAGGTAAGTTGATTGAAGAGATCAATTTCTCCTCCCAGATTAATTGTAGCTTGTCCAAGTCCAATGAGTTCAGATGCGATGTCACCCAGAACATGGGCGCCTAAAAGTTGGTGATTGTCCCTTCGAAATACTAATTTAAGCATCCCTTCGGGTTGACCGGAAATGATGCCGCGAGGGAGGGACGCAAAGCTTGATCGACCAACTTCATAATCAATTCCTTGTTCTTTTGCCGCCTCTTCTGTAAGCCCGACTCCGGCCACCTCCGGAATAGAGTATACTGCCCAAACCGGCAGCAGATCTATTGCTTCCTTGAACTCGAGATTAAAAGCATGACAAGCAGCAACTCGTCCTTGCTCCATAGATACGGAGGAAAGTGAAGGACTTATCACATCGCCTGCAGCATAAATTCCTTCTGCGCCTGTTTCAAAATTTTTGTCTACAATGATCTCTCCGCGTTCGTTCGTATTGACGCCCGCCTCATTAAACCTAACCCATCCGTATTTACTGAACGGCCTGCAGCAAATAAGACTGTTTCTGGCCTCAATATTTCGCCACTTTCCAAGGTAACTTCAAGAGTCTCTTGAACTCGTTGTATGCACTTCACTCTCTTACCAATTAATAAGTTTATTCCCATTTCTTCATACACTTTAGCAGCTAATCGTGATATCTCACCATCCATCATGGAGAGTAGGCGATCTCCTGAATCCACTAATGTCACAGACACGCCAAGCGCTTTAAATATGGATGCGTACTCGCAACCAACTGCACCTCCCCCAACCACAATGGCGCTTTTTGGGAGGCGAGGAATCTTAAAAAATCTTCTCAGAATCATAAATGTTAGAATCTTCAAAAGAAATATTAGGTGGGTGAAACGGGCGGGAGCCAGTAGCAAGGAGGATGCGATCAGCGGAGAACTTGCGCTTTTGCCCGCATGTTTGTTCATTTACAATCACTGTTCGCTCGGGACCTAACCGTGCATTGCCATAGATGACATCAATACCTCGTTTCTCGAAGGTTAAACGGACACTTTCCTGCATCTGAGTGCAGACTTCAATAGTCCGGGAGCTGAGATGTTTACCAATAAGTGCCGGATCCATCTGTCCCTAAGTCCATAAACCTCCCGATCACGAAAACCTGTAAAGTAAAGTGCCGCATCACGCAATGTTTTGGTCGGCGCCCCCCCTGTTGTGGCAACGACACCGCCTAAGACATTGTTCTCTACTACTAGTGTTTTATATCCGTAGATAGCTGCTACCTCTGCCGCTCCCTGACCCGCAGGACCGCCGCCAATTACCATGAAATCGTAATGATTAGCTTTCTTCATAGTTTCTACAACAGATTTTTTTAAACAAAACCAAGCGGCTAGTTTTGCAAAAGGCTCTTCAATTCTATATTTTTTGTTTAACTGAAAATCTGTGAGAAGTCTATAAAAAAATTCAGAGAAAGGGGGTCAGTCTCAATGGCGTCAACTTAAGGCCTTTCTTAATCTTGATCTTGATCTTAATCTTTCTTTTCGCATAGTGCTTTAAAAAAAAGAAATTAAGATCAAGATCAAGATTAAGATCAAGAAAGACCTTAAGTTGACGCCATTGGGGCCGGGCCTGGGATGTTGATTTAACCTCTTTTTTATGAGATAATTTTCGGTCAATTTTCGTATTTTAATTTTGGCGCCTTCGCGCCGGTCATTTTGTAGCCCATAGGAAGCGCTTAGCTTGCTATGGGTTAAATGATCATATTTATTGCCCCCCAAGTGGGGGACATCATTTTTATTATTGCCCAACTGCGATATCATTAAAAAAGATAATCCCCACTGGGGAAAATTATTTACTAATATCTGACCCATAGCAAGCTAAGGCTTCCTATGGGCTACAAAATGACCGGCGCGAGGCGCCAAAAAATTAAGGACATAAATTAACTCAAGGTCATTTCGTGGAAAAGTGGTTAAATCAACATCCTAAGTCCGGCCCTTTTCAAGGCCCTTTTCACTCGTGTTCATAAACTTTTGGATTATTCCACGCGTCCAGTCCAGACATTAGTATGGTTCCCACAGCATGGTCTTACAAAAAAGAGGCCCCAAAAAAAACCTGTTGCTCCAAGAGTGGCATCGATGACTGTGTCAGTGAGAAAAGCGCTAGGTCCGTTAACAAACAACTTAGCTGCATTTATCGTGGAATAGGCCGTAATTGAGCAGACTGTCAAATTAAAACAATTTTTACCGCAAGATGCTCCGCATAGTACCCCTAGTGCAAAAGCGCCCACATGTTGTGTGGTCGATAAGACAGACATAGATGGAACAGAATTGACTGCGCTAGTATATGCTCCAGTTCCAATTGGTTGGCAAGGCTGCATATAGTTTCTCCTAATTTTTTTGTATAAAAGATACCAGAGCTAATAATATAGTCAAAAGTGAAAAGGGCAGGGCCTGCATTGAAAAGGGCCGGGCCTGCATTAGGCATAACTCAAAGGGGCGCCCTTTTATTATGAGTTTGGTAAGTGCCGGGTTCTCTTTTTGATGGTGGCAAGTTCTGCTTTCAACCCTAAGGTTTCTATAAGATCATCGAATACTTCAAAGCACCAATCTGGAGTTCTTTTTTCATCTAAGACTTCAAGGATGTGTTTTGGAAGGATGTTGCGGTCCACTCCATGTGTCTTCATAGTTCCATTCATATAGAGAAAAGCAATTTCTTGAATTGCGGATACTCGAAGTGTTGGGGGTAGTTTTAGGGCGACTTTAGTGGCTTTTTTCAAGTAAATTTTTTTTCTACTGCCTGTTTCAATCGCCAAGGCAAAATACATTTGCTGTAGCTCTATTGAAAAGGGCCGGGCCTGCATTAGGCATAACTCAAAGGGGCGCCCTTTTATTATGAGTTTGGTAAGTGCCGGGTTCTCTTTTTGATGGTGGCAAGTTCTGCTTTCAACCCTAAGGTTTCTATAAGATCATCGAATACTTCAAAGCACCAATCTGGAGTTCTTTTTTCATCTAAGACTTCAAGGATGTGTTTTGGAAGGATGTTGCGGTCCACTCCATGTGTCTTCATAGTTCCATTCATATAGAGAAAAGCAATTTCTTGAATTGCGGATACTCGAAGTGTTGGGGGTAGTTTTAGGGCGACTTTAGTGGCTTTTTTCAAGTAAATTTTTTTTCTACTGCCTGTTTCAATCGCCAAGGCAAAATACATTTGCTGTAGCTCTATTATTATCTGATCATAGTAGAATGACTCTTTTGGAAGATTTGCAAGAGCCTTGCAGGCCTCTTCCTGAAATGGTGCGTACTTTTTAAGCAGCCCTCCAAGATCATAGTAGGCATTGTGGTAGCCTGCAATTGTCGCTGCATGGGCAAGTTGCTTTATATTACTAAAAACATGGGGGTCCGGCTCTTCTATGGCTTGTATTTTTGTGAGTTCATCAAAAAATGCATTTCTTGCCGCTATCAGTGCTGCTATTTTAGCGCCCCAATCTGTATTTTCTGAAAGCATTGTATTGATATTTTTTTTGCTCCACGCGGCCTTCTCGGATGTAAATAAGCAATCTTCTGCATTGTAGGCGTAGGGCATTTGGGCAAGTATTTCTTCAACAAATTCTCGATTCCTTCCTTGTGTCGCCGCCTCGTGCATCCTCGTGTATAAGATAGTAGTATCTTTAAAAACTGCCTGCAAATGACTTAAAAGTTCATTGCCAAATTTCTTATATATCACAGTAAAAAGCTCTTTGGTAGTAAAGCTCGCAAGTGCCGAAGGTAGAGTGGTGGTTTTTTCATTCAGCAAGTCATCAAGTGTAATTCTTTTGTTTAGCACTTGATTTACTATAGTAAAAAATTGACTTGCATGGACAGAGCAATAGAATACGACTTGCAGCATTGAAGAACCAGCGAAGCTCCCAGCTTTACACTTCACACGCAAATCGTCGAGAGTTATTTCATTGATAAACTTTTCCCATACAGCCAGAAAGATACCTGGACTATGTAATGGACTAAAGGTAAAGGCAATATTCCAGAACACTGAGGTGCCTTCATAATTACCTGCTTCTATGCAGCAGCGCAAATCCTGGATTGTGAGTTCTTGGCCAAATTTTTCCCATACAGAGGAAAGTAAAGGAGAAAATTTTTGTAGAGCGTGGTTGGCAATACACCACAGTATGCTGGCACCCTTAGTTTTCCCTTCAGTTGATATAAGGCGTAGTTGTTTAAGTGTAAGAGAATTCAGAAAAGAGGTAGCATCTGCTTTTTCATATAAAATATCCTGAAGTTTATTATATAGCTCATTAAATTCATTCTGCAAAACTATAGATGGATAACTGTTTAAACCAGATATACCCGATAATGAAACCAAAATGTTTTCCTTTATTATAATTTCATTATTTTACCTATTTATAAGTATAGTTTCAAGAAAATGGAAAGACCGATGTGAGATTTGAATCGTCCCTGAAGGGCTCTAGATTGAGGCCTGCCCTAGGGTGTTGATTTAAGTGCTTTTTTACAAAATGATTTTCTTTCAATAGTTGTCCTTGGCAGAAGTTTTTTTGGAGTGACTCGATTCATCGAGTCTTTTCTTAGGCCGATTCATCGGCCGCACTGCTTGAAACTTTTGCGGCCAGATTGATAAGCATAAAGCTCATGTCGGCGCGGCCGATGAATCGGCCTAAGAAAAGACTCGATGAATCGAGTCACTCCAAAGAGCTTCGCTCAAAAAACATGCGCCAAGCGCCTCATTCAAGGACAAATATTGCATGATATTCATGTCGCAAAAACGCCCTCAAATCAACACCCTAGGCCTGCCCCCCCCCCCACAGTTCTCTTATGGTCACAGTGAGATAATTGCATAAGTGTCAATAAAATATTTTTCTAATGAAAGGTTGTATTTTGTTTTAGAGCCCACACTGACCGTAAGGAAGTGTGGGAATCGCACACCCATTTCTGGAACCCTTTTAGGGTGATTCAAATCGTACACAAATGTTAATAAGGCAAAAGAGTAAGATTGAATCGCCCCTGAACGGGCTCCAGGATGGTTTTTTGTATACCCATAGTTCCCTTTAGGTCACTATGGGCTATAATAAATCGCCCAAAACGGGCTCTAAAACAAGTCTCGTAGAATCGTGAAATGATAAAAAAAGTTATCTGCATAGAAAAGGAATCGCTCTAGCAACGATGAAAAGACTTCTGCAATTATCTCCAGTGGGCTTTAATCAGTCGCCCTGATGGGCTCTAAAACAAATGCATATTTATAGGATGATACACGTTAAAAAAATCTTTATGCCAGAAGCTTTTCATTTTTAATAGCCTTTCTGGCTTCTTTACTTAAGATGCTGGCATAGCCGCAGCCAGAGCTTAACTGCTTGAACAGCGGTCTGTTGACATTTATCTTTTAACAAACGACATGATCAAAAATTTGGGTGCATCAAGGGGTTCATTTGCTTTTGCCCCGTACTTTTCAATGTAAGTTTGTGTGAATGGGGGTGTAGATTCAGCATGCTTTTTCATGCCAAATGACTCTAAAATTTTTGTATATTCTTCACTTGACCTTGGATAGAGCTTTATATCGCCATGTTCTTTAAACCTTATATGCATCTGGCCATTTATATCTTCAAAATACTTTTCAGTTTTCGTTTTAGCATAATGAAGATAGTCTGGATTGTGCACAGCAAAAACAAGGCGTGCATGCGGTTCTAAATGGCTAAGCAACCGGCAAAAGGTGTTCCGTAGAACGGGCTCATCAAGGAACTGAAAAACCATAATTGACGTAATGGCATCAAATGTATAATTCCAAGGGATATCATTTACTGTGCCATGATTGATCACAACATTTCTAAAGCGTCGCTTTGCAATTGAAACCATGTTTTCTGCCGGATCAACGCCGGAAGCTTGATAGCCTATTTTGGTAAGCTCATGTGCAAAAGAACCCGTGCCGCATCCAAAATCTAATATAAGCCTTAATGGCCGGTAATATTCTAAAGATGGATCTTGAAGCATTGTAATTATCGCTGGCCATGCAATTAAAATATTATCTGCAGCGCGTGGATCTATCGCTTCTTGGCTTTGGGTATCAAAAATGCTTGCAACATTATTCCAATCCGTCTTTATCATAATTAAAATCTCCCTAAGAGTATACCCTACCAGCATACTACAGAGCAGATTTAGAGTGAACGTGTTTAGCTACTAAAAGACTTGAAGTCATATATTAAATTTTCTATATATGCTGCAGATAACAAATTCACGCCGCCCGTATTTTTCTTATCACAAAGGCCATTACTGTGTTATTATGCCGGATAAATGAGGTTTTATGAGAAGGTATAAAAAGTATTTTGCTACAGGGCTTGTGGTGCTATTGCCCCTGGCTCTTACTTTTTGGATTATAAGTTTTATTCTGGGTGTGCTTTCAGATCCATTTACCGGCATTGCTGTGGGCATTTTAAAACTTTTGGGAGTGCAAACCAGGGAAGCTTTGGATTTTGGCGGCAAGATCCTGGCTTTAGTTATGCTATTTGGTTTAATAATCTCAATTGGTGCTATTGGACGCTATTTTTTCTTTAAGTACCTTCTTGAGTTTTCTGATGCAATTTTACATAGAATCCCTATTGTAAGTTCGGTCTATAAAACGACGCAAGAATTCATCCAATCAGTTTTTAAAAAAGACAGTACTTCTTTTAAGCAAGTTGTGCTTGTACCTTTTCCGCATCCTGGGGCCTTAGTAGTAGGTTTTGTAACTCAAGAAGAGTCCCTGGAAGGACGGATTGCCGTATTTGTGCCAACAACACCTAACCCAACTACTGGTTTTTTACTGATGTATCGTAAAGAAGATGTCACCGTGCTAGATATGAAGGTTGAAGAGGCTTTGCGGTTTATTATTTCTTGCGGCGTACTCTTGCCTCAAATACAAAAAGATGAAAAGAGCACCTCTATATGAGAAAAAGCCTTTTTATTGGTCTTGTAACCCTTTTACCTGTGCTACTTACCTATATTATCCTTGTTTTTGGCATAAACCTTATCACTGCCCCTTTTGAGCATGGCGTGCGCCTCATTCTTGTAAATACACCTATTTTTGATAACGGCTTTGGTATTTTTACACGAGAACAAACTATATACTATTTAAGTAAAATATTAATTATAGCTTTCCTTGCCTTTTTTATTTTTATTGTTGGATTTTTTGCTGCGCGTGTACTTTATCATCCATTAGGTGAATATATCGAAAAAGTACTGCTTAAAATACCAGTAATAAAAAATATATATGGCCCATTAAAAGATTTAGTTACTGTATTTTTTCAACCGCCCATAGAGGTATTGCGTCAATCGGCTCTTGTTCCATACCCTTCCGTAGAGCAGTATACAGTAGGTATTATTACCGGTGAATTTACTGCAAAGCTTACAACATCAGAGACTATTTCGTATTTTACTGTTTTTGTGCCTTCTTCGCCAAATTCTACAAATGGCTTTCTTTTAGTCTTCAAAAAGGACGATGTATGCGTGCTGGATCTTCCTGCCGATGAGGCTCTTAAATATGTAATGAGCTTTGGTGCTACAAAGACGTCGCAAACAATTGCGATAAAAGAATAAAATCGATACAATGTCCACCCAACTGTTGCAAGGAGTAATCCAATGGTACGCTTAAGTAAAAAAACAAGAGATCGTTCGGTCTCGCCCCGCAGGCCAAAAGTTGGTCTTGCAAAGACGGGCCCAAAGAAAGATGCGTTAAGTAAAGGCTTTAAAGAGCATGCAAATGCCCTTTCCGGCTTGCAGGTTGCACTTAAAGCTTATATTCCCAAACTGTAAACTGGAGACGAATTAGCATGTCACGACATCCAAGTTTTGGAAAGTCAAATAAATCGGTTAAAAAGCGAAATGTTCTAAAGCGATTTGAACGTATCGATGCCCTCAAAAAGCTCGGACGCTGGAAAGACGGCCAAAATACGAAAGTAACAGGCCTCCCAAAGACTCCAATCACGCCATAAGCGAATATTTTTCTATTTTACCACAGAGGCAAAGAAAGACTTTGTCCTCTGTGGTAAAAATTATTTTTTTTGTATTTTTGGCTCTTGCAAAGATTTTGCCTTCACAATATGGTTGAAGTATATGAAGGTACTCATTTCAGATAGACAAAAAGACCTGCCCGTTAAACACGAACGCCACAAGCTTGAAATGCTTTCGTTTCTTGTTCTTGCTGCTGAAAAACAGCCTTTTGATGAAGTGGCCCTTCATTTTGTTTCAGCCCCTGTCATTTGTAAAATGCATAATGAATTTTTTGGTGATCCTACAATCACCGATTGCATCTCTTTTCCTATGGACAAAGAATCTCAAGCGGGTTTTTGCTATTTAGGTGATGTCTTTGTTTGTCCAAAACAGGCACTTCTATATGCTGAAGAAAATGGCCAAGACCCTTATCGCGAGATAACACTTTACATTGTGCATGGACTATTGCATCTTATTGGATATGATGATATCGATGCAAAAGATCGCACAATCATGCGCGCAAAAGAACAAAAATATATGAAGCTGCTTGAAAAAACCGGAAATATCTTATGTCGGAAATAACCATTGTTTTGCTGATTTGCCTGGCAGCCGCATTGCTTATTGCTTTTTACTTTAGAAATAGCCTAAAGAGACTTTTTGTAAAAAAGCATAGTGTAGAAACCCTTGCTGACTTAATTTCTGAAATGGGCGTTGGCAATTTGCTAAGCGAACATGATAAAAAGCTTTTTCAGTCAGTACTTACCTTTCGAGATCGCATTGTGCGCGAGGTTATGGTTCCAAGAGTTGACCTTTTTTGCCTTCCTGAAAATTGCACCATTCGCCAAGCCGCAAAAGCCATGCAAAAAGAGGGCTACAGCCGTGTTCCGGTGTATAAAAATACTCACGATCATATCGTAGGCGTTCTTATGTACAAGGATATTTTGGCAAAGTACATGCAAAATGAGGCAGAGCATAAAGGAAAAGATTTCTTAGAACAAAGTATAGAAGATCTTGCCAAAAGTGTGCTTTATACCCCCGAGACAAAGAAAATATCATTACTTTTACAAGAATTTCGAAAAAAACAGATGCACCTAGCCGTAGTTGTGGATGAATATGGCGGCACTGCAGGCGTAGTTACCATCGAAGATATTTTGGAAGAAATAGTAGGTGAGATTGCCGATGAATATGATGAGGCAGAAGTGCTTGTATTGCCTACCGGGAGGGGTGCTTGGATAGTAGATGGCCGCATAAACTTACTTGATCTTGCCGAAGAAATAGGCATTAAAGTGCCACAAGAAGGTGAATATGATACCATGGCAGGCTATGTGTTTTATCGACTTGGCACGATTCCCAAAAAAGGCGTAGTATTGCACCATGATGATTTTGATATCGAAATCTTAAGTTCGGGTGATCGTTTTGTAGAAAAAGTAAAAATTACACCCCTCGTAAGAGGCTCATAATGGTTGCTGTAGTAGTTGCTATTATTGGAGTTAGTTTTTTATGTTTTTTTTATTTTCAAAAAAAGCAGCAATTAAATGCCAATCTTTTAGCAAAAACACTTTTAGAACAGGCTGAAAATAAGGCAAAACTAGCTCTTGATGCAGCTCGGCTCGAAGCTAAACAACTTATATTTGCAGCAGAGCAAAAAGCTCATCAAATACTTGCAATTTGCACCAAAAACCAGCAGCTACTTGAATCAAAAGAAGATCTTTTCTCTAAAGAAAAAAATAAAATTCTTCAAAAACAGCATGAGCTTGAAAAAAAAGAAAAAGCTTTTGACTTACGTGAAAAAGAACTACAACAAGCGTTAGAGCGCTACAATGCCCTCTGCATGCTAACGGCTGAAGATGCTCGAAAAGAAGTGCTTGCCAGGGCTGAAAAAGAAGCAGAAAAAGAATGCCAGATGCTATTTTTTCAAAAACGCTCTGAAATTGAATTGCGCCTTGAAAACCACGTTCATAGCCTTGTTGCAACGGCACTTGCACGACTGCCCCATAAAGCGCTTACGGATGCTACAACATGCGAAATTGTTCTTCCAAATGAAGAGATGAAGGCTAAGATTATTGGCCGCGAAGGCAAGAATATAAAGGCCTTTCAGCAGCTTACGGGCGTGACTTTAGTTATCGATGAAAATAAAGAGGCACTTGTTTTATCGTGCTTTGATCTTCAGCGGCGAGAAATTGCAAAAATTGCTATCCAGGAGCTTATCAAAGATGGACGTATTTCACTTTCCCGAATTGAAGAAGAAGTTGAAGCTGCAAGTGCAAATCTTGATGCAACCCTCATACGATATGGCCAAGAGGCCATAGCTCAACTCCATCTTCATAGCCTGCATCCAACACTGCTTATTCATCTGGGAAGATTAAAGCTTAGGACAAGCTTTGGCCAAAACCTCTTAGATCATTCTATTGAAGTTGCAAGCATCATGGGACAAATTGCAGCTGAGCTTAAACTTAATATATCTACTGCCATTCGCATGGGACTTCTTCATGATATTGGCAAGGCAATTACTATGGATACTCCCCGCTCGCATGCACTTGCTGGCTACGATCTTTGTCTTGAATGCGGTGAAAGCCAAGAAGTTGCCAATGGTGTTGGCTGTCATCACGATGAAATGCCGGCACTTAGCCTTGAAGCCAAACTTGTCAAATGTGCCGATTATCTGTCGGGTGCCAGAAAAGGTGCGCGCCTTGAGCATAGCGATACCTTTTTTAAGCGCCTACGCGATTTTGAAACTGAAGCATTAACCTTTGAGGGTGTAAGATCTGCCTTTGCACTTGCTGCCGGCCGCGAGCTGCAGGTATTTGTGCGCCCAGATATTGTTAGCGATGCTGACGCCTTATTTTTGGCTAAACAAATTGCTAAAAAAATTCAGCCTCTTGCCTCAACCTTACGTGTTCAAGTTACTGTCATCCGCGAAACTAAAAGTGTAGAATATTCTTTTTAAATAAATACAAATACAAATACATTTTTACCGCAGAGCAAAAACCGAGGAAATATAGAGGAAATACAGAGAATACAGAATACAAATACAAATCAAATACAAATACAAAATACATTTTTAACGCAGAGAAAAAAACAGAGATCGCAGAGAAGCGCAGAGAAAAACATGAAATCCAGAGAAGTGCGAAGATGCATCGAGACATTTCGCGATGGTTGCATGATGTTGTGGTCACGGCGCTAATGGCCATTTTCCGCGAGAAAAATGCCCAGAAGGGCAATGCCACTGGGGCGGCAACACTTCGCCCTGAAACAAGTTAAAAATGATAATGGTATTCATTGTCCCCTCAAGCTTACTGCAGGGCGAAGCGTTGCCGCCCCCAGCGGCATTGCCCTTTGGGCATTTTTCTCGCGGAAAATGGCCATTAGCCCGTAACCCACAAGCCCATGCAACCTTTGCGAAGCGTCTCTTCTGGGCCTCTCTCTCTTTGTATATTTCATGTTTTTCTCTGCGCTTCTTTGCGATCTCTGTTTTTTTCTCTGCGTTAAAAATGTATTTTGTATTTGTATTTGTCTTTGTATTTGTATCTCTGTATTCCCTCTGTATTTCCTCGGTTTTTGCTCTGCGGTAAAAATGTATTTGTTTTTCATGTTTTTTGTTGAAAAACATTCCCCTATCGTGCAAAATTGCGGCCACGTTATGGAGAAACTCATGCGACGATCTATTTGCTATTTTGAACCGAATTCTATTTTAGCAGGCGAAGTAAATACCTGGAAATTTATCTATACTCCAGCGGTGTCTCTTCCAAAAGGGACAATTTTAAAATTTGATTTATCTAGTAAAGGTCGGGCAATTGATTGGGAAACCCCAGAAATTTCGCTTAAAGAGACTTCCAACCTGATCTACGCCCTGTTAGAAAATGGTAAAGTTATTCAGGCAAGAGCTGTTGATCTTCCTCAAAGCTTTGTGCCGCAGTATGAATTTGTGCTTCCACAAGAAGTCTCAGGCGGATCAAGCATCACCATTTGCATGGGTGCCCCAAAAGGTAAAGATCCCGTAAAGTTTGGAAATCGTGCTCAACAGACACTGCAAAGGCGCCGTCCCTTTTTATTATACATCGATCCATCAGGAAAAGGCAATTTTCAAGACCCAGAAGCCTTTAGCGTTGATATCAAGGGCAATCTTCTGCATACAATTCGGGTTCTAGCGCCCTCTGTAACAACAAAAAATCGTCGTTTTGATGTAGTTCTTCGCTTTGAAGATGAGTTTGGAAACCTTACCAATAACGCTCCAGACAATACCCTCATTGAACTTAGCCACGAAAACCTTCGTGAAAATTTAAAGTGGAAGCTTTTTGTACCCGAAACTGGTTTTATCGCACTGCCAAATCTTTACTTTAATGAACCTGGCGTGTATACGATTGAACTTACAAACGTCAAAACAAAGCAAAAATATCGTTCCTGTCCAATAAAATGCTTTGGTCATGAAATGAAAAACTTATTTTGGGGTATTCTACACGGTGAATCTGAGCGTTTTGATTCAACCGAAAATATCGAAAGCTGCCTTAGACATTTCCGCGATGAAAAATCCATTAACTTTTTTGGTGCTTCTCCTTTTGAAAATGTTGAAGAAACCTCAAATGATACCTGGAAGCTTATTTCACAAAATGTGGAAGAGCTTGATGAAGAAGAGCGTTTTGCAGCACTTCTTGGCCATCAGTGGGTTGGTGAGCCCAAAACTGAAGGTATACGGCAAATAGTATTTGCAAAAGGCGAAAAAGGCATTTTACGCAAAAAAGACCAAAGATCAAACTCTCTTAAGAAAATCTATAAATTATTCTCACCTAAAGAAATGCTTTCCATCCCCTGCTTTACTATGGGTAAAGGTTTTGAATATAATTTCGATGATTTTAATCCCGATTTTGAGCGTGTGGTAGAAATTTATAACGCCTGGGGCTCCTCAGAATTAACTGCTAAAGAAGGTAATACTCGGCCAATTAAAGGCCCAGCTAAGCGTGGAATAAATGAAACGCAAGAAGGTTCTTTGGTAAAAGCTTTGATGGAAGGCAAGCGCTTTGGATTTGTTGCCGGCGGCCTTGATGATCGCGGAATTTATGCAGATTTCTTTGATAACGATCAAGATCAATACACTCCGGGCTTAACAGCAGTATTTGCAGATTCTCTCTCACGTTCGGCTATTTTTGAAGGTCTTTATAATAGAAATTGCTATGCTACAACTGGCGAGCGCATTATTGTTGGTCTTAATTTAGCATCCCTTCCAATGGGCAGTGAAATTGATGGGGCATTAAAGCCGGGTCTTGCAGTAAACCGCCACCTTACAGGCTTTGTCGCTGGTACCAGCCCACTTGAAAAAGTGGAACTTATTCGTAATGGCCAGGTGTTAAAAGAATATACTCCTACTACACAATTTCTTGATTTTGCCTACGATGATATGGATAACCTGGCTGATTGCTGCATTACAAGCAAAGATAAAAAGCCTTTTGTTTTTTACTACCTTCGTGTGACACAAACTGACGGTCATATGGCCTGGACGTCCCCTATTTGGGTGGACTTTAAGGACACAGGTATTCGCTTGATCAATCGTAAATCCTCAAAAGATAAGATTGCTCAAATACCTGCAGCTAAACCAGTCAAAGAGCCTGCTGTTAAAGAAAAGCCTATAAAGGCCAAACCTGTTGCTAAACCAGTAGAAAAAGCTATAGTAAAAAAACCAGTTGTCAAAAAGCCAGCTCCTAAAAAGAAGTAATTGACAATATAAATGTTGGATAGTAAGATACTTAGAGTTAAGGAGAAATAATATGGCCAAATTGTGTTTTCAAAATACAGGTGACGAAGTCGAAGTAGAAGACAATGGTTCTATTGCTGAAGTCTGCGAAGAAGCAGGTGTTCCTTTTGCCTGCACCGAAGGTGTTTGCGGGACCTGTATCGTTGAAGTTATCTCAGGCCATGAAAATTTATCAGAGCCAACTCAAGCCGAAATTGATTTTCTAGGCGAATCAGGTACACGCCGTGAGCGTATGTGCTGCCAGGCAAAAATCAAGCAAGGTCTTGTTACAATATCATTTTAGGAAGGTATCATGGAAGAATGTACAAAGCCTCAGTGCTGTTCAAAAAAAGCTCCACCAAGTGAAAATTCGCCAAAAACGACTATCACCCGTGAAATGACCATTACAGAAATATTTTCAAACTTTCCGGCTAAAGCGCAAAAGCTTGCGCAAGAGCTTACACGCTCTGGTCTTAACTGTGTGGGATGTTCTGCATCAACATGGGAAACTGTAGAATCAGGCGTTTTGCGTCATGGCTTGACTGAAGATGATTTAAAAGATCTCCTTGATAGACTTAATTCAGTGCTTCTACAAGAATCTGATCCATCAACTATTACTCTTACACCTAATGCTGCAACAGTTTTTACGCGTATTTGCGGCCAAGAAGGTAAAGAGGGTTGGGCCCTTCGTTTTGACGAAAAACCAGCCGGCTGTAGTGGATTTGAGTATGTATTGGGCTTCTCAGAAAAACCAGAAGAAGACGATCTTATCTTCAATTCAAACGGCGTAGAAATCCACGTTTATAAACAAGCTCTCGGCCGCCTTCAGGGCTGTGAAATTGATTATGTAGATGGCCTGCAGTCGGGCTTTAAAATCAGTAATCCAAATGCGCGCTCATCTTGCGGCTGCGGCACCAGCCACGGCTATTAGCATCTCTTGACCGAAGGTCTCTGGAGTGCGGTGCAGTTATGCACCGCTCTTAGATCTATCACGAACCTCAACCTCAATATCATCAAAGCAAAAAATAGCCTTCACAGTATGCTTGGAGGATTTTTACGTACAGCTGTGCGATAAATCTAAGAGCGGTGCAAAACTCCATAAGCACTAACTTATTTCAAGTATATTCCTCAGCCTGAAGGGCTGGTTTGTAAAAGCCCAGGGCAACGCCCTGGGTACGCTGTGAGATGGATTGCAGGCTGAAAGCCTGCGTTATAGTAAACGAAAAATGTAATGAGTTTGGGCCACATATCTATTTAATTTATTGTTCACTATAACGCAGGCTTTCAGCCTGCAATCCATCTCACAGCGTACCCAGGGCGTTGCCCTGGGCTTTTATAACCCAGACTTTCAGTCTGAAGATACTTAAACTCTAATTAAGTTAATGCTTGTAGTGCTTAACTCCGCATTCCAAAGAGGCTGTGAAAAAATTAGGCTCGTTATGAGTTTTTTGAGATTTTTTCGCAGATTGAAAAAACAGCCGGTCCGCGATCGTCATCGTGTGCTGGGACCGACTGTTTTTTTAAAGATGCAAAAAAGATCGACAAAATCGCAAAGATATCTATTTTTTCACAGCCTCAAAAGCTTTGCTCTAAAGGGTAAATTCGGCTCTTAAGCATTGGCAGGAAGTAAGCGGTACATGAACATATACCCATTGCTTTGAATATCCTGTAGGGTTTCATCATGTGCGCCTGAAGAGCGTCTTACTTGAGAGTCATCAAATTGTACCCAATCACTATTTTCTTGCAATGCGTAGCTATAGTAATGACCGCGTTGAGGTGTTTCACCTTTGTGGATAACAACTGAAGCAAGTTCATATTCACGTGTAGTACCATCTGTAAGAGATACGGTAAGTCTTTGCTCAAGACGCACGTTAGTATTATTTTTGTTTATGCTCTTATTCTCGAATATATATCTTTCTAAGTGGATAGGCAATGTTGTTGGAGCTTGTACAAAAGCTATTCCTTCCGCTTGCATAAGGCTGCTGATAGATTTATCTTTTACAGCATTGAGTATTGGAATAGATAGCACAGTATGTGCGGCTATGCGATTTTTATTTTCTTCTGAATTAAAAGCTGAAACATCAAAAACATCTACGCTAAGAGCATCTAAAATGCACATAATAGCATCATGGGCATCTTCTTGAGAATATTCATCTGCATTTAAATTGCAACTTACACGTAAAAAATTGCGAAAATCATTAATGTCATCGGCAGTAAGACTTGTGTTTTGGAGCTTAGCATGCAGTGCTTGAAGCCAGCCGCGAGCTCCTTGAACATTTTCTTCACCAAAATACCTATCTTCAAATGGAACAAAGCGTAAAGCTTGCACTACTGCATTAAGATAGCACGAATTTCCTCCATTAACTATACCCCCGCCTGCAATAGGATCAAAGGTAGTCATAGGCTCAGATGGTGCTACACCTGTTTTTAATGCTTCTTTTCTTTGTTCAAGAGCAGCTTTTATAAGCTGAATTTGGTTGGAAATTGTAGAATCGTTGGTAAGTGGGATAGTATTGGCTAACGTTTCTAGTTGAGTTTCTATTACTTTTACCTCAGATAAATTTGAGACGTGGTAGGTACTTTCTAAAAGTGCAATAAGCTCTGACATAGCAAGATCGATTCTGAGCTCTTTTAAACGCTTTTCTGATGCCGGATCTAGTGATTTGGAAAGTATTAGTCTAATTTCTAGGGCATCAAGTTTATCAAAGGTATTTGCGCTTTTAAAGGCATCTTCGATATTCGGTGGATTCAGTATGCCAAGAACTCTTTGTGCGATTGCATTCACTGATGTTTGCAAGGCAGAGGCCCGTACATTAAATACAAAAGACTTATTGTTATGACGCTCAACTTTTTGTAAAAGCTTGATTTTGGCAAGATCTAAGGTGCTATTAGGGGTATCTAAAGTATTAATATGATTAACAATTGCAGATAAGCTAAATCGTCCAATACCAAATAAACTTAAAAATTTAAAGAATCTGTCTTTAAATCCCATGTCAGCATCGCTGATTGCCACAAGGGTACGGCCCTGCAGTTTTAACAGCACTTTTGGCTGATTTGGCGCGCTTGGCGGCTGGTAAGCAAAGGCCTTTAAGGCATTTAGTGTAGTGTCATCCATACCCCATATTATATATAATTTTATTATATAAGGCTAGAGGTAATCTCTAGGGTTTACTTCAGTATAGTTACCCATTTGATTATTAATTCCTAGCTAGCGATAGGCCTGTTAATCAGTCACGTCCGAGGAGGATCTAATTTGTTTTGAAACTCTGATCCCCCAATGAGGTAGTCGGCAACTTCGCCAAATCGTTGCCTAAGAAATTGTGGCACCTCGTCAATGGAGCTTGAGCCGTAGAGCCAACATATAAGCTCGACAACGGCCGCCCAGAGAAAATGATCCGGAAGATCGATGAAATCACGATTAGATTCCTTCCAGGCGCCTGAAAGGATAGCATCAAAATAGGTTCGAGATTCATTAGAAAATCGCGTAAGCACTGCTTTGTGGACGCGAATGGAGTTATCACCCATTCTAAGTATGAGATTAGCTGTGTTAGGACTAAAGCGCCCTATTTCATTAAGACGTCTAGAAATATGATCGTTTATTAGCTTAACCGGGACATGTGGGCCTGATTCTAGGAAATCTTTTGCTTGCTGCATAACACTTTCGGCAGCTAATCGTTTAAGTCTTATAAGAATACCTTGCTCATTACGCAACTTTTGCAAGTAGGTTGTTGCAGTGCAAAAAAGGCCAAAATAAAATATTTCTGTATTTGTGTCGGCATCGCTCTTAAGAGTATTTGGAATTGATGGTCCAAAAACATTTCTTTTCACACAGGGAACAGCTGCAGAAGTAAAAAGCTTGTGGCTTTCACCGGAAACAAAGAGCATTTCAAAGTTAAATATACAATTGTTAAGCTCAGAAATTTTCTCGTTATAGCTGGCTATAGCGTTATAGCAAGCGATTGGTGTGAATTTGACTTTTTCTTTATACACTTGCAAGCGATGTTGCATTTGCTGTCTATACGAATGTTGATCAAGTATAAAACTTGCAAGTTCTCCCATTACAGATTTAATGGATGCAATATCTAAAAAGCCTTCATCGTTAATGCAATCTAAAAGACGCGCATGAAAGCCTTCCCAAATATCTCTTGAGGGTGTAAAATGGTCTGCAGGGCTCACCCCGACTGCTGCCCAAAACTGTTGTACGGCAATGTAGGAAGTACGAATATTTTCAACCCACCCGGGACGTTTACATAAATATTCACTTTCTTGAGTGAGCGTCTCACAGTTTGCTTTTCCAAACATGCTTGTTAAATAAAATTGCTCGTTTCGACTATTAAATAAAATTTTATCAGCAACAGAGCTACATTTTTTTAGTTGCTGCTGGTCAGCAAGAGAAAACTGGCCCGTTTGGTATCGCTCTTGGATGCCATCAAGTACTTGATGCACCCTACTTGCAGTTTGTTGTACTTGATGCAGCCGCTCTTCTATATCGGGCATGGCTTGGACAATAGCACGCGTATTTTCCATTTGGGTAAATGCTGTACGCCACTGCTCTTCAAGGCAAAGTTGCAGTCTTTGACCTGCAAAATGTGTATAGCGCATTCCTTGCCTATACTGCTGACAGGCCTCTGTAAGAGATGCCTCTGCAGCCCTCAGCATATCAACTCGCCTGTCGATATCTGGTGAAGTGAGCATATACTCTTTAACTTTATATCCCCTAAAGCTTATATCGCGAGAAAGTGCTAATGTAGCACGGGCACTCATATAGATAGTTTCTAAAAATTTTTCCAAAGAAAAACAAGCTGATCCATTGAGACGCACAGTAATATCGCCCCAAAAAGATAGCCCCACCTCACAACGGCTTCCCCTATATGAATCATACTCTTGCTGCCGCTTTATATGTATTTTATCTTGAAAGTCAGTTAGCGACACAGTTGAGCCGCTAGAAGATATCCTCGTTTGAATTCCTGAAAAAGTTAAGAAACTAGCTGGAAACATCTTTTCCTCCTTGATCTGTCGTGCATCTGTTAAGCATGTAGTGACTGAGAAAAATTGTCAACTTATGAAAAGGAGGGTCAGAACGGGGAGTCAAATTAAATTATTTTTTAAGCAATTTTTTTAAATTAAACATCTCTTCTGAGCTATTCATCAGTGCGAAGCACCCTGCCATGTTCTTCATCATCTCCAAACTCGGCAAATCTTCCCTGTGTGCGTGAATCTGTATAATCTTCATCAAGATTAGGCTCTTCATCTTCTGACTCAGAAGCAGCAGAAGGCTCTACGGCATTTTCTGCTTCATATGCATCGATTTTTTTTAATGCTTCTTCACGTAGTTTAGGATTTTTAATGTTCATTGCCTGTACTCGAGCAGCGTCTGACTCTCCGCTAGATAAGAGCATTGAAATAAGCGATTGTTTTTTCATGTCATCTGAGGTTATTGCCTCAGCTACATGAGCTATTTTGCTAGAACTAGAAGGTGAGCTGGTGCTGAAAACGTGCAAGTTTTCAAGCAGCTTATCGATTTTTGCTGATTTTTCAGGCAAGTTCCCTTCGGTAATTTTTTGAAAGCTTTTCAGGATCTTGGCTTCTTCAGGGCTCAAGCTTTGTCCTGTTTTACCTTTATCAATAATATTACCAAGGGCTGTTTTCTTTGCTTGTATAGTTTGCTCTGTACCCATAAATTGCATGTTATTAATATAGTTGTGTATTTTTGGTTCCATTATTTATCCTCCCCTAATGACGTTAGCTATCTTTTCTAGTGCCAAGATAAAATTCTTTGTCCATTCCTCTTCAGAGGAAATTTTGGCAAAGTCAATGCCCTTTTGGCAAAGACGAAAGGCTTTATCGATATCATTTTTTTGCAGATAAATATGCACACCGTTGAGGTAACCTTCAAGTCTTTTAGGATCAAGTTCGATAAGGTGCAAGGTAGCATCTAAAGCAGTATCATGCTCTTTTAACTGGGTGGCACAAACGGCAAGACCGAACCAAAAGTCGGCGGTTTGCGGAGAAATTGTCACCAGAAAAAAACAGGCATCGCGCCCCTTTACAAAGTCCTTATCTTGCGTCAACTGGTAGGCAGCTTTGTAAAAATCCTTTAAATCTTTTTCAGAAAAGCCGAGAATTTCATAAAGAGCTCTACCTTCATTGAGGTGCTTTTGATATTCCTCTTTGTTTTGTAAGAGTGAGATATTTTCCTCCGAAATTATCGGTGGGACAAAGCCATGTTTAACAAGCCAGATCTTTACTGTCTCATAGCCTTTTTGAAAGTTTTGCTGAAATTTGACCATAGAGTCATGTATTTCTTCGCGAATCTTATTGGCATGTACCTGAAATGACTCAATTCCGGGTTGAAACCTGCTTTTTTCATCCTCGATTACAGCATCGGCAAATGTAGTGATGCTCGCTTCAAATGCTGGATCTATGAGCTCTGGGTTTTTTTTTAGAGGGGTAGGCGAAAATAGAGGAGGGTTCATAGATCTTCTCCTTTAGCGTTATCACTATAGTAACACGCACACAATTACATGTATATTTAATATTTTATTATAGCTAAAATAGAGCTATATGGAGGTAAGTTTCTATGACCATCCAGCAGCGAATAATGCCTGATGAGCCTCATGGGGTCTTTGGTGATCAAAAGACCGATGCACGGTCAGCTGAAACCCTTCAACTTATCAAAGAGGGCCTCGCTGCGGATGCAATGCCCCAAAAGCCTAGCATCTGCCTAGATGCAAAAACTAATGTTCTTTCATGCTTACCAGAAAAATATGTTGAAACACATAAAGATGCGGCGGCTAATGTTTTAGGAACAGCTGTACTCACCTCTGTAGAACAGAAGCATGTTTCTACCGAAGAAATAAGTAAAAAAATAAAAAGGGCTATTCGAGATGGTAATACGCAGGAGTTAGAAAAGCTTGCCCAAGAGGCAAAGAATATTACATCGCTGCGAGATGCTCATGAGCAAAACTTGCTGCATCTGGCATTTCAAGGTGATAGCGACCAGCTTATAGAAAACATCAACTATCTTTGCATGCTTGGCTGTGATGTTAATGCAATGGATAAAAATGGCCTATCTCCCCTCTACCTTTGCATAGAAAGAGACCATACAGAAGCTGCGGCCGTTTTATTTGATCATGGCGCAGATATGTATGCGAAAAATAAGAATGGTGACACACCTTATGACTTAGTTCATTATAAATCTCAAGGCATGAGAGATTTGGTTTATGAACGCAAAAAAACAGATCAAGATCAATCTTGGATTCTTAATCCTATGCAAGGTTTGGGATATCAGATAGATAAAAAAGGCATGTGCTTTGGCATTAGTCACATGGCAATACATGCCGTTTTAGCAAATGATCTCAAAAGCTTTAGTGAAAGAGCGCTTAAGATGCGTTCTCTTGATATCGATAGCTTAAATAGTAATATACAATCAAAATCAAAAGCCGAAAAGCAAGAAAGAGCCGATATTCTTGCCTTTTGCGATGGTATTTCTTTATATCATCAGCCCGATAAACATCAACCTTTTCTTGAACATCGCGCCTTTACTCAAAACGCACTCTTAACATCCAAAGAAATTGCTCCGATAGATCTCATGAAAAAAGAAGGCGCTATCGTGCAGGCTGATAAAAAGAGTAATCTTTTCAGTAAGGATGAGCTCAAGCTCTATTTTGAAAAAATGAGCGAGTCGTTTAAAGATTCTGCCTTGCCAATCGCTATAGGTTTATCTGCAAATTCTCATAGAATTTGTGCTGGCTACTTTCCTGACAAAAACGAGTGGTGTTTATTTGATGTAAACAAGCCACCGGTACATATAATAAAAGATCTTAATAATTTAACGGCTAATGTATTTGAGTCATTTTTTGCAAAAAATGACTCCCATATAATATTAAGATCTGAAATATATACTACTGAACAAAATCAAGCAGTTGCCGAACAGTGTATTCACCAATTGCAAAACCAAACCACTGCCATTACAGAAGTTACTGAAGACAAAGCTCAAATGAGTACTCAATCCGGAAAAACATGGTTGGGTGAAGCTGCAGCAAATGGCGATCTAAAAGCAGTGCAAACACTCTTAAAAAATAAAGCAGATGTAAATAGGGCAAATGATGACGGAACAACAGCACTTTTTATGGCTGCACAGAATGGTCACTTTGAGATAGTAAAGCTACTTCTTAAAAATAATGCTAATGTGAACCTTGCAGATTCGTCCGGAGTAACCCCCCTTTACAAAGCTGCCCAAAATGGGCACTTTGAAATTGCAAAAGTGTTACTTGAAAAAAATGCCGAAGTAGATCTTGCAGATTCAAGTGGGGCTTCGCCACTTTTAATGGCTGCCCAAAATGGACATCTCGAGACCGTAAATCTCTTACTTGAAAAAAATGCTGACATCGACAAGTCCATCAATGGGGCAACACCGCTTTTTTTAGCTGCCCAAAATGGGCATCTTGACATTGTGAAAGTATTACTCGGAAAAAATGCTCAGGTGAATCTTGCAGATGAAAACGGAGTAACTCCACTTTATACGGCTGCACAAAATGGCCATCTTGAGATTGTAAAGTTACTCTTAGAAAAGTGTGACGTAGATAAAGCAGATGAGAATGGAATAACGGCACTTTTTGTAGCTGCAGAAAGCGGAAATGTAGAGATCGTAAAAGTACTCCTAGAAAAAAATGCTAACCCTAATAAGGCAAAAATAGATAGTGCGACACCTCTTCTTGTGGCTGCACAAAATGGACATGCTGAGATTGCCAAATTATTGCTAGCAAATAAGAGTGATGTTAATAAAGCTTTTCAAGATGCTATCACGCCACTTTATTTGGCTGTGGCCAATAATCACTTAGAAACTGTAAAACTCCTACTTGAAAAAGATGCCGACATCAATAAAGAAGGTTTTAATGACCTAACACCACTTATGCAAGCAGTAGCAAATGGTAACCTTGCAATGGTAGAGCTCTTACTCACTAAAAATCCAGATATTAATAAAGAAATACCAGATGGTCAAACCGCAATGCAAATCGCATACGACAATAGAGACAACGGTGATGTGTATGGAGAAATTTTGGATATACTTGAACGTGCTGCAGGGTGAATAGTATTTTTCCTTTTATTTAAGATGATTTTGGAAGTGATTGGGTTTATCCAGTCACTTCCAAAGTTTGCATTTAGGTAAGCGGAGTTTCGGGTGTTGTTGTTGTCATTGGGGTTTCAGTTGCCGCTGGGGCTTCAGTAGCAGTTGCAGTGCTTGTGGTGTTTTCTACAATAACTGGCTCGGCAGCATCTGGATTGGCGTTTGGCTGATTTTCATCTACTGCAGCCGGAGCTACATCATTTGGTTTTTCAATAGATTCTAAGGCCATGTAGCTTACCATTGATAAAAAGGCACCTGCCATAACAAGTGATGGGCTTAAATAAAGCGCGCCTAAGGTAGTTGAAGCAACAGCACCAACAGCGCATGCAATAAACATAGCAGGACGGAAGCTATTGTTAATTTCTTTAAGTCTATCTACAGCATTCTGTGCGGCCTTGCGCATAGAATCTCCATCAAATTTGCCATCAAGTGCGCTTTTAAATATAGGCATGGCTGCCCACGTAAGCTTGGCAAAGCCAAATACTGCTGCAGCAAAAGTCATGGCTCCAGTAATCATGCTTGCGCAAAAAAGTGTTTCAGGAACTGCTCGTGCAACTTTTTGTGCCACGTGATGCATTTTCGTAGGAAGTGCCCCTTCTAATATGGTTATTAGGCGATCTTCTGCTTGATGATACAGAGCTTCTGCCTGCTGAATATACGGTGAGATGGTTTTATATGCATTTTCGAACGGTGCTGAAAAATTATTTCCTGATGATTGTACTGATGCTGCTGTCATAGCGCTTATCTCCTTTTTGAATTTATACTGCAGATTTTGGCATATTATGAACGTGTCATGATAAAGATCACATCAAGTTCGTGTAAAGCAGAATTAGTCTAAAAGAGGGCCTTATTCACCTTGTCACAGAAAACTTTCGGTCACGAAAAAAACTGAAACTGAAACACAGAGTCACGGAGAGAGAGAGAATAAGAACAGAGCTTCGTGAAGAGGCTGACAGTAAATAGCCGATCTTTCGATTTTTGAGTGATTTTTTCTAGATTTGTTATTTTTTGTAAATCCACATACTCTTGTGAGTAGGGGATTTACAAAAAATAACAAAGATGGAATAAATCGCCAAAAAGCGAATGGCGGATATTTGCTGTCAGCCTCGAAAGCCTGCATTGGCATTTAGGATCACCACTTTGAAACTTCCCAAAGATCTCTCTCTCTCTCTTTTTTTGTCTCTCTGTGTTTCAATTAGCTTAAGTTACATAACACAAAAAGCTTTTGAGATAGCTGCTTTCTGGATGATAAATATTAAGAGGATGATCAAATGCAAGGCGATGCTTTTGTATGATGCGAAGATCTCTTTTAGCATCACGTGCTGCATGAAAGAGCATTTTACAAAAGAGCTCCTCATCTACATGGTAGCTGCATGAGCAGGTAAGTAAAAGCGAATTTTTTGGCATCTTGGCAAGTGCTTGCCGGTTAATTTCTTGATAGCCGCGAATAGCACGGGCAACATCTGACTTACGCTTGGCAAAGGCCGGCGGGTCAAGAATGATAAGATCGTAATTGAGTTTTTCAGTACGTAAAAAATCAAAGCAGTCAGCAACTACTTCTGAGTGCACAGAATCATCAAAATGATTGAGCTGCATATGTTTTTTTGTTTGTGAAATAGCTTCTTGAGATATGTCTACAGATACGCAGTGAGTCGCTCCTCCTTTTAAGGCATGACATGAGAAGGCGCCGGTGTAACTAAAGCAGTTAAGTACAGTTTTGTTTTTTGCTAATTGCTGCACAAGGTTTCTCATTTCGCGAAGATCTTGGAAAAATCCAGTTTTTTGGCCTTTAAGTGGATTTACCAGAAACTGCAGGCCGCCTTCATGTACTACAATGTCATCTTGGGGAGTGCCAAAAAGTGTCTGCCTACATTCATTGAGGCCCTCTTCTTTTCTTGAGGGGCTTGTGGAGGACTCGTAAATCCAGGAAGGATTCAATAAAGTTTGCAATGTTTCAACAATAAGCGGCTTTAGCTTATCCATGCCTAGAGTTGAAATTTGAAGCACTAAAGCATCGGCATATTGATCGACAATTAGCCCAGGGCAAAAATCACCTTCACCATTGATAAGGCGAGATGCGTTAGTTGTAGTGCAAATGAGGTTTTTACGGAGCTCGAGGGCCTGTTTGATATTTGCAATAAGAGCATCTTTTGCAGGGATCGCATCAAAACACAGCATGCGGCCAATGATATTGGAGTGTCTGTTGAAATAGCCAAAGCCCAAATGTTCTTTTTTTGCTGATATAACTGGTAGCACATCCCCATCGGTAAATTCAGGTAAAGTGGCAACGGCGCCAGAAAATATCCAGGGATGACGGGCAAGTAAAGATTTCTCTCTACCAGGTTTTAATATAACGCTCACGCAATAGATCTCTTATATAGAAGTTGTGAATAGGCAAAAAATACGCAAGCAGTAAGTGCTAATGCATAAACAAAATAAAGTGGATAAACGGTGTGGAAGCTTGCCACAAATGATCCAATAAGTGGAGCTATTATATATCCCCAGTTTTCAGTGCTATATAATATGCCTTGAACAGTCCCCTGATTTGAGGTAACTCCCTGCAAGGAAAGACGCGCTTCTACACATGTGTTAAGCACAGAAAAACAAAAGAGTACGGCAAAAAAGCCTAAGAACCATAAAGGCCCAGTATTTATAAAGCAAAGCAGTGTTAAGAAAGTGCAAAGCATTGCAAAAATAATGTGTATGATTTGTGATACTTGCCTAGCAAAACGCACTACGATAAACTGATTTAGCGTGTAGGCAAGACCAACAAGTGCAGCGAAATAATTAACTATATAAGGATTGTCCCCAAGTTTTTCAAAAAGAATAAATGGTGTAAACTTTACAAATATAGAATAGGCAGTAATTAAAATAACAAATACCAAAAGAAGCGAATAGTTGTTACGAACAAGTGTCATGAATAAGGAAAATGTGGCATTGGGCTTTTTTTCTGTTTGCGTGGATGTTGCGCAAAAATTAGGAAAGGTAAAGCTATACATAAAACAGCAAAAGGACAAGGCGCTTGAAATATAAAAAAGCGGAGCGTAGCTTATTTCGTTAACAAAAAATTTGAATATAAAGGCGCTTAAAAGTGGTATACTAAGTTTTACTACCCCTTTCATAAAGGCAAGTTTGGCAAATTCCTGTACCCGAACCTCCTTGCCTGTAAGAGAAGCAATAAGTGATTTTCCAACGGGAGATGCACAGCCAACCAAGCCTGGAATGCAAAGAGCTAAAATAGCCAGTGCAAAGCTTTGCTGCCAAGCTGCCATCCCAAGTAGTAAGTAACAAGCACAATTTGCCAGGTGTATTTTCCGTAAAACAGATATTTTAGAAGTTCGCTGATCAAGCTGCCGGCCAATTCTGGGAGAGACAATCATGAGCAAAAAGGGATAAATTCCTACGAGTAATGCATAGGCCCATAGTCGATAATTCATTGAAACAGCCGCATCCAGCAATCCCCTTTTTTCATCCAATCCTAATAGAATGATATAAGGGGCTGCAAAGTAGTAGGCAATCAGTTCTGCTCCCAAAATGAGGCGCAATCTGCTAGCAATCATTAAAATCCTAAAGTATACAAATATTTTACCTTATTTAGGACTTTTTACCTATGGATTTCAGGCTCCTGATTTGGATGCGTTTCTTCATGAGTTTGTGTATGAACTGCATTACCTTGGGGTTTAAGCACAAACGACCCTACAAATGTGTTATAGTCTTTTTCAAGGCGGGCTGGGTCACGATTCATGGCTGTTAAAACGATAAGTGTTTTATTATCCACAATTGCTTTGCTACGGATTGCTGAATCTGAACTTTCAATAAAAAAATCCATAGATGGTAGGTTCAAATAGGTGCTTTTTTCAACATTTTTTATTTGATTTTTAGAATTTGCACCTAATGCTCCATTTTTTACAGCTTCGAGCACATCATCTACACTTCCCATTTCATATTGTGGAGGATACTCTGTAAGGCTGATCATAAATACATTTCCGTCTTTATCTTGAGATAAATAGACATCATATTTTGTAAAATCATTCCCATTGGGATGTGCCTCTGCAACATGCTGAGGAATAGATGGCAAGAGCACTTCAAAGCGGCTATTTTGCGGCTTAAACAGCTTCCAGACGCTTTTTTCATGCGTTTGAGCGGCCATGTGAGATGGGTTTTCCTCATGGTTTCTGGAAACTTTATATGTTATCAGGGCAAGCGCACCTAAGGCGATAATTGTAATCCAAACGTTTCGCGATCTCATTTACAAACTCCAATATTGTTTTTTCGCATCCTAACGATTTTTATTTTTTTGCAAAGGGTTTTTTTGTTGCTTGACTCTAAAGCGTGGCATTTGCTTTAACTAAAGAACCTACTCGCAAAATTTCGGAGAGCAAAAAATGAAACTGACAAAAATATGCCTGACACTTCTACTTACCACCGGCTTAGTTACAGGCTGTAAATTTGGCTCTAGCACTAGCTCAAACGGTATTTCGGACTTTGGAAAAAGTCAAGAAGCGCACTTTGCCCTTGCTGATAATATAGCTAGTTTAGATCCTCGATTAGCCCATGGCCTTGCTGCAACAAATGTTTCTCGCATGCTTTTTGAAGGTCTTACCTATATTGATGAGCATGGCAAAATTTTTCCGGGCATAGCCGTAAATATCCAAATTTCAAATGACCTCAAGACGTACACCTTTGTTCTTCGAGATGCAAAATGGTCTAATGGCGATCCTGTAAAAGCATCTGACTTTGAGTATAGCTGGAAAACATCCCTCAATCCCGAGGTGCACTCTCCAATGGCTCATATGCTTTTTGCCATACGCGGCGCTCAGATGCTATTTGAGGGCAAAGTAGGGGCAGACGAAGTGGGTATACATGCTCTTGATGATAAAACATTGGTGGTAAATCTGGAAAATCCCTCGCCTTACTTTTTGCAGTTAACAGCAACTGCTGCCTACTTTCCAGTACATCAGAAATGGGCAGAGGAGCATCCAGATTTCAAAGATGGTAATGAGATGAGATGCATTTGCAATGGACCATTTCGTGTAGAGGCATTTGTGCCTTCGCAAAAACTTGATCTTATGCGAAATATCCATTATTGGGGAAATGCGGCAGTAAAACTTGACAAGGCACATATTTCCTTTATGGATGATGCCGCAGCACTTGCTGCCTTTCAAAGTGGTGAAATTGACTGGGTGGGATCGCCGCTTTCAACTTTAGGAAAAGATGGTATTGCACAACTCAAACAAGATGATAAACTCTTAACTGCACCTGCTGCAGGAACTCAGTTTTTACGCCTTAATGTAGAAAAAGCACCTTTTAACAATCAGAAAATAAGACAAGCACTGATGCTTGCCTGTGATACTCAAGCTATAGTTGCAAATATTATGCAAGGTCCTCAAAAACCTGCAAGAGCGCTTGTCCCTCCAGCTATGGGATTGCAAGAAGGTCCTGTGGCCTACGATACGGTAAGAGCGGCACTTTTATTTGAAGAAGGGCTTTTGGATATGACTATAACGCGAAATGACCTTCCAAGCCTTACATTGTCTTATATTGCCTCTGATCGCATGCAAAAACTTGCAGAGGCAATCACTCAAAATTGGAAAAGCGTTTTAAATATTGATATTGCACTTGAAAGCAGCCAGGCACCAAATTTTTATGATAAGCTTTTTGCACAAAACTACGATATAGCCGCAGGATCATGGTTTGCCGATTACTTTGATCCGATGAGCTTTTTATCGATATTCTATCATAAAGATAATGGCATCAACTGCACAGGTTGGGCGAATCTTGAATATACCAACTTACTTGATCAGTCTAATCTTGAAATTGACCCAACTAAACGTATGGCTATTTTACAAAAAGCCCAAGATGTACTTTTAGCTGACATGCCAATCTTACCGCTCTTTCATTTTGCATTTGCCTATGGCAAAAAAAGCACATTTGAACATGCAGATCTTTCGCCTATGGGCTTAGTCGACGTTGAAGATGCCTATTTTAACGACAAAGTCCAATAAAGTCGGTAGGACCCCTATTGCATTGGACTTTTTTTTGACCGCAGGTCTTTGGAGTGCTGCGATTCTTCGCAGCTCTTAATTTTGCACACACCTCAACTTCAATAACGCCCAATGCAACCTTCACGGTATTTCTAGGGGCTATTATTTGCTTGGGGCGTTATTGAGGTTGAAGTCTACTGCAAAATTAAGAGCTGCGAAGAATCGCAGCACTCCAAAGACCTGCGGTCAAAAAGGGGTCTTAAAAAATTTTAGTTGTGAATTATGCATCAGCCCCTTGTGTTGTGATGAAATTATCTGCTATCATTGCTTAAAATTACGGTCTTTCACATGAAATTTGTTGTGCTCTTTCTTTGTTGCTTTTCTTTATGTAATGCATCTATTGCTGATATGTCTGTTGAGCAAAAAGTTGGCCAGCTGCTCATGGTGCATTTTTTGGGTGAGGAAATAAACGACGATGCCAAGCTTTTGATACAGCAGGCACATGTTGGAGGTTTTGTATTTTTTAAGTTTGCAAACGGCCTTACAAGTCCTGAGCAGGTGCGAAATTTAACGCAAGGCCTGCAAAATTTATCACGCATTCCCCTGCTTATTGCTATTGATCAGGAAGGCGGCCCAATCACACATCTAAAAAATGGCTTTACATATTTTCCGAGTAATTGGGCAGTTGGGCGTACTCAAAAGCCTGAATTTGCAGAACGTATGGCTCTATATCTTGGGCAAGAGCTCAGTGCTGTGGGCATTAACATGAATTTGGCGCCTGTTGTAGATGTAAATACAAATCCCGCAAATCCAGTAATAGGCATTCGATCATTTGGTAGTTTGCCAAACGAAGTTGCCCTATTTGGTGGACGGGCTCTTAAAGGGTACAAGGAAGCTCGCGTAATTGCCACGTTAAAGCATTTTCCTGGCCATGGAGATGTGGCAGTCGATTCGCATAAGGGTTTGCCAGTGTCAAATCATTCTCTTGCTGATTTTGAGAAAGTCGAACTTTATCCCTTTGCTAAGCTTGCATCTGATGCTGAGGTAATAATGACTGCACATCTTTTAGTCCCAGCTATCGATCCTGATAACTGCGCATCATTTTCTGAAAAGCTATTAGAGGGTGTTTTGCGAAAGAAACTTGGCTTTAATGGTGTTATAATAAGTGATTCTTTATTGATGGACGGCGCGCTTTTACAGGCATCAAGCTTAGAAAATGCGGCAATTAAAGCCTTTAATGCTGGATGTGACCTTTTGACAGTAGCGGGAGGGTTTTCTAAATCATCACTTGGCTCGGCATCATCTATACTTAGTGTTCATAAAGCACTTGTAGAGGCAGTAAAAGATGGGCGCATCACACACGAAAGGCTTAATGCATCTCTTGGGCGCATTTTAAAGCTTAAAAGCTCATATCCGCTTGTAACATCTCATAATATAAATAACTTTCTGCATGCAAAGTTTGTACAAGAAATTGCATCGCAAAGTGCTGAGTGTTTGTATAATCATGGCTGCAGCTTATCTGGCAAAAAAATTGCTATCATTGCACCGGATACCCTTACCTATGAAATTGCAAATATGCAAATTGCCGCAAAAGCTGACCTGTTTGCCTACTATAAACTATCTGAGCCATCACACGAACAAATTGAGCAAGTTTTAAAGGCAGCAGATGCTGCTGATGTAATTATAGCTTTAAGTGCAAATGCATGGAAATTTCCCAAACAGCTTGAATTGTTTAAGAAACTAGAGCACTACAAGAATAAAGTGTGTTTGATTTGCTTAGGCTCAAGTCAAGATGCAAGTATTTTTCCAAACTTTGCAGCAGCAGCGGCAAGCTATGGTCCGGCGCCTTTATCACTAGATGCTGCTTTGCAATCACTTTTAAATAAATAGACAAGATGTAGGGAAGCTGTTTCATAAAAGGAACAATCTAAAAATCCTCGTTATATTGACAAATATCATGCTATTATCTAAATTATCTTTTTATTTTGCGTACTAAATTGATGACTTTTACTTACTCTATTACAAAAAAACAAGCAACCCTGTTATCCCAAACAAAAGAAGATTCCCAAACCGAAAGTAGCTGGCTCGGCAGATCATTCAAAAAATTTGCCTCTACTGCTGTAGAAGTGGCAAAGGTAGGACTTGTCTTTGGCTTAGCCATTGGTCTAAGCTTGATGCTTCTTCCCATAGCCCCAGCATTAGCTGCAGGGGCAAGTTGCATATCATCAAGTACTACAGCTGATTGCCAATGCGAGGCTCCAGCTCCTCCGGCGCATGTTCCAAACGTAGCTTCTCAAAGTTATTTCGTTAATAGTGCTCGCTATATGAATCCCGGCAAGCAGCTAGCAAGACTCGGCACAACCGCCTGTGATATGGCATCCGGCGTTGATTCACGAGAACGATGCGAATTTGCGAGCGGCTCTTTGTACGAACACTACCTGCATAAATCTCCTCATAATGAGCGTTTTACTGAGTCTGACATTAATACAACTCATGAAGAAGGTGTGGTACGCCTTGGCATACGACAAGATGGTATGGCCATTCCTTTTACATTTCTTATCCCTGCCAGGAAATTCGAAAATTACGAAAAGGCTCTAAAATATGCTGAGGCTACGTTAGTAAACGACATGCAGTTGTTTCAACAAGGAGCCAACAACACGCTGCAGACAATCCAAAAACTGCACCGCATTCTTACAGATGATCTTTTTTATGAAAAACGTAATTCTCCAGGAAAGTACCGAAATAGCACTAAAATCCTTACCCATAAAGTACATGGAAAATTACTTGGCGCCCATGTACAACAAACTCTCCCATTAAAAGATGAATATATAAAGTTCGTCAAGATGTATGGCGAGCTTTCACAAAAAAATGCATCTTCATTTACAAAAGAAGATATTGCTTTACTTAACAAGGTATTTTTTGTCGCCACAATGCCTCACAATATTGACTCGGCAATGATGAGCTTTGCTGAAGCTCTTAAGGCTCGCATGCAAATGGGTGGAGATTTTATTGACCACGCAAGCTTTGCTCACGCCGAGCTTACCCAAATTTCTCCCTTTCAAATAAGTGTAGGAAAGCTTTCAAGGCTTATTTTAAACACCATTCTTGTTTATGCAGAAGAATCTCCTGTTGTCTTCAACAACAAAACTGTCTATTTACAAAAAGTTCAGGAAGGCACAAAAGATCGAAAAGTTTTTACAGACTATTTGCGCAATCAGCTTGCCTGGACAAAAAAGAATCTGCCTCATCTTGATGATCCTATACGTCGCAGAATAATAAACGAAGCCAGGTACATGAACCCCGGCATACAGCTTGTAAACCTTGGCCGCGATGGATGCGACATTCAAGCTACTGCTGCATCCACTGAAACATGCCTACAAGAGCTTTCTGGGCAAAAAAAATCGATGGGCCATGTTCTTGCGCTTCATGCATCTGAAGAAGCTTCTTTTGAAAAAGGCCTTCCCTTTACTTTTGTCATCAATGGGCAAAAGAAAAAAATGCATTTTGATCTATCTGAACACAAGTATCTCAACTACCAAAATGCCCTACATTTCATTGAACAGGCAATTTTATCTAACCCAGAGATCCTAAAACAGAATGCTGAACAGACGCTGCAGCTAATAAAAATGGTTCACTATATACTCATGCAACGTGTAACGCATGAGGATCCACCCTCTTTAGGAAAATATCGCACAGGCTGGATGATTCTTGATGGTACAGGTAATCCTGAGAAAATGATTGAAAAAGCAAGGGACAATCTTTCCCGTGCAGACTTCATAAAATTCATACACCTAGTCACGCTCGTCCAAAGAGATGTAAACAATCTTGGCAACCTTACTGAACAAGAAAAAGCCATTTGGGACACAGTCGGCTACATTCCCCCTGGCCCAAAAGAGATAGAACCGTTAATGACCACTTTTGCCCAAGATCTACAAAGTCGCTTGAGTCAAGACACAATCGATTATGTGGACCTTGCAGGCTGGACACACACGCAAATTATTCGGATTTTTGCATTTGATGAGGGCAGTGGAAGGTTAGCAAGAATTTTCATGAACACAATCCTTAATCTTGGAAAACAGCCTTCAGTAATCGTTTATAATGACCAAGAATATATTGATGCTGTAAAGCGCAGCATAAAAAATTCAGTCGAGTTTACTAAATACCTCTATACCAAGCTTATCCCTTGGACAAAAAAACATTTAGCCCTCCTTGAACTTCCAATTCCTGTTGAAAATAAATTTTCTTCATAAATTTTTCTTGTATAAATTTTTTACTCTCATTTATAAGTCAGAAGTGGCAACAGAAAAATAGAAAAAAATGACCTTTGTATTGTGCAAAGAATTCATGAAAACAAGGAGAAATTGTATGATTGCGCGAAAAATTTTTGGAGTCTTGTGCATGACTCTTGTGGGAGTAACATCCTTACAAGCAGGTCGTCATCATAGTTCAAGTTCAAGTAACTCTTCTAATGACAAGAATAAAAAAGTAGTTGCAGACTATGTCATAGTAGGTTTAGGTAGCTCAGGATCCGTCCTTGCCCGCTATTTGTCAGATCCTGTAAATGGAAAATATAAGAACAGCGTTTTGGTCTTAGAAGCAGGTGTAAACAGATCGGATGATCCTATCATCAACGCAGGCCCAAATGAAATATTTGGAACAATCGATGAATTGGCCTATAGTTCAAAATATGCACTTACTAAAAATTGCCCTGAAGATAATCCAAACAATCCTAACATTGGCCTTTTTGGATTTTTTCCTGTTGAACAGTATTCATCTGGAAGAATGTGGTTTGGCACAAGTGCCCATGATTTCATGGTAGATGTCAGAGGATCAACAGATCGATGGGATGAATTAGCAGCTACTGTTGGGGATAGCCAATGGAGTTATAATGCACTTTTGCCATATATGAAGTTTATTGAGAAATTTGTTGGCAACACAGAGCAACCTTCTTACAGAGGATTCACAGGACCTTTACAAGTTTCACAAGTGCTTCCTAATTTGTCTGACAGCGAGTTTGTTCCGCATGTCTTTTCAGATGTTACAGGAGCTCCTATTCTTGACGATTACAACGTTCCAAATGGAAATACGGCTATTTCAACTCCACAAAATTTTGCAACGGCTGATCAGAATCAGCGTACGTATGGACGAGATTTCTTGCCCACATCCATTTTGGGAAATGATGGAAAAGGCAAAAATGGAAGAAAACTGAACGTTTTATCAAATGCCGTGGCACATCGCGTTATTTTCAAAGGAAATAAAGCAATTGGTGTGGAATACTTTATCGATAATAGCAATGTCGGCCAAATTGTCTATGCGAAAAAAGAAGTCATCTTATGTGCTGGGTGCCCACATTCTGCTGCAATTTTGCAAAGATCTGGAATTGGACCTCGGACAGTACTCCAAGATCCAAAGGTCAATGTTCCCGTGCTTGTTAACAATCCTTTAGTCGGAACAGGTCTAAAAGAACACTATGGTATTCTCTATGGCATGACACAGCCAGAAAATCCAAGCGATCAATTTTTTCAAGAAATTTTAGGCTTTACTGACGGAAGAAACTTTTTTGATCCAGCAGGAACAGGAGATGATGTCCGCAGATTTGAGCTTGTTGAATTCCCTACTTTAGCCGTCCTTCCTCCAAGCCTTATTTCAGCAGCCTCAATTGATGAAAGTGTACCTGGTTTCGCAGGTCCTGTGTGGAATTTAAGGCCTAGAAGCTCAGGTACTGCCTTCATTGTGGATGATAGTCCATTTACTCTTCCGGATATAAGATTTAACCTATATTCTGATGGAGATTTAAGTGATCCAGCGTCTGATCTTTCGGCTTCAGTAGCAGCTTTTAAAATTATGAATGAAATTGCTACAGAACTCGGGGTAACCATGCTTTATCCACCTCCAAGCCATTTTGCAGCAGGAGATGCACAACTTGCCTTTGATGCAGGAGCGGTTCTTAACTATTCACAGCTAACTATGACTAACCATTATAGTGGCACATGCCAAATGGGAAGTTCCCTTGCCAATGGAGTGATTAGCAGCCATGATTTACATGTCTTTGGCACCAAACACCTCATGGTAGCAGATAACAGCATCTATCCATTTCCTGAAACAGGAAATACTAGATGGCAAGCAATGATGGCTGGAATAAAGGCAGCAAACATCTTAGGATTTAACCTGCCTTAAAAATATCCAAAAAGGATAGAAAGAACAAGGACGTGTGAGCCAGTTTCCCTTAGGGGAAACTGGCTCACACTCATTTAGAGCTAAGCTGGCACTTTAACAGCAGGGCTTTCGTGCCCGGACAGCCTCAAAACAGCCAAGCTTATTCCGTAGAGAAAAAATACTTGAAGCATAGCCAATAGATTAAATAGCTGTTTTGCTTTGAAGTAAACTACGTTTTTGAATTAAATAATTAATGTAGTGTGTTCTCATTTGAAATAATTCATTATCTGTGTTGGTTTGGCTTTCTTTAAGAGCTATGAGATGATTATTTGTCCATATATCTGGATTAACTTTTTCTCTGTTATCACTTGTTTCAGAAGTATCCGTAAAGTCATCAGGAAATAGCTCATTTTTTTCGCTGATTTTCAGAAATTGCGATTTATTAATTATCCAATCAAAAAATGCAAGAGAAGGGGCAAGAGAAATCCCCTCGTTCACAAGTTCAAATTCGTGATATTCATTAAGCTTATCAAAATAATAGGCAACGTCTGTTGTATTTGCTGTTTCACAAGCTTTTAAAAACTGGGCTTTTACCCAAACACTGTCACGACGTAAAGCTGGATTTTTCTCAATTTGGCGTTGAAGACTAGGGTTTGGATTTTTAACAAAACCAAACAGCAATTTTTTATTTTGGACTGCAACCACAAAATCATCTGCATTGTCGCCAATTTCTTGCATTTCCATAAAAATATTTTGCGGTGGATTTTTAGGCATTTTCCACTCTAACCAGGTAATGTTTATATCAAACCCATCATCTTCGGCACTGTAACATTGTCCTTGGCTTCGCACAAAATAATCAAACATCAGAATATGAGCTTTAGCATTATGCTCGTTATGCTCCTTGAAAATATCTAAAACTTTTAAATATTTGACCATGCTAATTAATCTGCACATCACGCCGGTATAAAGTTTTTCTTCAGCAAGTATATGTAAATTGGACCATTTTTCTTGATTTAGGACTAAATCAAGGGCAAAATTAAGAATTATTTGACTTGGAAAACCATCTGTACCTAATAGCAAAGGCCGTCTAGCTACCAACTTCTGAACTTCTTGGGGGCAGTTGTCTAGTTGAGTGGAGGCATATTTAAAGTCTATACAACTTGAAAAAAATCTCGTAGTGTATTCTGGCGTTTTATTTTTTATATCTCGAGCATGGGTTTGCAGCTTGCTAAGATCACCATCTCTTAAGATCCATATATCTTTACTCCAACGAACGCCGAAGTAAGACCTTGTTTGTTCAATAAGAGTATCAATTGCTTTAAGCACTTTGTTTCCTAAAATTGAAGCAACAAGTGAATGAAATTCATCATGCACAAATTGATCAGGACTTTCCAGCATAGTTCCGTGTACATTCACTTTCGCACCAACTAGTCCTAGTTTGTGCGATTCTGCACTGATAGTAAGCCTGCCTCCTTTTTTGCCTATCGTTTCAACATCGTCGATAGTTTGTAGTCCCAGGCGCGGGATAATAGGAACCCAATCTTCCACACCATAATGGGATAGACCAATGGCATTTCTTATGCCATGCGAAAAGAATAAAACACCTTGATAACCTAAGCTGCTGCGGTTCAATAATCGAGCATAGCTAAATCTTGCGTTAACATCTGCAGAAGGCGATCCATTTGGGTTTAAATCGTTGCCATGCTGTTCTTTGAAGTGAAATATAAATTGTTCTGATTTTGGTAGTTGAAGCACTAAAGCGAATAATAAACGAGTTTCTTCAGGAGTTAAAAATCCATTACTAGGGTCATAAAAAGGAGAAATGGTATGAATTGGGAAATATCTAATATAATCTTTAATCAGTGGTTTGGCTTTCTCAGAAAAATCATTCCCCTCTTCATTTAACAGTGCAATAGCTTCGAATTCGCCAAAAACTTGGGCAGTATCAATGATCAAGGATAAAGTAGCCTTTTGCTGCCAAGAAATTTTTCCAGTGGCAAAGAGGTTCAGCGCATTGTAGTGTGTTTCAGGGTTTCTAAAACGATTTGACTGCCATGGATTTGTGTTAAGCTCTTCTAGTAAAACAATGTCGTTATCGTGGTCAAATTTTCTTTTAATGTCATTATGCCCACTTAACAGTGTGTAAAATTCATTTGGATGAGCACCGTTAGGATTAAAATTAGTCATTTTTTTTGAATTTCTAAATTCACGCCACCATGATGCAATTTTTGTGGCAGCTTCAGATTTTTCATTGTCAAACACGCCGCAAGTCTCAAGCTTTTTTGCATGCATAATTCTTTGCATTTTAAGTGTGCTTTCATCGCCTGTGACTGTTTCAAATTTAAGATTAAATGCATGCCACAAAGATCGAGCTTGATCCAAAGTCTGGCTTTGGGCTTCTTCAAATTTATTAAATGAACTCAAGGAACCCATTACATCACGACTAACATTCATACTTACCCAGTTTTATTTTTTAATAAATTTATAGTATACTCCTTTAAAAATCCAGTCTAAAAAGCAACAATAGCCCCTTCAGGAGAATAATCTTTTATGGGTTTTAGCTATAGAATCTGGCATTTGGGACAAAAGTGTGTGCCGCGTTGGTGAAGAACCATTTTACAAATTATTGCACCGCAACGCGGGCAAGAAAGGCCATCGCGCCGAAATACTTGCAGTTCGCGGAAATTATCGCCTCGGCGCCCACTTACGCTAAAATAATTGGCTGAAGTTGAGCCTAAACTCGTGCCGATATTTGCAACGCCGCGCTTCAATACAATAATAATTGCTGCATGCAAGGCATTTTTTTCTTGCTCAGTTAATGTTGCCGCCGATCTTGCAGGATGAATTTGAGCTTCCCACAGCGCCTCGTCAGCATAAATATTGCCAATACCTGCAACAAAGCTCTGATCTAATAAAAGGGGCTTGATTTGTCGTTTTTGTCCTTCTAGTAATTTATCGAAAACTTTTGGGGTAAATTCTTTTGACAAAGGCTCGATCCCAATGTTTTTTAGTAACAGCTCAGGATCTGTTGTAAGATACCATTTTCCAAATTTACGCTGATCTTCATAGAACAAAGTGCGTCCATCGCTTAAATATAAACGTATTCGTTCATGCGCTTCGGCTCTATGTTGATCACTCCCGATCAAAAATTTCCCAGTCATTCGTAAATGCACAAGAAGCGTGTCGTTACTTAATGTAAAGACAAGAAATTTCCCTCTTCGAGAAATATCCATGATCTTTTGATCTGCAATTTTCTTACAAAAAAGGATGGCATTTTCTATTGCAAGAGATCTTTCCCAAAAAACCTCTGCACGTTCTATTTTTAATCCAATCACATTTGATTCTCGTAATTCTCGAGCAATCGTTTCTACTTCTGGCAGTTCTGGCATTTATACACGCATTAACTCTCGGTAAGTTTTCTGAAAAACGATAATTAACTAAATCCCTGTCTTTTTGCTCTACGTTCGTCTAATAGCTCAAAATGATCAAAAAGATCCTTTAGTACTTTTATGCCTATCGTGCTTTCCTTGTTAATGACAACACCCTGAGTGTTGTGGTGGCCAGCTACATAGCGGATTTGTCGATCTTTTAGCTGGATAAATGCAAAATCAAGGCTGTCATCTTTTTGTTTTTCTAAAATCCAGCAGCCCATTTCTAAGCGACCTGGATATGCATATAGAGCCTGGTTTCCCCATAAAAGACAGCCGCCTTTTTCTGAGTTCCAAATGGTTATCTGCCGTTTTCCAAGCGCAAATTCTGTTCTGTTAACTCCTGACGCATGAACATCGAAGTTGTTGTTCCATGTAAACTTGCGCATTTCGCCGGGCATGCCAATTGAGGTTAGTGAATAATAAAATAGATTATTAGGTAAAGACATTCAAATTCCTTGTAAAAATCGCCGATGAGTATACTTAGCGTCTTATTTTTTTCACAACCTTTAGAGGGTATCCGTATTTCCTTTTAGCAAAAAAAAGTCGGTATGTTATAGTCGAGCAAAAGAGTAGGATGACATTTGCATGACATTTTTAGCGGGGATTGAGCAAATTGCGCAGGCAAGTTATTCTCACCCTATTGCTCAAGCAAGGCTGAGACTCAAAAAATTACGGGTATTACCATTTCCTATTGCTTCTGAAGAACCATCTTTGGGCAAAATTTCCTGGGAAATAAAGAAAGATCGCGTTGTATCATGCATTCGTCAAACTGATAATAACACTATACTTTATGCAAATCCTTTTCTGGGAGAGCGATTTGCTCGTAAAGATGGCGATGAATCAGAAGATTTAGAAGATTTCACCGCAAAAAATTATAATTTAGTATGCGACAAGAAAAAGAAATTTTATTTTTACGATCCAAAAGATAACGTTCGATCTTCGAGCATACCCAAATGGACTTTGATTAACGCTTTGTCAAAAAATGCTGATGATCATATTGGAATCAAAAGCATTTCTACTGTCAAAATAGATGTCGATTTTATGCCACGCTTTGGGATAGCACTCCAGCTAATTGGAGAAGAAAGTGATTTTATTCCAGGCTGTATTTGGCGACTATTTGGTTATCACTCAGAAAATGTACTTCGGATCGGCGAAGTGGTGCCGCGTCGGAAAAATCAGCCTAAAGAGCGCTTTACAATTCCTCCTGATGTTTATCTTAGAGGCTGCCGCGTAGATATCCTTATTTACATGATGATTACTGGCACAAGTCTTTACACAACCTACTTACATCCAAGCCTACTAACCGCCGCTGTAACCTGCACAAGTCTCTTCTTAGGCTATCAACGCCGTAAATATTCTTAAAAGACTTTTTATAAACAGTATAGAATGTAAAGAAACTTAGATTATTGTTCAGGAACCTCAGAGAAGAATTAGCTAAAAGATTAATTCAGCCACTGAAGATGCAA
Source organism: uncultured Chlamydiales bacterium (assembly GCA_963785335.1). Lineage (GTDB taxonomy): Bacteria > Chlamydiota > Chlamydiia > Chlamydiales > FEN-1388 > SZAS-7. The sequence goes on along the minus strand of CAWAUW010000002.1, from coordinate 32,102 downwards.
CTGCTAAACCTTCGATACTGCGAAAATGTTTATCATATGTGCATACAACACAGCCATGTTCCATAGCCTGTGCGGCAATCCAGATGTCATTAGAAGGAATTGGGGTACCTTTACGAGAAAGTGATAAGACAATTTGGCTAAAGAAATGAGCTGTCTCAGAAAGAATAGGTAACACGGTAACTCGAGGAGATTCAAGAAATTTTTGCAATTCTTGACGATTTTGTTTTGTTCTATTGCCGTTATCGAACCCAAAATACAATTCACCTAGTACAACAGGGCTCATAACAATCGCATCAGCATATTGGATAATTTCTACAATTTCAGCATCTGCTTTTTTTAGTGCTGAATAGGCATTAGTATCTATAAGTACAGGTCTCATTTCCAGAGCTCAGGGTCAGTTTTTTCAAAAACCTTAACGCTTTCATCAAATTCTTTCGTCTCTTTTGAAGACCAAGTCCCTATGAGAAAATCTAAATCATGATGTTTTACTCGTTTTGCCTTGCCGCTCAAGCCAAGCCCCTGTTCTATCAATTTTAAAATCAGTACATTAACGCTTATATTGAGTTTTTGTGCTTCGCGTTTTAAAAAAGTCATAACTTGAGGAGGAACCCCTCGTAAGTTAAAGTTAGATGCCGTCATGCCATACCTCTTTATGATACCACTGTAATACCAATTGTGGCACCACATCTTTATTTTGTCAAGGCTATAAAGGGTTATTTTAAACACGCCTTGAGTGGTTCTCTGTCATAGATACCCAAAAGCTTTGCAGTAGCTGGGGCAAATGGAGCAAGCTCATCTTTTTTGTGGTCTTGACGCAGCTTTAGCGTAAACTTTGTTTGGCTTGCCATAAATTGGATGATCCAGGGCTCATCACCAGATGCAATAAGGGTTGCAGCTGCGGCTGTCTTCTTTTCGAGTTGTTCAATAAACTGCGCAAAAGTCTCAGTATTAAAGTTACACCAGCTTATGTCCACTAAAGTAAATGTGCGATCAAAGAGAGCAAGATCTGCAAGAGGTTTTGAGCTTCCAGAAAGATCTAACAATGTAAAGTTACCCGAGCTTACACGTAGAGTGCTTTTTGTTTCAAGATAGACTTTTCGCTGATCGTTATTCATAGGTGTGAGCATGTGGTGATTGCGGATGTCAGGGCGTATCACGCCCTTTACTTTTTCGATGATTCTTGATGCTGGATCAGGATCTAAATAGCTATTTGTAGATATTGTGGTGACAGTCCAGCCAGCGTCATTCATATGTGCTTCGGTGAGTAAAACAGGTGTGTAGCCTCCAACGTACAGAATGTCAAAGTCCCTTGCTGCATGAAGGCACTTAAGTGCAGCGTAGGAAGATTGTGCAACCTGACTTGTTAATGATCCCATAAAAAGACCTACTTTGAGGGCAATTTTTGAAGCGGTTTTTTGTAGCCACGGCTCCATCTGCAGCATATCCTGTTGTACAAACTGCACTCCCTCGTGCTGCTTTGGAAAGTAGCCCGGATTTATATCTACTCCAAAAGCTTCTGGTATTCTTGAACACTTAAGCTTGAAGAGTTTCTGCAAAGCTTTAATATCCTCGCCATCACCACAGCCAAACGAAAAAAGCTGCAGGCCGCATTGATTTGCCTTTTCAATATAGGCTGGATGTGTATTTAGCCATCCGTCAAAGCCAGCAGGCACGCCAGAACGAGATGCTTTATAAAAGATAGTTGTAAGAGGATCAGTTGCTACCTGCTGTTTAGCCCAGTCTACTATTGGCCTCTGGCTTTGGTGTAAAAAGGCTGCCTGCACAAAGGCGCCTGCTGCTGTAAATACTTTATCAGTACGTAGGATAAAATCAATCCCGCCCTCTATTGGAAACATAAGAGGTAGTTTGTATGCCCGTTTCTCTAAGTCTTTGTAGGTAACAACAAAACGGATTTTGGGAGTGTTTGTATCCTTCTTCATATTGAGTGTATAGCCCTGCTGGTCAATCCAGCATTCAATAGCACGAGCTTCCTTGTTATCTTTATATACACGTCCTTCAGGCAGTAAAAGACGATAGTGTATGCTGTTATCAGTAAAGCCATAAGGCTTTGAAACTGGAGGCTTATTAGTCTCTTGAAGCATATCTAAAAGCGATTGAATGTGCTCTTGTTGTGCTTTAGATAGCTTGGGCGGAAGCGCTTTTTGGGTAAGTCCTTTTAGACGTTCAGAAAGGCTGCTGCATACATCATAAAGTTTGCTTCCGATATTATAGCAGGCTGTTGCCATAGAACTATTGTCAGCGATTCCACTTGAGTTTGTTGGAGTGATTCTGCAGTCTTGATAAGTAAGCATATTCATATGATATTCCTAGTAAAAAACCAAACAATTGTTACAATAAATGGAGTTTAAGAATATGGAAAAGTTCATTACTGGATTATTTTAATAAGATTTTAATCGGATTGTTAAATTGATTTTTTAGTGATTTTCCACTTGCAGCAAACTGTCAATAGGCTTATCTCTGTAGGGGAAACATTTAAAGGTGACATGTGTTAGCAGGAATAGGTAACTTTCTTTTAAGGCGCTTATGGGTGTCAATTCTTACCTTATTTGCCATTGCTACGGCTACGTTTTTTCTCATGCACCTTGTGCCGGGCGATCCATTTGCTGAGCAGTCAACAACAGCGACAAAAGAGAGCTTGCAGGCAATTAGGCACTACTACGGCCTGGATGATCCATTGCATCTGCAGTACTCTCGCTATATCCTGCAGGTATTTACTTTTGATTTTGGCCCCTCCTTAAAATACCCCTCACAAACTGTAAATCAAATTATTTTTGGCGGACTGCCTATATCGGCTACGCTTGGACTTGAAGCACTTTTATTTGCTATTCCGTGCGGAATTTTATTTGGCACGCTGGCGGCACTTAATTCTCGTGGATATTCAAATATTGTTTTAACATCATTTGCCGTTTTGGGCGTCTCAGTTCCCACATTTGTACTGGCAGCCGGTCTGCAGTTTCTTTTTGCCTTTCACTACCCTATTTTTCCGGTGGCTCGTTGGGGCACTTTTGCTCATACTATTCTTCCGGCACTTGCCTTAGCTATTGGACCTACATGCTATATAGCGCGATTACTTCGCGTAAACATGCTGGAGGTATTTAACAAGGAGTATGTACAGGTAGCGCGTCTTAAGGGCCTTAAAGAAGGCAGAGTAGTTTTTGTGCACGTGCTAAAAAATGCCATCATCCCCATACTTTCTTATCTTGGTCCGGTTATGACCAATGTGCTTGTGGGCAGCTTTGCGGTGGAGCGCGTATTTGGCATTCCAGGTCTTGGGCTATGGTTTGTAAATAGCGTGATTAATCGAGATTTTCCTGTAATTGGCGGTCTTACACTTTTTTATAGTATGCTTTTAATTTTTAACCATACTGTAATTGACCTTTTGTGTGTCTTACTTAATCCTGAGACAAAAAGTATTTTGAAAACGCGAAAAATCGCTCGGGCAGCAGCATGATAGATAATTTTGACCTACTTTCTTCGACCGAAAGATTTGAGATTTTAGCGCTTAATGAGCCAAAAATTAGGCCGCCGCGCTCACTTTTTTCGATTATTGTTTCGCATAAAAGCATTTTAATTGGTGTATGCATCTTAAGTGTGCTTATTCTTATGGCAATTGTTGGACCGCTGCTTAGTCCCTATTCGTATGAGCAAACAGATTTGCCTGGCAAAAACTTAACACCTAGTTTTGCCCATATTTTTGGAACGGATGAACTAGGCCGTGACATGTGGACAAGGGTTTGTGTGGGCCTACGAATATCTCTTGAAATTGGCCTTATTGCAGCCTTTGTTGACTTATGTCTAGGTGTAACATGGGGCATGATAGCCGCGCTTTGCGGCGGCACCACAGACCAGGTAATGATGCGTATTGCAGAAATGATTTTTTGTCTGCCATATTTATTATTTGTAATTTTAATTACAGTTATTATGGGTCCCGGCTTTGCCCCTATCATTGCTGCTATGGTAATTATTGGGTGGATACAGATGTCGCGTATTACCCGAAGTCTTGTTATCGGCATTAAACAAACAGAATACTTTCGTGCAGCTCGCTCATTAGGTGTAGGAACTTTTGGCCTTATTTTGCGACATATTCTTCCTAATATATCAGGTCCCGTTACATGCATTGTTATGCTTAGTATCCCTCAGGCAATATTTGCAGAGGCTTTTTTAAGCTTTTTAGGTATAGGTATTCAACCGCCTTTAGCAAGCCTTGGCTCTTTAGTAAGTGATGCTTTGGGTGCTATGCGATTTTATCCATGGCGTCTCTTTTTTCCTTCGGTAATGATTACGCTTACTATTTTTGCTTTTAATTTACTTGGAGATGGTCTGCGAGACCTACTTGATCCGCAAGCCCGGCGCTACCTTACCCAAAAAATGAAGGTGGCATGATGGAAAAGCAGCCTCTTCTTGTAGTTAAAAATTTGTATGTTACTTTGGATAGCGCGCAAGGTCCGCAGCCTCTTTTACGAGATGTTTCCTTTACTCTTTATCCACAAGAAACTCTTGCATTGGTGGGAGAATCAGGCTCTGGCAAAACCATTACAGCCATGTCTATCATGAATCTCTTTCGTTCCCCTCTTACAAAAATTGCAGGTGGACAAATTCTGTTCGAAGGGCAAAATTTACTACACAAAACGCCGCAGGAAATGCGGGCTTTACGTGGTAAAAGTATTGCCTTTATTCCTCAAAGTCCCCTTAGCTGCCTAAATCCTACTTTACAAATTGGCACGCAGCTTATGGAATCTATGTGCACGAGCTTGTATCCATCAAGTGATGAGCGCTATACAGCTGCTGCCGAGATGCTTAGACAAGTCGGCTTTTCAGATTGCATGCGCCGTCTTGCTGCCTACCCCCATGAGCTATCAGGCGGCATGAGACAGCGTTTATTAATTGCTATGGCACTTGTAAATCGCCCAAAGCTTGTTATTGCAGATGAGCCCACAACAGCACTTGATGTTACTATACAAGCACAGGTACTTGATCTTTTAATGCAGCTGCAAAAGGAACTTGGCATGGGCCTTCTTTTTATTACTCACGATATGGGAGTAGTTGCAAAAATAGCAGACCGCGTGGCAGTTATGTATGCAGGGAATATCGTTGAGCAGGCAAATGTAAAAGAAATTTTTTCTAAACCTCAGACATCCGTACACTGAGGCGCTATTAGAATGTCTTCCGCGCTTAAAAAACCATGAGGCAAGCGAGCTCAAACCTATTCAAGGCTCACCGCCTCAAATTGGCCAGTATCTTGGCATGTGTGCCTTTATGCCGCGCTGTTCGTATGCTATGAAAATATGCACACAAAAGCAGCCGTTGCTTGAGGGACAAGATCATCAATGCCGATGTTTTAGAGGTAAAGGATGAGCCCGCTTTTTGAAGTAAAACAAATTGATGTTGAATACCAACTCAAAAATGCCCGCTTTATGGCGCTACGCGATGTAGATTTAGAGGGCTTTTTAGGGCAAACACTTGGCGTAGTAGGAGAAAGCGGCTGCGGCAAGTCTACGCTTGCAAAAACGTTGATGTGCATAAATCGCCCAACACATGGACGCGTCTTTTTTGAAGGAAAAGAGCTAACAAATCTCTCATCAAGAGAGTTAAGGCGTGCTCTACGCGGTATGCAGATGATCTTTCAAGATCCAGATGCATCTCTCAATCCGCGTATGACAGTCGAAGGGCATCTTAAAGAAGCCATTATCACATCTAAGGTTGAGCATGCCGGATCTGTTAGTGATTATATTATAGAGCTTTTGGATATGGTGCAACTGCCCCATAGTACTGCTAAAATGTACTCTTATCAGCTAAGCGGCGGACAAAAGCAGCGTGTAAGCATTGCCCGAGCACTTAGTGTAAAGCCAAAGCTTTTAATTTGCGATGAGCCTTTGTCATCACTTGATATTTCAGTAGTGGCTCAAATTATATTGCTGCTAAAAAAAATTCAGCAAGAACAAGGGATTTCATATCTGTTTATTACCCACGATTTGGCTACACTGCGCTATCTTGCTCATCGATTAATTGTTTTATATCTTGGCCGGGTTATGGAAGTAGCTCCGGCAGAAGATATTTTCAAAGAGCCGCTTCATCCATATACACAGGCTCTGATGGCAAGTATTCCAATACCCGATCCAGAAGCTGAAAACATCCCCGCCAAATTGTGCATTGTAGGTGATCCTCCATCCATTGTCGATCCGCCATCAGGCTGCGTTTTTCATACTCGCTGTCCTCATGCAACAGAAGCCTGTCGCCACATCTCGCCTAGGCTAAAAGAAGTGCGTCCAGGCCATCATGTTGCATGTCATTTGTATGATGTTTAAAAAGCCATGTAGAGGCTGTGAAATGCAGCATGAGCATAGCTCTCTGGAGTGCGGGTGCAGTTATGCACCGCTCTTAGATTTATCTCACAATTACACGTAAAAATCCTTCAAGCGCGCTGTGAATGCTATTTTAGCTTTGGAAATACTGAAGTTGATCTCTAGAGATAAATCTAAGAGCGGTGCATAACTGCCCCGCACTCCCAGAGACCTTCGGTCAAAAACACTTAAAAAAGTCGGCTTCCATTGGGAACTTTGACGGTAGGTTCAAGTAAAACCACATATTCCTTTTCATCAGGTAGCCCTAGGGTAAGAACTTCTGAAAAAAACTTTCCTATTTGTTTTGGAGGAAAATTGACTACGGCAATTACCTGTTTTCCTACCAACTCATCTTTTTTATAGTGATGGGTAATTTGGGCGGATGACTTTTTAATTCCTAATTCGCCAAAATCAATATCGATTTTGAATGATGCTTTTCGTGCTTCTGGAAAGTCATACACAGCAATGATTGTACCTGCTCGAATATCAACTTTCAAAAAATCTGCAAACTCTATTTTTCCTGATTCCATATCTACCTTATCTGTTAAAATTAAAAATTGATTGACAAAACGGTAGTTTACCCCTAGCGGGGAAGAAGAACAGAATAAAATGAAGCTACGAGATTTTTCATATACTAATTCTAGGGCGAGCTCACATTTAGGTAAATGTATTAATTGGATTTGAGTTGTAGGCAAATGGGTACAGTGTCTGTGACTTCGCGAGGGCCGAAAAATTGAATCGGTCCTGGCTGGCAGTATTGGTCTTTGAGACGCCACGACATACGTTTAGAGTTAAATGCGCTAAAGGCTTTGCCTTTGAGGTCTACAAGGGCTTTTTGGATGACGGTTTTGGGCTTTCCCTCCCGCTCTTCAATGGCAAGCATGGAAACAAGCGGTGTAACTTTTGGTTCCCATTTATCTGGGTGTTTGGCAAGATTTGCAAATGAGGCAATAAAGCCGGAGCGTCGCCGGGCAATAAGAAGCGCAGCAAGTCGTCCTAAACTATAACAGTAAGTAGCATCAAAGTTACTCGGCATTCCAGATCTTCCCTCATATCCGCAAAAAACCGGCTGGCAGGAAAATTTTATGGATGGATCAAGGCGTTTTAGCTGCTCGTGGGTTAGCTGCATCAGCAAACGTTCACTGTCAATTTTTGATACCTGTACATTACCGTGAGGGTCACGATCAATTAAAAGCTGCAGTTGAATTTCTTGAGGCAGGCTTGTATAAACGATTTGGGCATCGGAAGTAAGCCTTGAGGTTATATATGAAATTTTCCCTTCATTTTCAAAAGTGCGCTCCATGGTAACAGACTCTTCTGTGCCATGTGCCAAAAGTTTATTTAACTCGTGGATAAGTGCGCTAAAATCCGGCATAAACTCTACAATGCCCTCAGGTACTAACACAACACCATAATCACAACCAAGTTTAGAGCGTTCTTTTACCACATCAACAAGGAGCTTTACAACATCTGAAAGCTTCATTCGTTTAGTTTGAATTTCTTCGGCGATCAAGGCAATGTTTGGCTGGGTTTGAAGGGCGCATTCCAGCGTAATATGAGAAGCTGATCTGCCCATAAGCTTGATAAAATAGTAGTATTTTTTAGCTGAAAGACAATCGCGCGCAATGTTGCCAATGATCTCTGAGTAGGTTTTGCACGCCGTATCAAAGCCAAAGGAAATTTCAATATCGGCGTTTTGCAGATCGCCATCGATGGTTTTTGGAACGCCTACTACGCATGTTTTACATGACATACTTGCAAAGTATTCAGCCAAAAAGGCTGCATTTGTGTTTGAATCATCCCCACCTACTATCACAAGGCCGTTAAGTTCGTTTTCGTTTACTGCATGAAGCGCTGCCTTAAACTGCTCGGGTGTTTCTATTTTTGTTCTACCAGATCCTACAAGATCAAAGCCGCCTTGATTGCGGTAATTTGCCAGAAGTTCTTTTGTAATTTCGATGGTTTTGTTGCGTATAATGCCCCCTGGGCCATTTAAAAAACCAAAAAGCTGACTTTCAGGGTTTAACTCAATTAGTGCATCATATAAACCAGAAATTACGTTATGGCCGCCTGCTGCTTGCCCGCCTGAGAGTACCACGCCAACTTTAAGAGGTCCGCAGGGCTGAGTTTTGCGAGTTAGGGCAAGTTGCTTTCGATGAGTGAGATGTGGAAATGATGGAGCAATAGCTGTTTGACAGCTGACTAGTCCCCTCTCTTGAAAATCGAGCTCTTCGAGTCTCTGGAGGCCCTCTGGTATGATTGGAGAGTATTCAAGGCGCTCTTTTTGTAGTGGACTTAAGGCAAGCTCTGGCAGTTTTTGATCTGTATCAAAGTTCATAATATTCCTCTAAAAAAGGCCGTAGTGGTATCCAAAAGTAGTTGTTGTTCAGCTATGTTTGAAAATTCATGATTTGATTTTGTAAGCTCAAGTGTTTTTGTTGAAGAGCTCTCTTTTCGATGGGCAAAGTACTGTTCATGATGATAAGGACTTAATATTTCATCATTTGCTGCATGCACAATAAGCATGGGGACATTATTTAATAAAAGAAGAGGCTTAGTTGTATCAAGTAGGGTAAACTGGCGAATGCATTCTGATGATAGGTTTTGACCAGAAAAACAGAAATTTTTTGTATTTTTAGTCATCCAAGGTTTTGCATCAAAGAGCGGACACCATAAAGCAAGTGCTTTTAATTTAGTAAATTCTGATGCAAGCTGCGTAGCAATTGCGCCGCCAAGCGATCTGCCAACTAAGGCAATTTTGTTTGGATCAATGCCTGTATGTTCTAGCAAATACTGAAGACCTACACGAGCATCTTCAAGCTGGGTTTGTATGGTAGTATCAGCAAAGTCTCCTTCGCTATCTCCGCTTCCGCGAAAGTCAATTCTAAGTGAGGCAATCCCAATTTTTGAGAGCATCTCAGCAAGTCGTACATTTAAGCGAAATTTACCACTTTTATGCCCTCCAAAGCCATGGCAGAATAGCACAACTGGTACTTTGGTGCCAAATTGCCCCTCAGGCATATGCAACACACCAAATACTTTAAGTCCATTTGAATGTAGGGTAACGCTTGAGCGCTCTTCAGGATTTTTTTTCATAGTACTCCTACACTAAACGAAAACCCAAGTTTTGTCCAGTCCACTTAATTAATTACAGTAAAGTTTGCCATGTTGCCTTGGGCTATAAAGGTTCGAAGTTCATTTATTGGCAAATGTTTTTTATGTTGACTTGCTCGGATATGGCGCACAAGATATTTTTCGAGTGGTTTAAAGAATGTTTTGTTGAAATGATTGTCATGAATGAATTTTTTGAGCGCGCGTGAATATTTAAATCGTTTTTTTCGTCGCTGCATTGTGGCAACGATTTCTGCGCCATTTAACCCAGAAAGTGGTTGTAATATGGCAGCAAGCTGCACTTTTGTGCGTCCGTGCTTCTTAATTATTTCTCGCGGCACAACATTAAAGCTAAAAGATACAGGTTTTACTGATGGCATATACAGTGCTCTTGTTATGGTATGGGGAGGCTGACGGTTAAATAAAAGGTCTCACCTTTCAGATAGTTTTTTGCATGAGTTTCTTTAAAATAGCGTGCATTTACAAGTACAGGCAGTCCCCAGGCATCAAATTGATACGATATACTCGGACCTAGCCCAAGAACTTGGCTTCGAAAACCACCTAAAACCGAGGATCCTTTTCGAGAATCAGGTGTAAGCTGATAAAACCAGTAGCCTGATAATCCTACTTGCATTTTTGGTGTAAGGTATTGACCTGCGAAAAAATCAGTGTGCCAGCCAGTTCCTGAGCGATAGTGATTTTTGTGGTTTGTAAAATTTGACGTTATGCCCGTCATGACGGACACTTCAGTACCCCATTTTTCGTTCAGCCACGTAAAACCGGCATCAGTTTCGGTGGCAAAATGATTTTGCCCCATGTTGGCAATTTTATTTTTACTATAATCGCCCGTAGGCACAAATAGGCCCTGATAGACAATAAAGTGTAAGTCATAACTTTCAGCATGCCAGCCGAGCATCAGTGGAATAAGTAAACAATCGGCAATGCCGTGTGCAACTTGATGCTTTTTTCGCGTAATTTTATTGAGAGTAATTGTTGGTACAGGCAGGCCAAGGGCATTTCGTCTTATGTGCAGCGATGGTACTGTGGCATTAAGGTGGGCATGAACATTAATTCTTCCAAAGGGAATGAGTGCTCCGCAAGCAACATCAGCTCCCAAAAGTTTTAGTTTTGATACATATGTAAGATTAAATAGGTCCAGGGATATTTTTACATTAGCTTTGGCAGAAATAAAGCCGCCAAGTACTGACGCTTTTGCATGTCCCGGATGATGGTAGATGTCGTCTCGAATATATAATCCTGGAGGCGGCATATAGCCTGCCTTTGGCCCCATGTAGCCATTAAGGTAAAGCGGAAAAGCGCCTTCAGTTGCGTTTAGAAGGGATGATAAACAGATAAATGCCAAAAGCAGACGGTGCATAAACTACCCAAAATAGATGAGTAGTTATCCTCTACATGAATCACAAATTTGTCAATTGATGTTTGTATGTGTGTTAACGAGGAACACTAACGCTTAGTGATGAACGCATCAATTTTTGCAACAGTGTCCGATGGCACTTTTTGTCTGATTTTGCCGAGAAATTGCCAATCTGGAGGATATGAAAAATTCTCATGCGCTTTTTCTGAATGGTGTGCAACATACTTTTGCACTTCGTAGCGAATTACAAATGTCTGCCATTGTTCAAAAAACACATGGCAGTTGCGGCATATGTCTGTAATAGAAATTTGCTGTTCTATTGGAAGCGCAGCATAATATGAAATTGATTGAAAAATAAAAAGAGCATAAATGACTGCTTCAGAATTTGCCCAAGTGCAATTTCCCATTTCTTGCAGCGGCAAAAACATTTTGCTATTGAGCTCTGTACATATGGAATCTTGGTTCGGGGCTAAGTAGCTCAACAGTGTTTCATTAAAAAATTTTGTGTACTCAAGAATGCTTTTGTTTTTAAGCTTGCAGAGATCTTTTATAAATTCTTCCGATATTTTTTTTTGATCGATTTGGCACACAGAAAAAGAATTTTTAGCAAGGCCTCCCCTGTCGCAAACAATAAAAAAATTACCCCATATTAGCACTGTACTATGGTGATCTGCATTTCCAGGATCGCCTTTATAACCTGTATTAATGCAAACTGGTTTTTTTTCGATCTTATAGCGTCGAAAAGTATCGAAATCTATACCTGTGGTGATTTGTGCAGCTTTTTCGCAAATTTCTAAAATTGGTCCTAATTGTATGCCAGGTGGAATATTGTTAGTTTTTTCAAAAAAGCTTTTCAGTCTTTTGCGGATTATGTTAAAAAAATCTTTCGGTATCCATCCAGCAAGTTCAACAGTCACCTGCTCTATGCGGCTAAGACTGGGATGAAGAAGAGTAGTAGTGCCAGGTATTTTAAGAATATGGGCAAGTCTTTTTCTTTTAATTAACTCTTTGGAATAAGCTGCACTTCTTTGATCACATTGTTTTATTACTGGATAGAGTTCTTTTTTACCGTATTTTCGAGCAACAAGTAGAGGTGTATTACCATACTGGCCAACGCATGCAAAGTCAGCGCCATTTTCTTGCAAGGTGGTCACTAATTCTTTATTTCCAAAAGCAACTGCATAGATAATTGCAGAATTGCCAAGCAAATCAATAAGATTAATCGATGCTTTTGCCTTAAGGAGTATATTTACCGCTCGAACATTATTGAGCTTTGATGCAATCATGAGAAGTGTCATTCCATTTGCATCACGAAAATCAATATCTCCACCTTTTTCGCAAAAATCAGTAACTAATAGCTCAAAAATATCTAAATTTTCATGATAAATTGCATAGTAAAAAGTGGAAAGTCCTTTGGAATCTAACTGATTGGCCTCTGCGCCATATTCTAAAAGCTTTTTGCAAGCCCCGAGCTCGCGGCAACGTATTGCGTTTATTAGCGGTGTCGTTCCATCGTTGTCAGAAATATCAAGGGATATATTTTGGGCTACATAGCGTTTGGCAAGGATTTCGATAAAGTCTGTATTACCAGCATCTGCTGCAAAGTGTAGACACGAAACACCATCGGCATCAATTTGGTGCACAGCTGCGCCGGCATTAAGTAAATCAACAGCAGTCTTTACGTTGCCCCAAGAGGCAGCACAGAAAAAAGGGGTGCGTTTTTGATCATCCTGAATATCAACAGAGATTCCTTTATTATTATGTCTCAAGATAAGTTCTTTTACAAAAACATCTAATTCTTGTTGTGTTGTGTAATAAAAAACCAGTTGGTTGTTTTGATCAGAATGTAATATTGATGTATTTGTTATAGAAAGTGACATAATTCAAAATTATAATAAACTTAGATTTAAAAAGAAAGTAATTTTGTATGCATAAAAACTACCATGAGCGATTTCCAGCCAGGATGTTATTCCTGTTTTTTTAATGATGCCTATTGTACAATGATGTCTGAAAAAATTTATAAGGGAATAATACTATGTCATTTAATATGGGAATCGCAAAAGCTCATACATGCACTATTACTACAGATACTGCAGCTAAAACGCCCCTTTCCCAAGCAAGCATTACTTCACTGTTTAATACACTAGCCACGCACAAGATATATGGCCCTATAACTATCCAACAATGCCTTTTAGGAAATGGCCATACTTTAGCCCTGTGCAAAAGATCTTGCCCAAGATGTTCAAGAGGTATTTATACGCAGCATGCAAACCGATTTCTTACAAGCCTATGTAGCAAAAAATTGGAGCAGCCGCACGGTAACAGATCTTATCGCCAAAGTGCCCACAGACACATTAGAAGCATTGCAGTTTTTTTTAGAGACGCCTAATAAAAGACGAAAAAAAGGTGATGATGAATACCAAAACGACTCTAAGCTTTTTCATGCTTGTGCAAAGACCAAAGATGTTAGCTTTATTGTAAATACGTTCGAAGGCGCTATTCAAACATATCAGCCTGAGCTTATCGTCATTGCCCTTAAAAGATTAACACATAATACCAATGAGGCGCGAAAAGTCATCCTTGAAAAGGTAGAAGATTTAGTGCTTGTACAATCCCCTAATAACAATCAAATTCAAAAATCTATCGATGTATCCCGGCGAATTTGCAGCTATTTGGGAGAGCTTGTAGTTGAAAAATATAAAAAGCCATGGGAGTACTTTACAACTATTTTAGAAGAAAACTATCTAATGATAGGACAGCTCAACCGTGAAGTTATATTTTCTGCCTACTCTGTTTCCAAAAAAGTAGTAATAGAAGTTGATGGCATATTTGACGCTTTAGAAAAGATGCTTGTAGTAAAAGATCCAATGTCAACCTGGACTAAAATTTCGGATGACCTAAAAAAAGAACATGCTTTTACTTTTGCTTGTCTCTTTATGAGAGCGCCCTTTACTTTGAATCCAGAGCATCAGAAAGTCGTAAAAGACTTTACCGATAAAATTCTTCCATCATTAGAAAAAGATATACGACAGGCAATCAAAATGCTATTTCAAGCAAAATTACTTATTAGCAAGGCAACTGTAAATATTCCATAAATCTAACATTGATATCAAAAACGTTCGCTTCATATATAGTTTTAATTGTTGGATCAAGGATGATTCCGTTTTTCTATACTTAAAAATGATTATTACTTATTCGCTTAAAAAAAGCAGTATTCGTATATGAGCGGCATTTGAGAACAAATTCCCCCTATTTCCATTCCAATCAGTGTAAATAAGGTTGGGGTATGCTTTTTATCAAATTGTACAAGAAAATCTACATCACTTGATTTTTTAAAAGCTGAAGTTAAAATAGACCCGAATAGAGATAGCTTGGAAATATGGTGCTTTTCACAGAATTTGTGAATATTTTTTTTATATCGCAAAATAGGTGGTTTTTCCATGATTCATACCTATTAACTAAATAATTGCAATTTGTAAATTAGATGTCACGGGAAAAAGTGTAGCGGCAGCCGGACTTGAACCGACGACACACGGATTATGATTCCGTTGCTCTACCAACTGAGCTATACCGCCACAGAGTAGAAGATTGTTGAAAGAAAGATGGCCTTGGTGGTTTTAAGGCCGTAATAGCGGGGGAAGGATTCGAACCTCCGACCTTTGGGTTATGAGCCCAACGAGCTAACCCCTGCTCCACCCCGCGGTAGTTATGCCTATATTGTAGCCTGATTTGATAGTTTATTACAAGTGAAGAATTGAGGTGCTAGTTGATAAATTTCATCACGTGTGCGAGTTGTGGCCCCTAGAAGGGCTGCAACCATCTCAAGGGAGCATTTTCCAAGCTCCTGGCACATCTTTGGCTCGTTTAAAAGTCGCTCGACTGATGGGCCAATTTCACTTGCCTCAATTTGCAATATGGCATTATAAAACTTGGCACATTCAATAAGTTGAGGCTGAGAGTGCATGTAGGGCCCGGCTATTACGGGAATACCAAAGGCTTGGGCTTCCATGATGTTATGTCCGCCAACTTTGTTGGTAAAGCTGCCGGCTACAATGGCAATATCTGCAAGTTGGTACATTTTGCGTAATATCCCCATGGCATCAATTAAATAGGCCTGCGGGCAGTTATTTGAAGAGCCTTTAGTCCAGCTGCCGTAAGAAAGGCCATGCTTTTCAAGAAGTAGTGCAACAGCATTAAAGCGCTCTGGGTGCCGTGGAGCAATAACAAGTTTAAGCTGAGGGAACTTTTTGATAACCGGAACAAGCTGGCTTAACAAAAGTTCCTCTTCTGGATCATGCGTGGAACCAATTACGAGAACTTTGTCATCTGGTGCAAGCTGAAGTTTTGCTTTTAGCTGGGCAATTTCGTCATCGCTAACTGGCTTAGGAAGAGAGTCGCACTTGAGATTGCCTGTGACGGCAATTTTTGATGCGGCTACGCCCATCTGTAAGAAACGTAATTTGTAGAGCTCACTTTGCACACAAAGAAAGTCTATAAGTGAAAAAAGACGCTTGGTAACAAAACCAAAACGTGCAAATTGGGCCGCAGACTGACTTGATACTTTGCCGTTAACCACAACGGTAACCGCTCCCCTTTTTTTGGCTTCTTTCATAAAGCGATACCAAAAGTCACCTTCACAGAGTATTAAAAGATCTGGCTGGGCAACCTTTAGCACATGCTTTACGCAAAAATAGAAGTCAAAGGGTAGATAAACGTGATAGTCGGCTATGTTTATGGTTTTTTTAGCCTCTGCATGGCCTGTTTCTGAGACAGAAGAGACGATGACTGTGCAATCAGGAATTTCAGATTTTAACTGTTTAATGAGCGGATTTGCAGCATGGCATTCCCCTACCGATACTGCATGCACCCAGATAATTGGGCCATTATTTTTGCGTTTAATAATTGGGAAGTCAAAACCTAAGCGTTTTATAAAATTTGTTTTGTGTTTGCCGTAGCGGATACATTCATAAAGGGCTTTAGGAAGTGCGACCAAAAACAAAATAAAGAGTGCCATTTCATACAGTACAGAAAACCACATATCTCTCCGATGGATAGAGCAACAAGATAAAGCAATAGAATACTACAAAATGAGATAGAAAGCCAGGAAGTAAAGGCTATGGCTAATGCCGATACATGGTGAGATTTTTTTTTACCGCAGAGAAAACAGCCGAGGACGCAGAGAGAGAGAGAGAAATGCAGAGACGCTTCGCGAAATCGGATGCTTAGGATGCTGAATGGACATTATTTTGAGAAATAATGCCCAGAGGGGCATCGCCGCTAAGCGCGGCAGAAAGCTTCGCCTCTCAGTAAAACCCACGTGGCCAAGCTTTCTGCCGCGCTTAGCGGCCTGACCTTTTGGGCATTATTCTCGCGAATAATGTCCATTGGGCGTCGGACAGCTGTATTATTCAGTATTTTGTATTCTCTTTCTCTCTGCGTTTCTCTGCGATCTCGGC
This sequence comes from uncultured Chlamydiales bacterium, assembly GCA_963785335.1. GTDB lineage: Bacteria > Chlamydiota > Chlamydiia > Chlamydiales > FEN-1388 > SZAS-7. The sequence continues at coordinate 15,798 of CAWAUW010000002.1, read as the reverse complement.
TGTTTTCTCTGCGGTAAAAAAAAATCTCAACATGGATCTTCTTAATCGATGTCATTTATTTTTTAGTTGGGTAGGTTTGGACGCCACTCAGGAAAGTTCTACAGCAAGATCCTGTTTCATCAAGGACTATGATATCTGCATCAAATCCTTCTAAAAGCCGCCCCTTTGTTGTAAGGCCTAAAAGCGCGGCGGGTTTTGCGGTAGCACAGGCTATTGCTTGATGGAAACTGCAGGTGGTTTGCTGGTGAAGCAGGTTTACAGCATCAAGTAATGTGCAGCTTGAACCTGCAATCGTATCGGTGCCGGAAAGGGTTTTTTTGCCTTCTTGCGAGCTTAAAGTGTGGCCGGCAAGCGTTCTTGCACTTGAATCACTTACAAGCACAAGGCCCTCAGGATGGGCATTATAGGCCATGGCTACTGTGTCAGGATGAAGATGTACGCCATCTACAATCAGAGAGTAGGAAAGCTTTTTGTGACCTAAAACATACCCTATGATGCCTGGAGATCTTTGGTGAAATGGTTCCATAGCATTAAATAGATGTGTAGCAAAGCTTAGGCCGTGAATTCTTGCTTTGTTTATTTCTTCAAATGTGGCCTGAGAATGACCACAGGCAACCAGAATGCCTCGGGATGAAAGAAGTTCAATAAGCTCTGCACTGCCGCGGCACTCGGGTGCTAGTGTTACCATTTTGATTTTGGAAGGATCGGCTATTTCTTGCCAAAAATCTACCGCGCACTCTTCGACAATAGCATTAAATGGATGCGCTCCCCTTCGTTTGGGGTTGATATGAGGGCCTTCTAAATGCAGGCCTATGCAGTTTTCTTGCGGCTTAAAATTTTTTATAATATCTTTGTAGCGCCGTAGGGGCTGACTTACGATAGTCGCCAAAAAGCTAGTTACACCGTAGCCAGAAAGCAGCGAGCAGCTATCACTTAATGAATCAAGACTCGTTGTAAAATCATGTCCGGCAATGCCATTTACCTGAAGGTCAATAAGACCGGGACAAAGGAACATGTTTTGGCAATCATACACCTTATCGGCCGCCTCAGGAGCAATGATTTTGCCATTTTTTACGTAGAGCTCACCGCTAATAAACCCTTCAGGCTGAAAAATTTGAGCATTTATGAAGCATATTGTCATACAATCTTGATACCAAAAAAGACATTTCTTGAGTAGTCTAGCAAGAAAATGGTGAAACATGACTATAGCTTCCCCCCGCGATATACTTCTTAGGAAAATGCCAGATGCCCTTTTAGATATAGCTCAAAAGGTTTTAGATGCAAAAAGACTTTCTGCTGATGATGCACTTATTTTGCTGAATACCGAACATCTTGAGGCCGTACGAATACTTGCAGATTACAGACGAAATGAAAAACTAGGTGATGTAGTCTATTATGCTTCAACGCTCTATGTACACCCCACAAACTTATGCGAGCTTAACTGTCCGCTTTGTTCATTTTATGCAAAACCAGGCTGGAAAAACGCATGGTTTACAACGCCTGAACAAATTGAAGAGAGTGTTCGTGCAAATTTAGACAAAGATCTTACTGAAATCCACATTGTAGGTGGTCTTTGGAGAGACTGCAACCTCGATTATTACCAAGATGTATTTACGCGCATTAAGTCTATTGATAGCAACTTGCACATTAAAGCTTTGACGCCGGTAGAGTATGATTTTCTGGCACGTCTTCATGGTATTACGGTGGAAGAGGTATTTGATCGCATGATGTCATGGGGCCTTGGATCGCTTCCGGGAGGTGGCGCGGAAATTTTGGTCGAAGAAATACGCAAAAAAATTGCGCCCGGAAAAATTACATCAGATGAGTATTTGCAAATTCATAAAATTGCCCACCAAAAGGGCCTCCGCTCTAATGTGACAATGCTTTTTGGCCACATCGAAGAGCCTGAGCATATTGTCACTCACCTAGAAAGTATACGTAATTTGCAAGATGAAACCGGCGGCTTTCAGACTTTTGTGCCCTTAAAATTTCATGTAGAAAATAATGCCCTTGGCAAACGTAAAGATAGGCTAAAACCCAAAGATATCCGACGTATATATGCCATAAGTCGCTTAATGCTTGATAACGTGCGTAACATCAAAGTGTTATGGAATTATGTAGGAATAGATGAGGCTAAAGAAATTTTGCGTTGGGGTGCAAATGACATTGCCGCAACGTCTCTTGAAGAAAAAATTATTGTTATGGCTGGTGGAATTAAAGTTCAAATGACTAATGCAGTGCTAGAAAATGTAATTTCTAGTGCGGGACGTATACCAAAAAAAATTCATTCCGGTTATGATTATTGCCAAGATGACTGCCGATTAGTGGTTGTTTGAAATAACTGATATGTAAGTCATTGATACATATAAAGATGCGTGATTGAATTAGTAAATGATTAAAATTGGTGCGCTGTCATTCATAAACGCCCTTCCTTTTTTCAATCCCTTTATTGAAAAGCGTATCGACTTCTCGGGTGTTTTTTCATTTGGCTCCCCTACAACCGTCAACAAGCAGCTGCAAGAGGCAAAAGTTGATATTGGCCTTGTCTCAAGTGCCACCTTTATACAAGATCGCGAACGCTATGTCCTGCTTACAAACCTAGGTATAGGGGCTACAAGGTCTGTAAAAAGCGTATGTTTATTTAGCAAAATCGACGTTTCAAAACTTAATGGTAAACGCATTTGCATCACAGATGTTAGTGCCACTTCATTTATGCTTCTGAAAGTACTTTGTAAGCATTACTGGAATATCACTGCTGATTTTATAGAAGTAGCGCCAGGACAGCCTCTTAAAGATCTTTTGAGCTCATTTGATGCAGCATTAGTTATTGGAGATGAATGTTTAATGGCAAAGGGCACAGATGGCCTCAAAGTGTACGATCTTGCCAAAGAGTGGTATAACTTTACCCAAAAACCTTTTGTTTTTGCGGTTTTTGCAACGCGTGTTGATGCATGGATGCAGTGGCCTGATGAAGTTCGCGAATTTCACCAAAAGCTTGTGGCGGCCTACGATTATTCTACAGCCAATTTTTCTGAAACTTTGGCATCTGCCAAGGCAAGAACCGGACTTGAAATAACCACCCTTAAAGACTACTATAAAGACTTAGATTACTATTTAGATTCTAGCCACTTTGGCGGCCTTGAGCATTTTGCAATGCTTCATGGGAAAGTGTGAATTATGACTAAATATGATAAATCCAATCCTTCAACTATTCAATCTCTTTTTGACAGCATAGCCCCACGATATGATTTGGGCAATGCTGTTCTCTCTGGTAATCTGCATAGATTATGGAATAGAGCTCTGGTGACTCAGGCTTTGCAAAATAATCCCAAAACCATTCTTGATCTTTGCTGCGGTACCGGAGAAATTGCAAAGCGTATGATGCAAAAGAATAAAGCTGCCGAATATTACTTAGTAGATTTTTCCGAAGAGATGCTGCAAATTGCAAAAAAACGTCTTGCATGTGGTAACGTAAACTTTTTACAAGCAAATGCAGAGGCACTTGCATTTGAAAATAGCAGCTTTGATGCGGCTACTTGTGCTTATGGCATACGTAATATTCAAAATAGAGCCGCGGCCTTTAGCGAGCTATATCGCGTACTAAAAAATAATGCTACTCTCGCTATAGTTGAGCTTACGCGTCCGCAGGGGCGCACTTTTAATATGCTGCACAGAATGTACTTGCGAACTATGGTACCGCTTGTTGGACGCTTTATTACTTCGAATGAAGATGCCTATAAATATCTTTGCGCAAGCATTGAGACATTTGTTGCTCCTGAACAGATTGTAAAAGAACTTGAGAATGCTGGCTTTTGCCAAATTACAGTTGTCCCTCAAACATTTGGCATCGCCACATTATTTTATGCGAAAAAAATATGAAAGAAATTATTTTAGGGTCCCACTCACCGCGCCGTGTTGAAATCATGAATTTTTTTTCGTTGCCTTTTCGCCAGGTGGCATCAAATTTTGATGAAGATAGTATTGCCTATAAAGGCGATGCAGCAAGCCTTGCGCGCGATCTAGCACTGGCAAAAGCAAAATCGTTGGCACAAGACTTTCCCAATGACATTATTCTAACAGCCGATACTGTAGTTGCTATAGATGGTTTATCTCTTGGAAAGCCTTTAAACGAAAATGAATCAAGAGAGATGCTCAGTCGCCTGTGTGGAAGGTGGCATTCAGTAATTACGGCTTTAGCATGCTATAAAGATGGGAAGTTTTACTGCGAAGAAGAAGAAACTAAAGTATTATGTAATACACTGACCCCCGATGAGCTTCATCGTTACATGCGAGTACATGCTTTGTATGATAAAGCAGGCAGCTACGCCATACAAAAAAGCGGCTCTATACTTGTGAGGCGAATTGAAGGATGCTACTACAATGTTATGGGACTGCCTATAAATGCTTTGCGATTAGTCCTTAAAGAGGTTGGAATAGATCTCTGGGACTATATTAAAGAATTAGGGTAGCTATGAAAAAAATCATGCTGCTTTCTGTTTTAATGGCCGCTTCTTGTGTTAATCATACAGTAGATGAAGGACAGATCCAAAAAGAGCATGAACTGCCAGCTACTGTAAAGACAAACGAGGCATCTTTTAGTCAAAATAAAGTTTCACATCTTTTGTACATGATTCAATCAGGAAAAATCCAAGAGGCAATCGATGCTCTTTTAGCTTTAAAAAGCCAAGATGCTTATGTATTTCATGAAGGCACTCTAGAAAAACTTGGCCTTGCCCTGCTTGAGCAAGGATCTAAAAGTCGTGATCCACAAGATCTTTTAACGTGTTTGTATGGTGTAGGAATTTCCCAAGATGATCGATCGCTTGTGATTGCTGAAAACGCTCTTCGTTACGGTGAGCCCCAGCTGCAGCTGGTTGCTGTATCAGTGCTAGCTTCTTTTGATACAGAAGTTGCCGCTGAAATATTAGAGCGTGCTATGAGATCAGATTACTTAATTGTGCGCCTTGAAGCTGCATATTGGCTTGCACAAAAGCGCTCCCGTGATGCCTATGGGCAGCTTGTCTCTCTTATGTCAAAGCTAGAGCCTGAAATGCACGAGCTTTTTTGCAGGCTTTTTGCGATGGAAGGCTCTCATAGCTCACTACTTGAGCTAAAACGCCAAGCCTATGATCAAAATGAAGCAGTAAGACGTGAGGCAATACTTGCTATGGCAAGCTTTGGACGAGATGAATATATCGAAGACATCCGTATTCTCGCTAAGGAGCCTTCCACAGTTCAGCAAGAGGCCTGTGCTTTTGCACTGGGGTGTTTTGGTGATGAAACCTCACGTGAGCTTTTGCAAAAACTTGCCTTGTCACATAACGCGTCTGTTAGACTTGCTGCCCTTAAAGCTTTACATGCTTTAGGGTCGCTAACTGCCAAAAGCTGCATCGTAGAAGCTGCTAAGATGGGTGATTGCTTTGCAATAAATGCACTTGGTAGTTTAGATGGAGATGATCTTGTTTTAGTTGAGCTTTTAGAGCATCCCGATGTACATGTGCGCACAAATGCAGCTATTTCCTTACTGCAACGAAGAGATAGCCGCTGTATGCATGGTATTGCTGATATATTAATTGACTCGCATGCCGATTACACATTTCAGCCTATTACATCACATGGCGGGTCACTTACATGCTGGAAAGTAACGGCAAGTTCTCTACAAGTGTTAGAAAAACAGCCTCAGTTTTTTGAAATATCTCTGCGCCTTCGAGAACAGCTGCTCATAGCCGCCCTAGAGCTTGCCGAAGATGATTTTATAGATCTTGCCGAAGCAATTTTTTTAAATAATCAATATGATTTAGTCCCACTCACAGTGCGGCTTCTTGAAAATTTGCGCTCTGAAAAGGCTATTGGGCTTCTTAAAAGCCAAGAGCAGCGACTCGGCGCTCCCCTTATTCGTGCTTGGTGCTGTTTGGGACTTTATCGCCTGCAACAGCCAGGTCCTTATGCCGAAACGATTTTAAGAATCGTAGAAAAGCACGAAGATAAAGAAGTATTTAGAGCCCGGCCTGTGCTACCCTGGAAAATGAGGCAAGACGAGGATGTGCAAGCGTTGCGTTATCAACTTAGTCTTGAAGAGTCTTGCGCACTATTAATTGAGTCTTTTGAAGCACTTGCTCAAAGACAAGACGAAAAGGGCATCGAAGCGCTGCTGAAGGTAATACGTAATGGCAATGTGCATAATCGTTATACCCTTGCAGGTCTCCTCATGCGCGCCTCGCTTTGAGACAGAAGGTCTCTCTGGAGTGCGGGTGCAGTTATGCACCGCTCTTAGATTTATCACACAACTGCACGTAAAAATCCTTCAAGCGTACGGTAAAGACTGTTTTTTGCTTTGGTAATATTCAGGCTAAGGTTTGTGACAAATCTAAGAGCGGTGCATACCTGCACCCGCACTCCAGGGACCTGCGGTCAATAATAATACAGTATTATCAAAAAGTTATTTATATTTAATTTTTTAATTGGTATAGATCGGATATGAAACAAAATATACGGTATTTACCACTTTTAGCTTTACTTTGTACAGGCTGTGCCACGCTTTTTAATGGGCCCACTGATACAGTGCCCGTCACAACCGACCCGCCAGGAGCAGCAGTTGCTGTTTCTAGTGAAAATATTGCTCAGCTTACTCCATCAACTTTGGTATTAAATAGAAATCACGACTATGAGCTTACAATCACCAAAGAAGGCTATAAAACCGAAAAAGTTAAAGTTACGCATGTTTTAAGCGGCGCAGAAGCCGGCAATATAATTGGATTTGGAATTTTAGGCACGGTAATTGATAATGCCTCAGGATGTGCCTGGGATTTAAAACCAGATAATCTCGTTGTTACTTTACGACCTCTTTCTGCTGGTGAAGCAATTGATGAGTCTGAGAGGCTGAATGAACATACACTTCAAAGCAAACTTCAGTCTCTTGAGCGCTTAAAAGAAGCTAATCTTCTTACAGAAAATCAATATGCAGCTCTTAGGGAGATTACTATTGGCTGTGTTGAAAAAACGCCCGAGATAGGCTAAAAAAAGGCTCTGTTCCTTTAGTGTCGTCACTAGAGGTAGTACTGCAGAAAAGCAGATAGTACAACTAGCGGGTCTCGAGAAACGAGAACAAGGAACAGAGCCGAATAACAATCTCTATTTATATTAAACTAAAATTTAATATAATTTGCAACTATTTTTTGAAATGGCTAGTTTTCACTATTTGCATCTCTCCAAATACCCTCTCTAAAATTGCTCGGGCATCTTTACCTTCTTGAGCAAGTTTTTGCATTTCATGCACGGGCGCCATAGTTTCTCCTGCAGAAAACCAGCGAACAGAAACTAAATCATCAGTCCCCATTTTTTTCATGATAAGATCTTTTGATGTTTTTAAGGCCTCATCAAAAGCTTCATCATGACGTTCAATTGCTGCACCGCGATAGCCAACTGTGCCAGCTTTTACATCCCAGTAAGGATTACTTGCAATGGCAAGCCAGTATACAGCTTCGGTCCGAAGAGCAATGGCAAGGGCAGCCAATGCTTCTTTTTCGGTGATATCCGTCGGCACATGAGTGCTGAGTATGGATGCTACAAATTCTTCAAGCGATACTTCGTTAACAGCACCAAGTGTTCCTTTAATTTGATAAAGGTAGGCCATTCCCCGGTATTCTGTGCCGCTAACAAGAAGTGTAGTATCAAGTTTGTCTGGAACAATCACTACCTGATAGATGCCAGGAAATTCTTGACCCCATTTTATACCTTCAACAGTTGGGTACATGTAGTAACTGGAGCTTATATATGCCGTATCAAGTTTTTTACCTGTACGAGGATCATACACATTATAAGCGCCTTTTACTTCGACTTGTGAGCCTTCCACATCGCTCATAAGCTGAACGCGAATGGTTGGACTAGAAAAGCGATCTCTAAGCTCATCTAGCACCTTTTGGCCTTCAGCTGTTACATCAGCTGTAAGTTGGCAAGAAAATCCTAATAGAAGAGAAAATAATAGCTTTCGCATGGTTTTATACCTCAAGTAAGTGCATTTGGAATAGGCCTGCCAAGATGTTGGTAGGCCTGTGTAGTAGCTTCACGCCCTCTGGCAGTGCGTTTTATGAGCCCTTGCATAATTAAAAAGGGCTCATGAACTTCTTCAAGCGTATGAGGCTCTTCTCCCACGGCCACAGCCAGTGTTTGAATGCCTACAGGACCGCCTTGATAATGATCTATGAGAACTCGCAAAATTTTGCCATCCATTTCATCAAGGCCGCGCTCATCAATTGAAATCATTTTTAGCGCATCTTGGGTGACCTTTCTTGAAGCTTGGCCGTTTGCTTTAATTTGCGTATAATCACGTACCCAGCGTAAGAGACTGTTGGCAATGCGTGGTGTTCCACGCGAGCGGTTAGCAATTTCTTTAAGGGTATCACTATCAGTTTTCATATTTAAAATATTGCTTGATCTAGTAAGTATCTGTTCGATAGTTTGCGGTGAATAATAATCAAGTCTCATGCTATTGCCAAAGCGCGATCTAAGAGGTGCAGAAAGTAGTCCCAAGCGCGTTGTTGCACCGACAAGGGTAAATCGATTAAGTTTTACTTTTACGCTGCGAGCTGATGTGCCAGAATCAATTACTAAGTCTAGCGCAAAGTCCTCCATAGCAGGATATAAATACTCTTCGATAGTTCTATTGAGTGCATGAATTTCATCGATAAACAGGACATCGCCTTCTTTTAGCTTAGTTAAAATTCCTGCTAAATCCCCTGCTTTTTCTATGACTGGGCCAGATGTGATGGTAATGCTAGATCCCATACTTGTAGCAATGATATGCGAAAGTGTAGTTTTTCCAAGGCCAGGTGGACCGCAAAAAAGTATATGTCCTAAAGGTTCTTTTCGCGCTTTAGCAGCTTCAATTAACACGCTCATTTGATCGCGGACATTATCCTGACCAATAAAATGCTCGAGGTTTTGCGGACGAAGAGGCACTTCATAGGCAGTATCTTCTTTACAAAAAGATGATTCAATAAAACTTTCGGGCACTTGCACTTTTCCTTTGATTCTCCAATTTAACATAACGCATAAAAGACATAAGCACAAGTAGTGTAATTGATCTTGTATTTAGTGAGAGGATTTTGTACGCTTGAACAAGTTATAATAAGAGGTTCGCTATGAGTTTTATTCCTGAATTAAGCGAAGGTCTAACAAAAGCCTGGAATAGTACTGCAGGGGCAGTTTCTGGTGCAACCCAACATGCCACTGGCTCAGTATCAAATTTCTGGAACTGGCTTACAGGTGGATCAAACACCCCGCCAGCTACGCCTGATTCATCATCTGCAATTTCTAAAAATCCAAGCAGCGATCTTGAATCTCAAAAAGTTACCGAGTCAGATTCTAATGGCGAGGGCAATTGTCAAGATTACTCTCTTATGCATTTGCTACATATGCTGCGTCTTGATTCTATGCGCGAGCTAGAAGCTAAGGCCAAAATCCCCTACCTTAAAGTTAAAGAAGCTCAAGAAAAAAACACTAATCTTACCTCTTTACTACAAGTATTTACCTCACAATCAGAAAATACGGGCGAATTTGAAGTAAAAGATGATGCGACAATCCAATTGCTGGCAAAAGCGAGAAATCTTGGTGTATTAATACCCGAGCAAGCAAAGTTTACTAAAGCTGAACGTGATTCTGCCATTCGCAACATTGATCAGAAGCTAAAAGTGGTTGCCGATGACATAAAAATAGGCTTTAATGATGCACAAGAGGCCCTTCAGCAAAGAAATACGTTTTATCAAGAACTAAAAACGTGCTGGGATAAGATTTCAGAGGCTATTCGTAAACTTATTCAAGCTATATCGCCAAGGTAAATTATGCAAAAAGAAACAGAGCTCATCTTGCATCACTTTGCCTACAGCTGCTATACACAAGGGCATTGGCAAAAAGCTATTTCTACATTTCGCCAACTTGTGTTATTTTGTCCTAATAAAGGCGCATACTGGTATGGTTTGGGTTCAAGTCTTATGCTAAATGGTAATGATGCAGAGGCGGCACATGCATTTCAGATAGCAAGCATACATAGCCCCGAAGATCCTAGGCCGCTTGCCTATTGGGCAGAATGTGCGGCACGACTTGGAAAGCATGATATTGCAGATACTTGCATCAAGTGCGCAGAAAAAAAAGCAAAAACTGATGAATTTGCTACATTTTTACAAAGAGTTCAGGTAATAAAAGAAAGAATAGTTGAGGTTTAATATGGTTGATAAAATTGATCTTGATACCGAGCGCCGTCAAGCAGAGCTTGTATCTGCCTTTAGCAGGCCCGCAGCTGTATATTTTTCAACACCTGCTGTAAAACCTGCACCTTCTGATACTATTTCAAAGGCTGCAAATACATCTCCAATTTCCACTAGATCATTTCCTGAACTGGATATGCCAGATGATGCCGACGCAGATGATGTTCAGGTAGGCTTAAAGGGCTTAGGAGCACTTGTAAAGCCTGATGAATCGCAGATTGATGATTTAGTCCACGCATTATTTTTAATCACGCAAGATACCTCTACACAGTACCTATCTGCCAAGCGCGATTTTTTTACCGCAGAGCGTGCTTATTCAGATTCTAAAGAAAAAGAGCGAAGCGATGAGATGCAAAAGCAAATTGCAACCAGCCAAAAGGTAAGTACTTGGGACACTGTTGAAAAATCGCTATCTTCCTTTGGACTTATTGCAGGCGGTGCTGTAGCTATTTCGATGGGATTTGTACCGGTTGGCATAGCCGCTGTAACTGTAGGCACTCTTATGGTTGTAGATACACTACTTGATGATAAGGCCAAAAAAGTAGTTGCTACGTGGATGTCACGCGGCAGCATCGAAGATCAGCAAATGTGGGTTGAACGTATTCAGCTGTTTTGTGCGGCTTCCTCTATGGCATTAAGCCTAGGTCTTGCAGCACCTGTTGCTGCTAAATACGGAATGACAATTGCTACAAAATACGGCGCACAGCTTGCACTTACTGTCGGCAGGGCCACAGCGGGCGGTGTAAAAGGTGTTTATGAATGGATAAACAGCAACCAAAAAGCTCTCATGATGGAACTTGATGCTATATGTGCACTATCGCAAAAAAGCATTAACCGCCTGATGTTTGAAATTCAGGAAAGTTGCAATACGCTGTATCAGCTGTATGAAAATATGCACCGTATTGAATCAAATAGAGATAAACTATCGCGTCTGATGATTAAATTGACATAAGAGGTTTTTATGACACAAATATTAGCAAATTTTTTAAATCAACCTTCTTCACCAGTTGAAGACATAGCATATGAGACATATGCGCCTATTACCACACCCGTTGATGCTCCTAATGAAGAGATAGACTTTGAGCAAATCGAGCGTGAAATGAGCCGTATGATGATTTTTATCATGCGCGATCGTTCCAAGCATTTTTCAGAACTTAGCGACTGTGCATGCAAAACCTGGATATCGCAGGTAAAAGATAATGCCGGACAGTATCGCAAATGGAATGTATGGGCTTTTCCTGCGGCAAAAATCACCCTTGATGTTGTGCAGATTGCGCTTATCGGCACAAGCGGTTTTCAGCCTAAAAAAATTGACGGATTCCTCAAAATAGCTGGAGCAATGCAGTCTTCAGTTGATGCAGTTAAGCAAATTTTTGATTCATTTGATGCTGCCACACGCACCGAAGGCCAAGCCAAGTCCGAACTTTCAAAACTACTCTTTGAAAGAAACGAGCGTGAACAGCAAAGCTTTGAACAGCAAACGGCCGAATACTTCCGTAAGACCGAAGATGCCCGCCGGCGCCGCGAAGACATGGAACAAGCCATGGCCCGTGCGTAAATCCTTTTGAGCCAAAGGCTCCTTGGAGTGCGGTGCTTTTTGCACCGCCCTTAATTTTACACATACCATAATCTCAAAAAGTGCAAAGCAAAAAAAATCTCATTTGGCTTTGTCGTTTTTTATGTTAAGGTGCGTGTAAAATTAAGAGCGGTGCAAAAAGCACCGCACTCCAGGGAGCCTTTGGCTCAACTAAAATCTACAGAACCTGTTGTATTTCTTGCCAGGTTATGTCTTGGCCTTGCAGGCATTTTAATACTGTTTCAACTATTTTTTTATCGTGATCCTCAACAATTAACGGCATCTTGTATTCGCGGTAGTCTTTATTCGTTACGTCATTTTCGTCAATAGCCTCAAGGTAATGAACATTAGTTGCACTTTCATTTACTGTTTGGATACCTAAATTATAGGCGTAATTTACTAGTAAACCAAAGGCAAAAATATCCCATTTTTTTGCTCGGTTATACTCTAGTGTGTCAAAAAGCGGTCCTATAAATTTTCTTGCCTCTGGCGGAGAAAATTCTGCAATACAATAGGGCCGTTTTTCGATTCTTTTTTCTTTAAACTCCGCATCAAGTAAGCCAGTTTGAGTATCAAACAAAAGTGCGCCTTCAACATCGCAAATTACAGGTTCTTCATTTTGAGTCATTAAAATATTTTTGCCATTAATGTCGCAATGTACGATTCCGTGATTATGCAGATGTTCGATTCCACAAGCTATGGCAGGCATTGCTTTTTTCTTTTGTTCTTTTGTAAGGTTGTTAAAGCCCAAGGGATAATAAGCCGAAACAATGGCTACACCTAATTGGTCATTTTTTTTGGGGAATGAAAAAATATTAGCATGTAGTACATATGACTTTGCTGGCCCTAAGCTTTTTTTTATCCGTTCAAAGATAAGTCTTTCGGTAGTTATTCCATTTTTTGGATTTTTAACAACAGATCTTACAAAAAGCTCATCAGTAATGGCGCCGGTAGTCAGGCAGATCTTTTTCATGATTTTAGCAAGCTTAAACTCGCCAAATCCTGCCATGGCATTTGGATCGTTTTTCGTAAGTTAAGAAAGATTTATAGGCTGTTCTTTGTCTTCAACATCAAGTTCAACTGTATAGGAGTGAGAAAAATTTTCTTTTGGCACTTTGGTGAATGTGCTTTTGAGGCAAATTTCACGAGAATCTAGCCAAATTCTTGGGTTCTCCATATCAATTTTGATGCTCATTGCAGTGCAGCGATACTCGCATCTATTGCTTGAAGACGCTTATCTACACTATCATCTTGAAAAGGTAGCCGTTTTTTTGCTTCATAATAGAGCGCGCGGGCCTGTGTGAAATTTTCAAGTTGTTCAGATTTGTCTGAAGAATGTAGAGCGACATTATAATAAGAGCTTGCAGCAAATCGATATGCATTATAACTTGAATCTTTACTCATTTTTTCATTGTCAGCAATATTTGCAGAAAGGGATGAGGCAGCTTGGATATAGTTTTGCCTTTTTTCTTGATCTGTGGGTGCTAAGAGAGCCGGCCTCCCAATAAGCAATTCCCAATTTAAGCAGATAATGGGGCTTGCGAGCTAAGTTTGTTCGTTCATGATCAACCTCTGCATTTGCTGCAATTACTGGGACATTTTGAACGTAGTTGCCAACTATAATAACACCAACTTCTAAACATTTTTTATTTGCCCGTTCATAGTAATGAGCTGCCTTGAGATAATAGTCGTAGGAGTCAGCTTGCGCTTTGTCGATTTTTGAGCAAGTTCAGAGTACATTTCTGCAAATTTTACCAAGTCATTTGGCATGATATTTGCGCCTAGCGCAGCTATTGCTATTTCTCTGCATGAGATGGCCAGCAATGTATCATCAGAAGTAAAATCCACAAAACGTTTATGTAGCCCCAAAAATCGTTCAGGATTCTTTTGATGATCATAAGTATGATAGATGCGCGGTAAAATTGTGGGAATGTGTTCAAACAAAAGTCCTATTTCGGATGGCTGCATGCCAAAATGAACAGATATTGCCTCATGCTTGCATTTGAGGAGTATACCAAGTGCAGTAGCATATGGTTTCCAAATTTGCAGTTGCTCTGAACTTGAGTTTTCTATGATAGGGAGAGTATCTGTTTTTTGATCTAGCGTATAAAGCTGCTCAGCTGTAGGAATATGAGAGAGAAATAGCTTAAGTAAAAACTATTAACTTTACTTAAAGCTTTGGGGTCTTGCGCAAATCGTTGCAGCAAAGAAAGCGTAACGCCTTGGCTAAAAAGTACCCGCATGGCGGTCTTTTCAAATGGCAATATATTTTTAGTGAGCAGTTCTTGGTTAGTACTGTAGACCCAATTCCATCGTCTGCAGACCAGTTTAAGGGTAGGAAGTATTTCTTCATTGACACGCTTAAAAATATCTAATAATAAATCATTGAGCAAATCCCCATTTTGTACACCCGGATCTGGGATGCTTATTGTTCCATTTGGTTGAGTAATCGTATTATTGCGCTAACTACAGACATATTGATACCTAAGTTAAAATCTCGACTTTGCAATTTTTCGGCGGGCTTTCTCCTCAGAGAGCCTCCAGCTGTAATTTAATTTCTCCGGATGGCGTGTTTAAGCCTCTCCGGAGAAATTAAATTAAGCTGAATGCCCTCTAAAAGAAATCACTCCCGAAAAGTTAAAGTGGAGTAGTATCTCGACTTATTTTATGTGATCTTGGTTATTATCTCAATGACTTGTAATCGATTGTTAATTAATCACATGTATAAAAGCCTGAGTGTTGCCCCATGAAAACGCAACGTCAATAGTTTTTTTGAGGATGATTTTTTTACTTGGCGTATAGGCCGTTAGTGGTAACTTATGGTAATTATATTTGTGCCTGATTTTAGGCTTTCAAAGCGGCGGCATAGCTGTACAATAGACTCATCAGGCAAGGCTGAGCCAAAAAGGTAGATCCAGTTGGCATCCTGAAGGTCTGTGGTAAGGATATCCCCAAGAATAAATTTTACGTTTTTGATGCGAAAGAATGCCGCAAGCTTTTGGGCTCGCTCTACAAAGGTAGGTACATATTCTATACCTATTGTATTATAGCCTTTATAAAGGGGGCAAGGGGGCTGCGTCCGTCATGTGACTGAACCTTGGTTCCACCCCTGCGCGGCCCGCCCCGCCGCCGCTCCGCAGCCCGTTACAACCGCTGGATCAGCGTCGCGGGCCCGGTCCCGCCGGCCGCGCACATCGTCACGAGGCCGAGCTCCGTGTCCGAGTGCTCGAGCTCGTGCAGCAGTGTCGTGATCAGCCGTGCGCCGCTCGACCCGAGCGGGTGGCCGAGAGCGATCGCGCCGCCGTTCACGTTCACGCGTCCATGTCCGGCTCGAGCTCCCGCTGCCACGCGAGCACGACGGACGCGAACGCCTCGTTGATCTCGATCCGGTCGATGTCGCCGATCGTCAGGCCGTTGCGCTCGAGGACCGCCCGGTCGCGGGGATCGGGCCCGTCAGCATGATCACTGGGTCGCACGCCGGCGGTGAAGTCGTCGACGATCCGCGCGCGCGGGTTGCAGCCCGAGCTCTTCCGCCTTCTCCGCGCTCAGCGACCAGCACGCCGGCGGCGCCGTCCGAGATCTGCGACGACCTCGCCGCCGTGATCCTCCCGTCCGGCTTGAACGCCGGCTTCAGCTCGGCGAGTCGTCTCGATGTTCGTCCCGGGGCGGATGCCCTGGTCGGTCGTGCGGGTCGAGCCGTTCACGCCCATCGGGATGATCTCCCGCTCGAATCGCCCCGCGTCCGTTGCGAGCGCCGCGAGCTGCTGCGACCTCACCCCGAACTCGTCGAGCTCCTCGCGGGAGATGTCCCACTGCTCCGCGATCATCTCCGCCGACAGCCCCTGCGGCACGAGCTGGTAGCGCTCGAGAGCTGAGCCGGGGCGAACGTGCCGTACTCGTCGGCGTGCGCGACGTTCGCGCCCATCGGCACGTGGCCCATGTGCTCGACGCCCGCGCCGA